>CAKUXP010000062.1 GCA_934700345.1 uncultured Fibrobacter sp. | reverse complement strand
TAGCAATCTCCAAATTTAATCCAGATAAATCTTGATTCTGATTATCTTGACGGATTGATTCACGTTCCATTTCTTTACTTCTAATCATGCGAGACAAATCATCTAATTCAACAGGAACGGATGATCGAGCAATACGCATGCGAGAAGCTGCTTCATCAAGCAAATCAATTGCTTTATCTGGAAGGAATCGTTCATTGATATAACGATAGGACAAATTTACTGCTGCAACGACTGCTTCATCAAGTATTTTGATTCGATGAAATTTCTCGAAACGATTTTTAATCCCACGTAGAATTGTGATGGCAGAATCTACATCTGGTTCATCTACAGTGATTGTCTGAAATCGACGTGCAAAAGCCTTGTCAGACTCTATGTACTTTCTAAATTCGTCAGTTGTAGTTGCACCAATTACTTTTATTTGGCCTCTGGCCATAGCTGGTTTTAAAATATTGGCAGCATCCATTGCTCCTGAAGTGCGACCTGCACCTACCAAGAGATGGATCTCATCAATAAATAAAAGTATGTCTTTATCCGAGATAACTTCCTCTATCAATCCTTTAAGACGTGTCTCAAACTCACCCTGAACACTTGCACCAGCCATAAGCGCAGTCAAGTCCAAAGAATATACCTTAATTCCTTTAAGTTCAAGAGGGATATCACCTCTAATTATTCTATGGGCTAAGCCCTCCACAATTGCTGTCTTTCCTGTACCTGGCTCACCTACAAGAATAGGATTATTCTTAGTTTTTCTGGAAATAATCTGCAATATTCTTCTGATCTCAGCATCACGACCTATTGATGGTTCTATAACACCTTCTTCTGCTTCCTTATTAAGATTCCTCGCATATTTCATCAGATTTGGCTTTTGTGTGTCTTCGGGAGATACCAATTCGCCCGATTGATTAAAGTTGCCATTTCTGAATAGTTCAACGGCATTTTTGAGTTCCAACTCTGTTATGCCAAATCTCTTCATTATTTCACATACAGGACCATTGATACAACGAAAGGCCCAAAATATGTGTTCCAACGCTACAACAGCAGAACCTGTAGATTCTGCAAGATCGTCGGCTTTTGAAAGAACTCGCTCAAGATTTTCCGGGATATTGGGGTGTTCATTCTCTTCCTGGCGTAAATGAGAAATAGAATCACTGACAGCCTGAAAAAATGCCGTCTTGTCTACATTAAGCTGTCTAAGCATGAAGTAAACCATGTCTTGCCCTTCCTGCATCAGGGCGACCATCATAATCTGTGGTTCAATTGATGCACAGTGAAATTCACGGGCTAACTGGTAAGCCTTCTGAACTGTTTGCTTTGATATATCTGTAAATCTTGAGAAGTCCATATTATTATAAAAGTTCGTTTATATCAACACCTTCCAGATTGTCTCCAAGACCTTTCTCAAATTCCTGTCCTTCTTCCAGAATCATTTGTTTCTTTGAACATAATGGGCATTGATCGTCCTTAGGAATTCTTGCACCATACCATCTTAATATAGTTGGTCTATTGGCTGCATTAGGAAGAGG
>CAKUXP010000061.1 GCA_934700345.1 uncultured Fibrobacter sp. | reverse complement strand
TACATGGCACTCCTGCACCTTGCCGCAGGAATCATCGCCCTTAGGAAAGTCAATGCTATTTAGGGATAAGCTCTAAGGTAAGCAACGTGACGAACGAGGTGACCGGAATCGGAGTTGTCGCTTCGGCGGATTCGCTTGGCAAATGTACGGCGGATCGTTCGGGCGAAATGATGTTTGCGCAAAAGGAAAACGCGGTCTATGTGTGCGCGGATTCCGCCTGGCAAAACGTTTCCCCGGCGGGTAAGGACGGAGTCGATGGCGCAGATGGAGCGAAAGGCGAAGACGGCAAGGATGGTAAAGACGGCAAGGACGGTGAAGGCTGTTCGCTTACGGACAATGGCGACGGCACCTTGATGCAAATCTGTGGAGAAGATTCGGTTACCTTGTACAAGGCATTTTGCGGAGAGAATCCGTATGACCCGGACAAGAGCCTCTGCGACCATCGTGACAGGCAGGTCTATCGGACGGTTCAAATCGGCGGACAAACCTGGATGGCGGAAAACCTGAACTATGCGTATGAAGCCTCGACGGCGAAAAGTTTTTGCTACGGAGATTCAAAAGATTCCTGCGACAAGTATGGACGTCTCTATATGTGGTCCGCGGCGATGGATTCGGCGGGCGTCTTTGGCGAGAGCGGAAAGCTTTGCGGCGACGGTGTCGCCTGTTCTCCGTCCGCAGTCGTTCGCGGAGTTTGCCCCGAAGGCTTCCACTTGCCGGATACTTCGGAATGGAATGCCCTCGAAGCCTTTGTGCAGGAAAACAACGGCGGGGAAAGCGTCGCTCTGAGCCTCCGGTCGCAAAGCTGGGTAAAAAACGACATGGCCGGCTTGGACATCTTCAGGTTTAACGCGCTCCCGGCAGGTAACAGAAACAAGGATGATGAATTTATCCGAGCCGGCGGATATGCCATATTCTGGACTGCGACAACGGTTGACGGTGCGACAAACGGATCCTTTTGCCGCTACCTGAAAAATGGCGATGTCGATTTGCTCCGGGATACCCCTTTGAAAAAGAACGCCTTCTCGATCCGCTGCGTCCGGGATTGAAAATCTGGTTTGTAGATAAACTTTCAAAATCTTTTGAAACCGCTTCGGCATTTGTCGGAGCGGTTTCATCGTTTTAGAAGGCGAGGAGACTTTCCGCACGCTCGTGAACTATTGCAATACAATGCGTCCGAAAAGGGCGATAAAAACTGCGAGACGTTTATCGACAAGGTTGCTCATCGCCGGTTGTTCTTCCCTGTACCGGGCTCCCGCCGTCGAAAACCGCTTTGGGTAACGTATATTTTCTTTCGCAAATTCCCGTAAGGGGGTAAAAAAAACAGGATGTTCCAATTTTTAGATTTGAAATAACCACAAATCAAACACAAAAAAAAGGACCATCCTATGGACAACAATATAATCAAAATCGACGAAGAAGGCCTCAAGAACGATCTGAAGGGAGTCATCCGGAAGACCATCGAGGAGACCCTCAATACGATGCTGGACGAGGAGGCAGCCGAGCTGTGCCACGCCGAGAAGCATGAACGCACCGAAGGGCGCCAGAACTACCGTAGCGGCCACTATCAGCGCAAACTGCTTACGTCCGCTGGCGAAGTGGAGCTCTCCGTCCCGAAACTCCGCCTGGCCCCGTTCGAGACGGCCATCATCGAGCGCTACAAGCGTCGCGAATCGTCCGTCGAGGAATCCCTCATCGAGATGTACCTTGCCGGCGTATCGGTCCGCCGCGTAGAGGACGTCAC
>CAKUXP010000060.1 GCA_934700345.1 uncultured Fibrobacter sp. | reverse complement strand
AAGTTTTCATTCGTTGCCTTAGCGCAGCGGAGACGATTGACAGTACGGGAAAGCAATTCCAGAGAAAAGTGAAACAAGCGAGAAGCGAAGCAAAGAAGCTAGAGGGCGTCCCAGCCGCGAGGCGGGGCGCCGGGCTGCTCATGCGAGGCGAAGAGCTAAGTCGCTGGATTGAAGGAATTAAGCGAGAGAGCGCACACGGGGGATGCCTAGGCATCCGTCGGCGAAGAAGGACGCGACAAGCTGCGAAAATCCGGGGCGAGGCGCAAGGAGCCCGCGACCCCCGGGAATCCGAATGGGACAACCCGCCCGGAGCGATCCGGGCATCCGCGGGCCGAACACATAGGCCCGGGGAGGCCAACCCGGCGAACCGAAACATCCAAGTAGCCGGAGGAGAAGACATCAACCGAGATTCCCCAAGTAGCGGCGAGCGAACGGGGATTAGCCCAAACCGGGAGCGATCCCGGGGTTGAAGGACTGCCGCGTGACGCAGGAGAAGGGACCGAAGCGGGATGGAAAGCCCCCCCGTAGCAGGTGACAGGCCTGTAGGGACCCTCGACTGCGCTTGGCAGCATCCTGAGTAGGGCGGGGCACGTGAAACCCTGCCTGAATCCGGGGGGACCACCCTCCAAGGCTAAATACGAGCGGATGACCGATAGCGACAAGTACCGTGAGGGAAAGGTGAAAAGCACCCCGAGAGGGGAGTGAAACAGCGCCTGAAACCGTGTGCGCACAATCTGTCGGAGGGGGGATTCATCCCCCTGACGGCGTGCCTTTTGTTTAATGAGCCAGCGAGTTGCTCGTGTACGGCGAGGCTAAGGTCCGCAGGGCCGGAGCCGCAGCGAAAGCGAGTCTGAACAGGGCGCCGAGTCGTACGCGGCAGACACGAAGCCTTAGTGATCTACCCATGGCCAGGCTGAAGCGGGGGTAACACCCCGTGGAGGGCCGCACCGATATACATTGAAACGTGTCCGGATGAGCTGTGGGTGGGGGTGAAAGGCCAATCAAACTGGGCGATAGCTTGTTCTCTCCGAAACATATTTAGGTATGGCGTCGCGACAGGATCGCGGGGGTAGAGCACTGGATGGACTAGGGGGCACACCCGCTTACCAAACCCAACCAAACTCCGAATACCGCCGATCCGTTTCGCGGCAGACAGCCCGCGGGTGATAAGATCCGCGGACGAAAGGGAAACAACCCTGACCACCGACTAAGCGTCCCCAAGTACGCGCTGAGTGGGAAAGGATGTGGGACTGCTCAGACAGCCAGGAGGTTAGCTTAGAAGCAGCTATCCTTTAAAGAAAGCGTAATAGCTCACTGGTCGAGCGGTCCCGCGCCCAAAATTATCGGGACTAAGCGCGTCACCGAAGTCGTGGGCTTCCCCGCGAGGGGGAGCGGTAGGAGAGCGTTCCGCAGGCCTGGGAAGGCGCGTGGCGATGCGCGCTGGAGGTACCGGAAACGAGAATGCTGGCATGAGTATGCGAAAACGCGGGTGGAAAGCCCGCGCACCGAAAGTCCAAGGTTTCCCGGGTAAAGTTAATCTCCCCGGGGTCAGCCGGGACCTAAGGCGAGGCCGAGAGGCGTAGCCGATGGAGACGGGGCGAAGAATCCCCGGCCTCCCTCGAGGCGATACGACCGACGGGGCGACGCATCGGACAGGACCGAGCGGCTGATGGATGCCGCGGAAGGAGCGCAAGGCGCCCGGGAGGCAAATCCCCCGGGCACGTGCCCCAGACTCCGGACCGGAGGAGGGCCTCGGCCCGAATCCGAGAGGTCCAGGCCGGTGCCAGGAAAACCCCCTAAGGGAGCCGAGAGGGAGCCCGTACCGCAAACCGACACAGGCGGACAGGGCGAGCAGCCCAAGGTGCTTGAGACAACCCAGGAGAAGGAACTCGGCAAATTGACCCCGTAACTTCGGGATAAGGGGAGCCCCCGGCGGTGAGCGCGGACAGCGCGGGGCCGCTGGGGGCCGCAGAGAAACGGCAGAAGCGACTGTTTACCAAAAACACAGGGCCATGCAAACCAGCAATGGGACGTATATGGCCTGACACGTGCCCGGTGCCGGAAGGTTAACAGGAGGCGTCAGCGCAAGCGAAGCGCCGAATCGAAGCCCCGGTAAACGGCGGCCGTAACTATAACGGTCCTAAGGTAGCGAAATTCCTTGTCGGGCAAGTTCCGACCT
>CAKUXP010000059.1 GCA_934700345.1 uncultured Fibrobacter sp. | reverse complement strand
AGATAATAGTCACCATGGCAAAAGAAAGAGAAGCTAACAATATCAATCGCATCAAAGTCGTCCTCGCGGACAAGATGAGGACAAACAAATGGCTTGCTGAGTAGTTGGGGGTAGCACCAACCACTGTCAGTAAGTGGTGTACTAACAGCAGCCAACCACCACTGGAAACCTTAGTCAAGATTGCGAAACTCCTTGAATGCGAGATTTCGGATCTGGTGAGGATGGAGTGAGGAAGGTGGAGCGATTGCAATAGTTCAAATAAGTAAATGTTATAATGAAGATATCTAAGCGTATCAATGATATTATTGAAGAATTAAAAGACCAATACTTAGAGGAAGATAGGTGTAATCGTCCTTGGATTATTGGCTTCAGCGGGGGTAAGGACTCGACAGTTCTACTCACGCTGACTTGGCTTGCGTTGCAGCAATTGAAAGAAAAAGGTCATCGTTTGACAAGACAAGTGTTTGTTGTTTGTAATGACACGATGGTGGAAAACCCTGTAATTGAGGAGTATGTTACGGTCGTGTTAGATGCAATACGTAAAGCTGCAAAAGAGCAAGAGATGCCGATAGCTGTAGCAACAACAACTCCGGAATTAGAAGATACATTCTGGTGCTGTGTTATAGGCAAGGGTTACCCGGCTCCTAATAATTCATTCCGTTTTTGTACGGAGAAAATGAAGATTAAACCTACATCTAAGTTTATAACTGATCAAGTGGTTGCTGATGGAGAGGCTATTGTCCTTGTTGGTACTCGTTTGTCAGAGAGTCAGCAACGTGAACGTTCGATTCGCAGACACGAGATTAAAGGGCATCGATTGTCAAAACATCCACTAAACCCAAATACATACACATATGCACCTATAAAGGAGTTAATGTTGGAAGAGGTATGGTGGATAATAAATGCTATTCCTTCGCCGTGGGGATTTGATAATCAAATTCTTTTTAAAATATATCTTGATGCGTCAGCAGATGACTATGAATGTCCTACCGTGGTAACGGATGATAGCCATCGCTCATGCGGTCAAAGTCGTTTTGGTTGTTGGATATGTACAGTCGTTAAAGAAGACAAGTCTATGTCTGCACTAATAAAAAGTGGTGTGAAATGGATGAAACCTTTATTGGAATTTCGCGACCGTCTAATAGCAAATCGAAATGTGTCCGATTACCGATGTGAAACAAGACGTAACGGTCAATGGGCTGTAGATGAAAGTGGTCACAAGATGGGTAACTATACAATGGAGTATCGTATTCAGTTGTTAAGAGAGTTACTCACGGTTCAGAAAGAGACGCAAGATTACCGTTCAAGTATTGATTTGATTACAAATCAAGAACTGATTGCAATACAGGTGATTTGGTATCGTGATGGAAACTTCACGACCACAGTCAATGATATATATAATGAAGTCTATGGCTATAACATACCGAATACAACTATAGGACTTCAAGAGCGTCTGCTTTTAGAAAAAGCATGTATAAACAACCATAATCATTATCAGTTAATACAAGAATTGCTAGCTTTGCAAAAAAACAAGGTGCTACTTATGCGCAAATATGGTCTTGCAACAGATTTGGAAGCTCGTCTTGAAACTTACGTAAAGGAGGGAAATATATGATAATCAGAAGTATTACATTGAATAATTACCGCCTTTACAAAGGAGTAAATACGCTGTCTTTTATAAATCCAGATGAAAAGAACATAATGCTTATATCTGGAGAAAACGGCTTTGGCAAAACAACTTTCTTACATTCTCTTATATGGTGCTTGTATGGAAAGTTAATGACAGAGGTCGAAGTTGAAGTTCGCAAGGATATAAACAGCAGCGGATACAACTCGTTTTTGCGAAGCAATATGAATAACGACGTGTTATCCGAAGCTGAGACTGTGCTAAGTGATGAGGTGCGGTTTGCCATAAAGAAGAAGGGATATACGCCGGAAACAGAGCAACTAAAAGCTCTTACAACATATTCTGTCACAATTGAATTTGCAGAAGTCGTAATACCGTCATTGCCGTGTACCTCTATAAAAATTTCACGATCATATGATATAATTCAAGACAAAGAGTCTGTTGATATTTTGATAGATGGTGCAAAGAATGAGTTGGCTAATGAAATAGGACCAGACGTATTTATTAACGACTTTATCCTAAATAAGGATATAGCGCGATTCTTCTTCTTTGATTCAGAGCAGATTGTAGCATTGGCAGGAACTGGCAGTGCTAGCGATCGTCGTAAACTATGCTCTGCTTATAACGAAGTTTTAGGCGTAAGAAAATATGAAGATTTAAAGAAGAATCTAGAAAATGTACGTCTTCGTTTTCGTCGCAAATCTTCAGATATAGAAGGAAGAGAAAAACTTCAAAAACTATTAGAACGTCAAGAGTCTCTTTCTGAAAAGATAAATGTGAACAAAGATAAGACCGCTAGCATCGAGGCTGAGCTGAAAGCTCTGAGAGAAAAAGATTCAGATTATCAGTTGCAACTTATGCGTGAAGGTCAAAGCTCCACAACGTCCGAGATAGCTAGACTAGAAGCTCTAATTAGTACGCTAAAGATAAAGGATGAAGAGTATAAGAAATCTCTCAAGTTGTTTATGGACTATGCACCCATTGC
>CAKUXP010000058.1 GCA_934700345.1 uncultured Fibrobacter sp. | reverse complement strand
ATGAAAAAGAATATGAGATCGGCCTAAAATCTACGTTGGAACAAACTATTTTGCGAAAAACCCTTGACACTACCATTCGAAAAGAAAGCTTCTCTCCGCTTTCTTTGCTATCGATTGAACACGAGCAAAGGATTAGAATCAGGAATTGTAGAAGTTTTTTCATTTTTAAACAGTTGGTTTATTCGAGCAAATCGGTTTACATCAATCGTACGAGAAGAAAATGACTCTGACATATAATCGCGTTTGTTAACATTTAAAACAGGGCAAGCATCAAAAAAGTCGATTACTGTTCTTACAATGATGCTGAATAATCATTTACAGCATATGCAGAGATTGAAAACTTAGACGGAAGAGCGCCATTATCAGCAAAAACCGAACAGCAGAATAATAAAACCAAAGCAGTTTTCATACCATAATTTAAATATAGTATTTTTTACTTAAGCGTTTAAAAGAGATTTTTTTTCAACCTTATGTTTAATAGTTCAAAAGCAAGCAGTCTTCATTTTTCCTTTATAAATTGCACCCCGTTCCTGAGGAGAGCCGGTCTCAAAATCGGCACGAGATTTTCCGTCTGGTGAAACAGAATGAGCCGGTCCAAAATGTCGTACAGGCTGTAGCTTTCCTCTTCGCGGACAAATGTATAGCCGAGAACCTTGCCACGGCGGACGATTACGACTCCGCGGTCTCCGAGGAATCTCCCGGAAAGAAACACCGCCAAGTCGGGAAGCGGCGCTCCGATGTCCGGCTTTTTAGCGGGAAGCGCATTGCACGGGTAATGTGTTGCAGCAAGCTCCGATTCCAAGCAGAGCCTCGCCAAGATTTCCGACCCGAGTTCCTTCACGCGGATATCCACGATTCCTTCCAAAAAACCTTTGAGCGGATTCCTCTTCCGCTGCGAAAGAATTTCCAAGACACGCGTCCGGGCATTTCGCGTCGCAGTCGCATACAGGATTCCGCTTTTCCCGACAAAGTAAACGATTCCGGGTTTTTGCGAAATCTGGAAAATTCTCCGGTCGTCGAAACCTTTGGGATAGAAAACAGGCCGTTTTCCGCCACGGAGAAGTTCATCAATCGGTTCCATTCCAAAGCGCTCCTGCGCAAGAAGCAGGATTCGCGCCGCGGCAACCGCATCGTTCAGCGCCCGATGGCTTTCAAAATCCGGAAGTCCGAGCGACAACGTCAAATCGTGAAGGCTGTACTTGGGAAGTCCCGGGAAGACCTTGCGGGAAAGCTTGACCGTGCAAAGCCTCTCCGGCGAAAAATCCAGACCGGAACGCTTCATCTCCGAAGCGACCGCGCTATAGTCCGACGCGACATTGTGGGCAACGAAAATACGACCATCGAGAAGCTTCGCGACTTTCCGGGCAATTTCGTCAAAAGTCGGAGCATTGTCCAGTTTCTTCGGCGTGATTCCCGTTAGGTTCTGGATGAACGGGGAAAGTTCCTCCGACGTTTTTACAAAGGATTCAAAGTGCTGCGTGACTTTCCAGTCATCGACAAGAACGATTCCGATTTCGATAATGCGCGCACAGCCGGGCCTTCCGCCCGTTGTCTCGACATCGACAACCGCAAAACGAGGATTTTCCATTAGCGAATATCAAAATCGATAGAACTGAGACCGTCTTCCACGCGGGCTTTCAAATGTTCGTTGCGCAACTTGGTGTGCAGCGGAACGGAAAGCAGATACGAAATTCCGGACGTTTCCGACGGAACCGCTTCCGATTCCGAAACCTGCGACCTGTAAACCTGTTTTTTCCCGATCCAGACCGAGTAGGTAAACGTTCGGGGATTTCCGCGGTGCACCTGATTTTCGGGAACGCAAAAATGTACAATTCCGCCCGCCGGAAGCGTCCGCAGGCTGTCGCAAATGACGTCTTCGGAAACATCATCCGCTTCCAAGCGCATCCGCATGTCCTTCTGCAATTTCGAAGCGTCCTCGTATTCGATCGTTACAGTCGTCTGCATATCTTTCGGGATGGCCGATTCCCGGATATCGCGGACTTTGGAATTGTTCCGGTAGTATTCCCAGCGACCGTTATCGTACAAAATTACGACCGAGCCGTTCGCCGTCGTAGCGGTCATGTCTTCCGCAAAGACAAAGGTTCCCAAAAAAAGCAGGGATTTCCAAATTTTTTTCATTATATTCTCCGCTTTCCGTGAAATGTAAAAATAATGAGACTGTTAATTCAGAGCTTAGTTGAGAGAACTGAGTGCTTAGATCCGCGGACGTCAAGTTTAGGGATTAGGGAACAGGGATTAGGGATTAGTCCGCGGACGTCTAAACTTTTGGGATGCGTCTAGCGGGACACGGGGTTCAGAGCTTAGTTGAGAGAGCTTAGAATTTAGGATAGCTGGCGGCTAGATTCGGAACGAGAAATTTGAAGCGAACAGACTGTTATTAACAACGGTCTATGATTAGCTAAGTTCTCTACACTAAGCTCTATGTTCCGATAACTTGCAACCACCCCCAAGGCCACGCTGTTTCTGGGTTAGAACTGAGGACAGATTGCCGGGTCAAACCCGATATTCAGAGCTTAATCGAAAAAACTTAGATCTTTGAACTGCGGGATTTAAATTGCTGAAAAACAGAACATAGATGTCTGCAAATCTAAGCTCTAAG
>CAKUXP010000057.1 GCA_934700345.1 uncultured Fibrobacter sp. | reverse complement strand
GTTGTAATGCTGTTAAATACGGATTCTATCTCGGCAAAGTCGTCCTCGCCGACGTTCATCATCACCTCGCGGTTAGATTTGCTCCCCCGATACTTCTCAAGGATGTCCTTCAACTTACGCTCTGCCTCAGTCTTCTTCTCCTTACCGACAGGCAAAGCAGCAAGCAAAGCCGTTAAATCGCTGTTGATGGAGTCAAGCACGTCGTTTTGGGCAACAGACGCCTTGTTGCTGACGATGGTCTCACGGTCGAGCTTTGCAAGCTCGTAGCCTTGTGCAAATACTTTTCCGGCAATGGCGAATGGGGCGTAGTCGATGAATTGCTTTAAGCGGCTCTTCATTTCTGTATCCTTTTTTCTGCATGTTTCGATAACCTGTTTTGTGCGGTTCATGTCGTCAGATTTTACGTTTGAGCCTTCTCGTGACAGTTCTGACAGAACCTGAGCATCCTCCTCGCGGTATTTGCTCATTTGGATATTTAATTTAGAAATGCTGTTTTCGATATCCAGAATTTCCTTGTCTACCGAGTCTTTTTGCGCCAATGTGTTTTCAAGTTCTTGGCGTAGGCCTATGTCGCGCGACTTCTTGCGATAACGCATTTTTAGTCCATCGAGATTTGATATTAATTCTTCATATTTGCGAATGCCCAACACTTCGCTGTATGCGCGTCCCAAACGTCTTTTCTCTGCTATTGTGGAGGTTTCTGCCAGCTCCACTATTTCTTCTGAGTCGAAAAAGAAAAGGCGTGCAAGATTCTTGCTTAGAATGAAGTCGTTAATGAAAACTTCCGGACCAATTTCCTCGGTCAGTTCGTTCCTGTCGCCGTCAATCAGAATCTCTACCGTCTCCTTTTGCAGGATGGCATCATAGCTTCTGCTTACTTCAATGTCACGGCACGGAATAGCAGGGATAGCCAATTCCGAGAAGCATATGGAAACACTGTATACAGAATCTCTTTTTATATATTCCAATTCATTGGTATAGCCATGTCGTTTGATATAGGCTGTGATTTCCGGTGTCACAGTTTTTTTTTGGCGTTTGTCGGCATTTATGTTGAGATTGCTCTTTAACATAGATGCATAACCAGAGCTGGAGTCCTGTCCGGCAGCTGGCACATCACTCACGAAGCGTCCATAAAGACACCATAGGAGCGAGTGCAAAAATGTGGTTTTTCCGAATCCATTTTCTCCGCATATTAGGTGTACGTTTCGCTCGGTGCATGGCTCGAACGAAATAGTGTTAACTCCTTCATATAGGCGAAAATTGTTTAATGTTATACTCTTTATAATCATGCCTGTTCCTGTTCTTTGATGAATGTATCCAGCCTGTCCTCTATATCATTTTGCAGTCCAATCTTGCGCATTAAGAGTATCTTGCTTTTCTGTAAAGCAAGAAGTTCTTGAATCAGACGGAAGTGTTGTGGTGAATGGCAAGATTTCTCCAACATAAGCCGTTCTTGCAGACCTATTTCCATATTGGGGATATTGTAGCCATAGATCTCGTTGTATATGTCATTCACGGTGGTTGTGAAGTTACCGTCGCGAAACCATATCACCTGAATGGCTATAAGTTCCTGGCTGGTAATAAGACGCACGCTTGAATGGCTTTCTTGAACCTTCTTTTGTGTTCGTAGAAGGTCGCGAAGCATTGTTATACGGTAATCCATAGTATAGTTGCCAAGATTATGCCCCGTCTCGTCTATAGCTGCCTGACCGTTGCGGCGTGTGGAGCAACGCAGTTCCGAAATGTTGCGGTTTTCAACAAGTCGGTTGCGGTATTCAAGTAACGGTTTCATCCATTCCACACCCTTCTTGACAAGTGATGACATAGACTTGTCTTCTTTCACAACCGTACAAATCCAACATCCAAAGCGGCTTTGTCCACAACTCTTGTGGCTCTTGTCTGTCACAACTGTAGGACATTCGTAGTCATCGGCTGAGGCATCAAGATAGATGTTGAACAATATTTTATTGTCGAACCCCCATGGCGAAGGAATGGTGTTAATTATCCACCATACCTCTTCAAGCATAAGTTCCTTAATAGGAGCATAAGTGTAAGTATTAGGATTGAGAGGATGTTTTGAGAGACGATGTCCTTTAATCTCATGTCTACGTATGGAACGCTCACGCTGCTGACTTTCAGTAAGGCGGGTGCCTACTAGAACTATAGCTTCACCATCAGATACCACTTGCTCTGTTATAAACTTTGACGTGGGTTTAATCTTCATTTTTTCCGTACAAAAACGGAAAGAATTGTTAGGTACAGGATATCCTTTACCAATCACACAATACCAAAACGTATCTTCTATTTGAGGTGTTGTAGTTACCACCTGTACAGGCATTGCTTGCGCACGTGCAGCATCGCCAATCTTCAATAATACATTAGAGACATATTCTTCAATGATAGGATTCTCAACCATAGTGTCATTGCACACTACATACACCCTACGTTTTAACAATTTGCCTTCTTCTCTTAACTCCTGCATAGCTATCCAAGTGAGCATAAGTAGCACAGTAGAGTCCTTACCGCCTGAGAAACCGATAATCCATGGACGACAATTAGAATCAGTCTCCATGTATTGGTCTTTCCGTTCGTCAATAACAGATTGTATACGTTTTGATTGTATTTCTGTC
>CAKUXP010000056.1 GCA_934700345.1 uncultured Fibrobacter sp. | reverse complement strand
TCACGCCGAGCCAGATCGGCTCCCACACCTTCGAGTCATAACTCGTACGCTGTCCGTTCACACACATGAAGAAGTGCGTCACTGCGCCTCCGGCTGCGACAGAGTCGAAATAAGCCCGGATGCCATCCTCGGTCATGAGGGTCGAATCCCTTGACGCGCTCAACAGATAGCGGTCGTTGTCCTCGTTGATTCCCAGAAACGGGCGGGACGGACGCGACTTCGTCCGATCCACACGCCCGACGCCTGCCAACAGACACAGGACGACCACACCGACAGCATTCATCTGCATTCGTGCACCAACTCCAGCGCTTCTTCAAGAAGGCCACGGTTCTTCTCCTGCGTCGTGGCCCACGTCGAAAACATGAACCCTTTGAGCAAGGACGGCGTCAGATTGCGACTGCAGTAGTCGACCGTCATCGTATAGTTGACGAGGTTTTTCTCAGTGCCGTAATAGTCCGGCACCCAGTTCGTGGCGCAAGGCACCTGCTCGTAGCCTAGCCGATCCAGCGCCGTATAGGCGGCCAGTCGTACCTTTTCATACCCTCGCTCAAACGGCCCCTTCTCGTCAAACGTCCGCCCGTAATACCAATTGGACTGGAGGACACTCCTCGGAACTCGTTCGGAAAACTTCTCCGGCTGATGCCAGAACGAATCGGCCCACATCCACGGTCGTGCGCCCGTCTCGCCGACGCGGTCAAGAAACCACTGCAGGTCATGCCACCAAAGTTCGCCCTGGCGCGCAACCGCATAGAGTAAATGTGACTGTTCGCCGATCGCCTCCTCGTCAAAGCCGATGTGGAAGAACCGGCACTTCCCGAAGATTTCCGAGACATCCTTGATCACGTCTGCGCAGACGCGATAATACTCCGGCGTGGATAGCATTCGCGCGTAGTCACCCAGCCACAGGTCATGGCAAGCCGAGAAGTTCAGCTTCGGAATCGGCTCGACGCCCAGTTGACGAAGCCGTTCGACCTCGTCGTGGAGCTTCTCAGGCGACCAGCTCCCCTTGATCGCCAACTCAGGATGCGTGGGGTACACGAGCGCCTCTCCAATGTCCAAGACC
The DNA here is from genome assembly GCA_934700345.1 of uncultured Fibrobacter sp. Lineage (GTDB taxonomy): Bacteria > Fibrobacterota > Fibrobacteria > Fibrobacterales > Fibrobacteraceae > Hallerella. The sequence goes on along the minus strand of CAKUXP010000056.1, from coordinate 1,592 downwards.
GCCATATTCACACCCGCCCCTGGCATCTTCTCCGTCATCTCACGATAAACGGTTTCGTCAAGCTGAAGCGTATCCGGATTGTCTTTCGGATCATCCCGCCACATCCTCGTTCCAATGTGAATGAGGACGCTTCGGATGGGTTTGCTGTTCGTTTCGCCCGTCATATCATCCGACCTTATCTGACTTTGATGCACAGTCCGCGCACGACACTCAGGTGAAGACTTGCGCCACACACCAGATGCCATTCCGGATCGACCCCCTCGAATCCGACTAACGCCGGCTTCGGGCCCTCATACCCGGCCTTGAATTCCATCAGACGGTATTTCTTCTCGGGATCCGCTTTGTCCGCGTTGAGTACCATGACGCGGGCATTCGGCGGGAATACGACCTTCTCCGTGAAAACGACGGTTTGAGGGGCAAGAATGTCAAATGTATAATCGGCAGGTCCGACAAAGCCGACCGGCGCCCCCATAAGCTTTCCGCCCGCAAGCTTCATCGAAGAAATCGTCGCCATATTGCCATTCAAATCCAGCGTGCCGCCTGCAAGTTCAAGGGCCGTATTAGCCGGCAAGGCATTAGCGGCGGCAAGGCGGAGTGTGCCATTGGAAACGACGGTGGATCCTGCATAGGTGTTTGCCGTTCCGAGAACCAACGTTCCCTCGCCAACCTTAACCAGGGGGCCGCCCTGCGGCTCATACATCTCAATCGCCCCAAAAGGCGACTTCGATGCGGTCGACGCATAGCGGTTGTTCGCATAGCGTAAGTCAATCTGCGGCGGCGCTGATGTGTAACCGAATCCGGAACATGCCACGCGGATATTGGTAACGCAGTTCCGCATCGAGTCGAATTCGGCGACTAGAGTCGCATCATGTCCGACGCCGTCATAGACATTCAGACCAGGAGCACCAACAAGTCCCGCAAGTTCATTCACCCACGAAGCGAGTTTGACGGACTTAATGCCATATCCGGTCGGTTTGACGATTGGCGCATAGATCGACACTGTCTTGCCATTGGTATCGAATGTAATGCCCTTTTCGTATACAACTACGCGGTCAGCCGTTCTGATGTCGCCGACGGCGGGCCCAAGGAGATTCAAATCAGCAGTCGTCCGGATGACGCCACCGTTGGCATTGACAACCAGCTCGCGAGCCGTCGACGAAGTATAGCGCTGCTGGATGGGCTTGGCGGTGATCAGCGTGTCGCCGTCATTGAGCGTAAAAGCCGTATGCGAACCAGTCGTGCCGTTGCACTCGACCGTACAGCCAGAAGCGAACTCCAACGAGGCCTCCATACCATCGACGACGAAATCGGCCATGCCGTACGGAGAGACCCAGCAGGTTTGTAGCGCGCAGTCGGACACATACCCAACGCCTTTTCGGTTGACATAGAGCGCACGAGCCGAGAGATTGCGATCCGTGACACTGTTGCGTCCGCCGCCAAACCACCAAACTTTTCCTTCGCCCTGTGCGGCGAACTCGGCACGACCACCGTATTGCGCGAATATGCCATCGACCGAATCGGCGTTTGCCGCCCAACGAGTCGATCCAAGCTGGGCATATTCGCCACCTGTCAATTCCCAATAACCGCTACCA
>CAKUXP010000055.1 GCA_934700345.1 uncultured Fibrobacter sp. | reverse complement strand
TCTATAACTACTATGGAAGTTACGAACACAATGAGTACAAGTTTAAGCCAGGTATAAACATTGTCAATGCCGACAACAATATGGGTAAGTCAAAGTTTTACAACGGCTTTATGTGGTTGCTTCGCGACCAAGTATATGATTCAGACATCAAAGCCTTTGCTGATGCTAACGAGTCATTGTTCAAGATGGCATCAGGCAAGGCAAAAGTTGAAGATAATGAGTTTAAGGTCGGTTTCAAAGTTGTTTTTACCAATGGAGGAATAAAGTATACCATGGAGAAGTACGCCTTGTTCTTTAATCGGAATGGTGAATTGATACACGAAGAGTCTCGACTAGATGTAATGGAAACCGTGAACAACGGAGATACACCCATCCTTGACAAGGATGAGCAAATGGATATCATCAATAGGGTATTCATACCTCTTGCGTTGCGTAACTATGCCTTGTTGCAGGGTGAGTCTATGGATAGACTTGTTGATTTATCCTCAAAAAAGGCATTGGCAGATACCATTGACACGCTGGCTGAAATTTCGGTATTAAAGGGTATTTGTGACATCTCAAAAAAGATGGCTCAGAAAGCCTATGCCCTTTTCCAAGTGCAAGATTCTGAAAACTCTAAGTTTGATACTGAACGTAAAAGAGATAAGGAGAAGCGTAATAGTCTGGTTGCAAATATTGAGCGTACCTTGATAGAAATTGAAAATGCTAAGGATGAACTTAATGCAGCAAAAAGGAAGAAAGAGCAGCTTGATGCATATATAAGTAATTCAAGCAAAAGAATAGAAATTCGCTCGCAATTAGATAATATTCGCATTAAAATTGATAATCAAAAGGCTGCGATAGAGAAGATAGAAACCTCTATCACCAAGAAAATCTTTGATGAAGAGAACCCTTGGTTGCTCATGGGGTTGGAAGAAGAACTAGACACCTTTGACGCAAGACGCGAAAAACACATTGGAGACTTGGCGCAAATGAATAATGACGGGGCATTGGTTATAATGTTGCCAGAAGGCTCTCCAGATAGCTCGTCATTGGAACGCATGCTAAAAAATGAAGTATGTGAAGTCTGTGGACAGCCTGCTGTAAAGCACTCTCCTGCATGGGAACATATAAAACTGATCCTTGATCGCCCTAAGAAAGTCTGTACAAACAGAAATGATTTTGGTCATTTCTATGGCATATTGCAGAAATCTGCCAGTTCATATTCACGCAGCATTCCGCAAGTGGAATCAAGAATCGAACGCCTAAAAGATTTGCTCGACGCTGAAAAAGAGAATCTTGAAGCTTTGGAAGCTAAGAAAGAAGAAGTTTTTATCGAACTGAACAATGCGGGTGGTAATGCGGATAATTCTGCATTCAATGATAAAGCAATCATACATGACTACGATGTTGTAAACTCTACAATATCCTCCAAGGAACAGGAAATCATCAATAAACAGCGTATGGTTGCCACATGGAAGAACTCATTAGATGCAGTCAACCAAAAACTTGCTTCTTACAAGAAGGATATGTCAGTTCAAAAGTATGAAGATTTTGCGGACTTGATGAAGAAAATCAATGACATCATAGTTCAGACAAAAGATGACATATATGACCGTACTATTAAGGCTTTGGCTGAACAGGCAAACGAGAAGTACACTGCCTTAACATCTGGAAACCAGTCTTCTGGTGGTCAATTACGTTTCGATCGTAACCATGATGTGGTAAATGTATCTATTCGCGATGTTCAGAATGGAGAAATCACGGGCCTTGGTACTGGTTTTCAACGAATGAAACAACTTGCTATTGTGATGGCTATCATTTCATCAAAGATTGGAGATGAAAAGAAATTCGACTATCCATTTATCTCTGATGCGCCATTCTCTGAATTCGGTGAGAACTTCGTCAACAATTTCTTCAGAGTTGCACCAGGTGTATTTGGCCAAAGTATCATCATGATAAAGGAGCTGTACGACCCTAATGCCAAAGATTTATTGACTCCTTTCGGAAGAAGAATACTTGAAGACATGAAGGGCGGTAAGATTCCTGGCACATTCTACGTCAATGTAATTGAAGAGCGCGCTGACACTACAGGCCTCGTAACCTCGCACAAATGTTATTTCGAATAAAATATGAACCATCAAGAATTAAGAGAGGCTATCTTTGGAAGAAAGCCTAGATATAGCGAAAAATTCAAGCCTCTAATGGAGCGTATCTCTACAAAAGGAGACTTGACTGGCAGAGGTGATTTTTCCACCTTTGGAGCCTTTTACCAGACCTTTATGTACGCTTATATTATAGGCCTGAGATTAGGTAAAAAAACACCTCTGACAAACGATGACAAGAAAGTGGAGTTCGCAGACATATCACATTGGAAGCCGACTCCTATCAGAGATTTCATCTTGATGACATTGCTAAATCGTACGGAGAAATTTGATACTTTCTCTTGGAACTGGTTATCGTTGGAGAATAGCTCTGAGGAAAATGTTTCCAACTTTGTGACTATGCTTATCCGAGAAATGGAAGCATATGCAAATACCGGACTGATTTATCTTCAAGACAAATGGGATAATGAAAAGATGCTATTCAACTCACCTTTCGTCTTTGTAGATATTCTTCAAGATTTGCCCAAGAATAATAAAGAAACACTTGTTCCGACAGATCAACCATCAGATGCTGAATAATATAGCTACATACGAAAAAGCCTTCTCCAATCTACATGTAAAAATTGTAGGGGGAAGAAAGTTCCCGAACAAGGCCATCTTGCTGATTAGCGTGATGGATCTTGTTCGGTGTGGCTATATTTTTGGCAATAAAATAGAACTGAATGACACTATTCGCGTAGCATTTGAGTATTACTGGAAAGTATTTGTAAACGATACTCCGCCAACGG
>CAKUXP010000054.1 GCA_934700345.1 uncultured Fibrobacter sp. | reverse complement strand
CGTGACGCGTAGCTGGCATCCTAGGGCAGGGCCCGCATATGAAGAACCGCCGGCTTCGCCGGCGGGTATCTCTTTTAGTCCGCTGAAATCCAACCAGGCGAGATAGGTCGCTTCGATGGGCGTGAATTTTATATCGGGAAGGTGGTTGCGTATAAATTCACTTGTAAAATCGATGTTTCGATGAATGTATTTGAGCAGATCGTCCAACCATTCTTCACCGTATTTGTATGCGGCTTCGGATGCGATTAAACCGGCTGCATTTACTTGGCTGTAGGCAACGGCATCGAGTTCATGTTGAATCGCTTCCCTCATTTTTTTGTTAGGAATAAAGGCGTGGGCGATTTGCAGACCGGCTAGATTGAAAGTCTTTGTCGGTGCTGTCACGGAAATGTTGATGTTCGAAATCTTTTCGGAAATTGCTCCCATCATCAATTGATTTCTGCGAAAGATGAAGTCGTTGTGGATTTCGTCGCTCACGATGATGACACGATTCTTTAGACAGATTTCTCCAATCGTTTCCAATTCTTCCCTAGTCCATACACGGCTTACGGGATTGTGCGGATTGCAGAGGGAAAAAAGCTTGATTTGGTTTTCTTGAATTTTTCTTTCAAAATCGGAAAAGTCGATAGAATAGCGACCGTCTTCTTTCCGAATTAGGTCACTGCTGATTGTCTTTCGCCCGCTTGCCAGGATAAGTTCCTTGAAATGCATATAGACAGGTTCCTGGATTAAAATGGCATCGCCTTTGTCGGTAAATGCGTTTACTGCCATCGCCAGGAAAAACATGATCCGTAACAACTTCGTTAGTCTTTAAATATTGGACGATTTGAAGGACGGCAGCGAGATAATCTTCGGATGTTTTGCTTCGAAAAGGAAGCTGGTTTGAAAACTTTAATTTCATGGACGAAACTCCTTTAATTTTACGCTTAGAGCTTTTTGTAAAGATCCGTGGAGAGATATTTATAACCGTTGTCCGGGTAGATGACGACGATGTTCTTTCCTTTTGCTTCTTTGCGTTTGGCTACTTGGATTGCCGCAGTGAGAGCTGCGGCTGCCGATGTTCCCAGAAAAAGTCCGTCTGTCCGGGCGGTTTCCTGGGCGGTTTTGTAGGCTTCTTCGGCCTTGACGTCGATGATTTCGTCAAAGGAAAAACCGTTGTTTTCGTTGCTCTTGATGAGCGTCGAAATCAGCGGGTCGGCGACACGACCGAGAGGAAGCGTTCCATCGACAATGTGCCCGGTAAAGTCGGGGCTGTCCGGGCGTGAAGATGGCGCGGCCTGGACACCGATGATTTTAACGTTTGGTTTTTTTTTCGCGGAGAAATCTGCCGACACCGACGATTGTGCCTGCTGTTCCGCCCATCGCAAGGAAGTAATCGATATTTCCGTCGGTATCGCGCCAAATTTCGGGACCTGTTGTCTTGTAATGGTATTCCTGGTTTGCTTCGTTTACGGTTTGACCTGTATAATACCAACCGTTTTCCTTTGCGATGCGCTGGATTCCGTGAATCAGGTCGTCGAGGACAAGACCCGTCTTTTCAAAATCCTTGACTTCGTCGATGTCGTAAAGCGTGTGAACGTCGAGTCCGTAACCTTTGAAAATTTTTTTCCGCTTCTCGGAAGTTCCCGGTTCGAGATAGGGAACGAATTCGAATCCTTCGGCGTGTCCGATTCCCGCGAGACCGATTCCCGTGTTGCCGCTTGTGACATCGACAAGCGTATCGCCCTTTTTGATAAGGCCTTTCTTTTTGCCGTCCTCGATAAGGGCGAGCGCGAGCCTGTCCTTGACGCTTCCTGTCGGGTTCAGGTATTCGAGCTTTCCGATGATATGCGCTTCGATTCCGTACTTTTCCTCGTAATTGGAAAGTTCAACTGGCGGCGTGTTGCCAACGAGTTCTGCAATGGACTTGTGAATTTTAGATATGAAATTCTCCTTTAGACGTTTTCGCCGTAAATACTTTTAAGGTTGTTGAACTTGGTGCTGGAATATTCGCCATCGACAGGAAGCTTGACCGCCGTAATTGCGCTTGCTTCATCGCTTGCGAGAAAGAATGCCGCCTTGGCGATTTCTTCCGGTTCGATCCATCGGTTGAGAACAGCGTTTTCGGCCTGGATCTTTCGAATGGTCGGGTCGGAATAATCATATTTGATAGCCATTTCGGTTTTGGTGCATCCCGGTGCCACCGAGTTTACGCGAATTCCATATTTTCCGAGGTGGAATGCGGCTACTCGAGTGAGCCCATCGACAGCGGTTTTGGAAATTCCGTAGGCGAACGGAGACCATTCCGAAAGCGAAGCGACAAAGGATGAAACATTGACGATTGCGCCTTGGATTTTCTTTTCGACGAATACGCGGGCGACATGCTGGATGAGGTAGAGGCTTCCCCAGAGGTTTACGTTTTCCGCCTGCTTGATTTCTTCGGGATCGAAATCGAGAATTCCCTTTCGATGTCCCGTGATTCCCGCATCGTTAAAGAGCGCGTCGATTCTTCCGTACTTTTTAACGATTTCCTGGATGACTTCTTTCCCTTGCTGGAAATTGGTCACGTCGAGTTCGTAAGCGGTTACGTCGAATCCTTCACCGCGGAGCTTTTCGACTTCTCTGTCGAGTTCCTTTTTTTTGATGTCCGTCGCGGCGACGGCTCATCCTTCCTTGAGGATTTTTTTTACGCCGGCGAGACCGATTCCCTGGGCTGCTCCTGTGATGACTGCGACTTTCTTTTCGCTCATGATAAATCTCCGTTTTGCAGGATCTCTGCATTTTTTTGGTGAATTCCCTAACCGTCCAGGCTTTTGCCGGGAACATTTTTTTTGGTTGGGGAGGGGTATCCTTTAATTTGCTTGATTCCGATTGCCAAAGCTTAAAGGATGACGCTAGGCGGTCGGTTTAGTTTTGAATGCTCGGTTGCATTCGACAGTCGCTACACATCGGGAACTCCTTTGTTTGCGTTTTCGATATGCATAAGGTAGAATTTCGGGGGCGAGAAACAAGAGATTTGGGTTATACTATTTTGGAATCCTGGTTATAGCTTTAAACTATAAGAAAGCGGGGGAGTCGGAACTTTGTTTTTAGTTGAATGCTAAGCGTTGAGAAAAATCAGAAAACAGAAGACAGGAATCTGCGGTCAATCAGAACTTTCAATCAGAACTTAGAATTGAGATTTTAGTGCTGAGATTTGCAGACGTCTATATTCTTGTATCTTAGAGCTTATCCCTAAATAGCGTTGACTTTCCTAAGGGCGATGATTCCTGCGGCAAGGTGCAGGAGTGCCATGTAGGACAGGG
>CAKUXP010000053.1 GCA_934700345.1 uncultured Fibrobacter sp. | reverse complement strand
CCCGTTCTGCGGGGGCCTTTTTTTGCGGCCTTCAGATTCCGCTCAAATTATGCATTAGCAATTTGAATCCGGGTTTTGTCGGAACCGCTTTGATCCATTTGAACATATTCGTTCATAATCTGGTTCAGCTGTACCATCAAATCCACGTTCGTTACATGACGACGTTTCGCTTTTAAATTCCGTGCGACTGCATCGATTGCGTTATACTTTTCTCGAGTTTCATGTGTGACATCTTCACGATTGGTGTACTTGATCAATCGAGAAAGTTCCGCCGCATAGGTGGCAAACGTCTTTTTATTTTCAACCGAGGAACAGACCGCATTTGCCGTATCTTGAATAGCGGCGATTTTATCGAAGCCTTGACTTTGAACCACTTTAGAAAGAGGAACGTCAAAGCCTTCCAAGAAGGATTCTGTCTTCGCAATAATTTCAAAAATTCGATTCAACAGTTCCGACTTATCAATTGTCGGATCTGCCCTGCCACCGCTCACGTTATTCGTGTAATCTGCAAGAGCCTTCCGCAAAGCTTTCACAATGCCCGCATAATCCACAATCAAGCCATTACTCTTGCCTTCGTTCACACGGTTCGCGCGGGCAATTGTCTGCATCAGCGTATGCGCTTTTAAGAGCTTATCCAAATAAAGGCAGCTCAAACTCTTGACATCAAATCCAGTAAGCCACATGGCGCAAACAAACACCACTCGGAATTTGCTTTGGGAATCCTTGAATTCTTTGTCTAATTCCCGCTTTTCCATTTTGCTGCGATGAGAACTAATATCCAAGCCCCATTTTTCAAAGGTCTGGACTTCGTTCTGTTCCTGGCTTACAACAACCGCCATTTCCGTTTCACGCATCCATTGGATTTTACGTTCCAATTCCTGCGCTTCTTGTTGGCCCACGGACTTTAACTGTTTTTCGAGACCTGCGATTTCTTCTGCCCAATATTCCTGGGCATAATTGTACATGCGAACGCAAGTGACTTTGTTCAAGCAAACAAACATCGCCTTGCCGCTAGTCCAAAGATCGGAATAATGCTTTACGAAATCCTTTGCAACCGCACGCAAGCGAGGTTCTGCCGTAAGCAGGTGATATTCCTTGGCAAAATCCTTTTCCAATTTTTCCTGCTGTTCCGGATCCAAGTCTGCGGCTTCAATCGCATCCAGAATTTTATCCGTAATTTCCGGATTTTTCAATTCCTTGATTTTATCTGCACGGTTTTCGTAATACAGCGGAACGGTCGCGCCATCTTCTACGGCTCGCTTAAAATCATAAATGGAAATGTATCCGCCGAAAGTTCTTTCGGTAATGTTGTCATCTTTTAAAAGAGGCGTTCCCGTAAAGCCAATGCGAGAAGCCGTCGGAAGCAACGCGCACATGTTGTCCGCAAAAATTCCGTTCTGGCTGCGATGCGCTTCGTCAGACATAATCAAAACATCATGATCCGGGATAATCGGCGAAAGATCTTTCTTGTTGAACTTTTGAATCAGCGTAAAGATAAAGCTCGGATTACCCTTCAGCTTTTGTATCAAATCATTGCCGCTCGTAGCAATGAATTTAGAAGCCTTTACCTTGCCGAGCATTCCGCAATTTTCAAATGTATCGCTGATTTGTTTGTTCAATTCATCGCGATCCGTCAGGATTACGATTGTAGGCGAGCCACTTGCACAACGACGAATCTTTTGCGACAAGAAGAGCATGGAGTAACTTTTGCCACTCCCCTGCGTATGCCAAAACACGCCAAGCTTTCCATTGCGAAGCTTACGGTCTTGGTAAGCTTGGAACGCTTCGTTTACACCTAGATATTGGTGATTTCGGGCAAGAATTTTTACCGTATGTCCATCGGAATGGTCATACAGGATAAAGTTCGCAAGCAAGTCCAAGAAAGTTTCTTTTTTACAAATGCCTCGAAGCATCGTTTGTAATGCGACAGATCCTGCATCGGATTCTTTTAAGCGTTTCCATTCATGGAAAAATTCAAACTTGCTTCCAAGCGTTCCGACTTTCGCTTCAACACCATTGGAAAGAATTAAAAAGGCATTGTAGTGGAACAGTTGCGGAATCGTTGTGAGGTAATCCGTATAATTGTCGTCATAGGCATTTTGAACAGCAATATCGTTGCGTTTCAGTTCCACAAAAAGAAGTGGAACGCCGTTCACAAATCCTACGATGTCTGTTCTGCGACGGTAAATTTCACCATGAATTTTCATTTCCTTAATCGCGAGAAAATCGTTATTCTCTGGATTTGAAAAATCCACAATGATGGCGCGTTTTACATCGCTCGTTCCGTCTAGCTTTTTAAAAGTTACTGGGATGCCATTTCGAATATAGTCGTATTTTTCTTCGTTAATCTGAAGAAGCGAGGACGTGCTGAGCGTTGCCGTAAATTTTTGAACCGCTTCGTCGATTTGAGTCTGACGAATCCACGGATTCAGTTTTTGAAGGGCTTCGCGAAAATAGCGAAGTAACAGAACTTCCTTGTAAGAAGAACGTCCAAAAGTTCCCTTTTCGCCAAGGCTTTCTTCATTATATGCAAATACAACGCGCCAACCCAATTCACTTTGAAGCAGGTCGCCGGCGCTTTCTTGAACAAGAATATTTTCGCTATATTCGTAAGCCATACCACTTCTATGAAAAATAAACTTTTTCAGCGAAGCAAATTGGCTTATTTTAGGCTTTTTACGCTATTTTAGAGAACGAAATTCTCGTTTTAATTAAAGGTGAAATAAAAACAGAAGACGTTGAATCGCTGTTATTCAACGACGACGCCCATACATGCAACGTCACTTTCCATAACGGGAAAAGTTACGAGTACAACTCTGGAAATGTCCGCTGTTTAAAAAATCCAATCCTCCATGAATTTCATAATCAAAAAATCACAGTTGACGGGATTGAACTTTACAACATTGAATCTATCCTTGAATTTTACGACTTAAAGAACAAGAAAAAATACTGACACATCGTCTTTAAAGAAAAAACATATAAATACGACGACTTAAAAATTCTAAACAAAACCGATGACACTTTCAAAAATGAAGTCTTAAATTATCTAAAAGATATTGCCGCAAACAATCCTTTACTGGCTCAAGAACATTGCGAAGATTCCAGCAAGAAAATCGATTAGGCAAGTTCTTTTCTGTAAATTCATGCACAAAAAGCAGATTTTTCCATCTCCCTATCGGTTAAGTAAGCTTTGTCTTCCATCCATTCCTCGTGCTGTTCCATCAGCAGGGAACCAACGAGACGTTCGCAGGATTCCGGGTTGGGGAACACTCCGACGACCTTCGTCCTTTTCTTGATTTCCCTGTTCAGCCGCTCGATGCAGTTTGAAGTCCGGATGCGTCGCCACCAGCCCTCGTTGAAGCTGTTAGGCCCCGGCATTCAGGAACTGTTCCCGTTCCACCTTCATGGCCTCGTTCATGCCAAGCCGCAGGAGTTCCATCACAAAACTGGGTCCCTGTTCAATCAGGGCTCTTAAAAATCGTCGTGTCGAAGCTATATTTGTTCTCGGAGTTTTCCATGTTTGTCCTTTGTTTTAGAGCCTGTTGACGCAACGCGATAAATGTTCTACAATTTCCTCATGGAACTCACGCGCGAACAGTTTGCAAAGAT
>CAKUXP010000052.1 GCA_934700345.1 uncultured Fibrobacter sp. | reverse complement strand
AGCCGGCTCTTGCGGCGGACAAGCCCGTACACGGCATAACCCTTCGAAAGGAGAAGCTCCGCGAGATACGAGCCGTCCTGGCCCGTGATGCCGGTTATCAGTGCTGTTTTCATATCCATCGGTCTCCCAAAAAATTTTAGAACTTTATCGGATAGAGCAGGAAGAACTTTACATCGGGATACACCTGGAGCGTCGGAGCGGGCAGCTTGAAGCCGTTCGCAAAGCGGACCAGGTTTCGCGCCCAACGTTTGTGCGGCTTGAATATCGCCTCCATGTCGTAATCGAGCGCAATGTAAAATTCATGCCGTCCCTTTTTCCCTTCAAAAACGCCTTCGTCGATGCTCCAGCCCGCGGCAATCGCCAGCCAGGAAGGATAGAATTTCCGCGCGGAAGCCGGAAGCAGCCGATAGACCTTTAGCGACAGCCAGAAAGTCTCGTTGCAATAGTCGTCGGTAAAGACACCCGTATCGCTCTGCCGGTAATACGCCCGGCTGTTAATCCAGTAGCTCCATTTGAGGTCGAAATAGTTGAACGCAGGGATATAGCGTCTCGCCATCGGATAGAAGCCACCAAGAGTTCCGGAAAGCACATCGAATATGCTAAACCCCCATTCCGGCGAATATCCGTCTTTAATATCTATTGCGATATGCGTCGCCATCGTCGAAAGCCCCGCCGCAAGGTAAGACTGGAATTCCGAAAGTCCTGACCAGTAATAGCCGAGATAGAAGCCTTCGCCGAGCAGATAGCCCGACATGAAATGCCCCGCCTTGTCGATGTTCTTCGCATACTCGAAATCGTTTTCAAAATGGAAACGCGAATGTTCGTCGTCCCACCAGCCCTTCGCAAAGACAAGCCCGTAAGCGGCTCCATAGGCGCCAGCCGTTAGCGCGACCATTCCTCCGAACCGGAGCGGCGAAAAGTGTTGCAGCGAGTCCGCGCCGGGATCCTCCGAGCGATAGTCAAAATTCGCATCGCGAAAATGTACGGGAGCTTCAACAGTAACCGTAGAATCCGAACGAAGCGGAATGTCATCGGCAAAGGATAGCCCGACAGCAAGGGAAAGAGCGATTTTCAAGAAACGGAAAGGCACGCGCAAACGATAGAAATTTTAACGGACGCCTGTTCGCCAAAATTCGGAAGCTTCAAAAGCAGACGCTCCGGCTCTTGACGATTAAAACGACAAAAGGAGCGTCGCCCCGGGACCTTCCGGCCTGAAATCCGGGAACACGTGCAGGCGACGTTCCGTCGAAGCCAGGTCGCTCGACGTCGAACGGTAAATGCGCATCACGTCCAAAACGGAAATCACACGGTTCAAAATCAAGGCGCCGATCGAAACCTGGAAAGCGATTCTCGAAATGCGGTAGTTTTTCAGGATGTCCCTGTAGTGCGACATCCGGCGGGACGTTTCGGGATTGTCGCTCGACCCCCAGTCCCACGAATGCGACGCGTCAAAGGGATAGTCTGCGTCGATAGCCTTTCCGCTCCGAAGCATCGCCTGGTTGTAATCCTCGTCGGAATCCGGATTCGCGTTTTCGCCCGAGACCCCGCCGCGGCTGCGGTAATCCGCCATCAGGTTCAAAAAGGTCTCGCTCGACGGCGGGTTCGAAATTCCCGCATACCGAACCGCATACGACCGCGCATTTGCAATCTGCCGTTCGCCAAAAAAGTAACTGCCGAAAGTCGCCATCCAGAGCGCGACATCCGTCCAGATATAAGCCTTCACCAGCGAATTTTCGCCCAGATAATGCTGGCCCATCCCGGGAAGGAGAAGCGACGCGCCGATAGCAAGCGGAAGGCTCTTCTTCGAATTCTTGCTCACCGATTCATCGACAGAAATCACGACCTGCGAAAAGCCTTCCGAAACAAGGAGCATCACCGTCAAGAGGACCAAGGCGAACTTTTTCATGGCGCTAGAAATTGAAATAGACGTTCAGGACGGACTGCGAATTCATCGGGACGAAGCCGCCTTCAAAGCGCAAGCGGTCAAACCACGAAAGTTCCTCTTCGTAAAGAACCTTGTTGTGCGCATGGGCCGCCCACGCCGCATCGACCGCCGACACCAGATGGTTGAGGATGAGACCGCCAAAGAACCACGCCTGCATGTCGGCGTAATCGTTTGCCTTGTTCCGCATCCCGCGGTAAATCTTCAGGTTCGCCGAGGTTCCGAGCGGAACCGTTTCCGAATTCTTGGAAAGGTTCAATGCCGAGACCGGGGTTTCGTCCGCGATGTCGTCCCAGCCTAGAACGTAGGCGGAAGACGCGATGTTCGAATAATACGAGCCGGAATTGTAGAGCGAGAACTTTCCGTTCACATGGTTCACATGGTTGATATCGCTTGTTAGCTCTTCGCCTTCGATGTAGCAGCGGTTGGTCGAAGCCTTTCCGTAGATGGACTTGCAGTAGGATTCGCGGCTTGCGAGATAACGCTCGACAAACTTCGCCTCTTCGTCCGAATCGTCTAGCGAATTGCGCAGGTCGTGCATTTTCTCTTCGTATTGGGAAGCCTTGAAATGGTTCCTCGCGAATTTCTTGTAACGGCTCACCTGGCGGTCGTATTTATAAACGGAATAATAATACCAGCTTCCCCAGAGGCCCGCTTCCAAGGCGAGATAGGCCGCGCCGCGGACATAGTTGAACTTCGACCCGCCGACATAGAGCTGCCCCGCCCCCGGAACGACCAGCGAGAAGAATAGGGCCTTGCGCGGACTCTTGTAGCGCCCTTTCATCTCGTCGATGCCATAGACTTTTGAAACCTTGACCGGGCCGAGGATATCCCGCCGGGAAATCGAAGACGAAGAGGCGGCAACCGTAGTCGCCGAAGACGAGGAAACCGCCGAACTGGAAGATTCCGCAAAACTCGAAGAGGAACTCGACACGGCGAGACTGACCTCGGCATTCCGCAAAGAATCAGCAGAACCCGAACCCGAGGAATCGGATGGAGCTAGCGAATCCGAAAAAGCAGCGGACGCTTTATCCAGGGAATCCGCTACGGAAACATCCGGCGAACTGGACAGAGCGACATCTGCGGAACTCGACGAGCTTAGAATTTCGGCGGATGAACTCAATTGGCTTGAAGAACTGCTTTCCAAAACGCTCGAACTCGATGCGAGCGAGCTGCTGGAGACCGCCGAACTGGAAACATTTTCCGCAAGCGACGAAGACGAAACCGCAAGGACGCTTGAACTCACAGGAAAGGCTTCCGACGAGCTCGAAACGGTCGCAGACGACTCCGCCGCTTTAGTTTCTTCGTCAAATTCAGCAAACAGGTCGCGCACCTGCGAGGACGCAGCCGCCGACATCAAAAAAAAGCACAGACAAAAAACACGAAACCGCATAGGCAAAATTTACAAAATTCAAAAGGACAAAAGGCGCTCCCGCTTCCTATTTCACTTTCGATATGCTTTGCAGTCGAATGCCGCCATATTCAACCGGTGAAACCTGGTGGTAGATAACGGAAACCGATTCCCGGGCGCCCGAAGCCGCCAAAGCAAGCGAACCGGCAAGCGTCAGGGAAAGCGGACTCGCCTCGTATTCATTTTCAATCAAAAAGAACTTTGCCGCTGCGCTATAGACATCGCTCCCCGCATATAAAAAAGTCTTCAGGCGGCTGGTTAAAAGAGTGGAACAGGACGCATCCGCCCCGAGATGAAAAAACATTACGCTGGATTCGTGGCTCACGTCAAAGCCCAAGCCGCACACGTAGCCCTCCTGCACACAGGAATTGGCAGGAATCGTCGGGAGATTATCGGTATTGCAAATTTCCTCGGCTAGAGAAAAGGAAACAAGCAATGCGATAGCGAGTGGAAACTTAAGCGGCGATTTCAAGTCGCTAACGCATAACGTTGAACTTTCTTAAAAGATACTCATTAGGGGTCAGGTAGTCAAGCCGTT
>CAKUXP010000051.1 GCA_934700345.1 uncultured Fibrobacter sp. | reverse complement strand
TTTGTCGGGGACGCAACGCCAGAAGGCTAAACCGGACCACCGGCCTAGCCGGTGGTTTTGAAGAATCACAAAAAAGCTACGACTTGTACCGTCGCAGCTTTTCGAAAACAAGCCTCGTCGACTAAGTTGCGGAAGAATCCGCCTGGGACGCGCTCAGCAGATAGGCATTGATAAACGGTTTGATTTTTCCGTCAAGAACACCGGTCGTATCCGAAGTTTCTTCGTTTGTACGCAAATCCTTGACCAATTGATAAGGCTGCAAAACGTAACTCCGAATCTGCGAACCCCATTCCACCTTTTTCTTTTCGGCAAGCCGTGCGTCGCGTTTCGCTTCCTCTTCCTGCCGGTAATGCTCGGCGACCATCGTCGTGAGCATCTTGAGCGCGGTCGCGCGGTTCTGGATCTGTGAGCGTTCCGTCTGGCAGCTGGCGACGATTCCCGTCGGAATGTGCGTCATGCGGACCGCGGAATCCGTCTTGTTGATATACTGTCCACCGGCACCCGATGATCGATAGACATCCACGCGGATATCCGCCGGGTTGATTTCGAACTCGACATCCTCGTGCTCCGGGTAAAGGAAGACTGCGCAGAAACTCGTATGCCGCCGCGCGTTCGCATCGAACGGACTTATCCGAACAAGGCGGTGCACGCCGATTTCCGACCGGAGAAGTCCATAGGCATATTCGTCCTTGACCTCGATCGTCGCGCTGTTGATTCCGGCCTCTTCGCCTTCCTGCACATCGATAATCTTGAAATCCATGCCTTCGCGTTCGAGAAAGCGCTTATACATGCGAAAGAGCATTTCCGCCCAGTCATGCGCCTCTGTTCCGCCTGCCCCGGGATGGATCGAAAGCAGCGCGGGACATGCGTCGTCCGGTCCGGAAAGCATCCGTCGGAACTCCATCTCATCGACCCGCTTGACCAGTTCCCCGTATTCCTTCTCGACACTGTCGAAAAGTTCCTGGGAATCCGGCTCGGACTTCGCCATCTCGTAAAGTTCGGAAAGATCGTCACATGCAGAGGACGCTTCGTTCCATTCAGTGATGATTTTCTTTAAGGACGTGATTTTCTTGAGAAGCGCCTGCGCCTTCTCCTGGTCATTCCAAAGCTCCGGATCGCCGGACTGCTTTTCTAGGACGGAAAGTTCAACCTCTTTAGACCCGAGGTCAAAGATACCCCCGGAGCCTGTCGATTCTCACGCGGAGTTCGGCAAGCCCGGTATGCGAAGTAGCGGCCATTACTTGGCTCCTCCAATCGCATTTTCCGGCGTATAGTCCTTGTTCAGGTACTTGACCGTATATTTCTTTGCGAGTTCATCGAGATAGCTCTTGATTTTCATCTGGCGTTCCTGTTCCGCCTGCACGCGCAAAATGTACTCGATCTGCACCTTGTAGTTTGCAAACTTCCCATCGTTCTTTTCGGTAAGCATGAAAATCTGGAGACCTTCGTTCGTGGAAAACACGTCCGAGATGTCGCCTACGGAGAGCTTGCCAATCGCCTTTTCAAAATCCGCGCCCTTGGACTTTGCGATGAACTTGTTCATTACGCCGCCCGTCTTTTTCGCATCGGCATCGTCGCTATACTGGGCGGCGAGAACGGCAAAGCTTGCCTTGCCTAGGCGGACCTGTGCCGCGAGGCCTTTCAAAAGTTCCTTCTTGTCCGCAATCGCCTGCTTCGATTCGCCCTTCTTGTTCTTCAACAGAATGCGCGCGCCGCTGATCGTATCGTTGATGGAAACCTTTCCCTTGTTCAGCTCCCAGTAAGCGGCTATCTGCTTTTCGGTCGGCTCCGCCGGATAGGGGACCTTCGTTTCGAGAAGAATATCGCTCTGGAGCTGCTGTTCGATGCGCGCGTTGAACTGCTTTTCCGTAATGCCGTTTTTCTTCAGTTCCTTGTTAAACACATCCAGACTAGGATACTGTTTCTTGAAAAGCGTCGCTACGCTGTCGACACGGTTCTTCGGCACCTTGATGCCGAGCGCCTTCACTTCGAGCTTCACCAGTTCCTGCCCGACCAGGTTATCGATAACGGCCCAACGGAGCTGCATCTTCGCCTCGGCCGGTACGGAAACCGCGCGTCCACGCGTCTGGGTCTTTTCGAGCGCATCCGCGAGACTATCGACATGGGCCTGCGAAATTCCCGTCTTGCCGACGCGGATTACGTCAAAGTTTTTCCCGCTTGCGAGCTGCGCAGAAGCGAGCGCCGAGCAGAGCATCACAGGGAGTACAGATTTTTTCAAGAGATTCAAAAAGCGCATAAGCACCCTAGGTTAAAATTGAACAAAATGCAATATAGAAAAATCAAGCCTCGGAAAGGGCCTAGGCATCCGAAGAGGATTTTCCCTTGAACGCCGAAAGAACATCGGGAACGAGGTCCGCGACCTTCGACACGATGGAATTATCCTTCGCAATCGGCATCACACGGACATCGTCGCCCGAAATGACGACAAACGCAACCGGGTTTATCGAAACGCCGCCGCCCGAAGCTGTCGCATCGTCCTTCTTTCCGCCGAGTCCAAAGCCCATGGAAACGCGGCTCACGGGAATCACCGTAGTCGCCCCAGCCACAATAGGCTTTCCGATAACAGTCTCCGCCTGGGAAACGGTGCGGAGCTTTTCTAGAATTGTTTCTGCAAGAATATCGATTTGTGCCATAACTTAAATTTAATTATTCCGGGGAATCATAGACACTGCGGGCGACATTTTCAAAACGTTTTTGGAGCGATTCTGCGGAAAGAAATCCCCATACACAGACAACGCGCCCTCCCGGAAGCCGGAGAGCCATCCCGAAGGTTCCCGCCCCGGCGTCGAATCGGACCGTATCCGCCGCAAACGAAACGTTCAAGTTTTTCCGCTGGAGTCCGAGAACCCAGGCCCGCCAGGAATCCGGCGAGACATACTTCCAGCTGCGGGCGGCATTCCACGAAACATCGTCACCGCGGTATCCCTGTACAAGCATCGAAAAGTCCGCGGGAATACCCAAGAAATCCCGGACCTGGATAGACGTTTCCCCGGAAACGCGCTTGGATATCGGAAGGCTCAGGAACTCCTGAGGAAGCCCCGAGCGGTAACCCGGGAAACTTTGTACGTAACGCTCCAGTTCCACCCGTCCGTAATTTCGCAAGACCCCATAGCGAAACACAAAGAGGCGTTGCCCGGAACGCATCGCAAGCTCCCGAAAATCCCCGACGACGACCGGCGAGGTTTCCTGCACAAGGCCGCCGTTCAGGTAAAAAGCAAGCGCAGAAACGTCATCCGAAAATTCCAGGATCCGGATGCGCAGCGTATCGCCCGGCACCGAGGAAAAATCGACTTCCGCCATGCCCAGGACGGAATATCCGCCGAGACGCCATGCCACCGGAAGCCTGTCCCACACGGAACACGAATCGTAGAGATTTACCGAGACGGGAAAATTTCCACGAAAGCTTAATTTATACAAATCCATCTCGGACAGCGTTTCGCCCTTCAGCAGGCAACCAGCGAAAAAGTTCACGCAAACCAACACGAAAAGGACCTTCAGAAACTTCATCGGAAAACCTCAAAAATCCAAAACCCTGCCGACCGTTGTTTTTGCACATTCCTGTGCGCTCCGCGGACAAAAGGGAGAAAGCGGGCAACGCCTGCAGGAATCTGTCCGCAACGAACAGAGCATTCCGTCAGGAGAAGGTTCACAAAAGAACTGGAGCGCATGGGCCGCCTTCCACGGATCCTCCGGCGAAAGGGTTTTCGCCAGCGTCACGCCGAGATGCCGCTTCTTCGCCTCGTCCATTTCCCGGTAACGGATTTCCCTTCCGGGACCGACAAAGCCTATCCAGCGACGCGCGCCAAACGCAAAAGGAACGGGAAAGACATCTCCGGGTGAATTTGTACGCAACACGCCCAGACCGCGCGGCGGATGGGAAAACATTCGCGAAACGGCAAGAATCGCCTTGGGACGGTAAGCGCCCTTTCCCATAAAGAAGATTTCGCCCAGGTCGCGCAAAATTCCCCGAAAGGACGAAGAAGAAGCCCACCCGGCAAGCGGCGAACGGCGACGGACAAAGTTCCCCGAGCTCCAGAAGATTCCGGGAACGCTTTCTTCGAGCGGCCAGTCAAAAGTCTTCTTTCCGGACCGGACAGATTTCCGGATTTGAGCTTCCGTCGCAAGCGGAAAACTCCAGAGCCGTTCTCCCGGAAAGCTTTCAAAAAGCGCGGAGAGCGTCTTCTGCAAAAGGCCGAACGGAATTTCCTGCGACAACGCGGAGCCGAAAAGCGTCCACGCGATTCTCGCTTCGAGCGTATCCGCCTTTCCGCTTACGGCAACAACCGGGTCCGGCTCGTTTTCGAAAAGGCGCACAAACTTCGCCGTCGCCTGCATGACATCCGGATGTTCCTTTTCCCACCGCATCCCGAACGCCTAGGCTAGACGAGGCGCTCACCCATCCGGACAGGCTTTCCGATGGACAATGCGAACAGGTTCGGATGGCGTTCCACGAGAACCTTGTCCGCCACGAGAATTACCGTGCTGCCCATTTCGAACCGACCGATTTCTTCGCCCTTTTCAAAGCGCACCTCTTCCTTCGGCGCAAAGTCCAGACGCGGAGAGGTTCGCGGAAGCTTCCCCACGTTCGTAATCCAGTTTGGCGCGTAATTCACGACGATTCGCCCGACATTCGTCGCTCCGACTTTCACCAGGAGAAGCTCCCCGCCGCCATCGACCGCAATCCGCGTCGTCAGCCGTTCGTTGATGCAGAAGAGCCCTTCCACGCGTTCCACGCTCCACGGATTTACCGGCCAGAGCGTTCCCGGGCAATAGCTCGCCGAAAGGAGCCGCCCCTTCACCGGGGAATGGATGCGGTGGTAGTTGAAAGGCGCAAGGTAAATCGTCGCAAAGCGCCCGCCCGAAAAGTGCGAAGCGAGTTCCGCGTTGCGCAAAAGCGAGGACAGCGAGTAGGTCTTCCCCTTCGCCTGGATCATCTCGGCGTCCGGACCTTCGAGGCTCCCCGTCTGCGATTCCCTACCATCGACCGGGCTCACCACTTCGGATTCCGCGACGGGACGCTTCCCCGGCAAAAGCTCCCGGACAAAAAGTTCACCGATGTTCGCATAGTCGTCAAGCGGACGAGACGCTTCCGACATGTCTAGGTGATAGGTCTTCGCGAAAAGGTTTCGCGCGAACTTCGAAAGAATGGGAATTTTCAGGTTAATCAGATTTCCAAAGAGTCTCGATTCGAGGTTCTTCGGCAAAAGTTTCATCAAAACGTAACGTGGAGAATTCATTGTGGCAAAGGTAGAAAATTAAGCGGATTTAAGTCGCCAAGTAAATTTGTTTAACTTGTATAGAAATATACTCTAGCGGGGTCAAAAATCCAAGTCTCT
>CAKUXP010000050.1 GCA_934700345.1 uncultured Fibrobacter sp. | reverse complement strand
ACTTCCCGCACGAGCACTGGCGCAGCATCCGGACGAACAACATCCTGGAACGCCTCAACCGTGAGATCCGTCGCAGGGGTAGTGTCAAGGGTCTTTCGCAAAATAGTTTGTTCCAACGTAGATTTTAGGCCGATCTCATATTCTTTTTCATCTCGCTTTCCACTTCTCTCTGGTTTTCCAGATCGTAGAGGTGCTTCATGTTCAGATTGTATAAATTTCTTTCTGTAAAATCAATAATTCATGAAAAAGGTCCTTCTATGGCCTATAAACAAAAAGTGGAGTTTCCGCTTCCTATTTTTGGTTTTGCAACAAACTAAAACAAAGGACAAACATGGAAAACTCCGAGAACAAATATAGCTTTGACACGGCGATTTTAAAATCCCTGATTGAACAGGGACCCGGTTTTGTGATGGAACTCCTGCGGCTTGGCATGAACGAGGCCATGAAGGTGGAACGGGAACAGTTCCTGAATGCCGGGGCCTACCAGCGAACCGAGGCTAGGCAGGGGCACGCAAACGGGTTCAAGCCCAAGACCCTGAATACAGGCTCCGGACGGGTTACGTTCGCCATCCCGCAGACCAGGAATTGCGACTTCTATCCGCAGTCGCTCCAGAAAGGGCTGCGTTCCGAAAGGTCCTTGACCATGGCCATGGCAAAGATGTACGTGCAAGGCGTATCCACGAGAAAGGTCAAGAACATCCTCGAGAAGATGTGCGGTCTGGAGGTAAGCTCGACACAGGTATCCGACGCTGCAAAATCCCCGGACGAAGAAATCAGACTGTTCAAGGAAAGGCCGTTAGGAAGCTATTCCGTGCTCTATGTGGACGCGGAATACCGGCGTGTCCGTATGAACGGTTCCGTGGTCGATGCAGCCGTCCTGCAGGCCGTAGGGATCAATGCCGAGGGCAGGCGGGAAGTCGTCGGGATGTCGGTATCGACCGGCGAGGCGGAAGTCCACCGGCGCACGTTCTTCACAAGTTTGGTAAATCGCGGCCTGCATGGCGTGAGACTGATTGTAAGCGACGACCATGCCGGATTGAAGGCAGCGAGAGCCTCCGTTTTCCCGGCAGTACCATGGCAACGATGCTACTTTCACCTGTGCCAAAACGCACAGGCCTTCGCACGAAAACTCGAGGAACGAAAGGAGATTGCTCGGACTATGAGGAATATTTTTTCGCACAGTGATAAAAACGACGCGTTGATGGCTTTGCGCGGTGCGGTACAGTACTGGGCCGGGACAAGGAAACACGCAAGGTTCGCCGAATGGCTGGAGAACAACGCCGAGGAATCCATGACCTACTACAGCTTCAACGAGGGCTGGTGGCGACGCATCCGGACTTCAAACTGCATCGAGCGGCTGAACAGGGAAATCAAGAAAAGAACGAAGGTCGTGGGAGTGTTCCCCAACCCGGAATCCTGCGAACGGCTCGTTGGTTCTCTGCTGATGGAACAGCACGAGGAATGGATGGAAGATAAAGCTTACTTAACCGATAGGGAGATGGAAAAATCTGCTTTTTGTGCATGAATTTACAGAAAAGGACTTGCCTAATCTGCAGAAAGGTCCGAATGGACTTCCAAAAATAGACAATTCCTAAAATACTCCGCTTCTTCAGGGTATTCAGTATTGCGAGTCAATTCTTCAAATACGGCGAAAGGAATATGGACGGAATTATATAGTTTATTCAAAACATCAATCCGTCCAATTTTGAACAGAGTCAATAACGGTGTCGTGTCAGAGACAACTATCACTTAGACTCTCCGCAAGCAGCCAAAGCGTTTGCGATGTCGCGTTCAAGTTCCGCTTCGTCCATGTCAATATACGGAATGCCCATAGAACCATACAACTGGATAAGAGACCACTTGTCCATTTCAAGGATCTCGGCTGCACGGCCATGCGAAATCGTCCCATTTTGAATATAGGGGTACAGGAGCATCGCACGTTGTTTCAGCCACATATCACGCTTATTTACATAAGGTTCCATTGCAGCTGTTATTTCAATTGTTGCGGTTTGCATATTCATACCTCATCTATAAATATACACTTTTTCAAACAAAAGACCGAATAAAGAAAACGCCCTTTCGCAAGGAAAGAGCGTTTTTAGAATCTTTTTGAGAGTATTTAGGCTTTTACAGTCGTGAAGCAGAAAGCTTCGCCGTCGGCGTCGTTGGCTTCGAGGCCATCGGCGGCGGCAGCCCAGGCAATCTTCACAGCCTGTGTCTCACCGGCGATGTAAGCCTCGTTCTCCGCGACTGCTTGCTTGAAGACTTGGCACTTCGTGCCCCAACCTCTTCGGCTCGGCAATGTCCACGCAAGCGTGGCCGCTGCTCTCGCCTTGTGAGGTTGTCACTTGCAATAAAATTATCTTACAGCTTCAACGAAGACCTTTTCGCCATCTGCATCAGTATCCTGCAAACCTGCCGCAGAATCCTTCCACACGATAGCGTTAGCCTGAGTCTCGCCCATGATGTAAGATTCGTTTTCCTTCACAGCCTGTTTCAGCACATCACTTTCAGAATAAAGTTCAATGCGGATACGGTCAGAGATTGCAAAGTTCCGGTCCTTACGGCGGTTCTGGATGCGGTTCACGAGTTCGCGGGCCACGCAGGCGCGGCGGAGTTCGTCCGTAATCTTCAAGTCCAGAGCCACAGTAAAGTGCTGGTTGGCTTCCACAGCCATGCCGTCGGCCACGATGCGGTTGAGCATCAAGCAGTCGGCACCGACTTCACCGAAGTCGAACTTAATCGTCTCACCAGCCTGCAACGCCTTGATTTCGTCAACCGAGAGGCTGGAGAGCTTAGCAGAAATCACCTTCATGTTCTTTGCGTAATCCGGACCCTTCGCCTTGATAGCGAGGAAGTTCGGCTTGGCAGACAACTTAACAAGTTTCGTCTCATCTTCGAGGAATTTCATCTCACGAACATTGAGTTCTTCGAGAATCAAGTCCTTCATGGTTTCTGCCACGTTCTTTTCCTCTTCGCCGTGAGCAACCACCGTCATGCTAGCAATCGGCATCCGGTTTTTGACATTATTTGTCGCTCGAATAACGCGTCCCATTTCCACCAATCCGCGAACCATGGCGATACGCTGCACGAGCTTTTCGTCCATCAGGGACTTGTCCGCACTGGGGAATTCGCAGAGGTGCACGCTCAACGGAGCCTTATCATCAATTTCGCGCACGAGAATCTGGTAGATTTCTTCGGCGAGAAACGGGAGGAACGGGGCGAGAATCTTGCTAAAATCGACAAGAACCTTGTACATGGTTGCGTAGGCGGCGTTCTTGTCCCCATCGTTATCCGACTTCCAGAAACGGCGGCGGCTGCGGCGCACGTACCAGTTCGTAAGGTCATCGACCGCAGACACGATAGCGGGCACCACGTTGTACAGGCGGTAAGCCTTCATTTCCACTTCAACCTTGGCGGCGAGATCCTGCAGCGTCGCAAGCATCCAGCGGTCAAGTTCATTATCTGACTTAACCTCTTGACCAGGTTTCCAATTCAACTGGCCCTTGGCGGCGTCGGCGTTGTGGTTCGAAACAAAGAATGCGACAGCGTTCCAAAGCGGGAGCATCACCTGTTTCACGATGCCCTTCACGCCTTCTTCGCTGAAGCGGAGGTCTTCGGCCTTCAAAGCGGCGGAGTTGATCATGAACAAGCGAATAGCGTCAGCACCCGTGCGTTCGATGAGGTCGTTCGGGTCCGGGTAGTTGCGCTTGGACTTACTCATCTTGGAACCGTCTTCGGCCAAGATAATACCGTTTACAATCACGTTCTTGAATGCCGGCTTCTGGAACAGGGCATTCGAAAGCACGGTCAACGTGTAGAACCAGCCGCGGGTCTGGTCGAGGCCTTCGGCGATGAAGTCAGCCGGGAAACTCTTTTCCACGAGTTCCTTGTTTTCGAACGGGTAATGGCGGCTAGCATACGGCATAGAACCGGATTCGAACCAGCAGTCGAAAACTTCCGGCGTGCGGCGGTAAATCTTGCCGTTCTTTTCAATGGTGAGCTTATCGACAAAGTGCTTGTGCAGGTCGTCGAGCTTCACGCCGGTGAGCTGCCGCAGTTCTTCGATGCTGCCCACGGCAATCATGTCGCCGTCGTCGCTGAGCCACACCGGAATCGGCGTACCCCAGAAGCGGTTACGGGAAAGGTTCCAATCGCGGGCGCCTTCGAGCCACTTGCCAAAGCGTCCGTTCTTGATGTGGTCCGGCACCCAGTTCACGGTCTGGTTGTTCTCGACCATCCATTCCTTCAAAGTCTTGGTCACGCCGTCCTTGCTTGTGACAGGCGCGTCAATCTTCAGGAACCAAGTCTTGAGGGCGCGGTAAATCAGAGGAACGCCGGTACGCCAGCAGTGCGGGTAGCTATGCACAATCACGTCCTGCTTGAACACGCGGCCCTGTTCTTTGAAGTAGCGGATAATTTCCTTGTCGGCTTCCTTCGCACCGAGGCCCTTCCACATCGGGACCTTGTCGGTGAACTTGCCTTCAGTATCCAGCGGGTCGAAAAGGCCGAGGTCGAGTTCGGCGCCCTTCTGGAAGTCTTCTTCACCGAAGGAAGGAGCTGTATGCACGGCGCCGGTACCGTCTTCGGTACTCACGTAGTCGGCGGGGTAAATCTTGTAGTGGCGAGACAGCTGGTCCGGCGTCACGAACGCATCGGAAATGCGGGAAAGCGGTTCGTAGTCCTTGCCCACGAGTTCGGAGCCCTTGCAGGTATCGACGATGTTCGGGTTCTTGAAGTAGGCGGCGGTGCGGCTTGCGGCAATCCAGTACTTCTTGCCGTCAGCCTCCACCAGGTTGTAGTCCATGTCCGGACCCACAACAATGCAGAAGTTGGAGTACAGCGTCCACGGGGTCGTCGTCCACACAAGGATGCTCGTGTCCTTGAACTTGGCCTCGTTCGAATTAATCGGGAAAATCAGCGTGAGAGACGGGTCCTGACGGTCCTTGTAGCCCTGGTTCGTCTCGAAGTTCGAAAGCGGAGTCGCGAGAGCCGGGCTGTACGGCTGGATGCGGTAGCCCTGATAGATGAGGCCCTTGTCGAAGCACTGCTTGAACACCCACCACACAGATTCCATGAAGTTCTTGTCCATGGTCTTGTAGCCCTTGTCGAAGTCCACCCAGCGGCCCATGCGGCGCACCGTCTTCTTCCATTCGCTGGTGTACTTGAGCACCTTGCCGCGGCAAGTTTCGTTGAACTTGTCGACACCGAGCTTCTGGATTTCGGCAACGCCCGCGAGACCGAGCTCGTTCTGCACGAGAGATTCAATGGGGAGGCCGTGGCAGTCCCAACCGAAACCGCGCGGAACCTTCTTGCCCTTCATGGTCCAGTAACGCGGAACGATATCCTTGATGGTACCGGCAAGCAAGTGACCGTAGTGCGGAAGCCCCGTCGCAAACGGAGGGCCATCGTAGAATGTGTACGGTTCGGTTTCCGGACGGGAATCCAGCGACTTCTTGAACGATTTATCCTTATCCCAAAGGGCTAAAACTCTTTCTTCTACATCGGGAAACGTCTCGTTTTTATTTACTTCGCGAAACAAAGTCATTGTCATAACCTCTAAAAATTTTACAGGGGAAATTTAGAAAAAGGCGAGAGCCACGGCAATGCAATTTATTGATTTGACATGGCCGAGCCGCATTGAATGCGCTCTGAAAGAGCGCCAATTTAGAAAAAACTGACTAAGAATTTATCCCTAAATAATATTGAAAAATTCGCAATGCGTTGCTATATTTTGCGAAAAAAAAAGCGAGGC
>CAKUXP010000049.1 GCA_934700345.1 uncultured Fibrobacter sp. | reverse complement strand
TTGTCGGGGACGCAACGCCAGAAGGCTAAACCGGACCACCGGCCTAGCCGGTGGTTTTGAAGAATCACAAAAAAGGCCGCATGGAATGCGACCCGATTTTTACAGCGACAAAGATTGTCTTCTGGCTAGAAACGGCGAGGGCGAGCTTCACGCGGACGAGCTTCATTGACACGGAGGGCGCGACCGCCGACATCCTTGCCGTTCAGCTGTTCGACCGCATTCGCCGCAACACCGTCATCTTCGATTTCGACGAATCCGAAGCCCTTGCTGCGACCGGTATCGCGGTCCATGATAATCTTTGCGCTCTTGATTTCGCCGAATTCCTCGAACAGTTTAGCGAGGTCCGCGTCACGGAACGCAAAGGGGAGATTTCCAACATAGATGCTTTTCATAATTTATCCAGGCTGTTAAATAAGCCTAGCCAAATAATAGAACAATTTCAAGCCTTCGAAAAAGCGTTTCGAGGAAACAGCAGGCATCTTTCGCATCGATTATCCGCAACATGGATTCCGTAGCGGTATTCCGGATCCGGGCAGGGTTCCGTCGAGCCGTCCGGCAAGATCCAGAGTTCCCGTCCCGAAAAAGGACATTTTTCAAAAAGGGCAATCTGTTTTGGCGGATGCAAAAAAGTTCCCTCGACACGAATAGGAAGACCTTGCGTGGCAGAAACAGGGAGAAAATCATCTGGGGGGAGTTCTTCATCGTATCGCTTTGCGTTGGAGAGAAAAACCGCCCGATTCAGCTTGACACGGTCAAAGCCCAAGGAAGCGGCAAGCTCCAAAACCTGCGGTACTTCCCCGCGATTCGTCCTGGTAACCGTCATTTGCAGGGAAAGCGATGACAGCGGTCGCTCTGAATTTACGGAAAGTTCCCGTCGAACACGGACAAGCATTCCTAGATTTTTCAGGTAAGCTTCGACATCCATGCCCGGACTTAAAACATTCCAGCTGGGTTTTCCCACGCCCCAGCAACTCACCTTGATGTCGCTCGAAATCGGGAGCAGTTCATGCGCAAAGCGTTCCGCACCTTTTGACGGAAATGTTCCATTCGTCGTAAGGTTTAATTTTAAATCCAGTTCCGATACCAGCCGTTCCAGTTTTCCAAATTGCGAATAAAGTAACGGTTCTCCCATCGTACTTGGAATCACTTCGCGAAGCCCATGCGACGCATATCTTCGAATCGCCTTTTCCGCAATTTCCCACGGCATTTCTCCCATTCCGAAAGGTTTTTCCCGCTGGTGTAGAAAGCAGAGCCTGCAACGCAGATTGCAGCTATCAGGATTTGTGAGAAGAGTGATTCGCCAAATATTTTCCATTGAAATTTTTGCCACAACCGACATCGCCTTGCACAAAAAAGACTCCCCGAAAGGAGAGTCTTTCCAAGGAAGCAGAACAAATCAATCCCAATTTCCCAGAACGATCAAATCGATGGAATAATCCGATGTTCCGATATTTGTCGGCGACGCGGGAAGGACGACAAAGAAACCCTTGCCAGTCGAAGCGTCGAATTCGGGAGTGATGACGACATAGGAAGTTATCATTTCATAGTCGTTTATATCATTCTGCGCATCCGCCAGCTTATTTTCATTGTAACGGAATTCATTCATCGTTGCCGAAGCCGGAGCTTCCGCATAATTTAGACCACTCTTATCTTCTTCCCCGATTTTCGAAGCGCTAGCTGCGCCTAGGGAAGCATTGGTAAAAAGCACCGCTTCACGATTTTTCCTGTCGAGATAGAGATCAATCGATGCGGCGTTCACCTCTCTGTCGGAAACCAGATAAGTCTTTCTAGCATCCAAATCGACGGCGTTCTGTTCGGTCACCCGTGTTGAAAGCGTAACTTTCCAGGCGGTCAGCTGCGGAACAACCGCTGCGGAGCTGCTCGATTCTTCAACAGGGCATGTTTTTTTAAACGTCGTCGAATCTTTGGCGACAATTTGCATGGCATCGTTATGCGCATAGACAATCAGGTAGGCGACAAGCGTCCCGCAATCCGCAAAGGACATCAGATCGACTGCCGGTCTCAGTTCCTTGCCAATCGAAAGGCTCTGTTTCTGAGAATAGTCCACAGTTTCCATTGTGAAATTAGCCTCTATTGGGAGACCGTTATTTCCAAGCAACAGGGCAACGGAATCGATGAAAATTGCCGTATCGACGTCCCAGTTGATTCCGATACTGCCGTTAAACCTCAATTCCGTAGCATTTGCATAGGAAGGCTTGAAATCCGAAATCAGAAGCAGGGAATCCCCGTTCGCTTCCGGAAGTACGATCGGAACCGCCGAGCTACTGCTTGAAGAATCCTCCGGTGACGATCCAGAAGAGGAATCGCCACCGCAGGCGACCAGACCGAATGACGAAACGAGACCCGCTGCCATCAAGATTTTTTTCAAGTTCATAAAACGACCTTTCCTTTTTTCTAGAAAATACACAAATTTTTGAAAAAAAATCCATTCGTAAAGATGAATTTATTCGGAAAAGTTTCAAGACTATCAAAAAACAGGAAAGCCGGAAACTTTCCGGCTTTCCTGTTTGACTTTCTAGCGACGCTTGCTTACCTACTTGATGACCAGCATCGAATCGTCCCAGGCTTCGTGCTTTTCAAAGCCTAGAAGGTTCGCAGTCGTTGCCGCCAGGTTCGAAAGTCCCCAGCTCCCCGCTTTCAGGGAAAGCCGACCGCCGGTCACGTTATCATAGAGAATGCACGGAACCGGATTCAATGTGTGGGAAGTTTTCGCCTTGATAGAACCGTCCTTGTTCGTTTTCGGAAGTCCGGTCTTTTTATCGATATCGTACATTTCGTCCGCGTTTCCATGATCCGCCGTGATAAGGGCGACGCCGCCCATCGCATCAAGCACCGGGAGAAAACGCGCCAACGCCAAATCCACCGCTTCCACAGCCATCGTCGCTGCACGGAGGCTTCCCGTATGGCCGACCATATCGCCGTTCGGGAAATTACAGCGAAGCGTATTGTACTTGCCGCTCTTCACCGCTTCGATCATCGCGTCGGTGATTTCCGCGGACTTCATCCACGGACGCTGTTCGAACGGAACCACGTCGGACGGGATTTCCAGATAGGTTTCTCCATCGAACTTGTTGGAGCGGTTGCCGTTCCAGAAGTAGGTGACATGTCCATACTTTTGCGTTTCCGAACAAGCGAACTGCTTGAGTCCCGCCGCGCTGAACCATTCACCGCTTGTATTTTCGATTGCTGGAGGAGGAACGAGAAAGCGCTTCGGAAGTTTCAGGTCTCCATCATACTGGAGCATTCCCGCATATTCCACCTTCGGGAAGCGGACCCGGTCAAACTCCACAAAGTGTTCTTCCTCGAATGCGCGCGTAATTTCGATTGCACGGTCACCGCGGAAGTTGAAATAGACGACCGAATCGCCATCCTGGATCGTACCGACCGGTTTTCCGTCCTTTGCGATGACAAACGGAGGAAGATCCTGGTCAATCGCCTTGGTTTCGGCGCGAAGCGTATTGACAGCTTCCGTCGTATTCGCAAAGAAGCGTCCTTCACCGAGTACATGCGTTTTCCAGCCGAGTTCCACCATCTTCCAGTTTGCATTGTAACGGTCCATCGTGATTTTCATGCGTCCACCGCCTGAAGCGATGCAGACGTCAAAATCCGGAGCGCGCAGATCGTCGAGGAATTTCTCGAACGGGCCGACATAGTCGAGCGCAGACGTTTCCGGCACATCGCGACCGTCGAGCAGGACATGGATGCGGACCCGCTTGATACCTTCCTTCTTGGCTTCGGCAACCATCGCCTTCAAATGTTCGATGTTCGAATGGACATTGCCATCGCTGAACAGTCCGATAAAGTGAAGCGCGCTGTTCTTCGCCCGGACATTTTCCGCGATTTCCTTCCATGCGTCACGCTTGAAAATTTCACCGGTCTGGATGGACTTCGCAACAAGAGCCGCGCCCTGTTCATAGACCTGTCCCGCGCCGATTGCGTTATGCCCGACTTCCGAGTTTCCCATGTCCGCGTCGCTCGGCATTCCGACAGCCGTTCCGTGCGCCTTCAAAAGCACATGGCTATACTTCTGCATCAGACAGTCGAGCAGCGGCTTCCGCGCCTGGGCTACCGCATTGCCTTCTTCCTTGGGACTGTAACCGACACCGTCCATCACGATAGTGACTACCGGACCCTTGATTCCTTCAAAACCAGAAAGTTTCTTCAGCATTTTGAATCTCCTAATTTGTTTCGCGGATAAATCTAAAAAATCTAGTTTGGAGAAACAACCGAATTAAAATCGGACATGGGATTTCCAGGAATTAAGAGCGAAGTGTTCATGGCTTAGAACCGCGGACGTCTAGGCTTCTAGGGATGAGGGATCAGGGAATCGTCAACCCTTTCCCCGGATGATGTCGCGCAAGCGTGCCGCTTCCTCGAAATCCAGTCTTGCCGCCGCCGCTTTCATCTTTGCCTCCAGTTCTTCAATCGAATCGTTTTCGTCGGACATATCCGCTTCAAGGGGCGACGCTACCGACTTAGACTTTTTCGACTTTCTACCCTTGTCCATGATGTCGCCAAGCGGGTCCGTAACTTCCAGGTCGTCCTCGATTTTGCGGCGGACAGTTCTCGGAACGATTCCGTGTTCCGCGTTGAAAGTCTCCTGGACTTGCCGTCTGCGACGTGTCTCCGCCAGAGCTTTTTCCAGGCTTTCCGTCATCACGTCGGCAAAAAGAATCACCGTTCCGTTTACATTGCGACTAGCCCGTCCCATCGTCTGGATCAGGCTACGGTAATTGCGCAGGAATCCTTCCTTGTCCGCATCGAGAATGGCCACCAGGGAAACTTCCGGAAGGTCTAGACCTTCGCGGAGCAAATTGATTCCGACCAAAACATCGAAATCGCCCTTGCGAAGCCCGCGCAGCAACTTGTGGCGTTCAAGCGTCTTGATTTCGCTGTGCAGATAGCGGGCCTTGATGTTTACCGAAGTCAAGAAATCCGTCAGGTCCTGGGCCATTTTCTTGGTAAGCGTCGTCAAAAGGACGCGTTCGCCCCGGGCTGTCACTTCCGAGATGCGCTTCAGCAAAACATCCATCTGCCCCTTGACCGGATACAGCTCGATTTTCGGATCGAGAAGCCCCGTTGGACGGTTAATTTGTTCGACAACGGCGCCACCGGTTTTTTTCAGTTCATAGTCCCCGGGAGTTGCGCTCACAAAAAGAACCTGATTCGGATAGACCGCTTCGAATTCATCGAAAGTCATCGGACGGTTGTCTAGCGCACACGGCAAACGGAATCCATATTGAACGAGGCTTGTCTTGCGCGACTTGTCCCCCTCGGACATTCCTCCTATCTGCGGAACGCTCACATGGCTTTCGTCAATCATCAAGAGCCAATCGTCGCCGAAATAATCGAGAAGCGTAAATGGCCGCGTACCGGGCATTCTCTCTTCCACGATCCGAGAATAATTCTCGATGCCAGAACAGATCCCAGTCGCCCGGATCATCTCCATGTCATAACGGGTGCGGCTTTCCAGACGCGCACGAGAAAGAACCCGAGAATCCGCTTCGGAGATATTTCCCGCCTTTCGGAAAGCGGTTTCTTCCTTTGTCAACTGTTCAAGCCTTGCAGAAAGTTCCCGTTCGATGTCCTGCGCGATGCGTTCGCGGGAATCCTCGCGCGTCACGAAATGCTTTGCCGGGGCGATGCGAACATCCTTCAGTTCTTCCTTGACATCGCCCGTCACCAGGTCGAATCGGCAAATGCGATCCACTTCATCGCCAAAAAGCTCGATGCGGATTCCCACATCGTCGTAGCTCGGATAGACTTCAATTACGTCTCCGCGGACACGGAACGATCCGCGTTCGAGCGCAAAGTCATTCCGCTGGTATTGGATGTGTACAAGCTCCATCAGAATCCGGTCGCGTTCCCGAACATCTCCCACTTTTAGGCAGACCATCAATTCAAAATATTCCTTCGGGGATCCCAGACCGTAAATACAGCTCACGCTCGCCACGATAATCGTATCGCGCCGGGTCAAAAGGTTCGAAGTCGCCCGCAAGCGTAGCTTGTCGATTTCATCGTTGATCGAAGCGTCCTTTTCGATATACGTATCCGTGTGGACGATATAGGCTTCGGGCTGGTAATAGTCATAATAGCTGACAAAATATTCGACGGCATTATTCGGAAAAAACGCCTTGAATTCCTGATAAAGCTGGGCCGCCAACGTCTTGTTGTGCGTGAGAACGAGCGTCGGCTTTCCCACGTTCCGAATGATATTCGCCATCGTGAATGTTTTCCCGGAACCCGTCACGCCTAGCAGACACTGGAAACGTTCTCCGCGTTCGAATCCTTCCGAAAGTTCCCGAATCGCTTCGGGCTGGTCGCCAGCCGCTGCGTAGTCGCTATGCAGTTCAAATCTTGCCCGGATCGGCTCCAAAAATTGCGGAAGCGTTCCCGGCTTGCTCTGTTCGGGGGAAAGCTTTTTGATAAAAGGTTTTTGATACGGATCCGGGCGGATTGATTTACGAGCGCGAGCCATGCAGGCAATATAGAAAATCAGATCTTAGTTGGGAGAACTTAGATTTTAGAACCGCGGACGTCAAGTTTAGGGATTAGGGAACAGGGATTAGTCCGCGGACGGGTAAGATAATGAGAAATTAGGAATGCGGAATGAGGAATTGGTCGGCGGACGTCTAGGCTTTTAGGAAACGGTACGCGGGACACGGGGTTCAGAGCTTAGAATTTAGAATAGTTGGCGGTTAGATTCGGGACGAGAAATTTGAAGCGAACAGACTGTTATTAACAACGGTCTACGATTAGCTAAGTTCTCTATCCTAAGCTCTATGTTCCGATAACTTGCAACAACCCCCAAGGCCACGCTGTTTCTGGGTTAGAACGGAGGACAGATTGCCGGGTCAAACACGATATTCAGAGCTTAATCGAAAAAACTTAGATCTTTGAACTGCGGGATTTAAATTGCCGAAAAATAGAACATAGATGTCTGCAAATCTCAGCTCTAAGATTTCAGCTCTAAGATCTAAGCTCTGACAACGGCTCGCTCAGCAACCTAATCCCTTCTCCCTGTTCCCTAGCTGCTCGCCAGTCACTATTCA
>CAKUXP010000048.1 GCA_934700345.1 uncultured Fibrobacter sp. | reverse complement strand
GTCTGGCAGGGGCTGCTGCCTGCGCCCATCCCGTGCGCCCTCCCCCCAGGGGGTGGGCTCCCACCAGGTTGGATGCAAACAAATATTTCAATTTTTCATGCAGGGAACCTTGGGCTAAAGCCCAAGAACCCCTGCATGAAAAATTGAAAGAAGACATCTAGGCTGTTGTCGAGGGCGAAGCAGGGGACATGGAGTTAAAAAGAAAAAATTTATTTTTATAGGTAAGGACATTATTTAATTTTTTCTTTTTAAGTTTAGTGGGTGGAACAATTACGAAAACATACAAACAGAAAAATCTTGTCTGTTTCTAGGTGGGGAGTTATAGAGCGGAAAACGCTTCTATAAAGTATATACTTTTTAACATAAGTGTTAAAGAAAAGTATATACTTTTAACTAAAAAAAACTTGGTAGTCTCAGAAAAAAGTCGTACCTTTGCATCAGAGAAAGGGAGATAATAGTTATCTCTTACCTCTTAAAATGCTATCGTATGAACTATGTAGATTTATTCAAATTAGAAAATTGCTTATCTAGCCATTTGGCTGAAAGCCTTCATGTTGAAATAGAAGAAGAAATGACTTATGAGAAGGCTTTTAATGTTACAGGTCCTTTTAAGGATATGAAGGCAAAAGGCTTATATATAGTAGTCTTTTGTGAGGATGAAGCAGAAGCCATTTACCTTTGGAATGCAATCATGAATGAGGTTATAGAGTTTAAGTGGAGTAATTCTATGTTGCAGACCGTTAATGAGGATGGAGATTACAAATTGATTATTGAAGTCAATGAGTATTAAAGGTAACGAGGGGCTTAACCAACCCCTCATAATGCTATCGTTTTATGATTAATGAATATATCACATATCTAGTGTACACGAAAGGGTATTCTGTAAATACCGCTAGACAATACGAAGCTTCTTTGCACTCGTTCGCAAAAGCGAATATTGGGCGCAGATGGTCAGAAATTAAGGCTGATGATATAGTTGCTTATCTCGCAGGTAGAAAGGCAGCAGGAGCTAGCAATAACACCATCATTGCTAATATATCAGCAATCCGAGGTTTGTTTAATTGGATGATGATACAATACAAGCTAGCCGAGAATCCCGCCAAATACCTGGTATCGCCCAAGAAAGATAAGGTTATTCCACATGCCCTCAATGCGGAGGACATCATCAAGGCTGTGAAGCAGGAACCTAGAAGAGACATCAAGCTAGCGATAATGATAATGGCAGCCATGGGGCTTCGAGTTACAGAAACGAGGGATTTGAAGATAGAGGACATCAATTTCAGCTCAGCACAAGCAATCATCATGGGCAAAGGCAGAAAAGAAAGATGCATCTATTTCCCATCTTATATCCTGGAAATGATAAAGGCTACAGGTAAAACTCATGGAGCCATCTTTGAAAGATGGGAGGATAGAGAATTTCGCTATGCCATCTTCGCAGCCTTTAAGCGAATCGGCGTTAACGCTAGCCCTCACATGTTGAGACACTCATTTGCTACTAGAGCTATCAACGAAGGCATGAGATTAGATGTATTGCGTGAGATCCTAGGACACACATCAATCGCAACTACACAGATATATTTGCATACTAGTAATGCAGTAATGCAGTCAGAATATAATAGAGTTATTAATTAATCATTTCAGCCCTAGGCGCATCACGGTTAAGCGCATTTTTATGAAGTTAGATTTAAATCAGATTTTGGCACGTGACGACTACAAGCGCATGACCGCAGCACTCAAAGAGAAAGTAGAAGAGGTTGCAAAACGCATCCGTCAGAAGATGGATGAGTTGGATATTATTGATGATGAGGATTTCGATAATGGAGAAATAGGAGTTGATAATATTGTAGTTCGTTCTATGAGAGTAAGTTCTAACAGTGGTTTTACTTATGAATTTCTTGGAATCAAGAGATATGAAGATGAGTATAATCACACATATTGGGCTAGCTTAGAGGATATTGAGCATACATTTTATTTTTGCAGTGACTACAACGCAAAAGTAACTGGTGCAACGAATAAGGAAGCATTAGCGTTTTTAAATGTTGCTGCAAAGCTAATTTTAGGCTTAGGCGAGATTGAGGAGAAAAAAGCTAATAAAATACAGACAATACTCAATAAATAAAGGTAACGAGGGGCTAACCACCCCTCATAAAATGCTATCGTTATGAAAAAAGAAACCTACAACAACGAGGACAAATGGTTTTTTAATTTCCTCAACATCTTCTTCACTCACGCTTTCTATTGGGTGATTATCGCATTACTAATTAAATGGATAATGACATCATGAGTAGAATGACACTACAGTTACACAATGCGCTTAAGGCAACCCTCATGAGGGTTGCTGCGCTGCATCCAGGTGGAGTCCTCATGTTCGGAATCGACAACATCAATCAGCAAACCTTTTGCAAGTTGGTCAAAGTCGAAGCAAACATCAAAAAGCTACTTGCATGCACACGAATAGATATTAGGGGCATGGGCAATAACCCCCAGGTGGAGGAGAAGTTTGTGGAGTGGATAAAGGCACACATCAAACCGCCATCCATGGAGCCTTTCTGTAATAGCTTACTATCTCCGCATAATTGGCTTAAATACAATATCGCGGGAGACTTGCAACTGTTACACCTAGGTGTAGCCAAGATAGATTACTTCATGATCCTCAAGGATGAGCACCTAAGATTTTTTAGAAAACAAGCATTTAATAATAAGCCCTAGGCATCACGGATAAGCCATTTTTATGAAGATAGAACTTACAGAAAATCAGTTGCACGCTTTATCGGTGTTATTATTTTCGTATGAAAGCAAAAGGCAGGTTGTCAAGGATGGAAAAGATACCTATGTTGAAATAGGTACCGGATGTTTTCTCCCTACGACAGATAGAGCGTTGAGAAGACTAAATAAGAAAATAAACGAAGACCTATACAAGTAAATGTATAATTTTCGAGCACCGAATAAAATAGAACTCATTATATACATATTTATAATGAGTTCCTTAATTATCATTTTTAAAATATTGAAGTTATGAAACAAGTAACACAGAAAGCAATCTCCGCTAAGATAGACGGAGATACATTTGAGTTAGCAGAATCTTATTGCAAGAGAAACAACATGAAGCGAAATCGACTCATCAATCTTGCAATCAGCGAG
The DNA here is from genome assembly GCA_934700345.1 of uncultured Fibrobacter sp. GTDB lineage: Bacteria > Fibrobacterota > Fibrobacteria > Fibrobacterales > Fibrobacteraceae > Hallerella. The sequence continues at coordinate 4,409 of CAKUXP010000048.1, read as the reverse complement.
TATGTAACAAGAAATTGGAATGTATAGGAGCAGCGGCTACCGCCGCCGCTCATGAGCCACCATCACCCCCGACCGCCACCCCTAACGGGGCGGCGGTTTTTCTTTTCCTGGCTCCCAGGTGGGTGCCAACTGGGTGGCGGCTGACGCCGCCACCCCTCGTGCCACCGCACCCCCGACCGCCACCCCTTACGGGGCGGCAAAAATATTTTAAATTGGTTAAGCGATATTAACATGAGTTAAACACTATCTGTTAAAATGTAAATAATTAATAAACAATCGCCTTGTAACGGCAAGTAATTCAGAAGTAAGTCGCCTTTACCTCCGATTCAAAACTATTTCGTACCTTTGCGCACGTTGAAAAGCGCCCCTGCAGGGATGGTGCCCCCTGCCCCCAGGCGCATGCATGGGCACCCCTTACATATATCACTATGGCTAAATCTAAAGGCTTCTTTGGCATCCGTACTGGTAGTACCAAGAACTTTACGTTCTCGGAGTTGAACGGAAACCAAATCACAAAAGAACGTGTGTACAGAGTTAAAAACCCTCGCACCCTCGCACAGATGCGCCAGCGCATGGTTATGACAACCATAGGCGCAGCGTACAGTTATCTTAAGGTTATCGCCGACCACTCGTTTGAGGGGAAGACGGTTGGTCAGCAGAGCATGGCAGAGTTTATGCGTTTGAACTTGAACAAATTCCGCGACCCTTCTAAGAACGGTAGCGCAAGCTATGCGTTTAACAGCTACAAGGACAAATTGATTAACCCTATGCGTTATATCTTGTCCCGTGGTAGCCTTCCGGAAATGCCTTTCGTGGTCAACACTCAGAATCAAATCGAGCTGCAGTACAATGTTTCTACACTCGCTACTGCGCAGGACGTTTACAACGCCATGGGCATCCAGGCAGGAGACCTGGTTACTTTCGTTTGGATGGTTGGCCAGGCAACTCTTACAAGAAATGTCTTCAGCTACACCCCTGCTCGACTGAATATTGTCCGCCTTTATGCAGATAAAACTGGTCCGGTAGCTACTCCTCATGATGCGTTCACCTTTGACGCTAATCACTCAGACTTGGATATCAGCGTTACCTTCTCGGGTGGTGTACTCAAACTTGCAACAACCGAAGCTAACTTGGGTGCAGTTATCCTCAGTCGCCAGGTAGGTGGTACTTGGTTGCGCTCAAATTCAACGATGGCGGGCAACAAGTCAATTATCGCAGGTGTGACTGTAGAGTCTCAGCTCAACACATATCCTATCGAGTCTGAATTGATCCTCAACGGTGGTGAGATGTCTAACCAGGCTACAGTGACAACTTTGCCTACTCCTGAGTTGAGTTTGTCAACTTCTACTGTTGCAATCTCTACAAAGGGCGGCACCGCTGAAGCACCTACACTGAACGGTAACACTGCATCCGGTGTTGTATCATACAGTCTCAGTAATCCAAACGTTGCTACAATCGACGCGAAGACGGGTACAGTTACTGCAGTAGCAAACGGTACCGCAGTAGTAACTGTTTCTGTTGCTGCAACAGAAACTACTGCAGCTAGTCAGATTACATATAATGTCGTTGTTACAGGTCAGGATTCAGACGCTTCTGAAGGTGGCGGCGGTTCCGGCACACTCCCTGGCAGCGGTGGCTCTGTTTCTATTTAGTATCAAATTTGGGGAGTTACAAAAAACTCCCCATTTTTTTTTAGCGTATGGAACGAGACTCTAAAGACAAGGTAGAGTACAGTGCAGGTGTGTGCTGCGTCATGGCGGCCATCACTATCGGAATCTCATCGATTATCGTATCAGAACATCATGATATAGCTGCAGGTGTTTTGATTTTCGTAGCACAATTATTAATCTTTGCAGCTAGCGTTTTTCACCTAAATTACAAACTTGGCAGTTATGGGCAAACCTCAAGGCACAACAACAAAGACAATCAAGAGTGAATTTTTCTCTCTTGCCGAGTTGATAAAATCATCAACCGCAACAAAGCATCATATAGACAACACTCCACCTGCAGATGTGATTAAGAATCTGCAATACGGCGTGGACATGGTTCTAGACCCATTAAGACGCATATACGGTAAACCAATCGTTATCACTTCTGGCTACAGATGCCAAAAGCTTAACACTTTGGTGGGTGGTGTTTCCAACTCCTGGCATACTCAAGGCAATGCAGCAGACATACATGTAGATTCACTTACTGAAGCTACAAAACTGTTCTCAAACCTACAGGAAATTCCATCCGTTGATACAGTCTTATTTGAACACTCGGGTACCGGACAATGGTTACATGTACAATGGAACATGGCCCAAACACCCCGACATCACTTCAACTTCAACTACAGAGCATGAAAAAGAGTATATATATAATAATGTTGTTGATGATGATAGTTATCAGCTCGTGTTCCACACAGAAGCAAATGACATCAACAAACACAAAGACAAAAACTTCAACTATCACTAGCTTGGACTCTCTGCTGAAACGAGTATCCATTGCTGAAGATGTAGAAATTACTTGGAATTTGGATGAGGATCCAGGCATAAATGGAGAATCAAACAAGGGTTCAGAGCAAAAGCCCCTCATACCATCATCCAAAAAGCCACCTAAAAAAGGCACGGTTCATGTGAAAATAACAAAGCGAGCTGAAGTAGTCAACGTACATACAAAAGTTGAGAAAAAGGAACAACAGACACAGAAGCAAAAAACTAAAAAGAAGCAGAATAACAAACCGATAGTTAAAAAGCAAGAAAATAACGTTTTTGTTAATGCGCTATTGATAATTATATTCGTCTTAATAGTTAAATATGTGTTTGACCACAAAAATAATCTCAAAAAAGTTTGGAACTTATTGAAGAAAAAGCTAACTTTGCACCATCCGTAAGAGCATAGAAGCAACGCTGAGGAGCGACTTTGAACGGCTTACGGCTAACGATAGCATGAGCTCCGTGGACGATTAAACCTCTCCACGGAGCTTTTTTTATGGCTTCAAGTACTATTTTCTATAATACGCCTTACCTATCGATAGATACGAAGATTTTCCTCATTATGCAAAATTAAAGCTATCGGCAATATGCGCAAGAAATTTATTAAAGTTACAATCGAACGTCACGACGTAACAGAAGATTACGACGAAAACTTCTTCGATGAATATTATATCCAGGAAGAAGAGTTCACTAATTGGGCAACACAACAGATGAATCTCGGATGGGTTGTCAAATGTGAAGAAACGATTATCTTCTGCACAACAGAGAATGTAGAATTCCCGAAAATCATACTTATTAGAGAAGTTGAAGATAAATAATGTGATGAGTATGATAGACGAAAAGCTTCAGAAGAAAATAGAGCAATCCATCCATCTACTGCAGAGCGTACAGAAAAGATATGAAGGTGAGATAGAACTAGCTTATTCTGGCGGCAAGGATAGCGATGTTATCCTGCAACTTGCAAAGGAAGCTGGCATCAGATACCGGGCTATACACAAATGTACGACAATCGACCCTCCAGGAACTCTAGCACATGTGAAGGAGATGGGCGTGGAAATACGCAGACCTGCAGTAAGTTTCTTTCAACTTGTAGCTAAAAAGGGTTTCCCTTCTCGCTTCTCTCGTTTCTGTTGTGAAAAGCTGAAGGAATACAAAATCCTAGATAAAGCTATAATAGGTGTACGCAAGGATGAAAGCAGAGCGAGAGAAAGTAGGTATAATGAGCCTACAATGTGTCGCTACTATGGCGCACAGAAAGAAGAGAATCATGTGGAACAGATATACCCAATCCTAGAGTGGACAAAAGAAGATGTGAAAGATTTCATCCTTGATCGAGGGCTGAAGCTTGCTCCTATATATTATGATGCTGAAGGAAAAATCGATGTTACACAAAGACTCGGTTGTATGTGTTGCCCACTTGCTTCAAGAAAGAAAAGAATTATAGAGTTTAAAAAGAATCCCTTAATTGCAAAAGCTTATCTTCGAGCAGGGCAAAAATTCTTAGATACGCATCCTAACTGTAAAGCTAAGGAAAAATACGAAAGCGTATATGAATGGTTCACCCGTGACGTTTTCTTCTCTCGTAACGAAGAATGGGAAGCGGTTTCTAACTCGCTCTTTGGTAAGCCAGACTTCAAGAAATTCTTGGAAAAGAAATTTGAAACTGACTTAACTTTGTAGAATTTAAGAATAAACATAAAAAAATGAATGCCTATGAATAGAATAACAACAACAAACATACGAAAAGTGATAGCTAGAGGTGAAGCGGTCAGAATCTCTGATGTGGCATCCCGACTCTACACAACAAACAAACAAGCAGTTCGAAGACTGATGAATAAGATGGTTTGTAGAGGTCAGCTATCTTGCGAAAAATTCAAATATATCGGTAATGCTGATATATGTGTGTATCGCAAAATATAATCTGATACGGTC
>CAKUXP010000047.1 GCA_934700345.1 uncultured Fibrobacter sp. | reverse complement strand
AGCTGGCGAGCCCGAAGGGTGAACGAGCCGACGCAAAGCGGAGACGGCGAGCGAATCAGTCCCTTTTCCCGCTGAAAGAAGCATCCGCAAGGATGCTTTTCTGTTTGTTGCGGAAAGGGACCGAAACCGAAAAGAGGGTTCGACCGACGGAGCTTATGCACGGGCAACGCGAGTGCGAAAAGCGACGGAGGGACTTGACCGCGAAGCTGGCGAGCCCGAAGGGCGAACGAGCCGCCGCAAAGCGGAGACGGCGAGCGAATTAGTCCCTTTTCCCGCTGAAAAGAAGCATCCGAAAGGATGCTTTTCTGCTATAGGCGAAAAGTTAAATTCTAAAACAGATGGCCGAACGACATCCCAAAGAAAAAAACGTCGTTGATGCCGAAACAGTCTCCCTAGAAAAGCGAATCTCGCAGAACACATCCGGAGAAATCGTTTTATCTGCAAACCGGACTTGCGGAATCGTCTGTCCGCTACGCTCAGCGCGGAGAAGTATACGAACTTTGGTATTTAACGGAACCGTTTACCGCAAAGAGTTTTCCGCATTCCGGGAACGAATCCTAGGTTGAAAGTTTTAAAACAAAAAACGGACCCGATAAACGAGTCCGCCCCTTCAGGTCGCATACAAATTAACGGGCAAGAAACTTCATATAGGGAAGATTCTTCGCAAGTTCCGCAACCTTGTCCGCATTGGAAAGCAGAACGCCGCGAGCATGCCAGGAACCGTCGAGGAACTGTCCGCGCGGACCGTCCGCAAGTTCAAGAGCGATCGTCTCGTCGCCCATTTTCAGAGACCGATCCTTCGTGCTGGTGACGATTTCTTCCAAAGGGTGCGCTTCGATCCAGGCAAGAATCCTGTCGGCGACTTCGTGCGAAACCCGGTAGCAGGGAACGCCTATCGCGACGCAGTTCCCGAAGAAAATTTCGGAATAGCTTTCGGCGATAATCGCGCGGATTCCCCAGCGTTTGAGGGCCTGCGGCGCATGTTCGCGGCTCGATCCGCAACCGAAGTTTCTGTTGGAAACCAAGACGGAACCGCTTTTATATGCCGGGTCGCGGAACGGGTGAACCTTTCCCTGAGCGGCAAGTCCCGCAATGTCGTCCGCAAACGCATGTTCGCCAAGACCGTCGAACGTGACGCACTTGAGAAAACGCGCCGGGATGATACGGTCCGTGTCGATATCGTTTCCGCGCAGCGGAACGCCGGAACCTTTTACAATGTCAATCGGTGTAAGCATAACATCGCTCCTTACTTGATATACTTGCGGACGTCGGTCACCTTGCCTTCGATTGCGGCTGCGGCGACCATGATCGGGCTCATGAGAATGGTCCGACCGGTCGGACTTCCCTGTCGGCCCTTGAAATTGCGGTTACTCGAGCTTGCGCTCACCTCGCGTCCCTTGAGCTTGTCGGGATTCATCGCGAGACAGAGAGAGCAGCCCGCTTCGCGCCATTCGGCGCCGGCTTCCCTGAAAATCTTGTCGAGGCCGAGCGATTCCGCTTCGAGCTTGATCTTCATCGAACCGGGAACGACCCACATCTTGACATTCGGGGAGACATGATGTCCTTTCATGATTTCCGCAGCGGCGATCAAATCCGGCAAGCGACCGTTCGTGCAGCTGCCCACAAAGGCGACATCGATCGGCGTACCGAGCATCTTTCCGCCCTCTTCCCAGCCCATATATTCGTAGGCTTCGGAAATGACCTTGCGTTCGGAGCCCTGGAAGGAATCGATCTTCGGCATATTGCCGTCCAGGGGTATCGCCTGGGCCGGCGTAATGCCCCACGTGACCATCGGTTCGAGCGTATCGCAATCGATTTCCACTTCATCGTCGAATGCCGCATCCGGATCGCTCGCCACCGACTTCCAATAGGCGACGGCTTCGTCCCAGGCTTCCGCCTTCGGCGCGTAAGGCTTTCCCCGAAGGAATGCAAAGGTTTTCTCGTCGGGATTGCAGTAACCGACCCGCGCCCCGCCTTCAATCGCCATGTTGCAGACGGTCATGCGACCTTCCATGTCAAGCGCATCGATGACGGGACCGGCGAATTCGTAAGCGTATCCGACGCCACCGTTTACGCCGAGCTTTGCAATATAGGCAAGCGCTACATCCTTTGCGGTTACGCCCGGTTTGAGCTTTCCGGTAAACTTGATGCGGCGAGTCTTGAGCGGGCTCATCGCGAGGGTCTGGGTTGCCAGGACATCGGCCACCTGGCTCGTACCGATTCCGAAAGCGACCGCGCCGAAAGCCCCGTGCGTCGCCGTGTGGGAATCCCCGCAAGCGATCGTCATGCCGGGCTGCGTCACGCCTTCTTCAGGTCCCACGATGTGGATAACGCCCTGTTCCCCGGTCTCCGGGCCAAAAAAGCGGACGCCAAAATCATGCGTGTTCTTTTCGATATGGGAAAGCATGTCTTCGGAAACAGGATCCGCAAGCGGGCGCTTGCGCGCTTCCTCCGTCGTCGGGATGATGTGATCGACTGTCGCAAAGGTACGTTCCGGATACTTGACCTTGAGGCCCTCTTCGCGGAGCATCGCGAAAGCCTGCGGACTCGTCACTTCATGGCAGAGGTGCAGTCCGATAAACAGCTGGTACTGGCCGCTCGGAAGCTTTGAAACGACATGGCTGTCAAACACTTTCTGGTATAGATTTTTGCCCATAGAACACCTTCAGATGGTTTTATAAAGACAAGCCGCAATATAGAAAATTTTGCGTCAAGGGTTCGCTAGATCCAGTAAAAGCGGACGCCGCCAAGAGCCGAAAAGTGCCAGCCTTCAAAGTCGCCCAGAATGTTCGCAACGCCTGAATAGATTTCCCATTTTTCGGTTATCCAGTAGCCGATTTCCAGGAATTCCGTTATCACGTAGGGCAGTTCAAAGTCGGCGTGGATATCCTTATCGCTGACAAAAAGGTTGGGCCTGTAGATTTCCGCCGAAAGCAAGAAAGAAAACTTTCCAAAAAAGGCGCCGGCATACAGCCCGTAAAGGAAGCTCGCATCAAAAACGCCCCCTTCCTCGGCGAAACCGCTCCGGCTTAAGTGATAGTCTTTATCCCAGAGCCACTTGACACAGCTGTAGGACGACCCCGAAAACGCCTGGTCGTGCGCCATTATCCAAAGCCCCAGGGAAACGCCGACTTCAAAATGCCGAGAATTCAAGCCAAGCGTTCCGAAACCGTAGATGCCGCGATTGATTCCAAAGCCCCAGCTCCAAAGGAACAGATCCTCCTTGCGCAGGTTTTCAAGGCTTGCCGAGACAACCGGATAGACGGTCCTGTATTCCGCATCGACATTTTCGTCCACTGCGATTTGCGTGCCTCCACGGCAATGTTCGATGTCGTAACAGTTGCCGAGCTTATTCGTAACGCCCTCGACATTTGCCCGTTCTTCTCTTCCGAGATGCACGTTCGCGGCAGCCCGCCAATATTTCGTATTCGGTTTCTGGTAATGCCCCGCACCGTGAATTTCCGGCGAAGCGGGAATATTGACCCGAACCTTTTCAACATGACCGTATCTTCCGTCAATTGCGCAGGCGGATAAAAAGACAAGCACCGCAGCCAGGAGAATTTTTCCGTTTTTCAAATCCATACCTCTTTTCGGTCAATATAAAATTTTCCCCGCAAGATTCGCAGGGAAAACAAAATGGAAAGCGAAAGCTACCGCAAGATGCCGAATTTTCCCGAAAGCAGCACAGCGTTTCCGCTTGTCACGCGAAGAATGTAGGTTCCGCGCGCACGGACGGTTTCGCTTAAATCCAGGGAAGTCGAAGAAGAATAGGCTTTCTGGAAAATCCGCTTGCCTTTCAAGTCGAAGATCGCGACGTTTACGCGCGAATTGTGAATCGAAAGGTTCAAAACATTTCCTTCAAGGCTCGCATAGCGGCTGAGAACGAGAGACGGCGCTGGTTTCGAAATTGCAGAAGTCGAAGAAGACGTTCCCATCTTCCATGTCCCAGGAACGCGAGCGGCTATTCCGCGACCCGCTGTGCTCATATAGACAACGCCGTAAGTGTTCATGTCGCCCATGACGAATTCGCCGTTTGCAAGCCCGCCGTATTCATGGCCATCGTCGTTTACCCGTTTCCAGGTGTTGCCGTTATCGTCCGATTCAAAGACTCCGGTGACGCCATCCACCACGGTGAACGCATAGAGGGCGATTCCCGAACCTTTGGGCCCGACGCCATAACCGACCGCTTCCGTGTAGCCTGCGCCCGAAGCCTTTGTCCAGGTCGCACCGCCGTCCGTCGAATGCAAGAGGTTTCCGCTTTTCGGATTTCCCTTTTCGTCCTGCACGCCGAGGGGAAGCCACAGTTCGCCTTCCTTGCCCGGAATTGCGCGGAACTTCTTGAAAGAGCTTTTGCCTGGTTCCGAAACCTTCGCGAAAGTCTTGCCCTGGTCCGAACTTTTGTAAAAGACGCCCGAAGCCTTGTCATAAGCGTAGAACACATCCGAGTTTTCGGGGTCGCCGACAACGTATGCGGAATTGGTAATGCCCGAAACCGTCGTATAGGCCGAGTTTGCATAACGGAAAACCGCAGTAGTGCCCTCCGCCGGAGACCAGACAACAACGGAACCATCGGCGGAAATGGCGACGCTTCCCTTCTTATAGCTGGAATCCAGGTTGGGATAGGTGCCGACAGTCCAGGTTTTTCCGGAATCTGTAGAAAACGAGAGAGGCTCGATCGGAACCGTCTGGTACTTGCTCACCTCAACCATTCGCGCATCGGCAACTTTTACAAGCTTACCGCTGCGGTTTGCATAAGCAAGTCCCCGAGTCGAGCCAAGAGGGAGGCTAGACCCGTTCACGTTTGTCCGATGACGAAAGCCCGGATAAGTCCAGACACTGTCGTGGCGAAAGCCGTCGTAGTCACCGATGACGGAAATCAAAGGCCCGCCGGGAATGCTCACGACTTCTTCGGGAACCGTCTCTTCGATACCGTGGCTGGAAACCTTCCATATCTGGGAACTCTTGGTTTCCGCAGTGCCGTAGTAATAATTGCTCGCCGAATCATAAGTTCCTGCCGGGATAATTTCATAGTCCAGGATATTGTCGCAACGAAACACGCCGTTTCCGGAAGTTACAAAGACCCGGTTTTTGTTAAACGGATCGATAGAAACGCTTCCAGCCCAATGAATCGAGCTGCTCTTCATCCATCCGATGCCGTTTTCGTTCATCTGTCGAACCGTCGGGTAGAAACCGCCTTCCATCCAATAATACTTGAAAGAAGCCGCCCAGGTCTTTCCGCCATCTACCGTCACGTAGATATTGGATCCCCACTCGTCTTTCCATGTTCCGCTGGTATCGCTTGTCTGCGTATACCAGAATTGGGGACCGCGATATCCTTCCGTCGTTACAATCATCATGTCGGAATTGTTCGGATCGATGGAAATGCCCCCGTACGGCGCGAGATACTTATACTTGTCCATTTTGGAATAGTCCGAATTGTCGTATTCGGATGTTCCCGTTTTGCCTTCATCGATAAAATCTTCCGGCGAAATATCGGTCCACGTTTTGCCTTTAACGTCATAGCGGAGGACCGCGCCGCGGCCAAAGCCGTCATAGATCATTCCCCAGCCTTCGTCCCACCCCATCGAATGAGGACCCGCACCGTCGGCAAAGGTCACAGCTAGAAAGGAATTGTCCTTGGAAACGACCGCCCGCTGCGGCATCAGCCGGACAATCGAACCGCCCGCTGTCGAGCGCAAGCTGTCCGGTATCGGGAGAGCCGCCCAGGTCGCCCCGCCATCTGCCGATGTGAAGACGTTTTCAAAACTTTTTCCCTTGGTTCCTTCGCGGAGAAATCCCGCATAGAGAACCTTCGAACTTCCCGGCGCGAACTGCACGAACGAGAAGCCGGAACCGTTCCACGTCGTGTCGCTCCCGGCAGCCTTCGTCCATGCATCGACATGGCTCCACGAGCTTCCGTTGTCCGCCGATTTCCAGAGACCCCTGTTTTTCGAGCCGTAAAACATCACATCGGGATTGTTCGGATCGATGGCGAGAGCTTCGCCGTTTCCGCGCCCCATCCCGTTTCCGTGAGCCTTGAACCAGGTGACGCTTCCGCCTTTCACGCCGGTCGAATCCCACGTGTAGATGACTTCCCAGCTTTTTCCCCTGTCCGAGGACCGGAGAAACGCCGTACGTCCGTCATTCCAGTAGCTAGTCCCCGCCACCATATAGACCTTTCCGCTTTCCTGCGGATCGACCGCGAGAGCTTCCACGCCCAGAAGCCCGCGTTCCGAGACATCGACCCAGTCCATCATCGAAACCCACTTCTCGGACGTTTCGTCCCAACGGTAAGCTCCGCCGACATCCGTCCGGGCGTAAAAGAGGTTTTTATCGACAGGAGAGGCTATCACGGCAGAGACAAAGCCTCCGCCTCCCATCGTGACATTGCTCCAGATAAAATCCGAAGAGGATTTCGCGGAAAAAGCGAACGAAAAAGCCGCAAACGAAAGCAGCGAAACTTTTTTGAACATGGCACACCACCTTTTTAGCCTATAATCTATATCCAAAGCGGCAAATTGAAATTTTTCCTGAGCGAAATATTTTGCATTTCCTAAGAAAAATTTTGCCGGATAGGGGAAATTCGTTTCGTTTTTGTCTATTTTTAGGCTATGCAGATTACAAACGCTTCCCAACTTCGCGGGGTTTTCCCTGCCCTCTTTACGCCCATCAAGGACGACGATCCCAAGCACCTCAGGAATTCCATCGATTTTAAAAAGATGGGCCAGATGATTGACGATGTCATCGCCGCAGGAGCCGCAGGAGTACTTCCCGCCGTAACCACAGGCCAGAGCGCAACGGTCTCCCCGAGCCAGCATCTCGACATTATCAAGTTTACGCTCGACTATGTCGATGGGCGCGTTCCCGTCATCGCCGGCGCAGGCTCCAACTGCACGCGGGAATCCATCGAAATCATCGAGAACGTCCAGAAGATAGCCCCGGTCGCGGTTCTCTGCGTGACCGGCTACTACAATAATCCTCCGCAAGAAGGACTCGTCGAACATTTCCTCACGATTAGCCGCGAAACCGGTGCGAAAATCGTCATCTACAACGTCCCCGGAAGAACTTCCAGCTACGTCCATCCCGACACGCTAATCCGGCTCGCCGAAGACAAGAACATCATCGGTCTCAAGCAGGCCGTGGAATTTAAAATCGGGGAAAAGTATCACGAAGATACGCTCCGCGTTATCAAGGAGACGAAGGACAAGGACTTTGCCGTCATGAGCGGCGAGGACGCCTCGTTCATCGATCTTCTTGAAATGGGCGGAACTGGCTTAATCAGCGCATCGGGCAACATCCCCGAAGCCTGCAAGATTTTCGTGGATCTTTACAAAGCCTTCCAGAATGGCGAATTTACCAAGTGCGACGATTTACAGGACGCCGCCCGAGACTATGTGGAAACCACTTTCTGCCGCAAGAACCCGATTCCGCTCGGTACGCTTTTCAACAGCCCGCTTTTCCTCCCGCTCGTAAGCGTCCGCGAAACAGCACGCGGGGACGAAGCCGAAATGCGCATCCTGAAGCTCATCCGGGAAAAGGCTCCATCCCTTCTCAAGTATCACCAATAAGGAATTCAAAATGGCCGAAACAAAAACCGTTACCGATGAAATTTTCGAGAATCTGAAGAAATTCGGATTCTTGCCTGTTCCCGTCCAGGAAATCAATTCCGATGCGGAAACGGTCCGCTACTTTGGCGGGACGTTCCAGGAATTTGTCGAAGTGGCGAAAGCCCTCGGTTCCAAGTGCGTCTTTGTCGAAACGCTCTACCTCGAAGACGACGAGTTCTATTACGATTCCGGTGAGGAATGCGGAGACGATTCGTGCTGCTGCTCCTGCAAGGACGAAGGCGAAACAGTCGAAGACAAGTCCGAAGACGGCAAGGAAGCTCCGATCTGGCTTGACCCGGAAGACCTCGACGGCATGGATCTCGCGCTCCTGAAACCGAAGCTCGACGACTACAACGAGCGTATCGGCGACGAATGTGGCGTGCGTCTCACGCTCCCCGGACCGGACCATGTACAGGTCGAAATTTTCACCGACTGGTATAACGATTTTGCGACGCTTGTCGATGAAGCCTCGGAAGAGATCGAACTCGACCCGAAAGCGGCCCTCAAGAAAATGCAGGACGCCTACGCCAAGGAAAACGCCGAAGAAGAAAACGGCTGATTTTCGAAATTTCGCAAATGGACCGTTCGATTTTCCGAGCGGTCTTTTTTTGCGCAGATTTCTAAGTTGCAGGGATTTGGGAATAGTCCGCGGACGGGTGAAAATGAGGTATTAGGAATGCGGAATTGGGCGGCGGACGTCTAGGCTTTTAGGAAACGGTACGAGGAACACGATACGATGTCAGTCCCGTACTCCGACAATTCAGTGGGCTTTTGACAGCGTCGCAGACATTAAACTTCTGAAAGAATATAGACGTCTGCAAATCTAAGCTCTAAGCTCTAAGATCTAAGATCTAAGCTCTGACAACGGCTCGTTCGACAGTCCAATCCCTAATCCCTTCTCCCTGTTCCCTAACTGCTCGCTAGTCACTGATATCTGACTTTTGTCAACTACCAACTAAGCTCTAACCACTGATTCCTGACAACTTACAGTTCGCTAGACTGTCAATTCCTCATTGCTAATTCCTCATTGCTAATTCCTCATTGCTAATTCCTCATTGCTAATTCCTCATTGCTAATTCCTCATTGCTAATT
>CAKUXP010000046.1 GCA_934700345.1 uncultured Fibrobacter sp. | reverse complement strand
GAATAACTCTGGAACGCAATTCGCGCCGACTTGCCAATATGGAGAGCAAAGAGAGCGATGAGGTGGTGAAGCAACTGCGCCAAAAAAAGAACGAAATAGAGGAGGCTATACAACAAACAGATGCGGAAATCCGACTTTTTCACGAAAAAGCTGGAGCTACAAACATTATGTTGCAATCATTGGACAGGAAAATCAAGGAACTTGGCAAACGTGTGAGCGTTGACGATGCCGACGAAAAGAAGGACAAACTTGCGAGCCAACTTACAGAGGAACTTGAAACGTTCCTGCAAACCTTGAAGCAAAACAAGAAATCATCACTTGAGCGCCGCATCAAAACAACTCTCAACTCGCTTATGCATAAAGAGGACTTTATAGGACGTGTTGAGGTGGCAATTAATGCCGATGCCATGGATATCCTTCTCTACACAACAAGCGGTGACGTGATTGACAAGGACACTCTGTCAAAAGGCGAAAAACAGCTTTATGCTACATCGCTGTTGAAATCGCTTGTGGACGAGAGCGGAATCCAGTTCCCCGTGTTTATAGACAGTCCTTTGCAAAAGTTTGACAAAAGCCACTCATCAAAGATTATTACGGAATTCTATCCGACAATCTCCCGACAGGTGGTTTTGTTCCCATTGCTGCATAAGGAGCTCACACAATCTGAATACGAAATGCTTATGCCATATATAGGCAGTACGACTCTGATAACCAATGACACAACACGCTCAGGTTTTAAAAAGGTAGACCCTGCCACACTGATGAACGAAAATTAGGAAGCAACAACATGACACCAATAACTCAAATAAAGACAAGTGCAAAGAACAAAGAACTTGTCACACGCTTAACGCGCAAATTTGCTCTCGGAACAGAGAATGTAATTGCTCGTATAGCCATTGCATATTCGCTTAAGAGCGGCGTTAGATTTGCGCCTACCGACGTTATGGACGCTGGCGGCAAGGAGTACAGCAAGAATGTGCTCTTCGGCAACCTGTTTCCTCTATACCTATCTATGATTTGTGCCCATTACAACATCAAAGATACCGACAAGAATCTACCACGTTACTTTAAGATGCACCTTGACGATGGACTCGAGCGCATTGACAGAGATGTGAAAGACAATCCCAATCTTGTTGGGTTTGACTATCTTTTCGATCGTATACATGAAGGATTGGAAGAATTATGATTGACCTCATAAAAAGAATGGATTTGGCAGAAGTGTTTGACTTTGACAAGTTTCACAATGCGTTCAGGCAGTTGCTGCAAATTGCCAAGGGTGGCGAGTGCCTAAATATAGCGTCGTATATAGAAGAAAATCCTGATTTTTGGAATAATTATGACATTACCAAGACGAGGTCAATAACTCAAGTCCTAATTTCGGAAATATATTCATTATACGAACTTGTTGTTGATCCTGACGATAATATAATTATATCTAAAGCAGAAAAGAAAGCACCACAGAAGACCGCAGAACCCGCAATCCGCGAGTTAGTCAAGTGTTTCTTGGAAACTCATGCAGATGAGCCGCAGGATTTGTTGGATATTCTCAATTATGTGAATCAACATAGAAAGTCTAGCACATCATACAATAGCCTGTGCTCGTCGCTATCGCTCGACAAGCAAGTTTTCAAGAGTTTCGGAAATAGGAAATGGGGACTTTGTAGTCTTCCGTACGAAAAGATATTTGCAAAGACAATATCCAATACGCACGATACTGTAGAAACAGATTTGACAAGCCAGAATTTCATGCTGCGCTATTCCTCCAAACGTGAACATAAGCCAACAGAGTTTTTTACAAAAGCATTATCTAACAGCTCTACCCTATGTCTTGGATTAGGATATTTCAGTAGTGCCTGTTTCAATGTGCTTGCCTGTGGGTTTGCACATTTTGTGAGAAATGGTGGAAATATGCGAATGTACATCAATCCTCATGTCACAGAGGAGGATTACAACATGCTCAGGGATAAGAATTATGATGGGTTTGAGGCGAGTATGCTTCAGTCGTACGAGAGATTGCTGCAGACTTTCTCCCGTCGTGACAGACTATTCTTCAAATGTCTGTCCTATCTCATTTCTAAAAATAGGATTGAGGTAAAGATTGTATTGCTGAAAGACAGTGGCATTGCCCATGAAAAGTTTGGAGTGTTTGTCGACTCGTCAGACAATAAAGTGGCATTCAATGGTTCCATGAATCTTACGGCGGCGGGATTAACCCGCAATATTGAGGCGATAGATTGCATCTGCTCTTGGCATAACGAGGAATCGATCGAAAGGATAGCTTGCTATCAAGAAGATTTTGACAATATATGGAACGGTGAAAACAAGGATGTCCACGTCTTTGACGCTGTGGAATTCTGCAAACAAATAGTAAGCAAATATCCTACAGACAATGTCGACGAGCTGATACGGTTGGAGAATGAAGTGGTTATGGATTTTGAGCAGGAGGAATCAAGACCTTCAGCCGATGAGCCACATTTCCCCAGAAAGTTTAAAGACGGTCCTCGTCCTTATCAGATTGAGGCCTATGAGGCGTGGCGTGACCGCGGAAAACAAGGAGTTTTTGCCATGGCTACCGGAACGGGCAAGACCGTGACATCACTCAACTGTGCGTTGGAGGAATACATGGATAGCGGATTCTATCATCTGCTGATACTTGTACCATCATTGGCCTTGGTTGAGCAATGGGGTGATGAGGTGGACAATTTCAATTTTCGTAATGTGATAAAGATTTCATCAGATAATCACAAATGGAAGAAGGAAGTAGCAAGTATTGTGTCAAAAATGCGTATGGGAAAAGTAGTGGACTATGTTCTTATATCCACTTATCAATCTTTCGTAATGGCAGATTTTCAACTATTTCTTCCCAGACTTTCAGACGGTACTTTACTGATTGCCGATGAGGCTCATAATATCGGTTCAGCATCTGTCAGACAGGCTTTTCATAAAATGACTATAAATAAACGCATAGCTCTTTCTGCCACTCCCAACCGTGTATACGATGAAGAAGGCACACGTGAAATTGAGAGTTTTTTCAACGACTCTTATCCATACACCTATAGCTTCTCTATGCGCAGGGCGATAAAAGAAGAACGATTGATGCCATATAAATACTTTCCATATCTGGCAAAGTTGGAGGAAGATGAAATGGAGAAATATGCTAAAATCACACGACAACTTGTGCAGCTGTACGATGGCTTACAAAGAGATTTCGCCGACCCTGAAAAGGCAAGAAAACTATTGCTCATAAGAAAAAACATACTCCATAAGGCCAAAAACAAAATGGATGTGTTCAAAAAAATCATCAAGGAAATAGGCGAGGAAAGATTAAAATACTGCTTTGTATATTCGGCGGCAGGAAAGCGTAACCGGATTGAAGAGTCGGACAATGAAGAACTTGACGATTATATTCTTAAGGAAATGCAGTGTGTTCTGAAACAAACATACCCTTACGTGACATGCAACTCATACACCGGCCTCGATTCCCAGCAGATAAGGAAGCAGAAATTAGAAGCTTTTGCTGCAGGCAAAATTAATGTGCTGTTTGCCAAAAACTGTCTTGATGAGGGTGTGGATGTGCCAAGAGCAGAATACGGCATCTTTACATCAAGCAGTGGAAATCCGAGACAGTTTATCCAGCGTCGCGGACGTTTGCTCAGAAAACATGAAGACAAATTGTTTGCATGGATTTACGACATAGTAGTGGTGCCTGATTTTACTTCGCCATATTACGAACGACGTTTTTGGACGATGGAGAAACATCTTGTGGAAAATGAAATGCGAAGGGTTGCTAATTTTGGCGCTCTTGCAAGCAATTACTATACAGGGGCCTTGAGCACACTCGAAGAAGTCATCAATTTCTACGAAATAGACTTGAACGGCATGGTATTGAATGAAGAAGAATTATTATAACAAACAACAATATGGAACCTCAGATAATTTTCAAAGAAGTGATGAAATCTGACAAACTGCAGAGCCACTTCAATATAAGCAAAACAGAGGCAGAAGCTGCTTCATATACAACACAATCGGAACACATCCCTGTTGAAATCATCAAGGATGTGATAAATTGTGTGGCCAATCGCCGCACAGTACAAACAACATTCCGAAGCATCTCAAACCGTGTGTCAGACTAATCTAAATTAACAATATGGGTACAATCATAAAATCAATAAGTTTTCATAACTTCTATAACTATTATGGAAGTTATGAGGATAATACCTACACATTCACAGAAGGAATAAATATAATCAACGCCGACAACAACATGGGAAAATCAAAATTCTACAATGGTTTTCTTTGGGTTCTCCGCGATGAGGTGTATGATTCTGACGAGAAGAAGATAATGCCTGTTGATAAATCTTATTATAAGATGATTTCAGGTAAAGCACGCCGTGAAAACAGCGAGCTTACAATTGGCGTGCGTATTGTTTTTGTGAACGATGATACATGCTATACTGTAACAAAGGAGGTGAATTGTAAACATGATGACGAGTGGAATTTTAATGCTACAACTGAAGTAATAAAGACAGAAGGCAATGAAGATTTGCCTATCTATGACAAAAGTGAGAAAGATGAGGCTATTCGCAAGATGATTCCCTGCGAAATGGAGAAATACTCCCTTCTGCAAGGTGAGTCGATGGAACGACTTGTAGACCTTTCTACACTCAAAGGCTTGGAGAACACAATAAATGTGCTTGCTGACATGAGCAACCTTATACAAATGTGTGACAGGGCGAAAGAACTCGTTGCTGAAGCCCAAAAAGAATACAAGGCAGAGGAGAAACGAAGCGATTCGGCTAACGAGGAATTAGCAAAGCTACAGGAAGAACGCGATAGATTTGAGAAATGGATTTCTGACTCAAAAGAGAAAATTCGGTTGGCACAAAAAGAACTCGCAAGTGCCAATGAGAACGAACAGAAATTCGAAAGAGACTTTTTTTCGAGCCAAAAACGTATAGAGGCTCGTATTGGATATAAAAAAGAACATGAAAGTCTTCTAAATCTACAGGAACAGAAGAAATCTCAAGAAAAATCCATAACAGGCCGTTTGTTCGACGAAAACCGCCCTTGGTTACTTATGGGTTTAAATAACGAGACCAGAGTTTTTGACAATCTCCGCACTACGCTGATTGAAGAACTTGCCCAGAAGAAAATACTTGACAATCCTGACATAATGCTTCCAGAGGGTTCGCCAGACACCCCATCACTGCAGCGTATGCTAGAGAAGTGCCATTGCGAAGTCTGTGACAGAGAAGCACCAAGAGGCTCAAAACCATGGCTTCATATACAAAAAGTTATGAATCGTCCGCGCAGAGCTATGCTTACATCGGATTCATTTGTTGAGTTTTATGGAGACATACAGAAAATAACCGGACGCTATGAAACAACTATCCCATGCATTGCAGATGATTTTAAGCAATATATGGATGCTATAGAATCACTAGATAAAGAGATAGAGAAACAGGAGAATGTCGTAGAACAGAAGGGGAACGAGATGGCTTTGCTTGGTACAGAAGACACAAAACCTGAAGCTGACCGTATGATACTTTCCAGCTACAACAATGCAATGAAAATAAAAACTGATAAAAATTCAGAAATTCAATCGTTAACAGCTAAAATCAAAATATGGGAAGATAGCCTGAAAAAAGTTCGTAATTCTCTTAGCAAGAAGCAAAATAACACACAAGTAATAAGGGCTGAAAAGCTGTATACAGACATGCAGGCTGTAGCAGACATGTTTGCTGAAACAAAAGAGCGCATATTCAAGACAATTGTAGACAAATTGCAAATTGTTGCAAATAACATGTACGCAAAACTGACAGCTGGCAACCAGACTCTCGGTGGAACTCTCGTATTTAAACGTGAGGAAGATGGAACTGTAAAAGTGAAGGTTGTTGACAGAAACGGCGAGGAGTTGTTTGGTAATGGAACTGGTTTCCAGCGAATGAAACAGCTGGCAATTGTAATGTCCATTATATCGGCTAAAGAAAATGAAAATAGTTTTGACTATCCTTTCATATCCGACGCTCCATTCTCTGAGTTTGGAGTGAGGTTTGTCAACAATTTTCTTGACATGGCTCCACATGTGTTCAGACAGAGTATTATTATGATAAAGGATTTGTACGATCCTGATTCTAAACAGTATATTCTGCCAGGTGGTCTGGAAATAGCAAAGCGCATGCGAGATGGTAAGCTCAAGGGTACTTTCTACGTCAATTATATAGAAGAGCGTGCCGATTCTTCAAACCTTATAACTAAAAAAATGTGTTATTCTGAATAATAATTATTAGTATGAACAGCTCAACACTGAAAGATAAAATAAATGACCTTCGCCCTCATTACAGCGAGAAGTACCGCTCAATGATAAATACAATTTCCAATATAGGCGAAAAGACGGGATCTGGTGATGTGGCACAATTCGGCCCAATCTACCAGACCTTCATGTATGCTTGCGTTATTGGTGTACGCTTAGGACAACCTGTATACTTAGAACCAAAGGAAAATAAGTATGAGTTTGCTGTAATGTCTAAATGGAAACCTACTCCGATCCGTGATTTTATAGTCATGATGATGCTGAACCGTTCAGAGTCATACGGCTATAAATGGATGGATTTGGAAAATGCTGACGAAAAAACGGTTGGAGAATTTATCCGTTCTCTTGAGAGAGAGATTGAGGGCTATGCCAATGCTGGTTTTGAATACCTTTACCAGAAATGGGAGAATGAACGCGCAATGTTCTCTTCACCGACTATCTTTGTTGAAATCCTTCAAAACCTTCCAACCAAATAAAATAGCAAATGTACGAAAAGTCACTCCATTTACACACGCTCGAAAATCTCCATTCTGCATTGGATCATTTCGATACGTCATTCATCGTCTCAAACAAGTTGTTCAGACTTGCATTGGTGTCAGAGATTCTTGATACCACATGCTTGTTTGAACAACTTTACTGTGCATGGTGTAAAAAGTTGCCTTTCGGAGAAAATGCTGACGCAGATGTAGACTTTGAATATTGGAAGTCTTATAATAATTGGGATGAATTCCTTGAAAAAGCTCAACAAAATGCATGTATCGATGATGCAGATATGGACCTGGGAAATGGACTGACTACAAATGACATTAAAGAGAAACGACGCAAAACCTATAGTAAGAATCTAAATTCCGCATTCAAACACGCCAAATACGTAGAAGGCAAGACTGTGTCTGATTTCTTCAAAAACATAGAGAAAGATAAGTATGGAAGCATTACCTATGGCAATATTGTGTTTGGAGCAATACAACATCTTCTGCTTATCTTAAGTAAAATAAATGATTTGCTCCAAAAACCATCTGACGATTTGCTTTTGAAGTATGATGAGCAACAGAAAGAGAGATTCTTCAACGAATGCCAAGAGGCTGTTTCTAATGTTCAAAGAATCTGTGATGGTTCATATTCAAATAGAAGGAAAATCAATCTGCTAAAAGAATATCGCGATAAACTCAAGACAGAATTATCTAATTCTAATTTGTTAGAATTGATTGGTAATGAGTTTACGAAATATGATATTGCAGATTATAGAAACCAATATGAGAAAAATTCCATGACAGATGATGAAATCCGGACAGAATTGACAATAGATGAGCTGATGAAGGAATATAATAGTGGTAACATTGCCAATATTAATATGCTCTTATTCAAGAACAGAAGGTTGACAAGTCGTACAGCTGTGTGTTCTTTCTTTGTATATGCTGAGATTCTGCCTATATTAAAGAAGAGGATAGACATGTTGGGCAAAGAGCATGAACAAAATCCAAAACTCTCATTTGATTCTGCCATCGCTACAGCTATTCAGCAAAACACTGATGCAGTAAAAGAAAATACAAAGGCTTTGGAATCGCTTTCCCTTAAACCGACTATTCAAGCAACTCATTATTATGAATCGGGAGCAACACACGAAGATAAAAGCAAAACCCTTCAAGTCACGCATAGAGAAATGGCAGATACGCCACTTTTGAAGGACGAATAATAATCAATAATATTTAGTATTAGATATGAGCAACCATTATTATGCTGATGGGGCAATACATAATGACCATCACAAAGAATTGAACATTAATGGTAATATTTCAACGGAGCAACTCGTGCAGATTACAAAAAGTTTTTTAATGGATGAGGTTGATGAAAAACCAAAACAACAAAATACTTCGTCTGGCGCTCGCAAGCAATTTCTTTTTATTGACGGAAGGGCGACGGTGGAGAATGTGAGTGTGAGGAATCTGGAAAAGGAGAGGTTATTGGGCTATCTGAGCGAGCATAAGATGAGCGGACGGCGGCTTGTCACAGAAAAGAAAGATGGGTTGAACAAGGCGGTGGTGTGCTTCTTGAAACTGTGGCGCGAGAATGGGCTTACTGCCAAGCTGCCGTCGGGTGGTGCCGTGTTCAGATTTCTTACTGAGGATTGCGGACTGAAAACGGATGTTACGGAAGCGTCCTACAGCAATAAGATAAAGGAATGGATGCGAGGAAATGATTATGATGTAACGACTTATCAAGGTGTGAAAACCTTTTTTTAATACCAAGGCAGGTGGATGATTAGATTTTTAATTATCCACCTGCCTTTTTTTATCTCCATTATAACTTATTGATTACAAGGATTTCCGTGTTTATGGAAAGCCAATCTTGCAGGTGGGCATTGATTGTCCACCTAATGCACCTCTGTTTCTTTACTCTACATTTGCACTCGTAATCCTCACGGTACGCCGATGGCTGCCTATATGTGGGTTGCGAGTATTTTTTTATTGACATTATTAAATCATTTGAATATGACGAACGAGATTCAGATTTTCGAAAGCCCGGAGTTCGGACAGATTCGGACGGTGATGGGCGAGAAGGGCGAACCGCTGTTCTGCTTGACGGATGTGTGCAAGGTGCTTGGACTGAAGCAGAGGCATGTGAGAGAACGACTTGACGATGGGGTCGTTTCAACCGAC
>CAKUXP010000045.1 GCA_934700345.1 uncultured Fibrobacter sp. | reverse complement strand
GTTGGACCTGGTCTTCCTGTCGTTCGTCCAGGCGGCCTTGATCTTTATTTGGATCAGATAGCGTCAACAGGCCGTAGTTTGTTGCAAAACCAAAAATAGGAAGCGGAAACTCCACTTTTTGTTTATAGGCCATAGAAGGTCCTTTTTCATGAATTATTGATTTTACAGAAAGAAATTTACACAATCCATTTCGATATCTAACTACCAGAATTTAAATATAGCCAAAATCTCGCATAGACGGTAACCGAAGCTTGAATTCCGCCATTTTTCAATATAAACCAAATTAGTTCACTTTTATACACTAAAACCATTGACAAAATTTCAAAACAAGTGTATATTATACAAAAAAATGGAGAATCGCCATGGTCACAGCTTTTGGAAAATTTTTACGGAACTTGAGGATGGATATCGGAGAGCTTCTGCTGCAGATGGCCGAAAAGCTAGGCGTCTCCCCGGCGTTCCTCTCCGGTGTCGAAAACGGAAAGCGAAAGATCCCGTCCGACTGGGTCAATCGAATTTCCGAAACCTACCACCTCGGCGAAGCCGAAAAAGCCCAGCTGCAGGAGGCATTCTACGACACCAACAATTCCGTCAAAATAGGACTGGAAAAGTTGCAAATCCCCCGGAGAAACCTCGTACTTTCCTTTGCGCGAAAACTTGACTCCATCTCGGATGACGAAGCGGAACAAATCAGCCGAATTTTGAATAAGAGGAGAAAATAAGGCATGCAATTCAACGGCTTTAAAGCCCAGCCGATCAGCAGAAAACAGATTCGTCAGATTGTGAAAATGATCAAAAGGAAATGCGGTCTAGAAAAAGTTACCAAATTTCCGGTATGCGGCTTTTTTGAATTCATCATGGGAAAACTTTTTCCGGACTTCGAATGGGAAATCAGATCCAAGAAGGAAATGCCCGAAGAAGGCTTGACATTTCCAGCCCAAAAGAAAATCGACATCCGGGATGACGTTTACAAGGCGGCCTGTCGAGGTGAAGGAAGAGCTCGCTTTACGATCATGCACGAAATAGGCCATTTGATTCTGCACAATTCGAACAAAGTCGCTTTATGCAGGCTATCTGCCGGCGAAAGGTTAAGAGCCTTTGAAGATCCGGAATGGCAGGCGGACAATTTTGCCGCAGAATTTTTAATGGATAAAGACTTGGTTTTGGGAATGAATCCCCTCGAAATTTCAAAAGCGTGCGGCGTCTCTCGCGGAGCGGCACAGGCGCGAATCGACATTTTGATGAAAGAGCGCAACTAAAAATGCCGAACAGCTGACAAGTCAACTGTCCGGCAAATGCTTGCTGAATATCGCTACCCAACAAGGCGTCAGGAGCCTATAAAATAGCAATTCCAGCAGGCATTTGTCAAACCATTTTTATTAAAAGAAAGGAGGACAAATGTCCAATGCGAAAAAGCCCTACTCAGAAACCTCTGCAGGATACATCCAAAACCGAGTGCCGATTTTCGATATCGATAGAAAACGGTACGAACGAAGCAAGCGAAAGGAAGCCGAGTTTAATGAAAACTGGATGAAGCAGAAGGTGAATTTAAATGAACTGGTCGATAGATACGCTCCAAAAGCAAAACCAAAAGACCATGGCACAAAAATGGAGTGGAAAGGTCCCGTTGCCACTGTAATTGCCGATAAGGTTTCCGGCTCGGTACGCATTTGCCTGAACAATACCAAGACCTATCTGGACATAAATGGAATCCCCTGCCGGGATCAAAGCAAAACTCATTTTAAAATCAAACGACCGGAGGAAATGTGATTGTCGCAAGCCTTATCCTCGACTTTACAGGGATAGAATGTACATACGGACATATTCCCAATATTCCACAAACGCCCGATCCGCGAATCGAAGAAATTGTCTTCGATAAAGAATCCGACTGCCAATTACTGGAAAATTGCTTCATGGATCCGGTGAACGAACAATGCGGAACATGGCTTGATTACGGCGATGAAGATTATTTTGATGAATCAAAATGCATTCTTCTAAAAGATTGGCTTGAAAAACAGTTGGCAGGAAAGCTACCGCATCGCCTATCTGAAATTTACACGGACCTCTTCCGCCTAGTCCAAAAGGCTATCAAGCTAAAAACCGGAATCGTTATGTTCTTTTAATCACCTAAACCCGCAATCGCTACCCGACAAGGCGTCAGGAACCTGTTACTGCGGTAGCGATTGCAAAAAAGACGGCAACGGCCGTCGGAGGCTACCGAATGGTAAAAAACATGCTGGATCTTTGTGAAATAGCGGATGACTATATCGCCTACCTAAAAGACAAGGGAATGAAATTTGGCGAAGACGGTTTTCCCGTTTTCGAAAAACAAATGTTCCTAGACGACTTACCGGAACAAGTGATCCCCTACGATTTCAGAAAAAACAGGGTGATCAAGGATCCAAAGAAAACGCTCCTGTGCTTCTACTGTCCTGACGCAAGAATCTATCCGAGACTGGAGCGAGTTCTCGACGATATCGCCGAATACAGAAAATATATGGGCGCCGTAGCGACCGATGTTACCATGACATGCGACATGGATGAAGAATGGCAGGATTTCATCATGCTTCTCAACCAGCTCTTCATGGCGGTTCTTGCCGTAAACAGGATCAAGATTGTCGCCAATCTGCGAACAGGCAATCTGCATACGCACGGAAACTTCAAAGGAATTCCAGCCAATATCATGTGGGCGGCAGGTTTTCTCGGTTGCGCAAGGGACGAACCATACGACATGCGCTTTATTTCTACCGTACTAACGATTCGACCTTCCAAGCTTCTCATCTACGGAAAAGAAGACAAGAACGCCATCGAGAAGCTTTCGATGATGGGCATTGAATACAGCATCTATCCCGATTACCATAAGATTTGCAAGGAGGCCGCCTAATGTCCAACGCAAAAGAAGTGTATTCTAAGCTGTCGCAATATTACATTGAATTTGCCATTTTCTCTACTCCCAACACGCAAAAAGCTTATTCAGCGAGTAAGAGAAGAGAAGCACTATTCAATGAAAATTGGAAGCAAAACAAAGTCAATATTAATCAGATTATTGACAAGTATACTCCGGAAGAAGCCCCTAAAATTCACGGAGTCAAAGCCGTTTGGAAAAATAAATACTATATTGTAAAAGCTGATATGGCTTCCGGTTATCTAAAAGTGTACGACAGAATTCAAAAAACTTTTTTAAATAAATATGGTAATCTAGTACCAGACGGGAAAGAGTCACACATGAAAATATTAAGAAAGGAAGAAATGCAATGAACTTTTCGTTAATTCTTGATTATACCGGCTTAAATTACTATGGACACATTCCCGAAATCCCATACCCACCGGACTCGCGAGTGGAAGTGTATTATTTTGAAGACAAAGAAAACGAACTTCTTTGCGAAGATTTTGTCGATTCCATCAACGACTATTGCGACACGCTTCTCGACGACGGCGACATCGATTACTTTGACAAGGCAAAGTGCATCCTTTTAAAATCCTGGCTCGAAAAACGACTGCCATCAGTATCAAACGAACGGCTGAAATCGTTGTACGGCAAGCTTCTCGAATTTGCAAACCGGGCGATAAAACTGGGAACGGGAGTTGTCGTAGAGCTGTGAAAAAATCATACAAATTATTTGGCACTTTTTGGGATGGTCTCGAAACCTTGGATACTTCGATTGCCGAGTTCCATGGGACAGAACAAGTACGAGATTATCGGGAAGAATACGACTTATTCGACACTGGCGAATTTGTACGCTCGGTAAAAATTTCAGATTTGCTGAGACTCGACGCCGGAGAAAAAGTTTTCTCCATTTTGAAAAAGATCCGTAACTGTACAAAAGTTGTGATCATTTTGGACGCTAACACAAACCACCCGAATCCTGTCATAAAAAGTTTTCTTTCAAAAAGAACTTTCCAATGCCTACGATTTGTTAAAGACCATATTGAAAACAAGGCAACGAAAATTTTCATTCATTTTTCATCAATCAAATCTCCTTAGGAAGATGAAGCTTGGCACAGCTTTTGTCAGCCTCAACAAAGCAGAAAATTTGATTAAACAAGTTCTTTTCTGTAAATTCATGCACAAAAAGCAGATTTTTCCATCTCCCTATCGGTTAAGTAAGCTTTGTCTTCCATCCATTCCTCGTGCTGTTCCATCAGCAGGGAACCAACGAGACGTTCGCAGGATTCCGGGTTGGGGAACACGCCGACGACTTCCCGCCTGCCCTCGGCATTGATCCCTACGGCCTGCAGGACGGCTGCATCGACCACGGAACCGTTCATACGGACACGCCGGTATTCCGCGTCCACGTAGAGCACAATAGCATCCTAACGGCCTTTCCTTGAACAGTCTGATTTCTGCCATGGCCATGGTCAAGGACCTTTCGGAACGCAGCCCTTTCTGGAGCGATTGCGGATAGAAGTCGCAATTCCTGGTCTGCGGGATGGCGAACGTAACCCGTCCGGAGCCTGTATTCAGGGTCTTGGGCTTGAACCCGTTTGCGTGCCCCTGCCTAGCCTCGGTTCGCTGGTAGGCCCCGGCATTCAGGAACTGTTCCCGTTCCACCTTCATGGCCTCGTTCATGCCAAGCCGCAGGAGTTCCATCACAAAACCGGGTCCCTGTTCAATCAGGGATTTTAAAATCGCCGTGTCAAAGCTATATTTGTTCTTGGAGTTTTCCATGTTTGTCCTTTGTTTTAGTTTGTTGCAAAACCAAAAATAGGATGTGGAAACTCCACTTTTTGTTTATAGGCCATAAAAGGGCCTTTTTCATGAATTATTGGTTTTACAGAAAGAAATTTACACAATCTCGTAATGAGCATCGATAAATGCCTGCATCGGGAGCGTAGAAGCTCCGCCGTAACCGTAAACGATTCCCACGCGCGGAAGTTCCGAAATTTTTCGCACGTCAAAGCCCGCTCTTAAACCGTGCGGCACGCGGAAGTCCGTTTTTACCGCATCCAACGCGTCGAGCGCGTGGCTGTCTTTTTAAAAGCTTCGCTCGCTTCAAAAATTTTTTGACCGAGGCAAAGCAAAACTTCGCGGCCCGCATTCTTTGCGCTGACCGCCGCCTTTACCGCCACAAGCAAATTCGCCGGGCCATCCGCATCCACGGCATCCGAAGGGCGCATCGATCCGGCAAGGACAATCGGCTTTGGACTGTGCACGGTCAGATTCAAAAAGAATGCGGTTTCTTCCATCGTATCGGTGCCGTGGGTAATCACCACACCGTCCACGTCTTCTAACGCGAGAACTTCATCCACACTCTTCGAAAGCGCAAGCCAAATGGATTCATCCATGTTTTCCCCGCTTCATAGCCGTTTCCCGACGATTTTCCGGCGATCGTTCCGCCCGTCGCAATGATCCGGATTTTAGACGCCATTTACTTTCCAAGCGGCATAATCAAAATTCTCGAATTCCGCTTATGATTGTAGTGGTCACGCTTGGTCTTTGGCAGGTCTTCGAGCGTTCCGTCCTTAAAACCCAGCTGGTAGAACCAGTCGAGCGCCTGCGTCGTGAGCAAGAAGACCATCCGGAATCCGCGCATCCGGGCAGTCGCCACCAGATGCCGCACAATCGCCGCGCCGACTCCCGACTTGCGGTAGTTCGCCGCAACGGCAATCGCTGCGACTTCCGCCGTGTTGTCCTCGAACGCGTGGAGCGCCCCGCAACCGTGAATCACGTTGTCGATCGCATACACGACATAGTCCGAAAGCTTTTCCGAAATGGATTCCTGCGTCCGCGAAATGAGATATCCCTTCGCGATGTAGTCCTGCATAATTCGAAGGATATCCGGGATATCGTCTGTCGTCGCCGGGCGGATGCTCGAATACTGGTTCGCATAGACCATCGTTCCGTCGCCGCGGCTCGAGAACACTTCCTGCAAGACGCTTCCCTGCGTTTCGCCGCTGATGAGGTGCACGCGCTTCGCGCCGGCCTTGCAGGCGGCAATGGCGTTTTTCAGATAATCGACCTGCGCAAAATTCAGCCTGTTCGAATTCAGGTCCAGGATTTCCTGCGCCTGTTCGATATCCAGTGCGGAAATTTCGCCGTTGTCCGTCACATCCAGATACCGCGTATTCGGTCCGGTAGAAAGGCCTTCGGCCCGGATGCCGTTTTCGCTTCCGATGAAGAAGAGCTTCCCGACCGTCAGATACTTGCAGAGTTCCATCGCAAGTTCCGTGCTCGAAATATTGTAGGCGTGGCCAATCTTGTTCCAGCCAATCGGCGGGATGATGGGAATGTAATCCTCCGAAAGCAGATGCTCGATGATGTTCTTCTCGATCCGCTCGATCCGACCGGTGCGCATGTAATCGACGCCGTCGATAATTCCCAAGCTCCGAGCCGATACCCAGTTTCCCTGCATCCCGTGGCAACCGCCCGCCGTCAAATGGCTCATGATGCGCTGGGCCGCTCCGAGAGACGCCTGTTCGATCAAAGGCAGAGCCTCTTCGCTCGTCAGGCGCACGCCATCCTTAAAATCCGAAACGATTTCCCATGCGGCAAGCTGCCGGTCGATGCTCTTCCGCGTCCCCGGAACGATCAGAATCTTGACCCCGATTTTGTGCAAGAGCGTAATGTCCCGAATCAATACGGGAAACAGCGGATGTTCCATCAGGCTGTCTTCGATTTTCAGCACAAAGAGTTGCCCCTTGAACCGGGTGATGTAGCCGAAAACTTCGCGAATGAATCCCGCGACCTCGATATTCTGCACGTTCAGATGGTCAAAACCGTTGCTCATGCAAAAAATATAGCTATCACCGCCTCTTTTTCAACCACTCATCCATTAAGGAACGAAGTTCACGAGTATTGACCGTGCAAGTCGTCAGCTCCCCCTTCAAGTTCTTTTTTCAAAAGCCTGTTTTGTGGTTTTGTAAAACGAAAAGTTATCTTTCTAGTACACTTTCTGATGAGGTATGAGGAATGTCCAAACAAATACTATGGTTTGTCCTAGTCTTTTCCGTATTTTCTTTTGCGGAAAAGGATTTTGACGAGGCCCGGGCGGAATTTGTAAATCCAAATCTTTTGGTGGAATATGCGCAGGGAGGTTCCAGGTGAGAATATTTGGATTTTGTTTCCTGTCCATTTTTTTGCTTGTGCTTTTTGCCTGTTCGGATAGCTCGACATCTTCCCCCGATGTTCCGGAAGACAGAGCACCTTTCGGATGGCTTGATGGAGGCTTTACGCCGGTCACCGATTTTTCACGTGGTGGAGGTTTGCAAAAAATCGCGCATTCCGGGGACTGGCTCGTGCTTGAAGATGCATGGACCGGTCCGGTTGATAGCAGCGATGCGTTATTTGGTAATTCTACCTATACGCCTAGGCTTTTTATCTCGAAAATCGGTTCCGACAGTTGGGACACGATTAAACCGCCGACAAAAGAAAATATTAAAACATTGTATGCGGATTCCCAGGGTATCTATGTAGGAATGTATGCATCTGCTGAAGTTTTTGAGTATAGCCCTTCGAAAAAATCATGGAAACAGTTTAAATTAAAGGATTCTTTGCAAGCCGGGGAATGGTATTCCGTTTATGGGATAGGGCGCTTCCAAAATCGTCTGATCGTTTCTATAGCTGGAAATCAAGGGGGTTCTTCTGAAGCCAGTGGAAAATTAACGTCATTCGTCAAATGGGAAAATGCCTCTGGATGGGACAATGTAGATGCAAGTCCGAGACTGCATAGCTCAACGGCCAAAGATGATTTTTCTACAGAACCTTTTCATTTTCATAAAGGCTTTGAATGGAATGGAAAATTTTATGCAGCGACAATAGACGGCGTTTGGCGTCTTGATGCCGACGGATCAACTTGGACAAAGTTGCCGGATGTTCCAAAATTACTGCCGTTTACTCGGAATTATATAACAAATCCGGTGGGAGACATCGTTTTGCATAAAAATCAACTCTATGTTACGAGCGCTCTAGATGAAACAATCTTTGCCTTGAACGAGAATGAATCTTCTTGGCTACAAGTGGACAGCCTTTTTTTTGACGGTGACACTGCGAGTTCAATGCTTGCGTATTTTATTCGGCACAACACTCCTGGAGGACAGCCTCTTTCATTGGTCTCTTCAGGAGAACATTTATTTATTGCAGGAAACGATCCGTCAATTCCGATGGTTTATATGGGGGATTACGGAGAGCCTTACGGCAACATCCCCAAGGGCTGGCGGAAAGTCGGGAGCTGGTGTACGGGATTATCCCACTGCCTTTTCGCGGGCGGGACGACCTATTCTATGGATGTCATCGGAGACACTCTCTATGTGGCAAACTGGAAAAATCTACTCAAGTTTCCGCTGGACAAACTGGATTCCGCAATTGCAAACGAAAAGGATTTTTGGTAGGGCGTTTGTTTAAGAACCTGTTTTCATATGTGTCGAAGCAAAAACCGCCGCGGATATGCTGACCATGGCCACGCCGAAACGGAGCTTCGCAATAAGCGGCAAACAGTGCGCGAAAACAGTCATTATCGGGCTTAGCTCGACAAGCTCGCTAACCTGTCATTGCTGGGCATGGACCCGGCAAATGTCATTATCGGGCTCGACCCGATAATCTCTGAAAAGGGATTCC
Source organism: uncultured Fibrobacter sp. (assembly GCA_934700345.1). Lineage (GTDB taxonomy): Bacteria > Fibrobacterota > Fibrobacteria > Fibrobacterales > Fibrobacteraceae > Hallerella. Next base: position 607 of record CAKUXP010000045.1, on the reverse strand, counting down.
CCGGTCTGCGTCCGCCGCGGCGGACAAGCACGGAAAAGACATCGTACCGTATCACGCTTTCTGTTTCCCAAAAATCTAAACATTCGCAGTTCTGCCCTCTAACCACTGTCCACTAAACATAGACGTTTGCGGATCCTTATAAAAACATCCTCTTATAGTGATGTGGGCCGTTCACGCCTGCTTGCGGGTCATGTTGTCCGCCTTTTCCGGATCGTATTTCTTCCTGCCACCGTTGCGCTTCAGTTCCTTGGAAAGGCAGCCCGGGGTGATTCCAAGTCGGCTCGCTATATCCTTTTGGAGATGTCCCGCATCCAGCAGGGCTTTGATTTGGTATCTTTTTCCGGTCGAGTCTCATTGCTTGCCCTTTTCTTGGTCGAAAATCCGCAAGCTTGAACTGCCAACCCAATTTCAAGTTGGAATAGCCCTTTGATTTTACAAAACACAAAAAAACATTTTTTAATAAAAAAAAACATCAACTATTTTGTTCACTTTTGGTTATCTTCCTTAAGAAGCAACGGTATTCTTGTTCTCTACGGCCTGTTGACGCTATCTGATCCAAATAAAGATCAAGGCCGCCTGGACGAACGACAGGAAGACCAGGTCCAAC
>CAKUXP010000044.1 GCA_934700345.1 uncultured Fibrobacter sp. | reverse complement strand
TTCTCCCTGTTCCCTAGCTGCTCGCTAGTCACTGATCACTGATATCTGACTTCTGTCAACTACCAACTAAGCTCTAACCACTGATTCCTGACAACTTACAGTTCGCTAGACAGTCAATTCCTCATTGCTCATTGCTCATTGCTAATTGCTAATGCCTTCTGATTTCTCTTAACAGAAAATCAATTTGTCCATTTTAAAGCGACCAGTGGTATTCGAATCCCAGCTGGATAAAGCAGTCGATGGTAGAGCCTCCGATTTCTGTCGGTTCGGCGACCGCATCGACGGACGGTTCCTTGTCGAGAAGCCTGCCGCGCCCGGCGATTCCCGCACGCAAGTCGATCCCGTAATGTTCGAAGAAAAGCCCGCGGACTCCTGCCGAGAGAATTGCGCCTTTGTAAAAATCCTTAAATTCGATGCGGGACTTGTAGGCGCTCGAAGGCTCCCGTCCGCTTTTCGTGTCGATGGATTCCGAGAGAAAGCTGTAGAGAAATCCGAGCGATGCATGCGGCAAGATATCGATGTTTTTCCGCACATGGAAACGGTGGGAAAACAAAAGGCTGAGACCGACTTCGTAGCGGTAAAACGTCCAGTGATCCAGTTCCCGGTAAACCGTGTCGCGGTCGTCGGTCTTTGCATCGTGGGAAGAAAACCGGAAGAAAATTTCCGCACCGATAAAGTCGTACCAGAGTCCGCCGGCATAAACGTTTAGGACTGGCGAGGAATCTTCTAGAAAGTTCCAGGTGGAAAGCGAATCCTTGGTGTTGCGGTAATTCTTGATGCGGCTCTTGAGATGGCTTCGATACCAGCTGTCCGGCGTGAACGGAATTTGTGCCTGCGTGTAGCCGCCCGCGATTCCGACCCAACCATGGAATTTGGGAATCTCCGAAAAGTATTCGTCCGGTTCGACCGCTTTCCTTTTTCTCTCTTCGGCGGAAAGGCGTCGTTTGGTGCTTCCTCCAAAGAATGTCTCGGCGATATCGTCCCCCAGCTGGATTTTGTCTTCGTTGTAGGGAAGCGAACCCGCGATTTTCGGTGCGAAACCCGTTTCGTCAAAGAGCGCGATGACAAGGGAATTTCCACGGCGGGCCATAAAGAGCAGAATTCGGTCTTCGATGGAGGCGATTTTTTTCTGGACTTTCGGGTCGCGGGCCTTGAGGTTCTCGGCGGGAATTTTCGGTTCCAGATTGTTCCTGAGCCATTTGGAATAGAGAGCGGCGTTTGAATCTCTTTCCCATTCTCCGGCGATTCGCACTGAAGGATTTCCGATTCCGCCGTTGTTCCGTTTGAGCGACAGGGAAAATTCCTTCGGATTTAGCGGAACGGCGCTGTCCGGGCTCCAGAGGAGAATGTCCGGGTCGCTCCAGAGGATGAAAGGCGTCTTGAAAAAAATGTCTCCGGCGAAAAGCTCGACGGAAAAAATCAGGACGGCGAGCAGGGACGGAAAAATTTTCATCGGACGCCCCCGTCGATTCCGAAAGCGAGACTGTCGGCGGCAAATGCCGAGACCTTGGCAACCGCTTTCGAAGAAATTCCGTCCCGAATGTCTAGCGGGATTTCGGAGACCGCCGAATAGAGGGCTCGCTGCTTTTCGTTGTCCCAGAGCGTGTAGGCAAGGATGATGGTTAAAAAGTCCGATGTGCGTTTTTCGGCGGCTTCGCGACCGGTGAGCGCATAGTCGTAAAAGTTGTCCTTGGAAAGGTCCAGCCCGAGCGTAAATTCATGTACGAGAATCAGGTATTTGGGCGTTGGCTTTTCGGGCAGGGAAACGCTCTTTCCCTGGGGGGGGAAACGTCCCTTGATGAAGATTCGGTCATCGAGCCTTTGCGTGTCTTCGGGGAAGGATTCGTAGGCGGAATCCGGCCAGATGGAAAGCTTCGGGTAGCGCGTACTTTCCAGTTCCCTTTCAAAGGCTTTTTCCGCTTGATCGCTCAGAATGGGATAGACGGAATCCCTCGGAATTTCCAGGTTCTTGGAAAACCATTTGTCACGAGTGACGACGATTGCCCGGTGAAGCCCGACCAGCGCGATTTCTTCGCTTGCGCTCGGAGATTCCCGGTAGTAAGGGTGGCTTGCGTTCCACTGTTTGCCCGAACAGGCGATGAAAATCATCGTAAACAGCAGAATCGCCGCCCGCATTTTACACACCCCATTCTTTACGGTAGGCGCGAACTTTTTCCAGAATGTCGCTCGGCGCGCCGATTTTTTGGCGGTTATCCGCATTTTCGAGAAACGCGATGATGTCGTCGATGTCGATAATCGAATGGGCTTCGATTCCGTAAGTTTCTTCGACGGTCGAAAGAGCGGATTTTCCGTTTTCGAGGCGTTCCTTGCGGTCAACGGAAATGAGAAGTCCCCGGATTTTCGCATTCGGGAAATTTTTCATCGCCTGCATCGTTTCGTTCACCGATGTTCCCGCGGTAATCACGTCCTCGATGATGACGACATCTTTCGCTTCCTTGTATGTATCACCGACGAGGTTTCCACCTTCGCCATGATCCTTCGCTTCTTTTCGGTTGTATGTGAAGCTCAAATCGAGACCGTGGCGTTCATAGAGGGAAATCGCCGTCGCTGCGCACAGGGGGATTCCCTTGTAGGCGGGACCGAAAAGGTTAGACGCTTTCTCTTTAAAATGTTCGACAAAGGCTTCGGCATAGAATTCGGACAGGCGGGTGAGAGCTTTTCCCGTGCGAAATTCTCCCGTGTTGATGAAATACGGCGTGTGGCGTCCGCTCTTGGTGACAAACGCGCCGAACTTGAGCGCTCCGGTTTCGACGAGAAAGTGGACAAAGGAATCTTTCCGATTCATCAGTTGGAACCTCCGATGAGAAGGGAGAAAATCCCGCTCAGGATTTGGTAGCTGGTAAGGACGGTGAGCGAAACCAAAATGACGGAAATGAGAACGCAAAGCCCGATATACCAAAGGAACGACTTTTTGAATCCCTTGATTTTCAGCTTGAAGATGAACCAGACGATGACGGAGAGGATCGCGGCGAAAATCCAGGCGACCGGTGCCGAAATCGCCGCGATACAGCTCACGATATAGACGAGCGAAATCCCCGGGATGAAGAAAAAGCATACCGCAAGCACGGTGAGAAGCGCAAAGCCGACATAGTAAGAAACACCGCGTTCATGCTGGATGATGACCTGAGGCTTTTCATTTTGCTTGTCCGCGGTTTCGGCGGGTTCCGCCTTGGCGTCTTGTTTAGGCTCTGGATTTTCTGCAAGAACCTGGGGGGCCTGGTTTTCTTCTTCCGGGCTTTTTACCGAAACGATTTCGGCGTCCTGGATTTTGGATTCGTTTTCGTCTGCCATAAAAATCCCTACAGGATAAAGGTTCGTCCTTCGTAAACAAAGATGCGGTGTTCAAGCCAGAGCTTAACCGCCGAGGAGAGCGTCCGCTTTTCGATGTCCTTTCCGAGTTCGACTAGTTCATCGATTGACGCGGTTTCGGGAACGCGCTGTACATCCTGGCAGATAATCGGGCCCTGGTCTAGGTCTTCTGTCGCGAAGTGCGCTGTCGCACCGATGATCTTTACGCCCTTGTGCCATGCCTGGTGGTAGGGCTTCGCCCCCTTGAACGCCGGGAGAAAGCCGTGGTGGATGTTCACGACCTTGTAGCGGAACTCTTCGGTAAACGCCGCCGAGAGAATCTGCATGTAGCGGGCGAGAATGATTCCGTCGGTTTTCGTTTCCTGGATGATTTCGCGGAAACGGTTTTCCGAAACCGTCTTGTCGCCGGTGCTCGGGACGTAGTAGAAGGGAACGCCGAAGGTTCCGCCGACCGGTCCTAGTTCCGTGTGGTTGCTCACGATGCAGCTAAATTCGCAGGGAAGGTCTCCGTCGCGGTGCTTGAGAAGCAGGTCGTAAAGGCAATGGTCCGTCTTGGAAACGAAAATTGCGAGACGCTGAACCTTTGTCGTATCGTAAAGGTTCCATTCGAGCGAAAGCTGCGGAGCGATTGCCTTCAGGTGTTCGCGGACTTCGGTCGCAGCCGAAGGTTCGCATTCAAAAACCGCCCGGAGAAAGAAAGTCTCGATATCCTTGGCGGTGTGCTGTGTCAAATCGATGATATTCGCTCCGGCCTTGGCGAGAACCTGCGTGGTGCCGGCAATCAGTCCTTTTTGGTCGGGGCAATGAATTTGTAGAATGTAACGGGTAATAGGCATACTGTAAAATATATAAATTTAATTTTTTTGGATGGCGGATTCTTGGAACGGGACGCGGGATGTCAGAACTTGGAGCCGGGATCTTAGTTAAGAGCGGAAAACAGGAATCAGCAAAGTTAATTAGGAATTAGAAAAGAGAAATTAACCGTCTGGCGAACTGCCTCAGGGACGAGGGGGAAGGAAATAGGGAGTAGGATGGAAAGCGGAACGTCAAATTTTCCGTGTCCTTGTCCCCTCCCTTGAAGCTTAAACGTCCTCTGTTCTAAGCAAAGATCTACCCACTAAGCTTTGAAACGTCCCTCGTCGATGATTTCCGCCCCGAGCGCCTGCGTCGCAGTCACTAGATGTTCCTTGATCTTGCGGTATGCGCCGAGCAGATCGGTAAAGGTTGTCGTGAGGAGAGGATCATCACTGACTTCGGCGACATGTCCCCAATGCCTTGCCCGATATTCGCGGACCTGTTCCGTAATTTCGTGCCCTTGGCGGCGGACATCGGCGAGCTTCTGGACATTGCGCGGATTTTCAAGAACAACCGTCACATCGTTCGCAAGCTTTTCGACGCTCTCATGCAAAAGGACAATATCTTCCTGGTGAACCTTGTCAAAGGTAACATTGCGGTCGCGCATCCGAAGTAAAAGCTTCAAGACCTGCGTCACGTAATCCGAAGCGGTCTCCAGATCGTCGCTCATCCGAAGCTGGCGTTCCGCATCGTTGGCGATGCTCTTGGAAACGCTCGTAGAAAGAAGCCCGGTTAAAAAACCGATAACTTCGGTCTGCGCAGAATCGAGCTTCGTCTCGGCTTCAAAAATGCTTTCGATGGTAGCCTTATCCGCCTTGCCGTCGATAACCTTGCGCAAATCCTTGAGCATCTTGCACACCGTCTGGTTCATCATTCCCATTTCGCGCCCCGATTGAGTAATCGCTGCGAACGGAGACTTGATAAGGGCCGGTTCAAGCTTCGTTACCACGGCATGTTTGGGCTTGACCTTGTTCGGGAAGAGCTTGTCGAGCAGCGCGGGAATCTTCCCCGTAAACGGCAACACGACAAGCGTATTCACGACATTAAATGTCGTATGGTAAAGCGCAATCGCGAGCATTACGTTCTTCGGATCATCGGGATTTTCGATTCCAAAGATCGTGCGCAGAAGCCAACACATTCCGCTCATCGTCGGCGAGAACAGAATCGTCACCCAGATGACGCCGAAAATATTGAACAGCAAGTGGAAAATCGCAGCGCGCCGTGCATGACGAGACGTATTCGCCGCAATCATCAAGGCCGAAATCGTGCACCCGATATTCTGCCCGAGCACGAGAGCCGCCGCCGTGTTGAATCCGATAAGCCCCTGGGACGCAAGAACGATCGTCACACCCAGCGACGCGGAACTCGACTGCATGATAGTCGCCATGAGAAATCCCACGACGATGCACGCGCAAATGCTGAACAGGCTCTCCGCATTGAACACGGCAAGCGCGTTTAGAAAATCCTGGTTGTTCGACACGGGCGCAAGCGCACCCTTCATCACATAAAGCCCAACAAAAACAAAACCCACGCCTAACAAGGCGAGGGCTGAGTATTTGACGTTTTCCTTTTTGGCGAAACAATAGACCAGTGCACAGGCTCCGGCGAGAGGCATCCCATACTGATCCATATTCAGCACGAGAACCCACCCCGTAATCGTCGTCCCGATGTTTGCTCCCATGATAACGCCTAGAGTCTGCGAGAGCTTCATGATTCCGGCGTTTACAAATCCGATAACCATCGCCATCGTGACCGCACTCGACTGCACAAGGCAGGTCACCCCCATTCCGACCAGCACCCCGAGAACCCGATGGTTCGTCACCTTGCCGATGAGCTTCTGGAGGGTCGGACCGGCAATCGTCTGAAGCCCCATCGAAAGGAATCGCAAGCCGAGAAAGAAAATTCCCACACCGCCGACTAGGAGCGCAATGGTTTGGGCTATCTGCGAAAACAACATTGTTTGTACATCCTTGTGGTGAACACCTATCGCATTCGTTTTTACCGATTCTTGACAGAACCTTTACAAATTTAGAATTTCGAGGCCAAAAGTTCATCTACCCGGGTTTTCAGAGCGTCCATCGAACCCGAATTGTCGATAGCCTCGTAGCGGTCGTTCGGCGGCAGCGGATCTTGCGCCTGCACCTGTATCCGGCGAAGCGCATCCTCGCGGGAAAGTCCGCGCCCTTCAAGCCGCGAAAGGCGAATCGCTTCGGGAGCTTCGACCACCCAGATTTCTTCAAGAGATTTCGAAAATTCAGGCCACTTGAAGAGGAGCGCCCCTTCGACAGCGGCGAGCCTCGGCGGCGGAGAAAGCTTTGCGGCTGCGGCAAGCTTCCCTTCCACAGTTTTTTGGAGCAGCGGATACACGATTCCTTCCAACTCAGAAAGCGAACGCGGTTCCCGAAAGACACGCCCCGCCAAGGCGGCCCGGTCAACTGTCCCGTTCCGGATGCAGTCCGCCCCGAAGCGTTCCGCGATTTTATCCCGGAGCCTTTCCGATTCCGCATACAGCAAGTGCATTTCGCAGTCGAGGTCCAGCACGAGCATTCCCCGCTCGGCGAGAAGCACGCCGACAGCGCTTTTCCCGGAACCGATCTTGCCACAGATTCCAATCGTCTTCATGCCCGGAATTTAACTATTTTTAAGGCACTATGAGCTTAAAATTCGAAACCCCGATTACCGATGTTCCGCTGTTCCACCAAGGCAAGGTACGCGATATGTACGACCTCGGCGACAGCTTCCTCATGGTCGCGAGCGACCGCCTTTCCGCTTTCGACGTGGTCCTTCCCACCCCGATTACCGACAAGGGAAAAATTCTCAACCAGCTTTCGCTCTTCTGGTTCGAGCACCTCGGAATGCCGAACCACCTGATCACGGCAAACGTCGATGAATATCCCGCCGTCCTTCAGAAGTACAAGGACTATCTGCGCGGGCGTTCGATGATTGTCAAAAAGGCAAAGCGCCACAGCGTCGAATGCATCGTGCGCGGCTACATCGTCGGATCCGGCTGGAAGGATTACCAGAAGACCGGAAAGATCTGCGGGCATGTCCTGCCGAAAGGACTCGAACTTTGCCAAAAGCTCGAAAAGCCGCTCTACACACCGAGCACCAAGCCGGATGTCGGCCATGACGAAAACATTTCCTTCGAGCAGACTTTCGACATCGTGGGCGAAAAGGTCGCCACGGAACTCCGGGATCTTTCGCTCGACGTTTACACCAAGGCCCGCGACTACGCGGCGACCAAGGGAATCATTCTCGCGGACACCAAGTTCGAATTTGGCGAAATCGACGGCAAGACGGTCCTAATCGACGAGGTCCTGACGCCGGATTCGAGCCGTTACTGGCCTGCGGACAAGTACCAGGTCGGCAAGAACCAGGAAAGCTTCGACAAGCAGTACGTTCGCGACTGGCTCGAAACGCTCGACTGGGGAAAAACCTATCCGGGTCCGGAAATTCCCGCTGAAGTCGTCAAGAACACGCTCGCCAAATACGTGGAAATCTTCGTACGGCTGACAGGGCACGAGCCGGAACTTTAAAAAATTCAGGATGAACAAAGCCCGGCTTCGCCGGGCTTTGTTGATTCTCTAATTCAAGTTGTCGAGAAGCACCTGCACACCGGGACGCTCGCGTTCAAGCGTCCGGAACACGCCGCTCAGCCTTTTCAGGTTTTGCAAGCTCTTTCGGTCGGAGCGCAAATTCACAATGGCGTCGATAAGAATTTTCGGACTGATGTTTTCGACGGGAACCGTATTTTCGATACCGTATTTCCGCAGCCGCAAGGCGTTATCGATCTGGTCTTTGCCCAGGGGAAGAATCAGGAACTTCTTGTCGTTATAGACGCATTCCTTGATGGTCGCCAGTCCACCGTGAACGAAGGCGAATTCCAGGTTCGGCGCGGAAAGGATCGCCCGCTGCGGGACCCAACTCGCAAAGGTGATATTCGGCTGGTCCTTAAATTCCGTCCATTCGTAATCATGGATAAGCTTGGAACCGACTCCCAAGACCAGGTGATAGCCGGAAAGTTCCGCAGAACGCATCGCTTCGCACAGGCAGTGGAAAAGATGCCGCGCCTTGCCTTCGTAATCCAGAACCTGGGAACCCGCCGTCACAAAGATGAGCTTTTGATAGACGGCTCCGGCTACTGGATTTTCCGGCTGAAGGAGCGAAGGGTCAAAGCCCTTGCTTGAAGACGAAGCCAAATCCCTTTCCAAAATACACGGCTCGACATAATGAACCTTTTCTCCGGGATTGTAATGGGCGTATTCGTATTCGCGCGGGCAGGGAATCAACTCGTCAAAGGCTTCCAAGTCCTTCACGAAATCTTCAATTTCTTCTTCGGGATCCTGCAACAGATCGACCGGATTCTCTCCGGCAGCGCTTTTCAGTTCCGCATACCGGCACAGGTTCACCAGCTTGAAGTATTCCGTCGGGGAAAACGCCATCAGGTTTTGCACAGCTCGCATCGCCGGGTCTTCGCTCGGATGCCTCAGGTAAGTCGTCGAAATGACAACGTTCACGCCGTAGATTTTATGAATCAGCAGACTTTCCAGCGAAGTGAAGTAGCCGGAAACAAGCAGATTAGGATTTAGAGCCGCCATCGTCCTGTAAAAATTCTGCGCATCGGCAAACAGTTCCCGGTTCAACTTTTCCTTGTAACGCGGCAAGTCCTCGCCGAGGGCGCTATAGGCAATCGCCCAGATATGGTCCGGTCGCCAGCGTTCGTTCGGGCTCGTATGGCTTTCTGTCGTGTAGCCCAAAGGATAGATATTCTCGAAAATCGGAAAATAGGGGACGGGAACCAGCGTATCGCTTTGGTTCTTTATCGGGTAGGCTTTTACAATCCCTTCGCAATCGGGAATTCCCATATATCTTATAGAATGTCCCAATCGAGACAGATCCTCCGCCCATTTCAATGTCGGCAACCAGTGTCCCTGTTCCTTGTAAACATCGGGCCAGAAGAGAATTGTTTTGGGCATAGGGCGGTTCCTTTTTATTTTTTTATGCAACGTATTGCGGCAAATTGTCTATCCCCAAACATCAAAAAAGAAAAATTCTTGTCAATAAACCTTAGCGTGTTAGACATCGATTTCGTGTCTCTCACAAAATATAAAGCAACAATACGTGATTCCTGCTCGTATATATAATTAAAGCCCGAACCTTGACTATAATGACCAGAAGGAACCGCTGAAAAACCTGATTGATTCGTAGCTTCATCGATATCCCAATAAATAGAATTATCTATTCTCATTTTATTCACGACATCATCTCCGAGAAAAGAAACCAATTCTTGATATTGCGATCTTGTAGGAAGCGACCAACCATCGGGGCAAACCGCTAGTCTATATTCTCTCATAATGGTAAAATTTTCTTCATACAATCTTCCGTATATTTCACAATCGCCTTCAATTTTCGTATTCCACACCCCTCCTCCACACAGCGTGTTTCCCGCCCAAATAGTACCAACAGTGTCATTTGGAAGATAGTTTAAGTTCTCCGCCATCCAGATTTGAGTACCAATGGTTACAGTTTTATAAACTTGACCGTCTCGAAAATCTGTTAACGTATTATTTTCAGCATCATATGCGCTATTTATCGATGAAGAACTATACTCAGATGAAGACGATTGTGCACTACTTGACGAACTCTCTAACGACGACGAGGACGGTACACCGCTCGACGAACTCTCTAACGACGACGAGGACGGTACACCGCT
>CAKUXP010000043.1 GCA_934700345.1 uncultured Fibrobacter sp. | reverse complement strand
TGGCTCCCGTTCTGCGGGGGCCTTTTTTGCGGCCTTCAGATTCCGCTCAAATTATGCATTAGCAATTTGAATCCGGGTAAGCCTAAAATCTTTAAGAATTCTATCTATTCTTCTATCACCACAAGAGTTTCCAAACACAATCCACGCATAAACTTCCGAATATGCAAGTAAATTTTCTAACAGTTTTTTCGCATCCCCGCCACCTGAAGTATTTTTAAAATATTTAAAATCTCTATAAAGTTCTTTATATGTTTTATTCGATGGTTGTTTATAAAAACGTCCATCTTTGCCTTGCATATATTCCCTAAAAAAGTTGGAAATAAGCTCCAAATTTGCAGAAAAACGGGATTCCATCGGTTTCCAATATTCTTCATAATATTTTTCCTGTTCTACGGAATTTAATCCCATCAATAAAAAATTTCTAGTCAAATCTGCAAAAGATAATGGTTTTCCTAAACTATTCATCGCTTCAAAAATAATTTGAGGGTTTTCACAAGATTTTTTTGAATCTAATTCAATCGTAACGCATGAGAATTTAGCAAGTCCATTATCTAATAAATCGACTAATCTGAAATTCGGTCTAGCGCTTTGAATTTTTTTTATCTCTGTTTTGAAAAAAGCATAATTATCAATTATTGACGACGTAAATCCAGTAAATTTTGTATTACCTATGACCGCAGCAAAAGCTCCGGCATCAGAGGCTATTTGCTTCAGTTTAATTCTCTCTTTAAATTTTTTATTAATCAAAAAAGAATTCAAAATTCTATCGCGTTCCAAATCATCTGTTAGCACTTCCCGCAAAGCAGCGAGAAAAAGCATTACTGTTGTAATCCTTTGCTGTCCATCAATCAGTACAAAAGTTTCTAGATTTGAGTCTTTTTCACGAAAAAAGGTGATTGTTCCAAAAAAATGCTCCGAATTATCAGAAACGATTCGGCGAACATCATCCCAAAGAACTCTACACTGTTCATTATCCCATGTGTAGTTTCTTTGGTAAGGCGGAATAAAGAACATTACATTCTCTTGAGAAAGAAAATCTAATAAATTAAGAACATGCGACTTCATTTTAAATCACCTTTATATCATAAAATATAAAAAATTCCGCGAGGCGTCGCAGGATTTCCAAACCGGCTGGTCAAAAAATTACTTGCCGAATTTTGCGCTCGCACGCTGCACGGCAGGATCCGACTGAGCGGCCTTGAGCTTGCGCTTGATATCGTCTTCGATTCCGCGCTTGAGCTTGTTCGAAAGGGCTTCACCAAAGCGGTCGGCGAGAGTGTCGGAGAACGGAGCCTTGCTCTTGGAAGAAGCGCCGAACTTGCCGGCAGGGCGACGGCGAGGCTTCTTAGCGGATTTTTTCGCAGAATCGTTTTTCTCGTTTTTAGAAGCGGCTTCCGGTACAGCCGTTTCTGTCTTGATTTCTACTTTTTCCTTTTGTTCGTTCTCAGCCATGGTTTACCTCGGTAAATGATGTTTAATTTTTGAGCCAAAATTAGAAAATTTTACGGCATCTCAGGGATTTTCCCCTGGACTTTTTAGAAAAAACGCTTTTCGACCGATTTTCCGAAAGTTTGCATCTCGTCGAATGCTTGTCCGGCGAGACAACACGGAAAAAACTCGCAACGCCAGCCTATCCTCGACTTCCCTAGCCATTTCCGGTATCGGCGAGCAGCTTTGCGACATCCGCGGCGATCGCCCGGGCGGTGATGCCGAGAGACCCGAGAAGCGCTTCCGGGTCGTACCTGTCATAGAACTTCTTTTCAAGCCCATAGACCTTGACCCTTATCGGCGAATCGGCAAGGAACGCGGCAACCTTTTCCCCGAATCCGCCTTCGACAATACCGTCTTCGAGCGTGACAACGACCTGGTGGTTCCGCTTGAGCGCTTCGAGCGTCTCCCTGTCGATGTCGCTTGCAAATCTCGGATTGACGATCGTCGGAGAAATCCCTAATTCCGCTTCGACCATCTTGGCGACCTCTTCTCCCCGCTGGTAAAAGTCTCCCAAAGCGATGATCGCCACGCGGGAACCTTTCCTTTCAATGCGGAACTTGACCTTTGAATAGTCCCTGTCGGCAAAGCGACCGTCCTCGATGACGCCGTTCCCCGGGATAAGCACGATGGTCGGATGTTCGTTCTGCTCGATGGCGAAATCCACCATGGCGAGATATTCCGCCTTGTTTGTCGGGGCGAGTACGCGCACGTTCGGGATGTTGCCGTAGATCGCATTGATGTAGATGCCTAGATGCGTAACGTCCGTCAGCGTGTTGAATCCCGAATAGTTCAGGATGACCGCTATCGGGTTTTCGTTTACGGCGGTGTCCTGGGCCATCTGGTCGTAGGTCCGCTGCAAAAATGTCGCGTTGGTGACGACGACGGGCTTTGCCCCGCGCCTTGCCGCCCCGGAAGCCATCGCAATCGCCTGCTCCTCGGCGATTCCCGTATCGGTGTACTGCTTGCCGAGTTCTTTTCGCTTGTCGGGTCCGAGACCAACGGACATCGGCATGGCAGGAGAAATGACCAGAACTTTCGGGTCGGCTTTTGCCTTTTTGACGAGATAGTCCGCCGTCAGGGATTCGTAGCTTTCGCCGTTTCCGAAATCCACCGTGGATTTTCCTGTCGCCCTGTCAAACGGCAGGCACCAGTGCCATGCTTCCTTGTTCTCTTCGGCGAATCGGTAGCCCTTGCCCTTTTGCGTATGGATATGGACAACGACCGGATGCCTGGAATCCTTGACCGCCTTGAAAATTCGGATAAGGCTCCGGATATCGTTGCCGTTTTCCTCGTAAACATAGTCCAGTCCGAACGCTTTGAAAATGTTGTTCGCGCAGGTTCCCTTGGAATCACGAAGCTCCTTGAGATTTTTATAGATGCCGCCATGGGTTTCGGCAATCGCCATCTCGTTGTCGTTTACGACAACTATCAGATTGGAATCCAGCTCGGACCCCGCATAATCGAGAGCTTCGAGAGCCTCTCCGCCCGAAAGCGATCCGTCGCCGATAAAGGCGATGACGTTTTCCGTTCCGCCGAGCAGGTCACGGGCGCGGGCCATTCCCGTCGCAAGCGAAATGGACGTCGAAGTGTGCCCGACATTGAAGAGGTCATGTTCGGATTCCTTCGGGTTCGTGTAGCCCGAATCGTCCTTGAAATGCGAATCGTCGATATAGCCGGACCTGCGTCCCGTGAGCATCTTGTGCGTATAGCTCTGGTGCGAAATATCGAAGATGAACTTGTCCCGCAGCGAATCGAAAACGTAATGCAGCGCGATTTCCGCTTCGACGGACCCGAAGTTCGGACCGAAATGCCCGCCGATCTTGGTAAGCCGATTAAAAAGCGCTTCGCGGATGTCCGCGGCGAGGCTTTCGAGTTCCCCGGCAGCCATCTTCTTGACGTCTTCTGGACCGTTTACCTTGTCCAATGTCTCGTACATAAAAACAACCTCTTTGAAAAATCCAGGCAACAATATACAATTTGGACTTTATCCAAGAGCAAGAGCCTTTCGGAACTTTTCCGGGGGCTTTCCCAAATTCCCTTCTGCGCTGAAAAAAAACTCCTTCCGAGAAAAGGAGAACCTCGGAAGGAGTGTAAGGGGGAGTGTTTGGTATATAGTAAATTACTTAATTTACCCGCGCCAAGACTCCGGCCTTTTGGCAATAACGTTTACGGCTGTAACCAGAAACTATTGTTTCGCCTGCGCCTTTCCCCAAGAATCCTTGAGACCGACCGTGCGATTGAACACGAGGCGTTCCGGCGAGGAATCCCTAGAATCTAGGCAGAAATAGCCAAGCCGCATGAACTGGTAGCGGTCTTCGAGAGTCGCGTGGGCGAGCATCGGTTCGAGCTTTGCCTGCTTCGTGACGAGGGATTCCGGATTGAGATAGTCAAGCGGATCCTTGCCTTCCGGAACGTCGCCCACATTCTCGATGGAAAAAAGGTTGTCGAAAAGGCGGACTTCCGCATCGATGGCCGTCGGCGCATAGACCCACTGGATCGTTCCCTTGACCTTTCTTCCGTCGGGAGCGTCTCCGCCCTTGGTCGCCGGGTCGTAGGTCGCATGGATTGTCGTCACATTGCCGGCGGCATCTTTTTCCACGCCCGTGCACTTGATGAAGTAGGCGCCTTTCAAACGGACTTCGCCATCGGGTTTCAGCCGGAAATATTTCTTCGGCGGATTTTCCATGAAATCTTCGCGTTCGATGTAAAGTTCCTTGCCAAACGGGACTTTGCGCGTTCCCGCGTTCGGGTCTTCGGGGTTGTTTTCCACTTCGACGTTCTCGACCTTGCCGCTTTCCCAGTTGTCGATAACGACCTTTACCGGTTCTAGGACGGCCATGGCTCGCTGCGCGGTCCTGTTCAGCTCTTCGCGGATGCAAAAGTAGAGCAGGTTGATATCGACCATGCTGTCCGCTTTCGAAATGCCGATACGTTCGCAGAACTCGCGGATGGAAGACGGCGTATAGCCGCGACGGCGGAGGCCGCAGACCGTCGGCATCCGGGGATCGTCCCATCCCATGACGCGCTTGCTCGTAACCAGTTCCAAGAGTTTCCGCTTGCTCATTACCGTGTAGGAAAGGTTGAGACGCGCGAACTCGATCTGCTGCGGGAGATTTGGCAGCGAGAGCGCTTCGAGGAACCAGTTGTAGAGGGGGCGGTGCGCTTCGAATTCAAGCGTGCAAATAGAATGCGTAATGCCCTCGATCCAGTCGGAAAGCGGATGGGCAAAGTCATACATCGGGTAGATGCACCACTTGTCGCCTGTGCGGTGGTGCGTCGCATGCTTAATCCGGTAAATCGCCGGGTCGCGCATATTCATGTTCGGACTCGCGAGGTCGATCTTTGCGCGGAGAGTCTTTGCGCCGTCGGCAAATTCGCCGGTCTTCATGCGTCGAAAAAGATCCAGGTTTTCCTCGACGCTCCTGTCGCGATACGGGGAAGGCTTTGACGGCTTTCCGGCATCGTTTCCGCGGTAATCCTTCATTTCTTCGGGCGAAAGGTCGTCAACGTAGGCTTTGCCCAGCCTGATCAATTCTTCCGCGAAGTCGTAGAGTTTATCGTAGTAGTCGCTTGCGTAGTGGACGGGTTCTTCCCAGTTGAATCCCAGCCAATGGACGTCATTGTAAATCGAATCGACGAATTCCGTATCTTCCTTTGTCGGGTTCGTATCGTCGAAGCGGAGGTTTGTCTTGCCGCCAAACTTTTTCGCCGTACCGAAATTCAGGCAGATGCTCTTCGCATGCCCGATGTGGATGTAGCCGTTCGGCTCCGGCGGGAAACGGGTGAGGACATGATTGCGCTTGCCGCTTTCGAGATCGCTTGCGACGATGTCTTGGATAAAGTTGGTCGGTTCCGGAATGTTCATGGTTTTCTCCGAGAGGATTTCGGTAAAAATTTAGAAAAGCTCCGTTTAAAAATCTATATTGGCCGGCATGATTTCTGCGTGCGAAAGCCTTTCCTTGAACAAAATTGTTTCGAAACGTCTTTTCCTCGACAAGCCGTTTCCGAGGGCGCTTGCCAAATGAAGCGATTCTGCTGTCTTCTTGAAAAGGCGCTGGCCGCGCGTTCCGGCCTTTTTTCCCTAACGGACGCCTTTCGCATTGTAAACGGTGCCGATGACGGATTTCCGGGAGTTACGCTCGACAGGTATGCGGACGCTTTCCAGCTCCAGTTTTTCGGCCCGGAACTGCTCCCGTCTGCACAAAAAATTGTCGAGGCGGTAAGCCGCACTCTTGAACCGAAATTTCTGGTTTCCAAATTTCGCCTTTCTCCCTCGGGAAAGTCTCTTGAACATCCCGAAATGAGGATGGAAATCGGCGACGAAAAGAACGCGGAGACGGTTGTCCGCGAAGGAAACGCGCTCTTCCGGGTAAATCTTCTCGACACGGTGAACCCGGGGCTTTTTCTGGACATGCGAGACGGGCGCCTAGACGTGGAAGCCCGGGCCCGCGGAAAGGAAATCCTGAATCTTTTCAGCTATACATGTTCCTTTGCCGTCCACGCGAGAATCGGCGGCGCAAAGCGGGCCGTGAACGCAGACATCAGCGGGAAAATCCTGGAAAAGGGACGGGAAAATTTCCGCCTGAACGGGATAGAAATTCTTCCCGGAGAGTTTTTCCGCGGCGATTCCCGCGAATATGTCGCATGGTGCAAGCGCAAGGGAATCCGCTTCGACGGAATCGTACTGGATCCACCGAGCTTTTCGCGAAACAGGGGAAAAGTGTTTTCGGTAAAGGCGGATTTTCAGAACCTCGTCGCCGAGATTTCCGAAATTCTCCGGTCCGGAGGTTTTTTGCTCGCCAGTTCGAATTTCAGCGGTTGGACATCCAAAAGCCTCGCAAAGGAAACGCTCGATACCGTACAAATTAAGTTTCCAAAAGCCCGAATCGCCTGGACCAGAGGCCAGGGAATCGATTTTCCCGGTTCGGGAAGCCGCAAGGAAAGCGCTCTTTCGGCGGTGATGATCGAGTTTCGAACTTAGGATCTAGAACGAACCGTCTATGGCATAGCCTGGAGAGCCTAGAAAGGCGGACGTTTAAGTTTCTAGGGATTAGGGATTAGTTTTTAGGACGGATTCCGGAGCTTAGAGCTTGGGGATTCGTCGATCGTTAAGAGAAGCGGTCCGCTTTGCGACAAAAGCCGTTCGGCATAATTTCCCATTCCTTGCGTACAAAAAAAAACAACATTTTTGTTGAAGTTTACAGACAAATTTGTCTTAGTTTTCCGTTTCACATTTTCCAGAAGGCGATTTTCGCTGAATTTCCGCCAGGATTCAGTTTGGCACAGCTTTTGCTTAAAGGCAAAACGGAAGCTCGTATGGGCTTTTACTGGAGATCAAAATGAAAGTAGTCACAGCATACATCCAACCGGAAAAGCTCGGAAGCGTGAAACAAGCGCTTTACGAGGCGGAAATCTACAAGATGAGCGTCACGAACGTTCTCGGCTGCGGCCAGCAGAAGGGTTACACCTCGACATACCGCGGCACGGAAACCGAAGTGCACCTGCTCAAGAAAATCCGCCTGCAGATTGCGCTGAACGACGAATTCGTGCAACCGTGCATCGACGCGATTATCAAGGGAGCGCGCACGGGCAACATCGGCGACGGCAAGATCTTCGTCGAGAACCTGGAACAATGCATCCGAATCCGCACAGGCGAAACCGGTCCTGCGGCCATCGGATAAAGGAGGAATGACTCATGAACGCTGATACTTTAGCAGTACTCCAAACGGAAGTCGCCAATTCGACATTCCTGTCGGAAAACATCTGGATCATGGGATGCGCGCTTCTCGTGTTCGTTATGGGACTAGGCTTTGCCTGCGTCGAGTCCGGACTTTGCCGCGCAAAGAGCTGCGCGAACATCATGTTCAAGAATTTCGCGGTTCCCGCAATCGGCATTACGCTCTACGCCTTCTTCGGCTTCAACGTAATGTATCCGGATGCGTTCAGCATTCCCGGTGTATTCGGATTCGACGGCTTCGGGCTGCATGTTCCCGACGGCGGATTCGGCAGTTCGTATAACGGACACTACACCTACTTTACGGACTGGCTCTTCCAGGCGATGTTCGCAGCGACCGCCGCGACAATCGTCTCCGGGGCGGTTGCGGAACGCGTGAAGCTGAACTCGTTCCTGATTTTCACCGCGCTTTACGTCGCGCTCGTCTATCCGATCGTCGGCAGCTGGACATGGGGCGGCGGATTCCTGAACGATCTCGGATTTCATGACCTTGCCGGTTCTACGCTCGTCCATTCCGTGGGCGGCTGGGCGGCTCTTGCCGGCGTGATCATTCTCGGACCGCGCCTCGGACGTTACAAGAACGGAAAGGTCTATGCTTTCCCGGCACACTCCATCCCGCTAGCGACCATCGGCGTATTCGTCCTCTGGATCGGCTGGTGGGGATTCAACGCTGGTTCCGCCCTCTCCGGAGATCCGCAAGCGACTTCGTGGATTCTCGTGACAACGAACCTCGCCGCCGTAGCGGGTATCATCACCGCGACGGCTACCAGCTGGCTTATCAGCAAAAAACCCGACGTGACGATGGCTCTCAACGGATGTCTCGCAGGACTTGTCGCGATTACCGCCGGAGCGGATGTCGTAAGCCCGATGAGCTCCTGGGTTATCGGGGCGATTGCCGGCGTGCTGGTGGTGTTCTCGGTCTTTATGTTCGACCGTCTGCGCCTTGACGATCCGGTCGGCGCCCTTTCGGTCCACCTCGTAAACGGTGTCTGGGGAACGCTCGCCGTGGGCATCTTCGACATCACCGGAAAGTTCACTGTCGGAACGCAGCTCTTGGGAATTGCCTGCTATGCGGTTCCCTGCTTCCTCGGCGCCTCGGTCATCTTCCTTCTCATCAAGAAGACCGTCGGTCTCCGCGTGAGCGAACAGGAAGAACTCCGCGGCCTCGACGCGAGCGAGCACGGACAAGAAGCCTACAGCGGATTCCAAATCTTCAGCAATACCTGATTTCAGGAAACGCTCTCATGGCAACAGGCGCCTGCGCAAGCAGGCGTCTTTTTGTCGTGGGTCAATTTTTTTATATTTTAGTTAAGTTCCATTTTATTCGGAGATTTTTTATAACGAAAAAAGGCTATTCGAATTTTACATAAAGAGCTTTGCTCTTGTTCCCCTTCGGAAATCTGCAAAATTTCAAATCACAAGGGAATAAGAAGACAAACGCTCACGTCCAGAAATGGGCGTGGGTTGTTTTGTATCTTGTGATAGGTTTTGCAGAACCTCCGAAGGATGCCAAACAAACCCACGCTTCTTTTGTTTTTAAAGGAACAAAAGGAAGGAATCTAGCATCCAAATGAAATTCTCAGTTTTACTTTTGTTGTCACTTTTAACGTTTTCCAATGCAGAACCTATCTATAAAACTTTTGAAGTAAATGGCAAATCCATAAATCGCTGGGTTACGTTAGAAGACATCGAAGAGTTTGACGTCCATAGTCGTTTTATTCACAAAATAAACCCTTCTACTAGGTACGAAGAATGGATAAGCTATAATGCCAATGGAAGCGTATTAAAAGCCTCAGACGGTTTTATAGCGAAATGGGACAAAAATGATTCTCTTCTTTATCGAAAAGACCCTCATGTTGAAAATCATTGTACTCAGTACAAAACTAATACTTTACAAAATTTCGGCACAAATACAGGAAAACCTGAAGGACTTGCTACAAAAGAAAAATGTGTTGAAGGCGATACAATCGGTTTCGATGAGGAGTTTTGGACATACGACAAAAAGGGAAACGAAACATCCTATACAAGATACTTTCTTGATGAAAATTCTACACGAACACTTGAATACAAAACTCAACATCAATATAGTTCCGAAGGAGACTCTATCTACAGCAAAAGCATTTACCAAGATGACAGCCCAATCGAATGTTGGAATGAGTTTTATCAAAAAGGATTAAAGAAACAGAAAGTATGCAAAAAAGGCGATACAATTACCTTTCACGAGGAGTATAGCGAAACCGGAATCGTTCAATATAGTCAAACTAGAAATTCAGTTCTTATAAATCGCGATACCATATACATAAACATCTATGATGGCGATACAACAGATTTTAGACTTTACGATTCAACAAAAAATTTAATCTATAAACAAGAACCAATCCGCAGGTTGCAAGAGTGGCAAGAAAACGGCAGTATCGGAAGAAGCTTTGTTTATAGCGGGGGGGGCAACGAGAACATGGTATGAATACGACAGTTCAGGAAATATCATCCATGCAAGCAATCAAGACGGACAAGAAGAATGGTGGAAATACAATGACGATGGTCATATCATTCTTCATCAATTTGCCGAAAAAGAAAGCAGAGACATTGAAGACATCAACGGTCCCTCAATAATAACTTTTGATTATTTATCACCGAATAACAATAATTTTGAATTTGATAATTTCAACAATCTAGAGCCTGTTGACGCAACGCGATAAATGTTCTACAATTTCCTCATGGAACTCACGCGCGAACAGTTTGCAAAG
>CAKUXP010000042.1 GCA_934700345.1 uncultured Fibrobacter sp. | reverse complement strand
GAGGACGGTACACCGCTCGACGAACTCTCTAACGACGACGAGGACGGTACACCGCTCGACGAACTCTCTAACGACGACGAGGACGGTACACCGCTCGACGAACTCTCTAACGACGAGGACAAATTCTTTATTTCGGAGGAAGAGCAGGATTCTTCTATTTCCGGACTAACCGGAGAATTTTTAGAATCATTATCTCCACAAGACAATAAAAAAAACGTAGTAATCAAAATAATAAAGAATCTGACCAACATTAGTTCGTCCCTCCTTGTGAACGAGTCTTCCCCATACGGGCGGTATAACTGATATGAACAATCACATCTTCAATATCTTTAGGGTTTAAAATTTGACCTGTTCTATTTACACCTGTTCCAGTAATTTTATAGCCATTAATCGTCAAAGACCATTTAGAGTCTATTGCTCCAGCACCTTCAAAAGGAAGGAACTTGTCAGAACCAAAGCGGAAATCAAACATTCCTGCTTTTTTATGTGCTGTACTTGTAGCCATCGTTTGTGTTCCTATTCGGTTTCCAATTTTGGTCCCGTCTTCTTTCAAGTCTAACCAGTTTTCTGTTAAAGATAATTGCGCATTTAAATAGTGACCAGTATAGTTTGACGCAACAACCTCAACTCGAATATCCCGAATTCGTCTAAAATACTGATTTGGAAAATCTAAAGAGAATAATTTCTCAGGAATAGTAAATTCACACGCTCCAGTGTCTTGTAACGTCGTTAACGGTTCTTGTGGGAAACCTAAATCGTTAGAACTTTGTCTATTTCTCAATTCCCACAGGCTCACCGGTCGCGTTATCTCCAGCTCGTTCCTGTCGTTTTCCAGATAGGCGACTTCCATCACGTGCAAGTCGGCAAGCAGCTTCTCGCCTGCCAGGAGACCGCTGTGCAGGCCGTCCCAGTACGAGCCGCAGCCCTTGATGAACGTCTTTGACGACTTGGCGTCGATATCGGTATCGCCTATCTCGAAATGATAGCACTTCTCCGCCTTGCGGGCGACCTTCACAGCCAGCTGGAAAAGGGACTTATAGACGGAGCCCGCTTCCTTCTTCAGCCAGCCGTAGAGTTCGGCGTTCGTGTACTTTTCCGACAGGTGCTCGTACATTTCATCCTTGAGCTCGGCTTCGCGCTCCGCTTTTTCCACCTGCTTTTTGGCATAATCTATCTTGATCTCGGCGACGGTCTTCCTCTTCTCGAGCGTCTTGGCCCGGTTCGCCTTTTCGGTCTTCGCCATCGTCCAGTCCTGCAGCCGGCGTTCCGCCTCGGCCTGCAGCTTCATCTTGGCGGCGGAGACCTGACGCTGGACAAAACGGGAGGCGTAGCTCTCGGCCTCGTTCACCAGGTTCTCGGCTATTTTTGTACCGCCGGCGGAGAGAGCACTGAACGACGGTCCGCCCAGGCCGTTCGCGATGGCGCCGATGTCCAGGTCGGGGATCTTGTAGGCGACGGAGGCCGCCTTCTTGACGTTCTCCACCGTTTCCTGCACCTTCCGGACTTTTTCCATGAACCTAGCGTACTGTTCTTCCAGCTTCAGCGGTTTGTAATATTCCTCCTGTTCCGCACGCTCCGCCGCGGCATTTTCCTGTTCCGTCTCGACGGATTCGAGTTCCTTTTCGAGTTCCGCCACGTCCATGTCCGTGACGGTCTTCTGTAGCGCGAGCATCGTCTTTTCGTGCGACGCACGGAGCAGGGCCAGGGATTCGGCGTCGTACTTTTCAAGGATGTCCAGCAGGTCGCGGCCCATTTGCATCACGTCATGAACAATCTCTATCGCCTTGGCGACCATCACTTTAAAGCGGTAGTACGGCAACGCAGACGACGCGTCGGCGAGCGCCTCGCTGATGGAAACTCCGTTCGCCTTCGCCTTCACGAGCAGGGCGGGGTCAATAGGCGGCGCAAACAGCGCAAGGGTTCTCTTTACGCCTTCAATATTGAGGCTGTTGCGAATCTTGTAGAGCCTGTCCGCCACGGTGTCCCAGTAGCCCGCCAGCGTCTCGTTGCGGGGCACGTTGAAATAGAACATCATCCCCGTCGTATGCGCAAGCTGCATCGTGCAGCCGGGCAGAAGCCGCTGCGGCGTCTCCTTTTCGCGGCTCTTGCCCGTGAGCATCGTGTCCTCGTAGGTGACGAACGCGTTGTTCATCACATTCGTGCCTTTCGCCATCAGCTCCTGCACGGTGAACGCCGTGGCGTTCTTCGGGTCGGGAACCTCGGCGCTCTTCGGTCCGAGAATCTCCGCCGCGAGAATATACATCTGTACAGCAAGATTTACCGATTCCGTCGTGTCCTGCGAGAACAGCTGGTCTCCCCAGCCGATCAGGGCGTCGAGATATTTCATCACCACATATTTCTGGTAGGCGACAGGGCGGTAACGCGCAATCATCTGCGGGTTGAACGGATCGTTCTTCCAGCGGTCTATCAGCAACTGGATGGCCTTCCTATCGGGCAAGGCATCATAAGGCGTCGGGAACGACAGTTCCGAAAGGATCGACCGGTCGGCATCCGGGTTCGCAAAGAACGGCAGGAACTTCCAATACCTGGCCCCTTTCGAAAGCTCCCGGACAAAACGCTTTGTCCGTTCGTAGGGAGTGAGGTCTATCCGCGGGTCGAACACCAACTGGAGCCAGTTCAGCGCCGCTTCGTAATTCTGCTCGGCAAGCATCCTGTCCGCCAAAAGCATCGGGACAAAGAAGAACAGTTCCCAGTTGTAGATGGAAGTCGCCGAACCCCAGCAGAAATCGACCGTCGAAGACGGATAGGGTTCTGCAACGACGCTGCCCGGCAAATAACCGTGCTCGAACAGCGTCTGCGACAAATCCCAGGCCTGCCAGTCGCCCGCCGTGTAGTAGCCGAGATAGACGCTGAAATAGTAGTTGTAGTAAGAATAGGAATAATAGTAGCTGTCCGAGACGGGCAAAGCTTCTGTCTCGCGGTTGTAAAGCCATTTAGGTCCGCCCTGCAGAAAACGCCTGCGGAACTCGCCCGCTTGAGGATTGGAAACCATCTCCACGTGATAGTTCGGGATGCTGTTCGCCCCCGACCCGCCGTCACCGGAAACGGTGCGGACTAGGAAGACTCCCTTGGAATCCATATAGAAAAACGGCCTGTCCTCGTGGCAAATAAATCCCATGTTCACGGACAGCAGCTTGAACGGGCCTCGCGTATTGCCAAAGATTTTGGTTCCGTCCTGCAAGACCAGAGAACCGCCCGCGTTATGGAACAGGTTCCCTACAAGGCGGCATCCCGCCGGAGAATGATTTTTCACAAATTCACCATAAGTGAAAGCAATCGGATTTCCGGTATTTGGCTCGACCTGATTCGACGCCGAATCGGAACCGTCTTGCGCAAGCGAGAAGTTTCCGATGTGGTTTATCCGCTGGTCTGCCCTGTATTCGCGCGAAACTTCCGTTTTTAGGATATAGGTCGTCGCTGGAGCGTTATCCAAGCCTTCGACATCGCCAGACATCGGCGAGGAATTCGCCACAGGAACAGTAACCACATGCGGCGTATCGACAAAATCGGGGAACGTTCGCCAAACCTGCAAATTCAAGGCATCGGAATTATCGGAGACATCGATGACAAAATAGCGTTCGGCGAGGCTTTCGTTTTCACCCAATATGAAATCAAGCTGGTTTTCGGACACATCATAGACGGCCTGCTTCCCGACCTTTACGCCGGTCCATTTTGCCCCCGTGAAAGCCGTCCATTTCAGTCGCAGCTCGGCGTAATACTCCACGGAAACCGCAGCCTGCTTTCCGCCCGATTCTCCCGTCTTTTTCTGCTTCTGGCCCTGCACGACCTGCAACCAGGTAATGTACAAATGTCCGCCAAGAATCGCCGGCTGGATGGCTGCCCCGTCGATTTCGACAGGCACTTCTTCCCACGGAGTCCAATTTCCGCCGTATAGCGCGGTCGCCTCGTATTTGCGATAATAGTAAGTGTGGGGTTCGCCCCGCGTGCGGCCCACGATGTGCAAAGTATAGAGCACGCCCGCGGCACTTCCGCCGTCCTGCTTGCAGGCTCCGACGATATCGATTTCGGACGTGTCGCAAACCTTTTTCAGGTATTCGCCGAGAGCCTCGGTCATCGCATCCTGATCATTGCCGACTTCGGCCAGGCGGTCCTCAAGATCCTTGAAGAACGGAGTCTTGTCGCTTCGCAGGTCTCCGTCTATCCAGTTTTCGGGATACAGGAACACCTTGCGGTTCGCGACCCAGACCTGGAAATTTTTCATCCATTCCCACTGTTCCCTTTGCGTGTCGTTCAGCGTGTAGCCGCCTTCGAGACCCATCAGCGCCCGCTGCACATAAAGCTGGATGCACGATACCGCCTGGACCGTTCGCGAAATCGCCATGTCCGGTTCCATCTTCACGTCGAGAAGGTAGTAAGAATAGATGTCGCTTTCATCGACAAAGACCGCCGGATAGTTTTCCGCCGTCGCCGGCATCTGTGATTCGTTGCAGACCACCGCCGCCAAGGCTTCGCGTTTCCGTTGCCGAATTTTGTCGTTCACACCCTGGATGAAACGGTTCCATTCCGAATCGGTGCGTGAAAGTTTTAGATTTTCCTCAAACGTCTTGGCAGGTTCGGAATACGAAGCATCGTCTGCATCCAGCAAGTTTTTCAAATCCGCGGGGAGCGTATTCGTCTTCCGGTATAGGGAGAGCATTTCCGCAAAACGGCACCATGCAAAAGGCGAATTCATTCCTAATGACGTTCTCGCGAGGCTGTTTCCATCCCGTTCGAAATCGATTCCAGAAGCCGTAAGTATCGCGTCAAAGGCTTCGTTCGAAATCCGAATTTTTTCATCCGAGGCGTCAAGATTTTCTAACGCGCCATAATTGTAAACTTCGCCCAAAATTCGGGAAGATGCGGCAAACGCACAAAGCACATCTTCAAACAAGCCATACGGAGTACTTTCTACTTCGACTTCCGATTCGCCAACATTCGGCACCCGTCTTTCGGCAGGAGGAATCAGATTTTTCCAATCCCATTCAAAGCCAAGATCCAACGACTGCGTAAATTGGTAAAGCGCGGAACAACGGACGATCCGATTGCAGAGAATTTCTATCAGAGCGACATCGTTTTCACTCCAATCATCTACCGACGTGATATTTTCCCTCGTTGCGAAATTTTTCCATTCCGTCAGATCATCCAAAGCGTCGTCTTTCAGTTTTTCAAAAAGTTTCGCGACAACATCCGATGTCATCGAGAATTTCTCGCCAATGAGGGAGAGCGACCTTTCAAAGGCTAGTTCAGCACGGAGCGCGTTGTAGAATGCGGCTCCGCTTTCATCCTCGACAAAGACATCTTTCCACGAAGAAGATGGCACCGGAACGAATCGAAGTAAATCATTTAGGCAGGCATTCCACTTTCCGCCGACATCCGGTTCAAAATCATTTTTCCACGCGTCAAAAATTTCCTCTGCATCTTCTTTGCCCAATGTTTTCAACAGTCCGTGAATCGCGGTTTCGTAATCAAATCCGTCAAATTCTTTCAAAGACTTCCGTACATTCGCATTGAGTTCCACGGCAAAAGAAGAGGATTCTGCAAACGGAATCAATTGCGGTTCAAGAAGCGATTTCAAATCGCCGACAGAAAGAGACGAATTGCGCAAAAGCTCCAACTCGTCGAGGGTCGCATGGCAATTTTTTCTGTCGCCCCATTCAATGGGAAAACCGATGCGTTTTAGGAAGAGATAATCCTCTACGGAAAGCGCGTTCTCCGCAATCCAAAGGCCATACCGGTACAAAATCTGCAGGCCATTTTCAAAAGCCAAAACCAGAGACCGCTCTTCGGTCGGTTTCCAAAATTCCTGCAAGAGGAGCACGGCATCCCGGGGATCCATTCCCAGACAGACATTCGCCGCCACCGAGAGTGAGTATAGAAGCTTGTCGCATTTCTTTGCAAAATCAAGCGCGGAAACATTCGCAAAAGCCTCTTCGGCATAAGCATCAAAAAGCGAATCTATCGGGAAAAGCTTTTTTAGCGCATCCCTTGTCAGGGAACATTTTCCCAAAAGTACAGCGGCTTCCTGAACAGACAATTCAATTCGAGTTTTCAGTTCCTGGATTTCCGCGAGTTCATCGACTTGACAGTTCCATGTTTTCGCCACATCGTCAATCTTCCAGCCAAACGCCATCCGCCGACGGACAAAGACGGAGAGCTTGAAGAAAAAGTCTTCTTCGTCCGCATTTGCCGCAAAGAGAATCCTGTAACCGCCTACATCCGAAAGCTGGAACGACTCGGAATCCGCATGGACCGCCACGCCCGAATTCTCGAACACAGGCGACGTCAATATCTCCGCAAATTCCTCGTAAGTCAATCTGGCGCGGTCAAGGACAAATGCCAAATAACTTAAAACCCGATGCCACTTGCGATCCTTGCTTTCTATCTGCCGAGATTTATCCGGGAAGAAAAGTCCCTCATTGTCATTTTCTGTCAAGCCCCAAAGTTCCCACACCGGCTGCGGATTTTCGTTCCGATCGGAGGACAGAAGTTCTGGAGCGTAGCCTTTCAGCAAAAGCGTTGCCTTCCAAGCATCCTCGCAGGCATTTTCCGTTTCCACTTTGCGCAGTTTTCTTGCAACGGAGGATTCATCCAACGAAAGATTGGCGAATATTTCCGATACCCGCATTCGGTCAAAATTCTGCGGGAGCGACATCGGATAGATTTTCTCGCCAAGAGCCTTCATCGCGATCGTTTCAATATCCATTCCCGAGACTTCTGCAGTCCAAAGGCATGGATTCGCCCTTAAATCTTCCACCGTTGCCTTTTCCGGAGTCTGGTTGCAGAGCGGGAGCGCCTTTTGGTTTGCCGAGCTCTTAGCGATAAGGCTTTCCAAAAGTTCAATCGCCAGATCGATGGTCGGAAGCGAGACTTCGGCGTTTGCCTTGGTCATTTTCAAAGCCAGAATATCGGGCCGGCGACCAATAAACTTGGCGTAGGCTTGTCCCTGCTTCAAGAATTCGAGCAGGTCCAGCAAATACGCCGAAGGGCTTAAAATCGATTGGTTCTGGATTCCCGAATTGCGGTTTATGAGCCCGAACAGATTTTTCCAGTTGGCATAGTCTTTGTTCTGCAGACGACGCTTCGCCACATTGTTTCCAACCGAGCGAGCATTTCGCCCAGAACTTCTGGATTGCATCGGAGACGATTCATTCTGCAATCCACGAGGCAGTGACAGAATCGCATTATCGGATTCATTCAGGTTGCCGTGGTAACGTTCAACATCGAGAGTGGCGTTTGCAACAAAATTTTTGGCGAGACGGTGGATATTTGTCGCCAGTTCCTTGTCTCCCATGCCTAGGCCATGTTTTGCGACAAAACTTTCTTCGTCCGAGAGGGCGATTTTCGATGCGGAATCAAAATCGTTGCGGACCAGGTAGGCAATCGCTTGCGGATCGTTCGTCAAGCGGAAAAGACGCTGCAATGTCCGGATCTTTTCCTTTTCATCCTCGCTTGCAGTCGCTTCGGGAATCCTATCATCCTGCGCATGGGCAGCCGCGGATTTTTTCAGGAATACTTTCAGGTCGGAAGCGTTCAGGTCAAAATCAGTCCACGGTTCCGATTGCAGTTTCCAAACCAAAACTTTCCACGGCTTTTCGGAATCATCCGACGAAAAAGCTTCCGAAAGATTTAATTTCAACTCCGCCTGCGGAAACTTTGCCCGAAGCCTTTCTTTCAACGTACGAATGGCGATTTGTTTCTGTTCGTTTGCCGACGTACCGGGAAATAAATCCAGGGGAAGCGCAAGCGAAATCTCTCGGCACCAGCAAGCATAACGCTCAGCGGTCTTTTCAATCGCCTCACCCCAAAAATTCGGATCGCTTCCCGACACATCCCCATATTTCAGCAGATATTCCAGCTTCCACACGCCGAGCGAATCATCTTCCGAAGCCTGGGAATCCGGCTTTGCGCACGGCTTATACGGAGAATTTTCCTTGTGCAGCACTGTATAGGCGCTCACGACCAGATCGGGATACCAGTTGCAGAAATCGCACAGGTCGATCAGGAACTTCAAATCCTCGACTTCCGCAGAGGAGAACATCGACGAATCTTCCTGGAGAAAAGCGATTAAATCCTGGTAGCAGGAGCCGCAATCCGAAAACAGATCGAGAAGGCTGTCAAGACGTTCCTGGTGTTCTCCCAAACGGGTCAGCTTGGGACGTCCCCCCTTTCCATTTTTCTTGATGGAACCGGCATTTGCGTATTCATTCGACTCCAGTTCCAATTCCTTGGCAAGGAAAAGGTAAAAGACAAAGAACGCTGAAAAAATATTTTCCTGCTCTGTCGCGACATTTTTGGACTTTTGCAGGTAGTTCCAGATTTTTAGCCTGAACTCGTCCGCCGAAAGCTTCGAACTGATGAGGTTCGCCGAGACAGCCTCTTGAATGACCTTCTTGCATTCATCGAGCCCTGCCGCCAAAAGAGTCGAAACATCGATGACCTTGGCGTTCCGTATCAAAGGGTAAAGGTAGGCGGCACAAATGGAAACGCTTTCCTGCACCGGATCGATTCCCGAAGCGATCGCCCCCCGGAGTCCCTCGACAGAATCGACCAGTTCGTGCGCAATCTGGAAAGATTTAAAATAGGTCCGAGCCTTTGCTTCATCCACATCTTCGCGTCCAATTACCAAGGGGAACCGGGTAACGCTATCCAGAAATTCAGAAATTCTATCTTGGAGAGAAACCTTGATCGTTTCCTTGTACGAGACAACCGTCTGGTAATAGATTTTCAGGATGCTGTCGAGACGTTCAAACTCCGACTCAATCGGCTTGTCGGTTTCTAGGTCGAGGACAAAATTGATTTCCTGAGCAGACTGGCCGTTGAAAACCAATGGAGCCGAATAGAAACTTCTAGAACTAGAACCGCTGTCACCTTTCCCGCCGTTTTTATAATGAACCTCGGCGAAAAGGGAAGCTTTGTCCTTTCCTTTGGCAATCTTGCTGTCGAGTTTTAACCCCAGCGGAATAGACGATGCGTTATAGGCAATCTCGTAATGGCCGAATGCGTCGGGACGGACCGGAATCCCCAGCATCACTTTTTCGAAAGAGCCGATTTTCGAGCCCGAGCTATCGGCGGATTCCCGATAATACAGACAGAAGGCGGCGACTTCGAGGTCGGTTTGCAAGGGATAACCGAGAGGATTCCTGATATTTCCAAAGACCCGGCAAGCATCGCTCGTCAAGATTTCAGGAACCGCATCCAGGCGAATTCGAACAACCTGGCGTACCGATACAGGATTCGGGACATCGTAGGTGGCAAGGCAATTCCCCTGCAAATCGCGCACGACAACTTGAAGAGCGGGAGCAGTTCTTGTAGCGCCCTGCTTCTGGAACGCCGACTTTAAATAAGAACAGGAAAAATAGCCTTTGGCATTCAAGGATGCCTGCGAGAGGAGGGTCGAAAGTCCATTCCAAAGATCATAAACAAAGACGGTCCCGGAATCTCGAGGTGTCGCCGAGTTGTAAAAGACAAAACCCTCGACACACCACACATCGTCCGCAGAGGCTCTAGAAATGTCAATTTTTCCCAACACAAAAGGCGTTTCCGTCGCCGCATACGTGTCGGACTCCCACAGCAAATTCCCGGCAAAATTAAAAAGGCGGACGACCAAATCGGGATGATCGATGGAAGTATTTCCCTTCTGGAACATATAGGAGGAAAATTCCAACGAAAAAGAGCCGTCTTCGCCAATGCCGCATTCCGCCATCCAGTCCAAAGTCCCATCGGCAAGCCTGTGATAAGCTTCGATTTTTCCCTGGCAAAAAGGAACGCCGTTATTCGACAGAATACCGGAAACATTCCAGGTTTCAGGGACAGGATAGGACAAACGGCAACTCCTTCTCAGTGATTTTGGAACAATCTCTACGAAAGAAATATAATCACTTTTCACAGCAAGTGCAAGTTTTTTCAAAAAAAAAACGCCAATGTCCGTGTAAGAGTTTACATCAGATTGACTGTCCCCCTCAAAAAAGATTTTTTCCCCGTGAAAACCGGAGTCTTAGCCCTCAAACCAGAGGTTCTCCAAGCCTTCGTAAGTGAAAAAATCAAGACCGCGGAAAGGCGTAAAGCCCGCTGGATTTTTATACCCGATAGAAGTTTCGAACAAAGTTTGGAGCGAAGACAGAAGCGTTTCCCAGTCCTGGAAAGCGTCTAATCCCGAACCTTTGACTTTCAAAGCGACGCTTACGCTTGCATTCTTGGTCGCATTGCCAAAGCTCGCCTGGGCATACCGCTGAAGCTGGGTGTCTTTTGTGTAGTAGTCCATCAGAATCACCCAGTCGCAAAATTTTAGAAAATGTCCCGAGCTTCCGTTGGTAAACTTGCCTTCGTTGTAATACTTGTCGTAGGGCATCGCAATCGCTTCGGAAAGCTTTAAATTCGGATCGACGCTCCTGAGCTTCTTCCCCGCATATTCCAGTGCGCTTTGCGCCATCCGAAGCAGCGTATCGGAATTTGCGCCTTTGTCCCACGTATAGGAAAAGCCTGACTTTATCGTATGGACTTCGATGTCGGCGGAAAGCCCCGCGAACCTTTCGTCGGGAGCGACCTGGCTGTTGTATCCCGAAACGAGAGCGATTTCGGCGTCGATTGCGCTTTCGCTGGTCAAAAGTTCAAGGCCGCTGCTCCCGGTGACGGGCAATCGCTGCGCATGGACATCGATTCCATACCCCGAGAGCGTCCGGATAAATGTCCGGATCCATTCGTTCGGATTTGTGTAGAGCGATTTTCCCGGACTCAGATAGACATCGTTAAATCCGAGGATCGCGATGCGGGCGGCGAGCTTTTCCGGTGCGGAAGAGAAATCTCCGACCGTCTGCCTATAGACATAGACGGCGTTGCGGGTTCTCCCCGCGGAATCGACGACGACGCGGCGAAATTCTTCGGCTCGCTGAAGCTGGGCCGAAGTTAAATCCGCCTGCAAGACGATTTCATCCCAAGAGGCAAGGGTTGCGCTAGAACTGGAAATCGACGAAACATCGCTCGAAGAAATCCCCGTTTTCGACGACGAAACGACTGCGCTAGAACCGGGATCAAATTCAGAGCTTGAAGAGGCTACCAAAGAACTGGATTCGCCTCCGCCACTCGAAAACAACTCTCCGGCAGATGATAAGAATGCCTCTGCGGAGCTGAAAATTTCAAAGTGTGACGAAGACTCGCCTTGAAACGCAAAGGAACTCGAAGACGGTTCATCTAATGGCGCATCAGACGCGTTATCGGAACAAGCCCAAAAGCAAAAGGCGAAAAGGAAAAAGGTATATTTCATTCTTTTAAAATAAGGCTTTTCAACAAAAAGGTCTTTCCCGTAAAGAAAAAATAAAAGCCATCCAGCCTAATATATCCTCATCTTACTATGGCGAGACAACTGCGCCTATGCCTTGCCTCTTTTATATCGCTATGATACAGCCTTTTTCCTATGAAAGCAAACTTTAAAATTTTTATTTCACCGATGGATAAGATTTCTGGTCCGAAATGACAACGTCCAAATCCCTTAGGGGAAATTTCAAAAGAGCCGTCGTGTTCGCCACATACAGGGAATCCTCTACTGCCACCATACCATAAGACGAGCCATGGGTCAGGCAGAAGGTCAAATATCCGTAAGGGGTGTCAGTGGTACCAATAACACTGTCTATGGGGTTCCATAAGTC
>CAKUXP010000041.1 GCA_934700345.1 uncultured Fibrobacter sp. | reverse complement strand
GCGCCTCGCTTTTTTTTTCGCAAAATATAGCAACGCATTGCGAATTTTTCAATATTATTTAGGGATAAATTCTTAATATTTTCCATATCGTCTCCCCCCTTAAAAATTGTCCTTGTAGATGCAGAGGATTTCTTCCACTTCCCAGGCTTCCTTGTTCGGGAAAAGTTCCGCAAATTCAGATAACGGCATCCGGCTACACGGCCTCGCCAGCAGCTTTCTCCCGAATAGGACCATCGCGCCTTTCATGGCTCCATTGTGCAAAAAGACCTCATGCGGCTTGAAGCTTCCGCCTTTGTGCTTTTCCAAAAACGCTCCGAGGCGCAGGGCGGTATCGTAAACGGCCAGTTCACCGATTCCATTTTTCTTGCAGAACCTTTCGATGTTGTCGTACAGTTCTTCAAAATTTGCACTGTTTTGAATCTCCGCCGAATTTTCACGCAAATCGTCCAAAAATTGTTCCTTTACGATACGATATATGCGGTACTGGTGGTCGTGGCACCTCCCGGAAGCATTGAAACGGAACCGTCCAGCCTCCTCTAAGGCTGTTTCCCAATCCGGCAGGCTAGCGTAATACTTTAACGCCTCGTTTGAGCAGTTAATGCTATAGTCGTCCAAAATCGATTGAAGGGACTTTTCTCCTAGTTCGAATGTATAAGCCATTTTGCAACTCCTCGTTTTGAAATCCACGTTGAACCTTTCAGACGAAGCTATTTCGCGTTCACCCGAACGGAACGTTCCCCGACGCGGACGATGTAGCTCCCTGACCGAGGCGCGGAAATTGTCATTTCCGAATTTTCGATGCGGCCCTTGGTGAGAACCTTTCCCTGCAGGTCGAAGAGCGCATAGGGTTTGCCGACCGGTGCGGCGTGAATCTGGAAGTTCCTGCCCGAAACGGTGACGCTCCATGCGGGAGAAGGGAAGTTCGCTACGAGGGCGTCGGAGGGTTCGGACGAGCTGCTGGAATTTTCCCCCGCGGAACTCGAAGAAGAGCCAGAGGCCGCGCTCGAACTGGACTTGCCGCTCGAAGAGGACGTCGCGCTTGAGCTGGAACTGCTAATCTGCGGAATCAGGGTCGAATCGAAAATCGCCGTGTAAACCGCATCGCCCGTCACCGCCTTAATTGCGGGAGTCCAGCCGGCAAACGTGTAAGTGTACTTTGCGGAAGAGGCCTTTCTCGGAGCCGTTCCTGTGTAGGACGGGAGCGTGCCGTAGGCGACTTTCCCGCTCTGCAGGGTGTCGGAGCCGTTCACGAACGCGATTCTGTAGAGGTTCGCCTCGTAGCGCGGCTCGATCCGCATGTCGGCGGAGACTTTCACCGTGTCGCCCGCCTTGCCGAGGTAGTCTCCGTCCGGGCCGTACCAGCCCGTGAACGTGTGCCCGGGCTTCTCCGGGGCCTCGGGGAGCGTAAACCATTCGTCCTCCTCGACCTTGACCGTGTCCATGCCGTCGTCCCCGCGGTCGATGACCACCTCGCGATAGACAAGCTCCTCGAAGAGCGCGGAAACCGTCATATTCCCCGTGACGTTCGAAAGCGATCCGTTCCAGCCGACGAACTTGTAGCCTTCGCGCGAGGGCGTCCCCGGGGCTTTCGCCGTTTCGCCGTAGGGTACCTGAACAGTCGCGAAGACGGAGCTTCCGTCCATGAACGTGACCGTGTACAGGACCTTCGACGAGTCGTAGAGAGCCGTGTAGGTCGCGGGCCCCTTCACCGTGTCGATTGCGGGCGTCCAGCCGGAGAACGCGTAGTCGTAAGCGACGGTGCTTGCGCGGGTCGGGACTTTCGAGACGCCGGGCGTCGCGCCGTAGAGATAGGTGGAGGATTGCAGCTCCGTGCCGTCGAAGTCGAGGAAGCGGACCGTGTAGGAGCGGAGCGTCTCCGAATAGACCGCATAGTAGTCGAAGTCCTCGGTGGCGGCGGTGGGTTCCACATGCCAGCCCTCGAACGCATAGCTGAACTGCGCCGTGGAGGCCTTCGTCGGTGTTCCGTTGTAGCTCGGCGTCTTGCCGTACTGCACGTACTGCGAATCGAGCAGCGTCGTGTCCGAGTCGAAGAACCGGATGGAGAAGTAAATGTCGGACGCGTCGATAAAAACAGGATAGTTTCCTTTTCGGCCCCAAACCCCGCTAGAAGCCTCCGTCTCATTTGCCGTATTGAGGATACGGACAAACCCATCCGTCTTCATCAAGTCCGTAGTCTTTGATCCAACATCCGTCACCGTTGCAGATTGCTGCCCCACCGCAACAACCCCAGTCAATATCGAACCGTCATAATAGGCATTGATAATTTGAGCGGAACCGTTATTGGATCCGGCAACGCCTCCACTATAAGAAGACGAACCTTTCGCATAAATGTGCGTGACGGCGACATAGGCATTTTTCACCACCGCACTTGCGCCTGTATTCACACCGACGATGCCGCCCGTATAAACGGCTCCAATATTTTCATAGCTAGAATCCTTACCCACATTGTAAACATTTTCAATTAGACCTGAATTCAGCCCGGCAATGCCCCCATTATTGGCACCAGGATTGTATCCAGAATAGGTTCTATTATAAAAGGATGTTAAAATGCCAGAATTGTAACTAGTAGTAATTTTACCCGATGAAGCATTATGGCTCGCAATGCCTCCGACATAGTTCATCCGCGCCACATGAGTGTAGATGGCCCCCGAATTATAACTTTCCGAAATTGTTCCTTCATTATACGCAGCAATACCTGCGGAGTAAGCAATTCCCGGCCAAATAAGATCCCCTAAATATATATTTGCAAAATTTTGACTTTTAGTGATTTCCCCATAGTTTTTACCAACAAGCCCGCCCACATATCCAACATAACTACTTCCCGACTCTCCCTGAATCACACTAGCAAGCCTAACAACCTTGTTTACACAATTTTGGATAATTCCATAATTAACCGCAGCAATTCCTCCTCTCACCACACCGCCGCTGCGTTTTTTCTCACTTGCATCGGCAGAAACCAATGTCAAATTTTTCACAACACCTTCTTTAGCAACATAACCGAAAAATCCTTCAGCTTCGCGATTGCCGAAGTACAAGCCATAAACAACGTAGCCTTGCCCGTCAAAAGCTCCCGCAAACCGCGCAGAACTGCTTTTGCCAATCATAGTCCACACCGTGCTGGTTATGCTAGAAGTATCTTTTCCAAACAGGATATCATTCGCCAGCTGCGCATTAATGGTCGTCTTTCCCATATTCACCTGTGCGGCAAACCAGGCAAGTTCCTCGGCACTCGTAATCACATAGAACGTTTTGCCGTCAATTTTCTTTGTACTTTCCGGCACGCGTGTTGAGCCATTCCAATTCGCCGCATAGAGCGAAGCGGTTAAGCTAAAAATCAAAAGCCATAATAATTTTTGGATGTTCTTCATGTTGTCCTCCTAAAAAGTCCACCATTCATGCTGAATGACAGATTTATCTTCTTCCGTTATCCAACGGCACTCTATTCCCTCAAGTTCATTCATCTTCAAAATAGTTCCGGACGGATGCCCATACTTATTGTCCTTTCCTGCATTAATATAAGTTCGCATTTTTCTAAAAATTTTTGGCAATATTTTCAAATTGTGATGACTTCCATGATGAGGAATCTGGAAATCACAATTCGCATATTCAATTTCTTTAAAATGCTTTTCTATGTCGGAAAGCTCTTTTCTCGTTTTCAGGCAGATATCCCCATTCATCCATGTCATAAAACAATCCTGACCCCCATCTCCAGTTTTTTTACCCACCATCGGAAAAGAAATCATCGCCATAGAAGAGCCGTTCACTCCTCTATAAACTTTTTTGTACACATTTTTCAATTCTTTTCGTCTGCTTTTGAAATCATCAAATGTTTTGACACTATGAATAAGTTCCACATCTTCGACAGACAATCTGTTCTCGTACTTTGAAGAATCCACGTAAAACTTTATTCTCCAGCACAATTCCCTATTCACCGAAAATAATTGCTTATGGCTATATGTTTTTCCAGCTAAATCTGCATTTAGAATTACTGCATCAGAATTTTCAAACTTTTCCCCTTTCGAGATTTTCAATAAACGTTTTTCATTCAAGAACCAATCAATACTAACTTCCGATGCTCTTTCAAAAAACAGCAACAAATCAAGCGGCGTTGGATCAGGAAGAATAAAAAGCGTACCATCACCCTGACCTTCCAAATATTTTTTAAGATTCAAAATCCCGTTAATATGGTCTTCATCTAAGTGACTGATTACCAAAAAATCCACTTGACTAATCCCAGAATTTCCTATAACAGAATCCATCCGTTCCTGAAAAGCCTTTTTTGATTCCCCTTTGTTAACGGCTCCGCAATCATAGACAAATTCACAAAGCGTCCCATCACAAAAAATCCGTTCGGAATAAAAACCGCCTTGTCCCACAGGGTAAAACGTTTTCGTAACTCCAATTGTAATCATAACGCCTCAATAGCATTTATCAACAAATTCTCTGTTATTTGAGATTGAAATTGCGCAATCCAAAAGCTTAGAGTCTCTC
This sequence comes from uncultured Fibrobacter sp., assembly GCA_934700345.1. Classification (GTDB taxonomy): domain Bacteria; phylum Fibrobacterota; class Fibrobacteria; order Fibrobacterales; family Fibrobacteraceae; genus Hallerella. The sequence continues at coordinate 10,054 of CAKUXP010000041.1, read as the reverse complement.
CTCTTTTTAGATCTTTTTCTATATCATCAAACGTTGTAAAAAAACGACAAGAAAAAGAGAAAGAGAACTTTTCTCCTTTTCCTTGGTAGTTAAGCAGCACCGAATTATCCGCATTAGGCAAAATTTTAAAACGCTCACCAAGCCGTTTTTCTAAATTCTTAGCATATTCTACTTTAGTCATCTTTCTTTCCTTATGGTAAAAAGCAAGGTGAGATTCCCTTACATTTCAAACATAAGAAAAAAAAACGTCGTCAAGATATTTTCGGAAATTCGCCCAAAAAAGTGATTTGGGATACGCCTACCCGGCGCGGGGCAAGGTAGGGGGACCTTTCCGAGTTGCGAAGGCCAAGGTCCCCCTACCTTGCAACCACCCCCATGGCCACGCCGAGTCTGAATATGTCATTGCCTGTTCCCTAATCCCAAAAATTTAAACGTCCGCGGACTATTCCCTAATCCCTCATCCCTAATCCCTAAACCTATACGTCCACGCTTCTAATTTCCTAAATTTTCCCCGTGATTCAGGTTCAGAACATTTGCAAATCGTTTGGGACGCAGGAACTCTTCAACGACGCGAGTTTTCTCGTCGCGCCGAGGGAACGCGTGGGAATCGTCGGGCGTAACGGCTCCGGCAAATCGACGCTCTTCAAAATCATCCTGGGCGAGGAATATCTCGACGGCGGAAAAATCGATATTCCCAAAAACTATTCGCTTGGATATTTAAAACAGCACATCGCCTTTTCGCATGCGACCGTCCACGAAGAAGCCTGTTCCGTCCTCAAGAAAAATGAAGACGGCTGGCTCGACACGCACCACGTCGAAGCGATTCTTTTCGGCCTCGGATTCGACGAAAGTTCCATGCAAAAGGACCCGATGCTCCTCTCGGGCGGTTTCCAGATCCGGCTGAACCTCGCCAAGGTTCTCGCGAGCGAACCGAACATGCTCCTGCTCGACGAACCGACCAACTATCTCGACATCGTATCGATGCGCTGGCTCTCCCGCTTTCTGCGCGGGTGGAAGGGCGAAATCCTGCTCATCACGCACGACCGGAAATTCATGGACGAAGTCTGCACGCATGTCGTGGGGATTCACCGGAAAAAGTTCCGAAAAATCCAGGGCACGGTGGCAAAGCTCAAGGAGACGATTCGCACCGAAGAAGAAGTCGCCCTGCGCACCCAGGAAAACGACGCACACAAGCGCGAACAGCTCGAACGCGTCATCGACCGATTCCGCTTCAAGGCGAGCAAGGCCGCGATGGTCCAGTCCAAAATCAAGGCGGTCGAACGTCTCGGCGAAGCGACACGGCTCGAACACGAGCGCAACCTGGAATTTTCGTTCAACGAAGCGCCTTTTCCCGGAAAAAGGATGCTCCAGATCAAGGATCTGAACTTTCATTTCAACGGCGGACCGACCCTTATCCAGGACTTGACCGTCGAACTTTTCAAGGGCGACCGCGTTGCGATCATCGGGCCGAACGGACGCGGAAAGACAACGCTCCTAAACCTCATCGCAAACGAACTTTCGCCTGTCTCCGGGAGCATTTCGCTCAACCCGAACATCCTCATGAATTACTTCGGGCAGACAAACATCAACCGTCTGAACCTCGAAAACACCGTCGAAGAGGAAATCCAGTCGGCTGTCCAGAGTGCGGAACGCGGCAAGGCGAGAAGTCTCGCCGGACTGATGATGTTCAGCGGCGACGCTTCGCAAAAGAGAATCCGCATCCTTTCGGGCGGGGAACGCAGCCGGGTCCTGCTTGGAAAAATCCTCGCGACGCCGTGCAACCTGCTCCTGCTCGACGAACCGACCAACCATCTCGACATGGAAAGCATCGAAAGCCTGATCGACGCACTCGAAGATTACGGCGGAACGGCCATCGTCGTTTCGCACGATGAAGAACTTCTCCAGGTTTTTGCGAACAAGTTAATCGTCTTTGACGGGGGGAAATGCTTCGCATTCGAAGGCACCTACCGGGAATTTCTGGAAAAAATCGGTTGGGCGGAAGAAAAAGACGGTATGACAAAATCTGTCATCGCCGAAGCAAAGTCCCAAGCATCGACTCCGGCAGTTTCAAAAAACAGGGACGACCGTCGAGCCCGGGCCGCCTATATCGAGGAACGCGCAAAAATCGTCCGACCGATCGAAAAGGAAATCCAGCGGCTCGAAAAGGAAATCCAGACTTCCGAAGAACTCGCGAAGAAAAAAGAAGCGGAACTCCTTGAGGCATCCGAAAAATCGGACGGAGCCTTGATAGCAAAGCTCGCCACAGAGCTTTCCGCCTCCAAGTCCAAAACCGAAGAGCTTTTCGCCAAATGGGAAGACGCGTCCAACCAGCTTGAAGCGGCCAAGGAAAAGTACCCGCTGTAAGAGCTATTTTAATAGCTAGATGATTTCGTTAATATATTTCGCCATATACTGATATACCCAAATTTGGGCTTCCAACGCGCCATTTTTTTCTGCAGTTTCTCGGATGTTACTTATTATATGCTCTGCATTTAATCCAATATTTTTCGATAAAATTACATCCATCAAAGAATCAACAGATATAACCCCAATATACAAGCCTTTCTTCGCGTAATCCTCTCGCGTATTGTTAAAATATGTCGGAGGTTGAGAAGCAAACGCAGATTGGCGACCGGCCACAAACATCAAGCTCGCCACTCCAGCCTTATGAGCTGTATTTGCGGCTCTTTCAACATCCAAAGCCGAAAAAGGTTTATCCTTTAATTCTATGCCCATAAATGGAGTATTATTTCGAAGTACATCCAAATCACTAAATTGGCGTTTTGAAGAACCCGACTGATTTACCGGATGAGCGATAATTTGAAAGTCATCTTCCTTATATTGTAATTGACAAAGCGCAGTCGCAACTAATACCAAAGCCGTTCCACCAAAACATTTATCAAGCAAAGCACTCATAAATTCACGAACTTGAAATACGCTCAGTTTCCTAGAAGCTTGTTCCAAAATAACTCGCTGTGCATCGCAAATCGTCTTTTTTTCTATTAAAAGAGAAACTATATAATCAATACATTTTGTAGCATCAATTTTTGTTTTGATTTTCGGCAAATTATCGCAAAGCATATGAAGTGCCGTTGTCGGATTGCCTTTTGCGGCCGCATTTGATTTATCCAATCTCAAATAACGCCCCGGTTTATTCACTAAAGGGTCGCTATTCGCCCCGTCAAGAACATTTCCAAGCATTGTCTTTTGAAAAAGATAAACAACTTTCGACGCAAGAGATCTCGCATCAAACGCACCTGTAGAAGAATCCCCGGCCTGTAAAGACAATATGTCCACTCTAGGTTCTACCGCTTTTGCCAGTATATTTGTCAGCATGATATAGCGATAAGTCAAGCAGTTTTCGCCATCCAAAACAAAATCTATTACGGGTTTTATCAAACAATTTTCCACAGGTTTTGCCTGACATTTTATGTACGATTCATTCAACAACTTCATTGCGTCAGATTTGTCAACTTCAAAGGCCATCAGCATTCTCCTAAGAACGCATCGCGTACCGATTTGGCAATAGCTTCTGCAAACCGACACGGAACAGCATTTCCAATTTGTTTATACTGTTGAGTCTTGGTTCCACAAAATATATACCCTATGGGAAATGTTTGTATAGCCGCACATTCCTTTATCGTTAGCCGACGAATTGTAGAGGGGACTTTAGATGTTAGCGGAGACACGGTTCCACTAACTAAACCGGAATGATAATCGTAGAACCAGTTAGGCCGTTTAAAATCATGCAAAGCCTCTTCATCTACAATTGGAGTTTTATTACCACCCATAGAAGCCGGCAATGTAGGGGCAATATCATCAAGATTTATTGGTCTCCCAGCACCATTAACCAACATCCCCGCATAAGGTGATCGACGCATCACAGGATGTTTTGCTAAAGAAACTTTCGCTGTACATGTTTGAGGATTATTCATAGTTCCATACAGACCTGCAGATAAAATCACAGTTCGAACAGTTTGCGGTTTTTTTCTATAAGTCATTAATTTTTTATAAAACAATCCGACATTTCCTAAATTTTGCTTTACTCCAATGAAAATGACACGATCTCTTTTTTCGGGAACTCCATAATCTGAAGTATGATGTACCTTAAAAGAAATCTCATATCCAAGTTTTTGCCCCTTTTCTATAATGCCTTTACGAACATTTTCCCATTTTGCCAAAGTTCCAAGAGCCGCAACATTTTCCATAACAAATACTTTAGGAAGCGTTCTTTTTACCGCCTCCATAAAAAACCAGACCATTTTAGAACGTTCATCCCCTGGATCCATTTTTCCAGCAACAGAAAATCCTTGACAAGGCGGCCCCCCAAAAAGAACATCAACCCCTTTATACTTGGATAAGGTGGAAATATAATCCATTATATTCCCTTCAAACATTACCTTTGTATGCAAAGGGCGATTTGCGCGCCACGACTCCGCTGCATTATGCTCAATTTCATTTGCAAATACAGAATTAAAACCTGCCAATTCAAAGCCAACATCCAATCCGCCCGCACCAGAAAACAAACTAATAGATGTTAACCCTTTTTCATTTTGGTATTTTTTCTTCATACAAATCAAATATACTTTATTTTATTTGCCTAAAATTTGAATTTAACTCCCGGAACTCTCCCATCAGAACTCAGCAAAGGGAGTTTTTTCCAAACCTTCCGTTCGTTCTAAAAGGAATGGCAAATGTTCGCTTTCGGAATGCCCTAGATGCTTATCGTAAAAAGTTGAAGACAAAGTAACCAATTCCATCCAAATTCTCCAAAAAAAAATGCCGCTTATTGATATAAGCGACACTTCAATTCGGTCTTTCTTTTTTTCCAGGCGGCGACCTACCGCCCTGTCTCTTTCAACAATCTATCAAAATTCATCCGGTCAATTAATGCCTTTTGATAAAATTTTCCCTATTCCTTTACCCGGCGGATTCCCCAGCTCCGCGAAACATCCTTTTTCTGCGATTCTCCGCCGAGGACGCCGATTTTAATCTTGAGCAGGGCGACATACGCCCCGGAACCGACCAGGCGACCGGACTTTGCGCGCATATTCCAGCCCAGGTAAATGTTTCCCGAATTTGTGGAACAGTCACCGCCAAAGATACCGTCGGAGCAGCGGACCGTACCTTTTTTCGAACCGACAAACGCCCCCAGGTTCGTAAAGAAGTTCGCCTCGTAGCTCAGGTAAACCTTCTCCTTGTCCGCACCGCTCGAAACAACAAGCTCGCTCAAGTCGTAGCGAATCAGGAATCCGGGAAGCCCGAGCGACTTTTCCGCCTTGTTGTACGGCTGCCCCGCGGGAATCCGGTAAGGAATCAGCGTAGAGGAATCCTTGAACGCCTCCGCCCGTTCCGCGCTCTGGTCAAAAAGCGTCGCCGACTCGATGCGAATTACCTGTTCACCGACAATGCGGACCCAACGGTTATTTTTGCTCGCAAAGTTCCCCGACATATCGCGCAAAAGCCCCGGAGCGATCCGCACGCTGTCGCCCACCGAAGGCAAGACGCCGTTCTTGTTCGAATACAGCACTTCATACCGGGCCGTTTCCTTCTTCGCGGACACCGGGAAAATCCCCCGCGAAAATTCCGAACCGTCGCGCCACGCGCGAAATTCGAAAACGGAATCCATCGAGAAACTGTTCGTATCGATCGCTTCGCTGAACACAAGCGACAGCCGGTAGATGTTCTCGTTCTCGGGCTTGACGATCGCAGCGGTCAAGACCGGCCCGACTTTATCGCGGATTTTTCCGGTCACATGGAAGAGAACCGTATCCGTCTCCCCGGTCACGGAATCCGTCAGAGCCTTGTTGAACCACGACGAATAGCTGCCCAGATAGGCTTTCTTTTCGGGGTTTCCCGTAAACAGGAACGGCACGAGCGAATCCTTTTTGAGCACGATCAGGGAATCGAGCGTCCTGTACTTTTCCACATCCTTGCGACTTAATTTGTAAGGAACCGTATCGCCAAAAGCCCACGCCACAGAATCGGGAACGTTGTCATCGACGATTTTTTCTCCGTAAGCAAGCATGAGACTGTCTGCGACACCGTCGCCATCGCGGTCAAAAATTTCACCGCCGGAAGGAATCGGCACAGGCGGCTTTTCCAGATTGATGAGATGCCAGTAAGCGGTATCCGCAAAGGTCTTTCCGAATACTCCGAACGAACCGTCCTTGACCGTCGCGGAACCCATTGTATAGAATTTCGCACGACCGTTTACCAGAAGAACCGAATCAATCAGATTCCCGTTTTCATCGGAAAACGCAAGCGAATCCGAAGTCAAGAATTCAAGCGCGCCGTCGCAGCCCGAATCGCAGGATGCGCCCATATAGTAAGCCATCACATAGACAGGGTAAGGAACAAACGCCCAGCTTCCGAGGTTCACTGTATCCGGGTCGATTTCATTCCACAGGGAATCCGCAAACACGAGGTTCGGCAGCGGATATTCCGGCACCGTAAAGGAAACCTTCGACGATTGCGACAGATCGGACGCCAGGAAGAAATACAGTACGTATGAGCCCGGCGCAAGCGTTCTCGACCGGACAATCACACTCGTATCAATCGTAAATCCCGACATCGTCTCGTTCACGTTGATTCCGCCATAATTGAGGCCCGGTCCCAAAGTCACGCCTTCGAACGGCAAGTTTCCGCCTTTCAAGAGGAACATCGAAGCAGCCGGAACCGTGTCAATCTTTGTCACGCTCGAAACATCGCAGCTGAGCGACTTGTCCGCAATCATCTGCCAAATCTCATAGGAAATCGTCCCATCCTTCATCGGAATTTCTACAGGATAATACGTCTTTTCCGTCTCCAGGTTGATGGACGTACGCATCTTGAAGTTCGAACCGGTCGCGTTTCGCTCCGAAAAGAAGATGCGGAACGGGTAGGTTTCGCCTTCGACAAGCCCTAGCGAATCCAGATCAACCGCGCCTTCCACCGGGGAATGGCAACCGCCGATATCGACGACCAGCCGGTTATTGATAAACACCCAGACGTCATCGTCGCCGCGGAATTCAAAATACTGCCCTTTCACATACTGGAACTGCGCCGAAATTTTCATGGCAAAGCTGTAGTTATGATGTTTGCCATTATTTGTACTCAGCCTTTCGCTCCAGTCAAACTTCGGATTCTTGACCGTCTTTGCCGAATCGAGATATTCGAAATCGTCGATCGGAAAAAATCCGCCGTCGGGATGCGACTCCGAAATGTCCGCCAGCCAGAAGCCTTCCGCATCGAGAGACAGATCGATATCGCGACACGTCGCATTGGTATAGACTTTCCCCGCCTTGTCCATCGCCACTTCAACCGGGACAAACCACTTTTCGATTTCATGCGCAGCGGCACACTGTCCCCACGGATAGGAAAGCGAATCGACGCGAGCAGGGTTCCCGTTTACAAGCGTATCCTGAACCATCCCTTTCACATGTCCCTGGCATTTTTGGTTCGTCTGGAGATTTCCCGCCGAATCCAAGTAGGTCGCTTTCGTAAAATTGTTTCCGTCATAGATTCCGCCAAAATCCACATCGATAGAGTCCGGAAAATCTTCCCCCGCCCAATCGACAAGCATCGCCGAAATTTTCAGGCTCGGGCAGACGCCAAGACGCCCGGGAAACGTTGTCGAAATCCGAGGAGCGCTCATCAACGTCGGATAAGGCGTCACCCAGGCGGTATCCCCAAAAGCAAAAACGGAATCCAGGGAAATCGGTCCTCCAGCCTTCAATCCTTCAGACGAATACATTTCAAAACCGAAACGCTGCCGGAAGAGAACTTCAAAATTCTGCGCATGGCGGTAGTAAGTCGCTTCGTACCAGCCGCACGTATCCGCCGAAAAAGGTCCCATCCCAATCGTATCGTTTTCGACAAGCAGCGCCGGCGCCATATTGTCCCACGGAGACATCAGCCGGACAACCCTCTGCTCTGTCGGCGCAAAGGAAATTTCCATTCGTCCGTTCTTGGTAAAGACCCAAGCTTCATAGACACCTTGCGGGAAAAGCGCCGAAATCAGCGGGCGCTCGTCGTCTTCAAAAAACTTCACTTGAGGCCATTCGTTCTGCCGACGGAAAAACTGGACTTTCGCCCCTTTTGAATTCCAAGTTTGGTTGCGAGCCGTTGCCGCCGAAAAATCGTACCGGAACCAGTGGCGAAACTCTCCCGAAGAATCCATCGCATTGGCATTGTTCAAAATATTGTTTCCCACTTCCATATAGAGAAGGCTGTCCTTGTATGTGGAATTTGTCCGCCACGGGCTGTAAACATGAAGGGTCCTCGTCGAATCGAAACACGCTCCGCGGCTTCCCATCTTCGAATCCACCTTTCCGGTCAAGCCATCAACGAAAACCGTATCGGCAGATTTCAAAGCCGCCGACAGATCCACAACCCCGTCTTTCGGAAATGTCAGGTAAGATGCGTGAAAACGTTCAAAATAGGCGTTTTTCAGCGGATTCGCCGACAGGGCACTCGGAGAAATCGCCCCGTAGAACCAACCGCACGAAGCCGAATCGTCATAGGCAAAGCGCATCAAGACGGAATCCGCCCCAAAAATCATCCGGGGAAGCGCCTTGTTTCCCCATGGGCTTTTGAACCAGACTAACTTGGAACCGGGAGGAACAAAACTTTTTTTATAAGAACCTTTCGCATCCGTATAAAACCAAATTTCGCTGTCTGTCGCAAAAAGCATTTGCATTTTAAAACTTAAAGTTTTTCCAGCCGAATCGTTCCAAGCGACACAATTATTCGTGTTGTAGTTGTTGTCGGAAGTATTCGGGCAAGCCTTGATCGTAAATTCCTGCCAATCCGCAAAATCGGAAATTGACTTGTCCCATGTATAGGAGAACCAATTATTTCCTTCGGTTTTCATCAATGTTCCAGAAGATTCCCCATACTCGGGATTGTAATTAGCGGCCGCTCCTCCCAAGATATGCAGCATATATTCCGACTTTCCGGAATCGTTCCGAAAAGGATTTTGGATGTGCAAAGTCAACGCCGCATTTGCATTTACGGTAAACAAAAACAACAGCGCAAGGCGAAAGCCCATAGACGCTCCTTTATGAATCAAACACTCGAATCTTAAAATAGAAAAACTCTATCGTTTTCAAACGAAATTTTTTTTAACACGCTTTCGAATCCCGATTACGTCCGGGATTTCCAGATTGCAAGCTCCGTGGCGACAGTCGTATCGGGACCGTGGCCACAAAGAATCCGGGTTTTTCCGGGCAATCGGAGCAGCTTGCGGATGGAGTCCATTAAAACATCTTCATTTCCACCAGGCAAATCGGTTCGCCCGTAGCCACCGCCAGCAAAGACAACATCCCCAGAAAAAACAAATCCTTCCGGCGAATAAAATGCAAGGCTCCCCGGAGAATGTCCCGGTACTTCAATGATCTGCAACAAGATATTTCCCTCTCGGATTTCATCCCCCTCTTTCAAAAATTTCTCAGGCTCGGGAATTGGACTTGGAATTTCAAGTCCAAACATCCGAGCCTGATCCTCGGCATGTTTTACCAAAGGCAAATCACCAAGCCCGCATTCCGCATCAAGCCCAAAGGCTTTAAAAAAAACGTTCCCGACGCAGTGGTCCAAATGCATGTGCGTATTCAAAATTCGGGAAATCTGATAGCCGTTTTCCTGGACAAAGGAGGACAGCCTAAAGAATTCGGATTCCGTGTAAAAACCTGGATCGATAAGAATCGCTTTTTTTGAGCATTCATCGCAAACAAGGTAAGTATTTTCTCGAAACGGATTGCAGACATATCTTTTAATTTCCATTTCACAAAAATAGCATTTCCGGCGGTTCTTGGGTTCTTTCCGAAATCAGAGAGTCTAGCCTTCTATAAAAGAAAATGGAAAAAAGCACTGCCGGCAACGCAAAAAGCCTTCATGCCAAAAGCCCCCGTCTCTTGAGAGGCAAGAACAGGCGAACGGAAAGATTCGCGGGATGCAGGCAGCGGGACATTCCCTAAATCCCTGCGCCGTCCTTTATCCCAAAAGCAGGTAAAAATTTCTTTCGGTTAAAAGAACCTAAAAAAGGAGTTGTACTTCGGTGGCGGCAGCCCTGCAT
>CAKUXP010000040.1 GCA_934700345.1 uncultured Fibrobacter sp. | reverse complement strand
GTGACGCGTAGCTGGCATCCTAGGGCAGGGCCCGCATATGAAGAACCGCCGGCTTCGCCGGCGGGTATCTCTTTTGTTAAGCGGGACGCGGGATGAGAAAATTTTTAAGCAAATCGATTCTGCACACGGTCATCCTCCGGTTCGCTACGATGTCCCGCTTCCCATGTTTCTTGTCCCTTTAATAATAAAATAAGCTCAATTCTCGAAAAATCAGACACAATTAAAAGAAAAGACTTTGAAAATCCGATCGAAAAACTTATATTTGAAACGAAGCTTTCACAATCTTGCCTCAGACGTCCCGGAATACCCCCAGAAGGATAACCGCCGATGAAAAAATGTTTCGTGCTTGCCGTTTTAACTGCGATGTTCCTTGCCGCCTGCGGCGACGACGTGACGAAAGTAACCAATATAACGCAGGAAACTTCCGGGCTGGAAGTCGTGGCGTCTGCGGATTCGCTCGGAAAGTGCACGGCGGAACGTTCGGGCGAGATGAAGTTCGCGCAAAAGGAAAACGCGGTCTTTGTTTGTGCGGATTCTGCTTGGAAAAATGTTTCGGCGGAAGGCAAGGACGGTTCTGACGGAAAAGATGGAACATCGTGCACGGTGGAACTTCTTGTTGACAGCTCGGGTTACAAGGTTGTTTGCGGCGGCGATTCAGTCGGGGTGATTTTCAACGGGGAAAAGGGATCGGCGGGAAAAGACGGCGAAACTTGCTCGTTCGCGGACAACGGCGACGGGACGATCCTGCAAATCTGTGGAAGGGACTCGGTTACTTTGTACAAGGCGCTTTGCGGGAACAAGCCTTTTGACCCGGCGAAAAGTTTTTGTGTGGCGGATTCGGCGGTTTCGCTCTGCGGCGGAAAGGTTTACGACCTGTCGGAGAATTTTTGCTTTAAGGATTCTGTCTATGATTATGCGCTTTGTAACGGGAGTAAATTCAATCCGACGGAAAAAGTTTGTCACAATGAAAGACTTTACGGTTTTTTCAAGGACTTGCGCGACGACCAAATTTATCGTATGGTTCAAATAGGCGAGCAGACTTGGATGGCGCAAAACCTGAACTATGCCTATATGCCGGACACCGTGAAAGATCTTGAAGAATATTACGAAACAAGGTACGGTCGTCTTTATCATTGGTCCGCTGCGATGGATTCCGCTGCGATTTTTTCTGAAAACGGCAAAGGGTGCGGCAATGTGGAATCGTGTTCACCTACATATCCCATTCGAGGAATTTGTCCGGACGGTTGGCATTTGCCGGATACTACTGAATGGAATACCTTGTTTGATTTTGTTAGGGGGCAAATTGGCAATCGGGATTCCACTCTATTGGCTGCTGCGTTGAAATCAACGACGGGTTGGAGAATTTCAAACGGTTCCGACATTTTTGGGTTTGAAAGTCTTCCGACAGAGGATGCCGTTTATACAGGGTATTGGATTCCTAGGATGACTTCAAATAATCAATATATTCGTATTGCGAAAGTTTCGCAGGCTGCTGGATTGGATTCTGGTTTTAAACACCACCTAAGTCCCATCCGCTGTATCAAGGATTAGCAAAAATAAAGCCCGGACCGTTCTCGTTTAATCCGGGCTTTAAAAAAATCGGAGGGCTGAAATTTACTTTAGCAATGCCTTTCCGTCGCAGAATGCCTTGCCGACTTTTTCGCCGAGGATACGGTAGGCGTGGGCAGCGGAATCGTAGGAAATCGGTTCGACCTTTCCCAGATCGACTTTTCCCTTTTCGTCGAGGACCGTTTCGTCCGCGCTGGTGTTTACGACTTGCCCGACGATGTATGTGCTGCCGTCCATGTCGGCGCTGCATTCGAGGAGCTTGCATTCGAGCGTGAGCGGGTATTCTTCGAACATCGGAGCGTCAACGTGGGCGCTTTTCACAACGTGCAATCCAGATTTTTTCACCTTGTCGGGAAGCTTGTTGCCGCTGACGATTCCGAAAAAGTCCGAGACGGTTGCCGTTTTCCGCGTACCGAAACTCACGGTAAAGGCTTTGCGCTTCTTGATGTTTTCCGTCGTCCTGTGACTTGTCCCGAGGCAGATTGCTATCTGGTTTTCTTCCCTTTGGCCGCCCCAGGCTGCGTTCATCGCGTTCGGCGTTCCGTCTTCGTTGTAAGTCGCAATGATGAGAACCGGAAGCGGAGTGATGATCGCCTTGGAACCGAAATCTTTTCTCATGGGAAATCTCCTTTCTTTTGAAATTTAAATACAAAAATTCGATTTTTTTGAGATTTCCTTGGCTTGAGTTTCTAATCGGCGGCATTCATTGTTTTGATTGAAAAACAGCAGGCTTTTATGCTATATTTAAAAAGGTTAGGGCAATAATTTTTATGAAACGGTTTATATTTTTTCTTCTGATGCTGGGTTCCTGGGGATTTTCCGAGAACTTTGATTTGAATTACACCCAATATACTTATTGTCAATATAAACCGTATCTTGACAAATACTGCGATGGAGAGGAACCCGTCTGGAAAAGCGGTTCGCTCCGGGTTACATTGACGGACGATTCGCTGCTCTTTGTCTTTTTGAACAAGAAGACGACTTACCGGATCGAACTGAATACAATAGAAACGGACTACAACAGGGATAACGAGGAGATTCTTGTCCTTACCGGGCGTTCGGGCGGGCAGAACTACATGTTCGTAGCCGGACCGAATTATTTCAATTTACTGAGAATGCATGGCTGGGGAATGTATTTTTCTAACAAGTCTTCTGAACGTAAAAGTTTGGCTTCCCGGGACTTTGGAACGCGGAAATATCCGATTCTTTCCTCCTCAATCTGTTTTTATGGCGAAGATTCGGAACGTTATGACGGCAGATGTTCCTACTATAATTACGATGAGCCAAAATATTTCGTTTTGAAGACCGCATACAAATACAAGAAGCTTTATCTTTATGTCGATACTTTGTACACAATCAATGTGTCGGAAGTACAAGACGTAAAGAATAGCGATAGCGCAAAAGTCCTGCTGTATTCGGGAAAAGACAAGGACGGAAATTTTGCGACAGTGGCGATAGGTGCTGATTATTTTAACGTGATTTTGGAAGGAATCATGAAAATCAGCATGATGAAGGATCGATTGCCGGATGAGCTTGTACAGTCGAGCGCAAAGGAGTCGATGGTGTCGGGAAGTTCTGTCGCCATTGCCCCGGACATATTGATTACGAACGCACATGTCACCAAGGAAATGTCCAAGATGGGACTTTATCTAGACGGAAAAGAAGTGGAGAACGATGGATACGAGCTGGTTGGAGAATTTTCGGACGATATTTTGGATCTGGCGATTATCCGGGTAAAAGGTGCGAAATTGAACGCTTGCCCGATTTCTACAAAGGAACCTGTGCTAGGTTCGGATATTTTGGTATTCGGATATCCGCAGATTGAATACCAGGGAGCCGATCTGAAGGTGACCAAGGGGATTGTTTCGGGAAAGAACGGTTATCGTGGAAACCTATCTACATTTCAGATCGATGCCGCTGTACAGCACGGAAATTCGGGTGGTCCGATTGTTTCCGGCGGAAAAATCATCGGTCTTGCCACATCCATTTTGGCGGTAGAAGGTTCCCAAAATGTCAACTTTGGCATCAAGGCTTCCAAAATTTACCATCTCCTGAAATTCTACAATATATCGCCAAAACCGACAACGCAGGATTTTAGCCTGTGCACATATCTGCTTGCCGGGTATTGATTCTCTGTGCTTTTTGAAGTTTTCCGCCAGGTCGAAAATTTCGTTCGGTGGAAAACGGCTTGTGCTTCTAATTTACTATATTGCGACCCCACGATGAAAAACACAAATAGGGATTCTCTTAATTTCGGAAAGATGAACATCCCGCAGCTGTTTGTCAAGCTGTTCGTTCCGACACTTGTCGGAATGGTCTTTATGACTGTTTTCAATATTGTCGATGGAATTTTCGTCGGCAAGGGAATTTCGAGCGATGCTTTGGCTGCAGTAAATATCGCGGCTCCGGTGTTCCTCTTTTCGACAGCGGCTAGTCTGATGTTCGCTAGCGGCGTGAGCATCGTCGCGGCGACGCATCTCGCCCAGGGAAACGTCAAGGCTGCGAATATCAATGTCACGCAATCCATGATAGTTCCGCTCATCTTGATGTTTATCCTCGCAGCGATCATTTTCTTCTTCCCGGACCAGCTGAACACGCTTTTCGGAGGATCCGAAATTTTACGGCCCTATGTCCGGGACTACCTGCGCGGCATCTTCCTCTTCCCTATCCTAGGCGTTTTCCTGATGGTCGGATCGTTCATCATCCGGCTTGACGGGGCGCCTAAAATGGCGATGTCCGTAAACATCGTCTCCGCCCTTTCGAACATATTCCTTGACTGGCTTTTCATCTTTCCCCTCGGAAAGGGCATCTGGGGAGCTGCGGTCGCCACGATTCTCTCCCAGGTAATCGGGACTGTCATGGTCATGACCTATCTCCTAAAGTTTTCCAAGACGCTGCACTTCTATCGGCTAAAGCTTTCCGCGACAAGCCTGTATCTCACCTTTCGAAATTCCTGCTACATGATGAAGCTCGGGTTTCCGACCTTTATCGGTGAAATCGCCATCGCGGCGACCATCATTGTCGGAAACTACATGTTCATCCAGTACCTGCACGAAGACGGTGTCGCCGCTTTTAGCGTCTCCTGTTACCTCTTTCCGCTGGTTTTCATTTTCGGAAACGCAATCGCCCAGAGCCAGCTCCCGATACTAAGTTACAATAACGGCATCGGCAGTAAGGAACGCGTCAAGGCGACGGTCAAGATTTCGGTCCAGGCGGCGGCTTTTCTCGGAATCCTGGTGAGTATCGGCTGCACGCTTTTCTGCGATCCGCTGATGACGCTTTTTCTCGATCGCGGAACGAACGCCCATGCCATCGCAATGAATGGATTCCCCTATTTTGCGACGGGTTTCGTTTTCATATCGCTGAACCTAGTCGGCATTGGAATCTACCAAGGACTTGAAAAGGCAAATACGGCGATAGGTTTTATGTTTCTCCGCGGAATCGCTCTCGTCATCCCGAGCTTTCTCCTTCTCCCGAAAATTTTCGGAACGGCTGGACTCTGGTTTGCGCTCCCCGCTGCGGAAGCGGTCACGTTTCTCGCTATGGCGGTCTATTCGTTCGCTAGGACGCGCAATATCCGGTAATTTATCTCCCAAAGTTTAGAAATAAGCCGTTCGGTAGCGATTTTCGGCGAATTTCTTTATAGATTGAAGAGAGAAGCGGGTAACAATCGCTTCCAAGGAGACAAATATGGAATTGAAAGGTTCAAAGACGGAAAAAAATCTGTGGGAGGCTTTCGCCGGAGAATCCCAGGCTCGGAACAAGTACACTTACTATGCGTCCAAGGCGAAAAAGGAAGGTTTTGTCCAGATAGCCAGCATCTTCGAAGAGACCGCCGGCAACGAAAAGGAACATGCAAAAATCTGGTTCAAGTATCTGATGGGTGGAGAAATCAAGGATACTGCGACAAATCTGAAAGATGCTGCGGATGGGGAAAACTTTGAATGGACGGACATGTATGATCGCATGGCCAAGGAAGCTCGCGAAGAAGGTTTCCACGAAATCGCGGCGAAATTCGCGATGGTCGGCAAAATCGAGAAGGAACACGAGGCGCGCTATCGCAAACTCTTGAAGAACGTCGAAGAGGGGCTGGTATTTTCCCGCGACGGCGACTGCATCTGGCAATGCTCGAACTGCGGACATATTGTCATCGGCAAGAAGGCTCCCGGCATGTGCCCGGTCTGCGGACATCCGCAGAGTTATTTCGAAATCAAGAAAGAAAATTTCTAATGCTTCCTAAAAGAAACCGCGGTCAAAAAGGCTGCGGTCCTTTTGTTTTTGGGTGTGGTGAAACGTTTGCAGGTCCTAGTGTCTGACACGGCTCGTTTTCGACATTCTATATTTGAGGAATCGGAGAATTTGAACAATGCATTTTTCCCTTGAATCGAAACCGCTTGGAACCGCCGACCGATACATCATTCATGCAGACGACTGCGAACTGGAAATTCTCGCAGGCTTCGGCGCGGGACTGAACGCTTGGCGGATTCCCTTTCGCGGCAAGATGCTCGACTTGCTCTTCGGCTATCGCGATGCGGAAACTTTTCGGAAAATCCATGCGGACACGAATGCGGGAGTCTGCCTTTCGCCTTTCCCCGGGCGCACGGCAAATGCGAAGTGGAGTTGGAACGGTAAAACCTACCGGCTGGTGAACAATGTCAGCTGGGCACCCCATGCGCTTCACGGTTTTCTGAACGTACTTCCGTGGCGGCTGAAAAGCTTTTCTTCGGACGAACAGTCGGCAAGGCTTTCGCTTGAACGGGATTTCTACGGAAATCCGGGCTTTCCGTTTACATACAAAGTAACAAATGTCTATTCGTTTGACGGGAACTCCTTTTCGGTGAAGTCCATCGTGGAAAATACGGGCAAGGAAACGCTTCCCTACGCGGAAGGATTCCATCCCTATTTTTCGCTCGGGAATAAGCGCGGTTCGCTGGCGCTTTTTCTGCCGAAATGCCGCAGGGCGGTTCTTGATGCGGCGGATATTCCCACGGGTCGCTTCGAGAAAGAAGTTCGCTTTGACGGAAAGGTTCCGCTCGGCGATACGTTCATCAATGACTATTTTTCCTTTGACGTGGAATCTTCGGACCGGGAAGCGGTGTCTCTCTTGGACACGAAAAGCGGCAACCGCCTTGATGTCTGGCAAAAGACAGGTAAGGGACTTTGGCGCGGCATCCAGGTTTACACGCCGCCGGACAGCGATTCCGTTGCGCTTGAACCGATGACTTCCGAACCCGATGTGCTGAACCATCACCGCGAGCTTATTGAAGTGAAACCCGGGCAATCGATCGAGCTTTTCTGGGGTGCGGAGTTTTCTCCGGAAAAGCGAAACTAGGAACGATTTTTCCGCTTTCGTTTCCCGGTGAAATTTTTTTTACAAAGCATGAACCGTTTTGGATAAAAAAGAATACTTTAAGGGGGCAAAAGCGTCCAATCAAGGACGCCTTTAGAGAGGAAATCGGTATGGCCGAAAAAAAGCAAGTAAAGATGAACCAAAAGGACTTGGATTATTTCAAGGCTTTGCTTCTTGAACGTCGTCGTCAGCTGGTAAACGCACAGGGAGCGGTCGCCGGGAACGAATCTTTTCACGGACAGCGGGACCAGGGCGGGGAAACCGCGGGGTACGCTACGCATCTCGCCGATGTCGCTTCGGACTACAATTCCCTCGAAACGAACTTCGATCTCGCTGCCCGCGACGGGAAATACCTGGTCTATCTGGAAGAAGCGCTCCAGCGGATCGAGGACGGAACGTATGGCATCTGCAAGGTTTGCCGTAAGCTGATTCCGAAGGCTCGCCTGGAAGCTGTCCCGACGGCGACGAAATGCGTCGATTGCAAATCCGAGACAAAGAAGCGGGAGCGTGAAGAAAACCGGATGGAAATGGCGCGCCTGTTCGTGGAACAGCAGCGTCGTGAACAGGCTTCGGCGAAGTAGATTTTTCCCCGAGGTGCGTTCTGGGTTCCGCGGACAATTATCGTCGCATTTTCCTGGTGGGTTCCGGGTTCAGTAAATCCTTTTGCCCTGAAATGCCGACGCTCAAGGATTTGAACGCCCGAATTCCGGAAGGTATCGGAGAGGAATGTCTCGCTTTGCGGAACTACTGCTTTCTTCTTCGCGAATTGTGCCGTGGCGAACCGGAATATCTGAAAATCGAGTCGGTCGCAACGCATATTCTCGCTGCGCAGATTTTTCCGAGCGAAGCGGAACGCCTCCGCAATGCGGAACTTCGGTTTGAACTCTTGCGCTTTATCGCGACGTCCATGCGACGTACCGTACCGCTTTCTTTGCGAGCCTCCTCGCTGCTGTCAAAATTTCTCGAAGGCGTATCGAATGGTTGCAAATGTCCGCAACGCGACAACCTGGTTCTTTCGTTCAACTACGACACGCTTATCGAGGACCAGATTTTACAGGATCCTTTTCTGTTCCAGACGACGGAAGTCGATTACGGAGTGAACGTGGAACGTGCGGACCGATCGGCGGAAAGCGGAAACCGGGAGCGGACGGTCGATCTATTGAAATTGCACGGCTCGCTGAACTGGTATTCGGTCAAGGGCGCGGGCGAGGAATTTGACCTGAAGAATGTCTGCCGCGTCGAGCGAGGCGACCGAAGCTTCCCGATGTACGAGAAGGACAATCCAATCTTCATCCCAATGGCCCACGCGAAGGATTCCTTTTTGAAGGGGAGTCTTTTCAATGTCATCTGGGCGAAGGCGGACTACTATCTTTCGCGAGCGGACGAAATTTTTGTCATCGGATACGGATTTCCGCAGACAGACGGCAACAGCTTTCCGTTCCTGCTCAAGCATCGGGACCGGATAAGAAAAGTCGTCGTCTTTGAAAAATCGGGAGACTCTTCCGTGGCGCGGTTGGAGCGCCTTTTCGGGAAGGAAATCGTAACGTGCGAAGATGCGAAGGATTTCCTGTCGGAAATGTTCGGCGTGTAGAAATCAGGATTTCATCGCAAAGCAGAGAAGTCCGAGGAGAATTCCCGCCATCGACAGATTCTTGAGCGCGGAACGTCTTTCGTGAAAAAAGAAAAGCCCGCCGAGAAAGCTGATGAGAACGTTGGAACGCCGGATAATCGTGACAACCGAAATAAGCGCGTCGGGATTGTGGACCGCGAGAAAGTAGAACCTGTCCGCAGCGACGAGAAAGATTCCTACGGCGAGGATAACCGGTCGAAACTGGAAACGGATTCGGGAGGGACTTCCTTTTTTGGCGAGATGTTGCACGAAAATGAGAATCCCCTGGAGTATTGCCATGTAGATGTTGTAGTAGAACTGGATGGCGAGCGGGTCTAGATTCTCGCGCTGCAACAGGAACTTGTCGTAGATGCCGCTGACCGATCCAAGGAACGTCCCGAAGAACATTGAAAGAATCCAGATGTTCGTGAAGAAATGTCCGGTCTCCTTGCGTGAAGCGAAACTCATTGCCAAGTAGCCGGCTAGGGATATTCCGATTCCTAGCCATTCGAGGGTGCTCGGGCGTTCGCCCATAAAGGCGACGGCCATGGCGATGGTGAATATCGGCGCACTTGCCCGGACGGGAGCGGTGATGCTCAGCGGGAGCCTTGAAACGGCGTGGAACGTGAAAATCCAGCTCGCGGTGACGATGGCTGCCTTGAGGAGAAGCTTAAGATGATCGCTTGAGGAGAGTGCGGGGATGATGCCTAGAACATAGGCGGGGGAAAGGAGCGCTGCGCAGGTCAGGCTTACGAAAAACAGCACCGGCAAGACCGCGTTACCGGTGAGCGCTTTTTTCTTTGCGATGTCGTAAAAGCCCAGAAACAGGGCGGATCCTAGAGCGAGTGTGACCCAAAACATAGTCCAAAGATAGCAATCGTGCCAATTCGCCATAAAAATTTATTTTTTGTTGAAATTCTACAAAGGAGTCCGGCATGGGCATTAAAGAAAAGGCGTCGAGCCTCATCGAAGAATTCAAGGCGTTTGCGTTCAAGGGTAACATTGTCGATATGGCGATTGGCGTGATCATCGGCGGGGCCTTTGGAAAAATCGTTACGTCGTTCGTAAACGACATCGTGATGCCCGGTGTAACAGCTCTCATTGCGATGGGTGGCGCAAAGGATGCGGGCGAAGGCCTCAAGTCGCTTGCCTATACGACAGAAGCGGGCGTAACGATTCCATACGGAAGTTTCATCGGCGGCGTTGTCGATTTCCTGATCGTTGCTATCGTGGTGTTTCTGGTGATGAAAAAATTCCTGGGTTTTATGCAGAATATGCGGAAGCAGGAAGAAACTCCGGTTGCGCCTCCGGCTCCCCCGGCGCCTTCGAAAGAAGAAATTCTCCTTACCGAAATCCGCGACCTGCTAAAGAATAGGCAGAATTAGGCGATAGTCCGGTCGATAGCCAAATCCCAACTTTTTTTCCGAATTCCTATATTTTCCCTATATGAAAAAGTTGGTGCACCTTCGTGAAAAATGTCTGGAATGTGCGGGCTGTGTCGGGATCTGTCCGAAAATGGCCTTGGATATGTATGGGCTTGACTGGCAAATCGATTCGGCGAGGTGCATCCGCTGCGGTCTTTGTGTGCGCGCCTGTCCAGCGGGAGCCTTGAAAATCGAGGAGGGCGAAAAGTGAAGCGGACGGAATACGATGTCCTGGTCATCGGTGCGGGTCCCGGCGGAAGCGTTGCGGCAAGGAATTTGGCTAAGCAGGGATTTTCTGTCTTGCTCATCGAGAAGCGCGAAAAAATCGGATTTCCTGTGCGGTGCGGCGAAGCGAGTACCAAGCTCGATAGACTTCAGGAAGAATTCGGCCCTATCGATATGGACTGCATCGAGACGGAACTTAACGGGCTTTACGTCTACGGTCCCGGCGGAATCGAACTCGACTGCAAGATGCCTAAAGTCGGCGTGATGCTCAACCGGGAAAAGTTCGACCCGCATCTCGCTCGCTTGGCGGAAGAAGACGGTGCGGAAGTCGAAACCTTTGCGCGGGCCTCTGCCGTGGGGAACGCGGAAAGCGGATTGCGGACGGTCTCCATTGTGACGGCCCGGGGAACGGAAACGGTTCGCGCGAAAATGGTTGTCGCTGCAGACGGCGTGGAAAGCCGTATCGGTCGGATGGTCGGGTTAGATACACTCCAGAGGCCCGGAACGACCTGCACAGGCGTCGATATCCAGGTCGAGGGAATTTTGACGAAATCCGACTACCTCACATTCTGGCAGGGCGCGGACTACATTAACAACGGCTATATCTGGAGCTTCCCGAAAGTCAAGAGCAATGTGACGAATTTCGGCGCAGGTTTTCTCGTTTCGGACGTAAAGGACAAGTGCATCGAAGAGGTCGCGTTTGACTGGCTGCATCGACTTTTTCCGAACGCTAAGGTCGTGGAACGGCACGTCGTGGGCGGGCTTGTTCCCGTTTCGGGCAATTTGGAGCATACCGTCAAGGACAATCTTTTGCTTGTAGGGGACGCGGCGCACCATACAAATCCGCTGACGGGCGGTGGAATCGCGACGGCGATGCGCAGCGGGCTTCTTGCGGCAAATGTCGTCGGGATGGGGCTTCGCCTAGGGAACCTTTCTGCGGAGTATCTGCATCTGTACGAAAAGCTCTGCATACAAAAATTCGGGAAAAAGCACCTGCAGATTATGAAGTTCCGCCGTTTTCTCACATCGAGAAGCCGGGAAGACCAGATTCGCCTGTATAAAATCATCAAGGCTTATCTCGACGGAGACCGGCACGCCTTGGCGTTCTTAAAGATGCCGCTCGAAGTGCTGAAGTTTGCCGTAAACTACCTGCGGTTCCGTTGATAAAAAACTATCGATTGCCGGTGGAAACTTTCAGGCGTCGTCTCTCCATCTTTGGCAGGAATATGGCGATGATTCCGAACAGCGGAAGAAGCGTACTGACTTGGAAGATGAATGGGACGCTTGTCCTGTCGGCAAGCCATCCGAAGAAGCTGCTACCAAACCCTGCAAGCCCGAACGAAAGCCCGTAGAAAATCCCGGCGACGATGCCCGTATGGTTTGGCAAGAGATCCGTGGCAAAGACGAGAATCGCAGGGAATGCGGACGACATGATTAATCCGATGACGATGGAAAGTGCGATGGTCCCGGCAAAACTGTCGATATAGGGAAGCGCGATGGTGAAAGGCGCCGCCCCGAGAATTGAAAACCAGATGACGGGTTTCCGACCGAACCTGTCGCCGATAAGTCCGCCGAGAACCGTGCCGATCGCCTGCGAGGCCAGAAAGACAAAAAGGCAGATTTGGGAAAGCCTGACCGAGAGATGGAACTTGTCGATGAGGAAAAAGGTGAAGTAGTTCGTCATGCTTGCGGAATAGAAATTCTTGGAAAACATCAGCATAAACAGGATGAAAACGAAGAAGTGGATTTTGCCGCGGGAAACGTTTTCGGCGATTGTCCAGCGTTCCCGGATTTTTCTTGTGAAGTTCTTAAGCTCCTTGACATGCCACCAGCCGACGTATGAAAGAAGGATGGCGCACAGAATGGCGAGAACTCCGAACCAGCGGACAGACTGGATTCCGTGCGGCAAAATAATGATTCCCGCGAGAAGCGGCCCGAGCGCAAATCCCGCGTTTCCGCCGACCTGGAAAATTCCCTGGGCAAGGCCCTTTCGCCCGCCGGAAGCGAGCTGCGCCGCCTGCGAACCCTGCGGATGGAAAATGGACGAACCGCAACCGAAGAGCGACACCGCGCCGAGAATCATCCAAAAGTTGGATGCGAAGGAAAGCTGCGCAATCCCCGACAGTGTAAAGAGCATCCCGACGGCAAGCTGCCAGGAATGGTGGTGCTTGTCCGCGTAGAGACCGACGAGAGGCTGGACAATGGAAGACGTGGTCTGCAGCGCAAGCGTGATAAGCCCGATTTGCGAAAAGGAAAGCCCGAAATCCGACTTGAGCATCGGATAGATGGCGGGCAGCATCGACTGGATCGTATCGTTTAGAAAGTGACAGAAACTGACAATGAAAAGAACCGAAAATGTCGTCTTGACTTTTTCCATGCGCGCAAAGTTAAAAAATTCGAGGCGAGGAAGCGGCCTAGGTCCTATGTCGATCGGAAGAAGGCAATTCTAAATATCGTTTAAATCGCTCATTTAGTTTAAGTATAACGCATTCTTCTTTAGCTTCTTTTTTGCGCAACAGTTCATATTGACCTAAAATGAAATCGCGATCTTTGATGGAAAGTTTTTTGATGTTAAGTATGTTCGCTTCGTTTAAATCTCCCGGCTCAAACTTGTTTAATCCGTTGCTATATTCTCTTTTATTTTGCTTTAAGATTTCGTTGGCGATGGGGGTAGCACTGTTCTCTGCCACGAACGGATTTACTTGACGATGAGAATCCGTGGAGTAATTCTTCAAGTTTTTGTTGCATATCAAAACTTCTTGTGAATGAGCAATTTCCATAATTTCGCGTTCGACGTATTCTTGATTGTCCATCAGGAAGACCAACTCTTGGATGTCTTCTTGCGTTTTTTTAGCGAGGTCCGAACTTCCTCCGTGACAGCGCACAAGATCATAGGCGTAAACAGCTCGCTGGTGGTCATCTTCGTGCGATCGAATGGTTTCAAAAAATTCTGGGCTTTTGTCGATGTCTTTGAGAAAATACGTGTCAGAAGACGGTCGGGAATCATCTGAGTCCTTACAGTTCAAAAAGTATTGCTTGGTGCAGGCTGTGTAGGTTTTATTCGGGTCTTTGTCTCATTTGCTATGAGCTTTCTCCTTTTTGCCCGCAATCTAGCCAATCGAAAAACGAAAGACGAGGTGTAGAAAACCTACTTTCTATTGTATGACAAAATTTGTCAAAATTTGAAATTTAAAAATGGATTCAAATACATTTAGGTATTTGAATCCATCATTAAATTCAAAAATCGGGTTCTCGAAACGCTTTGTAAAAATGATTTTACACTCCGGGAGGCGGTCCGATGGACTTTAACCTTTTTGACTCGGATTTTTGGCGAGAAAATTTTTGCTAGGTTTTTCCTAAAAGTTTAACGTTCCACTTTTTGTAGGCGATAACATGGCTCCGAAAAAAGAACAATCCAAGTCGCACTCCGACGTTCTGGAAAATACCGTCCAGGCTTTCAAGAAGGCCTTCGACGACCATATTCACCATACGCTAGCCCGTGACGAACACACGGTGACGCGTCATGAAAAGTTCCTGGCCGTGGCGTACGCTGTCCGCGACCGTCTCATCGATCGTTGGATAAAGACCCAGGAAACCTATTACGACAAGGACGTGAAGCGCGTCTATTATCTGTCGCTCGAATTTTTGATCGGGCGCACGCTCGGAAATTCCGTCCTGAACCTGGACGTGGAAAAGGCTGTGGAAGATGCCGTTTCCGAACTGGGCATGACGCTCGAAGAACTCCGCGAAGAAGAAGTCGATGCGGGCCTTGGCAACGGCGGACTCGGTCGCCTGGCGGCCTGCTTCCTCGATTCGATGGCGACGCTTGAACTCCCGGCGACTGGCATGGGAATCCGCTACGAATACGGTATGTTCAACCAGAAGATCAAGGACGGCCAGCAGGAAGAACTTCCCGACAACTGGCTCCGCCTCCCGAATCCGTGGGAAATCGCCCGTCCGGCAAATTCGATCAAGGTTCCGTTCGGCGGCTACGTCGTCACGTGGACCGATGAAAAGGGCAAGCTCCGCAACCGCTGGGAAACAAAGGATTATGTCATCGCGCTTCCCTACGATACGCCGATTCCCGGCTACCGGAACAACACGGTGAACAACCTCCGCCTTTGGAGCGCCCAGAGCGCAGACGAGTTCGGGCTCGCCTACTTCAACAACGGCGACTACCTGGCGGCTGTCCAGGACATGGAACTTTCCGAGACGATTTCGAAGGTTCTCTACCCGAACGACACGTCGGTAAACGGAAAGATTCTCCGCCTGAAGCAGCAGTACTTCCTCTGCTCGGCGTCTCTCCAGGATATCGTCCGCCGCTTCAAGAAGCTCCACGAAGGCGACTGGAAGCTTTTCCCGGAACGCGTCGCCATCCAGCTGAACGATACGCATCCGGCGATTTCGATTGCGGAACTCATGCGGATCCTTCTCGACGAGGAAAATCTCGAATGGAACGAGGCGTGGGACATTACGACCCGCACGTTCGCCTACACGAACCACACGCTCATGCCGGAAGCGCTCGAAAAGTGGCCGGTCAGCTTCTTTGAAAAGCTTTTGCCGCGCCATCTCCAAATTATTTACGAAATCAACGCCCGCTTCCTCGCAAAGGTCGCTCTCAAGTGGCCCGGCGACACGGCGCGCCTCACCCGGATGTCGCTCATCCAGGAAGGCAACGAGAAGATGATCCGCATGGCGTATCTTTCGATTGTCGGTTCTTCGTTTGTGAACGGTGTCGCAGCTCTCCACAGCGACCTGCTCAAGACGAGCCTCTTCAAGGATTTTTACGAGTTCTGGCCCGAAAAGTTCAACAACAAGACGAACGGCGTCACGCCGCGCCGCTGGGTCCGCAAGGCCGATCCGGCGATGTCCGCTCTTGTCTCCTCGAAGATAGGCGACGGCTGGGTTAAGAATTTCGACGAAATCAAGAAACTCGAAAAGTTTGCGGACGATGCGAAGTTCCGCAAGGAATTCATGGCGGTCAAGCTCGAAAACAAGAAGCGCCTCGCTGCCTACCTCAAGCGCACGCAGAATGTCGAGGTGAATGTCGATACGCTGTTCGATGTGCAAGTGAAGCGCATCCACGAATACAAGCGCCAACTCTTGAACATCCTCCATGTGATTCATCTCTACCTGCAGATCAAGGACGGCAAGGAGATTACTCCGCGGACCATCATGATCGGTGGAAAGGCGGCTCCGGGCTACTGGATGGCAAAGCAGATCATCCGTCTCGCAAATGCGGTGAGCGCGATCATCGACAGCGACCCGGCCTGCAAGGAAAAGCTCCAGATGGTGTTCCTCGAAAATTACCGAGTGAGCTTTGCCGAAAAGATCATTCCGGCTGCGGATCTTTCCGAGCAGATTTCCACTGCGGGAACGGAAGCTTCCGGAACGGGCAACATGAAGTTCGCGATGAACGGCGCACTAACCATCGGCACGCTCGACGGCGCGAATGTGGAAATGCTCGAGGTAATCGGCAAGGAAAACTTCTTCCTCTTCGGTCTCACGGTCGAAGAAGTGCAGGAGCTTCTCGCCAAGGGTTATCGTCCGCGCGATTACTACGAAAAGGATGACGACCTGCGTCGCGTTCTCGACCTGATCAACAGCGGATTTTTCAGCCCGGATCATCCGGAATCGTTCCGCCCGATTGTCGATAAGCTGCTCTCTAGCGATCCGTTCCTGCTGCTTGCGGATTTCCGTTCCTACATCGAATGCCAGGAAAAGGTTGCGAAGGCGTATGCAGACAAGGACGCCTGGGCGAAGATGGCGATTCTCAACGTGGCGCGCATGGGCAAGTTCAGCTCGGACCGTACCATCCAGCAATACGCCGACGAAATTTGGCATGCGAAGGCTTGCCCGATTTCGCTCAAGTAAAAGAAGCTCTCCTAAAGAAAGTCCCGCTTTCCGGCGGGGCTTTTTTGTGATTCTTCAAAACCACCGGCTAGGCCGGTGGTCCGGTTTAGCCTTCTGGCGTTGCGTCCCCGACAA
>CAKUXP010000039.1 GCA_934700345.1 uncultured Fibrobacter sp. | reverse complement strand
GCGCGCCTCGCTTTTTTTTCGCAAAATATAGCAACGCATTGCGAATTTTTCAATATTATTTAGGGATAAATTCTTAGGATGTAAAGCCTAGACCTTTTCGTTTTAAATCGAAAACTTTGACTCTCTGAACAATTCTGTAAAAATTTTATCAAATTTTGAACAAACTGTACATTTTTGTCTATATTTGCCCAAGTTTAACCCTTTTGAAGTGGAAAGTAGATGGCTGTATTTTTGAATAGGATCGGATGTTCGCATGACGCTTGGCATGTCGCCGGTTTCCCTATTTTCCGTTTCAAGTTTTTCCGTTTGTGTCTTTTGAATGTCGAACGCTTTTGTTCGGCATTTTTTTTACATCCAGTTTCCTTGGGAGGTCTGTATGAAGATTAATGGCATCGATAAGGTTCTGATTATCGGCTCGGGTCCGATTGTTATCGGGCAGGCTTGCGAGTTTGACTATTCGGGAACGCAGGCGTGCAAGGCTTTGCGTGAGCAGGGCTACAAGGTCGTGTTGGTAAATTCCAACCCGGCGACGATCATGACGGATCCCGTGATGGCGGATGCGACTTATATTGAACCTCTCAATCTGCATCGCTTGGAGCAGATTATCGAAAAGGAGCGTCCCGATGCACTGCTCCCGAATCTGGGCGGGCAGACGGGATTGAATCTCGCCAGTGCGCTTTCGAAGGCGGGAATCCTTGGCAAGTATGGCGTAAAAGTCATCGGGGTGAACCTGGATGCGATTGAACGCGGGGAAGACCGCGAGATTTTCAAGGAGACGATGCAGAAACTCGGCATCGATACGCCGCGTTCCGGTATTTGCCACACGGTCGAAGGGGCAGAAAAAATCGCAGGCAAAATCGGGTATCCGGTGGTCGTGCGTCCGGCCTACACGATGGGCGGCGCTGGCGGGGGATTCTGCTACAACGTGGAAGAGCTTCGGAACATCTGCGGAAACGGTCTGGAACTTTCGATGACGCACCAGTGCCTGATCGAAGAATCGATTCTCGGCTGGGAAGAACTCGAAGTCGAAGTGGTCCGCGACGCAAAGAACCAGATGATTGCGATTTGCTTCATCGAAAACATCGACCCGGTGGGCGTGCATACCGGTGACTCCTTCTGCGCAGCCCCGTTCCTCACCATCGACAAGGCCCTCGAAGAACGCCTCAAGCGCGATGCCTTCAAGATTGTCGAATCGATTGGCGTGATTGGCGGTACCAACGTCCAGTTCGCTCACGACCCGAAGACGGGCCGCGTGGTGATTATCGAAATTAACCCGCGGACGTCGCGCTCCTCGGCCCTTGCCTC
Source organism: uncultured Fibrobacter sp. (assembly GCA_934700345.1). Taxonomy (GTDB): domain Bacteria; phylum Fibrobacterota; class Fibrobacteria; order Fibrobacterales; family Fibrobacteraceae; genus Hallerella. The sequence goes on along the minus strand of CAKUXP010000039.1, from coordinate 16,441 downwards.
CAAGGCGACGGGATTCCCGATCGCACTGATTTCCGCAAAGCTCGCTTCCGGCATGACGCTCGACCAGATTCCGTATTGGCGCGATGGAAGCCTCGAAAAGTACACCCCGAGCGGTGACTACGTGGTGCTCAAGTTCGCTCGCTGGGCGTTTGAAAAGTTCCGCGGCGTAGAAGATTCCCTCGGCACGCAAATGAAAGCGGTGGGAGAAGTCATGGCCATTGGCAAGACGTACAAGGAAACGCTTCAAAAGGCGATTCGCGGCCTCGAAAACGGTCGCTCTGGCCTCGGCTTTGCCAAGGACTTCAACAAGAAGAGCAAGGAAGAACTCCTTGAAATGATGAAGACCGCTTCTTCTGAACGCCACTTCCAGATGTATGAAGCGATTCGCAAAGGAGCGACCGACGAAGAAATTTTTGCGGTCACTTTTGAAAAGGCTTACTTTGTTCAGCAGATGCGCGAACTCGTTCAGCTCGAAGAAGAAATGCTCAAGACTCCGGGCCGCCTGCCTGCTGACGAACTCCTCATCAAGGCCAAGAAGGATGGCTTCAGCGACAAGTACATCGCCAAGATCCTCGGCATCCGCGAAAAGGACGTGCGCAAGAAGCGTACCGAACTCGGCGTTGTCGAAGGCTGGTGTGCAGTGCCGGTGAGCGGTGTCGAAAACCAGTACTACTACTACAGCACCTACAACTGCAAGGACGAATCTACCGCTACCAACAACCCGAAGAAGATCATGATCCTCGGCGGTGGCCCGAACAGAATCGGCCAGGGTATCGAATTCGACTATTGCTGCTGCCACGCTGCAATGGCTCTCCGCGAAATGGGTTACGAAACCATCATGGTGAACTGCAACCCCGAAACGGTCTCTACCGACTACGATACCAGCGACAAGCTGTACTTCGAACCGGTTACCCTCGAAGACGTTCTCCAGATTTACAAGAAGGAACAGCCCGCCGGCGTTATCGTGCAGTTCGGTGGCCAGACTCCGCTGAACATCGCTCGCGCACTCAGCGACGAAGGTGTGAAGATTCTCGGTACCAGCATCGACTCCATCGATATCGCCGAAGACCGTGACCTGTTCCGCAAGATGATGGACCAGCTTGGCATCCCGATGCCGGAAAGCGGCATGGCCACGAACATCGACGAGGCCCTCGCTTGCGTCAAGCAGATCGGTGGCTACCCTGTGATGATCCGCCCCAGCTTCGTGCTTGGCGGCCGCGGCATGGAAGTCATCTACGACGAGAACATGCTCCGCGAATACGTGGCGAAGGCCGTGGGCGTGACCCCGGACCGTCCGCTCCTCATCGACCGCTTCCTCCACAACGCTCTCGAATGCGAAGCCGATGCCCTCTCCGACGGCGAACATGTTTACATCCCGTCCGTGATGGAACACGTGGAACTTGCCGGTGTCCACTCCGGTGACTCCGCCTGCATTATTCCGCCGGTAACCATTACCGAAGAGAATCTGAAGACCATCAAGGATTACACCAGGAAGATTGCTGAAGCCCTCCATGTTTGCGGCCTCATGAACATGCAGTACGCCATCGAAGACGGCAAGGTGTTCGTGCTCGAAGCGAACCCGCGTGCATCCCGCACGGTGCCGCTGGTCTCCAAGGTCTGTAACACGCAGATGGCCCGCCTCGCAACGCGCCTCATGCTCGGCGAAAAGCTTGAAGACCTGAAGCTCAAGGACAAGAAGTTCAACCACCACGGCGCCAAGGAAGCTGTGTTCCCGTTCGATAAGTTCCCGAAGGTGGACCCGGTTCTCGGCCCCGAAATGCGCTCCACCGGTGAAGTCCTCGGCCTCTCCGACGACTACGCCCTCGCTTATTACAAGAGTCAGGAAGCCGCCGGTTCCCTCCTCCCGTCCGAAGGCGCTGTGCTCATCAGCCTTTCCGACAAGGTGAACCTCGTCGACCAGGCGATCGAAATCGGTAAGGAGTTCCAGAAGCTCGGCTTCAAGATTTACGCTACCGAAGGTACCGCCAAGTTCTACGAGAAGGCCGGCGTGAAGTGCGAAATCGTGAACAAGATTGCTGAAGGCCGCCCGAACGTCCTCGACATCATCCTGAACAAGCAGGTGAACCTCATCATCAATACGCCGTGGGCAAAGCGCGACGCCATCAAGGACGAAAGCGCTATCCGCAAGGCCGCCATCAAGTACAAGGTTCCCTACATCACGACCCTCGCCGGTGCCTACAACACCGTCAAGGGCATTGCCGCCGCAAGGAACGGACATGGTGCCGTGAAGAGCCTGCAGGAATACCACGCTTCTATTGAAGAAGTGTAGCAAGCCGAGTGTCGCGCCCAAGCTAGCTTGGGCATGACCGAGGCGTCGCGAACTAGCGCCATTGGCGCCAACTGTAAGGATTAGGGGAGAGGGGGAAGAATCCCGCACCACCTAAAGGTGGCCATGTACACTAAGGCCTGAAGGCCAAGTGTCCAAAGGTCGCTTCAGCCCCGGCCCCGCCCTTATAATCACGCCCACTCTTTTGAGTGGGCGTTTTGTATATAACCCGCCCAGCCGGGTCTTCCGCTGCCCCTTCTAGCGGGTGCTCAAAACCCTGTAAGCGAGTGTCGCGACCGTGCTTGCACGGGCATGACCGAGCGTCATGGGTTTCTGTAATCGCCGCACCCGCAACGCCCGGGCTTACCGCCGCACCTTCAAAACGAGGATGGCATCGTGATGAAAATCAACACCATCTGCTACAACAGACTCCGCGACGACGAATTCCTTGGACTCCACAAGAACATCGTCGAACTGACAGAATGCATCAAGGGCGAAGAGATTCGCCCGTCCATCGAAGCCTACCGCGAGGCCGTCACCGAATACGCGAACCTCATTGAAGTAAGTGTGGACGAATCCGCCGCAAGCATCGTGAGCCGTCTCGACAAGGAACGCAACGCCGCATACGCCGCCTGCCGCAACTTTGCCAAGAGCCTCAGGTCCCTTGCAGACAAGGATGTCGTCGCCACCGGGGAAAGGCTCCGCAAGATCTTTGCCGAAAATGCGGACCCCTTCTGCCTCAACCAGGACCAGTCCACGGGCGTCTTCACGAACATTGTCAACATCCTCAAGGCCATTGACGATGCGAAGCTGGCCGCCTGCGGATTCAAGCCGTGGCTCGAAAACCTTGAAAAGAAGAACAACGATTGCCTGGCCGCCGTGCAGACCCGCAACAGGGAACTCGCCGCCAGGGAAAACGGACTCACCAAGGTCTATCGTGAACGGTGCCTGGACGCATTCGGTATCGTGGCGACACTTGCAATCGGCAAGGCGACCCTCGAAAGCGACGAAGGCTGCACGCAGTTTATCAAGGCCGTGAACAGCCACATCGACCAGAAGAAGGTGCACCTGAAACTTCGCAAAGGCAAGGTTGCCGAAACGCCCGACTTCCCCGAAACGGCGGCAATCGGATACCCTGCCGAAACGAAGGACGAGGAAAATGCCGCATAGTAGTTATCCGCATCATATAAACAGAGCCGCTCCTGCCTGACGGAATGTCCGGCGGGAGTTTTTTTTTTTTTTAGTCAGGGACAGTCCTTTCAAAATTCGTAGCATTTTTGTAAACTTTCGGAATGGTTTTCTCTTTTGTCCTTAAAAAAGATTATATTACTTTTGTAAAATAGTGTAAAAATATCACTTCAAAGGTGTCCCTATGTCTCAAGCCCCCAACCTTTGGTTTGTTCGCGGCACGATTCACAATGCAGACGGAACCGTGTTCCACAATCAAGGTCGCATTTTGGCATACAATATGTTTCCCCAAGGTGGTTGGAAATGGATTGCTGAATCGGACATAGACTCCAATACGGGTGCATTTGAACTTATCTTTCATAAGGACCGTTTTCAAGAGATTGGCTCCCTTGAAGCCGATTACCCTACCTTGCAAATTCGTGTGACCGATTATGAATACAACCCCCTGTGGATGTCCGGCATATATACCACACCCCCGAAAGAACTATACATGGGAGATATCGTAGTCAATGGCGACATAAACGAAACCTGGACTGTCTGCGGGAATGTTTACTACTCAAATAAGGTCCCCTTTACCAATGGCTTTGTCAAGGTTTTCGATGTTCGTAATGGAGAAGAACGGGAACTTAAATCATGCCAACTCAATGCGGTCGGTTTTTATTCAGTAAGTTACACAAAGGAGGATTTTCAGCAGGGAGATTCCTCCATAACCGGCCCAAACCTTCTTGTTAGGGTGTATTCCGCAGACGGCGTGAATGTGGCGAACCAGGCGGGGCCGTCAATTGCGTCAGCTCGTGAGTTTATCAACATAAAGGTCGAATCGGGTGAAACTGTAATCACAAATGGTGATTGCAGAATTTATGGTTCCGTGTTGAATAAGTTGGGCAGACCCGTTTCGGGCGTAAATATTACCGCCTACTGTTTGCATTACGACATTACGGACAGCAACAATTCTCCGACCGGAACATTTGTTCATCAAAAGTTAGGATTTTCTCAACAAACTGACGAAAACGGCGAATATTCGATTTCTTACAAACCGGAGATTTTGCCGCAGGGACTCTTGCTCGATGCAAATGATGCTTACGGCAAGGACAAGGTCTCTTTGTATGCAAAACTCGAAATCATTGAACTGGATGGCGAAAACAACGAGACTGTTTCAAAAACTGTGTTTAAGCCGCTTGTCTTTAATGGAAAACGGGAACAACGGATCGATTTTGAACTTGATACATCGTCAACCAAAGATAGGCAATCGCTATTTGAAGAATTGGATGATTTACTTGCGATATACCGTGAAACGGTAACTAGCGGTTCGACATATTTAACAGATAGACGTAATAAGATTGATGAATTTTTGAAGAATGTAGATGAATTTCCGCTAGTAGTAGGCCGTGAACGCCGCACCGATAAGGAGGTCAAGGCTTACTTTCTGGCTTATAGCCTTTACTATGGCTTGCTCGGCAGGCTTGAGAAAACTGAAAATGAATTTTCTCCCAAAAAATACGCCCAGGGAATTTTTGCGTTCACATACCAGGAACTTGTCGAAAGTCTTGATGACCTTGTAAATATTGCAAAGCCTGCTCTGCAAACAGCGTTGTTTGATGCGTCTGCGAGCAACTATATTTCTGCATCCGATGTAGAAACTGGCGATATGTTGGCTCTTTGGGAGACTGCGACAAAGTCGTCTAAAGTTATTGCAGAAATGGACGACCCATTCTCTCCATATCATGTATTCTTCTTATATGTAACTGGAGATCTACCGCAACAGATTATTTTGGATGAAAAAACAAATCTTCCCAAAACCGCTCGTATAAATCTAGATGGAATCAATTCGCAACAGTCTGAAAAAATTGATTTCCTGATGGACGCCTACTACAAAGCGGGTTGTAACTACCGCGAAATGCTTGCGAATTTGAAACACGCCATTCCTTCTGAGTGGAACGAGCCGAATCCTGCTACAGGACCAGACATAAACACCTTTGACTGGGGCAGACTTAAACTTTTAATTGACTTGTGCGATTTTGGTGAATGGTTTGGCGATTTTGTTGTGGCGGCATATAAATATGCAATCGACCCAACGCATCACTTTGCCGAATTGAAGAACTTTCTTGCGCTAGAAGAGGCTTCAGATTGGGAAGACATTGTCAATGAAGTTTCAATTCGATATAAAAGATATTATCCTAAAGATTCTCTTGGCTTACCTCATGAATTTCCGGACACTTCAGAAGAAGAACAGAAAATTCTCTATGTGAAGAAACTAAAAGAACTGATTGTTTCATGGTTCCCGCAATATAAACTTTACAGCAAACTTTCTTCTGCGCTTTCTGGCGAGGCCTGGGCAAATTTATTCCGCATACTGAACTCAAAACAATGGGAAGGTTTTAGCCTTATAGAACAAGATTCAAAAAAATATGAAGAAGAACATATTTATGCAGAAAAGATAACTGATGAAGCTACCTTGAAGAATCTTCACATTTTGCAGCGTATTTTCCGCTTGACGGACGATGTTGATGCTGTCGCCTATCTCATTAACAATGGCTTTGAATCGGCCACATCAATTGCACAACTTGATGAAGATTATTTTGTCGCCGAACACGCTCTTGGAATTGGAACAAAAGAAAAAGCGACACAAATTCACAGAGTTGCCAAGAGTTTTATGGCCGAGGCAACGTTTACAATTGGCCAGTTCCACAGGAACTTGAACGAAAACGGCAAGATGTTGCCACCAACTTCGCGAGGCGTGACTCCGAACCTGACGATTTTAGCTGCAGGTGGATTGATGCGAGGCGAACCTACACGCACAAATGTTGCTCCGCCAAGAATTCCGACCGCAATTTCTCCTACATGGAAGAATCTCTTCGGAAATATCAACCGAAATGGGGCCACAGAAGGCCAATCCGTATTAAGTGCTTCGGCTTATTTTGTTGATTTGCTCAATTTCTTCAAGGCGAATGAAGAGCCATACAAGAAATTTTTGCAGCGTCGCCCAGACCTGTTAAATTTGGAACTGACCAAGGCTAACGCCGAAGTTGCCTTGCCAACGATTGACTTGGTAAATGAGTTGCTGGAATGCCTTGCGGGCAATGATGAGGAGTCGACGGCAGATACTGTTGCCAACCAGACTCCATCAGAGGCAACAGTTGCCAGCTTGCGTGCGGAACCCTTAAAATGGGAAAAAGACAGCGAAGGCCTAGCTCGACAGACTATTGCCAATAAGAAACTGATGTCTCATGCCTATCCGGCAATGCTTCCGTTGAACACCTACAGGACAAAAGCAACAAAATTACTAGCCAACATTCCGCTTACCTTCTATAGCATATCCGATAACCTTGGCAGTGCGACTACAGAGAAAAGATGTCTCTTTGTTGACGGACTGTTGCACAAAATATTATTCAAGGATAATTCCAACGAAGCATGGAATTCTTGGGGGCTGAACCAAGCGAACAACAATGTCTACTTCCCGGATAAGTCAGAATACAAGATGGACAACCCGAGCCGTCCGACTCCGTATCTGGAAAATATGAATTGGAATGAAATTCTCAAGCATGTTTCGATTCTTTTGGACCGCGCAGGAATTACGTTCAAGGAATTGCAGGAACTTATTGCCCTTCCGCCTTTAGCCAGGTATCATGTCAATTACCATTGTCCCGATGCTTTACAATATCAGTTAGCGAACATCAACGGCTATGTCCTTTTTGAAGATCCTATCGAAGAAGCTGAAAATAATGAAAATGAAGAAGAAACTGAAAATGGCGATCGCCTAAGGAATTTCTTCATCGAATTGGCCGCCTTCATTCGCTTCCATCGTTTACTTGGGTGGAATTATGCGGATATTGCTTTGCGCTATGATGAATTGAACCGCAAGGAGTCTGATGAAGGAACTCCCGAAAATACGTCTTTCCCGTATGCAGAAGACCCATTGTGCAATTGGGACCGCATTCAGGAAATGGTTCTGCGTTTCGGTATTACTCCGCTTAATTCCCTTGCCTGGCATGGATTTTCACTGACCGAAGCTGAGCTGGCGACTGTATTTGATGTTCCTGTCCTATTCAATCGTTACCGGGATGTAAATCCAGAAATTCCGGGAGACTCTTCTAAAATTGAAAAATTTGAAGATGAATATATCGTAAACGATATCGCAAAGGCGGCATCAAACTGCTTGTCCCTGAAAAAGGAAGATGTTCTTTTCTTCTTGGAGCAAAGTGGAATATTCTCTGGAGCATCGACGAACGAAGCGCATGAACAACACGAAAAATTCCTGAACGGATTGAATTATGTTTACCGCTATGGCACATTTGCTCAAAAGCACAATTTGACCGCCGATGAACTATACCTATTGCAAGATGCGGGATTCGGTTCTCTTGATGATGTTAGGGATTTCTCTATGGCAATTTGCAAATGCCAGGGAACATCTCTGCCAATATCCGTGATTGAAAACCTGATCCGCAAGCCGGACGATTCTGTTACGAAAAAAGCCGAAGCTTTTATGGGCGTTTCTCAAAAAGAAGATTCCGATGAACTTGTCCTCGGCTCATTATACACCTCCATTGCAGAATCTTGGGATGCTGTAAAAGTTGATGAAAATGAAGAACTGAGCGATTATCCTAATGAAACAGAAAATTCACAGGAGCAAACAAGAGACGAAGCTCCCCAAGACGGCGAGGGTGAGGAAGGAGAATCCGAAGTAGACCCCTATGCAAATTGTGTAATTGCATACAAGGACGCTTGTAGCAAAATACTATTGTCATTAGGGTATGTAGATGTCCCGTATATTGACCAAATTTCACAAAATGATTTACCCGTTGATGACGGAGATGATTTAACTGTTCGTACTGATTTAGAAAATTGGTTAAGTATCATTTTGCAAGAAGATGCGGAACAAATTGAAGATATCCTAGATGATGAAAAAGCACCTATTCAACGACTTTATCAATTCTACGGATATTTAAAGTCTGTTTGGGTAGAAGCACAAACTTATACAATGTTGTCGCAGGAATTCGGGATTGCGGCTGATGAAAAGGCGCAAGACGCATTCAAGGCTTTGTTAGTCAAAGTCGCTACAGCAGCTATCGATGTGTGGACTAGCCGTGTAAAAAATACGCTCTGGCCTAGTGCACAACCTTTAGCAACAACAAGCGATATTGACTATATCGCATATTATGCCCTATACAAAGCAAATATTCTTTATCAGTATGTTTCTGGTTATGTTCTAAATTCCACTGATGTAGAAACATGTCTTGCTTTAGGTTTTGGGTGGAATAGTTGGAATGAATTGTATAATTACCAAATTATTGATAAAGATGAAAGATTGTATCTTTTGTCAAATATTACACCTTATTCAGTATTTGAATCCTTAATCGAAGCCTATTCTGTTTCAGATGTTTTTGGCAATAAAGAATACTCGTATGCAGTCGTTCCACCTGTAGATAAGGATTCGTTGAATACACCGATAACGAATTTACTGCAACTCAAACGTTTACTTCTTATTCCGCAGTCGGTTTTCGCCGAATGCTACAAATATGTGTTCAATATTGAACTAGACGAAGATATTAATACTTGGGAACAACTTGAAATAAGCAACTGGTCTGAAACCGGAATGTGGTTTAGGTTCTTCAGGGTTTATCAGCTTTATTTAAAAACATTCACGACTCCAGAAACATTGAAAAATCTGTTCATCGAGTTGACAGAATCTGATTTGACAGGGGGCAGTAACTTTGAAAAACTTGAAAAAGCTGTTCAGGAACTGAACGACAACTTGAATGCCAATTACAGTGAGTCTGAAAGGTATAAGTTTATACAGGGCGTAAGTGACGAAATCCGCAAGGAACGCAGGGATGCCTTGGCGGGATTTGTTTGCTGGGAATCTCAAGCCAACCCCAATAAATACCCGCAATCTTTCTTGAATACGAATGACCTTTATGCCTATTACTTGATCGATGTTCTCATGGAACCGGATATGTCCATGTCGCGCATTGTTCAGGCAAATGCGTGTTTGCAGTTGTTTGTTCAACGTTGTCAGCTTGGTTTGGAAGGTCAAACTATTGATGGTGCAAAGCTGTTTAGTGATTCGGCTCTTTCCCAGTGGGAATGGATGAAGAACTACCAGGTTTGGGTGGCAAACCGAAAAGTGTTCCTGTATCCTGAAAACTGGCTCGATGTGAGCCTGCGTGACGACAAGAGTTCGTTCTTTACTGAACTGGAAGAACGCCTGCAGGAAGTGGGTGGCGACAGCGATGACATGGAGCGCATCTACGCAGAATATTTGGAAAAAATGCGTGAAACCGCTAACCTTGAAATTGTGGGTTGTTGCAAGGAAGACGGCGATGCGAACGGAGAAACCGTCTATACCCTACATATTATTGGCAGAACCCGAGGTGAACCGCACCGTTATTATTACCGTAAATACTTCGCGAAAAAGAATACTAGAGGAACGTGGTCTCCTTGGGAACTAATCGAAGCCGATATCACGGGTGATGTTGTTTTCCCGCAATTGATGAATGGTCGTCTTTACTTGATATGGCCGCAATTTATGCAAGGACAGAGACAACTGAATTCGGGAACAACAAATTCTAATGAAGGAGTCTGCGTTCCTCAACTTGAGTTCTATGTTGAAATAAAAATGGCGTGGACCTGTTTTAATGGAAAAAAATGGATAGGCATTAAAACATCAAAAAATGCTCTGTATGACACTTCAAATGATTCTTTAGACTTTAAACTAGAAAAAAATGAGAAAATTGCTGACAGGTATCATTTTAAATTAACCCAGGATAATGGTTGTATAAATGTAAATGCTTACAGAACTGTATTAGATCAGTTTTTTGTTCAAGATTATCAAAATCTGGCCAATTATTGTTGGGGCGAGTACGAAAAAACACAAAATGAATATTATAAAAATGAAGCTTTGATGTACACCGCTCTTTATAATGACAGTTTAGGTAAGGATGTTGTTATACGAAATGTTGAAGTCACAAAAGGTACTTTTATAAACCAGATTGTTGAGACGCGATTTAGTGGTAATGTTGCATCTCAAAAAATAAGTTATATTGGGCTTATGACGATTTCTTATGAAGGACGGGACTCTTCTATAACTAGTCCCTCTTACGCAAGAATGAGCGATATATTCCGCTATGGAGAGGAACGGGGAATTCCAACATATCATTTTTCTCCAAATGCTACATATCTGAAACACAATTATTGGATTTCCAATGGAAAACAACCTCTTGTATACAAGCAAAAGGTGATCTTATTTGCGCAAAATGACTTTCGCATTTTGCCAGTGAATATGGATTTCTATGACCCTGATGACGAAAAAGGCCATGTTAGCGATTTGCCATTCTTCTATATGGATTCTACAAATACCTACTTCGTTTGCCCGAAGGCGAATAAGGGCAACAAGCGTGTTTATGAATTCATTTTGATGTCCCACCCCATCATGGATGAATTCTTCAACCAGTATAGGAATGGTGGCAAAAAGGAACTGCATACTAGGGACATACAGGCTTTGGAGAAAGTCCAAAGCTACTACACCATGTATTCGGGCTACAATTACTATTTCGGTTCCGCAATCGGCTACTACATCGCAGGTGACTGGGCCGCATGGGATATGGGACAATCCTTCTTCGAAAGTAATTATTGTCCAACGAATCATGTGACAAAGCCTTACCCGGCACCCTATGTAGATTTTTCGTGGAATTCTCCCAATGGTATTTATAACTGGGAATTGTTCTTCTATGTCCCGGTGCGAATTGCCGACAAATTGATTGCGGAGGAGAAATACGAGGCTGCGCTAAAATGGCTACAGTTGGTATTTGATCCACAAGGCAAAAAGGAAGGTCCCGAAAAAATTGCCCGCTGGGCAGATGACTTGCCGTCAGGCGCGCAATATTGGCGGTTCCTGCCGTTCTATGCAAACCCGGATGCGGATAAGACTATTCTGGAATCGCTTGCTGTTCTAGAAGAATCCGATAATTCGCTGAAGAAAAAGGATTTACAGTGTTTGATAGAACAATGGAAGTTCGACCCCTTCGAACCGCACCTAATTGCAAAACAGCGTCTGGTGGCTTACCAGAAATTCGTGGTCATGAAATACTTGAACACGCTCATTGTCCGTGGTGACGAGCTATTCACTCAAGATACTACAGAATCTGTAAACCTGGCAATTCAGTTCTACATCATGGCGGCAGACATTCTTGGCCCGAAGAGTGCAGAAGCCCCAGATCCGTTGACAGGTGAAATAAGGACTGCCGATGAGCTGATTGCCGAAGCTGGAGAAGATGGAAATCTTGAATGGGCGAATACACTGCTCGAATATGAAGATTCCATGTTGATTGGGCGTATTCGTGACAAGAACACCTATCAAAACAGGTATCCTTACAGAACCTCCTTGATTGCAAACATTTCGAAGCAGACATTCTACTTCAATGTTCCTCGTAACGAGAACCTGATGGCTTTCTGGGACACTGTGGCTGACAGGTTGTATAAAATCCGCAACAGTCTGAACATCGAGGGAGTGAAGAGAACGCTTGCCTTGTTTGCTCCGCCTATTGACCCGGGAATGCTTGTGAAGGCTAGGGCTGCAGGGCTATCCATCAGCGACATCCTCGCCGATGCCGGAGCCACGTTGCCGCATTACCGTTTCAAGATCATTGTTGCTAAGGCTTTGGAAATTGCCCGCGACTTGCGCAATATGCAGGAAACCTTGTTGCAGGCCTTGAAGAACAAGGATTCCGAAGCCTTGGCTCAGTTGCGCTTGCAACACCGCATTGCCGCAAAGAAGCTTTCGCAGAATATTTTTGAAATCCAGATGAAGGAACTCGAGACAGAGGCTTCTTCGTTGGAAGTAGAAAAGGAAAAGAAAACCAAAAAACAGGAACACCATAAGTCTAATATTGAAAAACTCAAGACAGACTTCGAGAACGGCTATGCAAAGACGATGCAGAAGGTTGCAGACCTTCGCGAAAAGGTAGAATCTGCAAAACGCATTGCATCCGCAATGTATAGTATTCCGGATCTTGATGCCGGTGGCATTGTGAATGCGTTCGGTGGTATTGACTTCCATATGGCCGCATACGGTGGTCGTAAACTTGGCGAAGCGGCTATCACCATGGCCGAAAGCTATCTGTCGAAAGCGATGGAGCGTGAAGCTGCTGCTTTACAACAAAAAACCAAGGGAGAAGAAAAGAAGGTTACAGAAGAAGAAACCTTCGAAGAATCTATCGCAAGTAATGAAATAGACCAGACGGAAAAAGCGATTATTGTCAATACGATTCGACAGGAACAGAACGAGAAGGAACAAGAGCTTTTCGAAAAGGAACTGGAGCGAGACGAAGAAGAATACGAATTTCTCTGCGACAAGTTCACGAACAAGGACCTGTACGAATGGCTTGTAAAGCAGATGACAAAGCTTTCCAAGAACATGTGCAAGTTGACCACGAAGGTCGCCAAGATGGCCGAAAAATGTTATCACTTTGAGATAGGCGATACCGATATGGGCAATGCAAAATCCTTTATCAGTAACAGCTATTGGGATGGTGCATACAACGGATTGCTGTCTGCAGACAGGCTTATCGCTGACTTGCATGCCATGGAAGTCGCTTATTTGGAAAATGATAAACGTGAACAAGAAATTACTTGGCCCGTTAGTCTTAAGGCAGTAAAAATTGCTGATGGAGAAATAAATCCTGATGCAAACGGACAAGAACTATTGGCCAATTTGCAGAATTGTTTATTTGAGGTAAATTCTGACTATATTTGTAATGAATTAAAAATTTCATTCTGTCGTATCCGTGATATTCGGTTACGTGTTGTAGCCCCTGATTTTCATGGTCTTTCGTTAAATGCAACTTTAACGCTAGAAAGTAATACACTTAAATACGGCAATATTGAAATTCAGAACAGAATTGGTGTCCGTCCATTTGCTACGGGAATGGCAAATTCCGACTGTGGAAAATTTGACTTCAATTTCAAATCAGAAAAATATGCAGCATTTGAAGGTGCGGGCCTTGATTCATCATGGAAACTGACTATAAGCAAAACTGATGGTCTAACTTCAATTGATGATGTTGTTCTTTACATAAGTTTCACCGCGAAAAATTCTTAAGGAGCTATTATGAAAAAAAATATCATTTCAACCATTTTCGGTATATCGTTGCTTTGGATTATGGCTTGTTCCTCTGATTCAGACAGTGGGACAAATCCGACCAATCCAACAACATCAACATGCATTTTGGCGAACAAATATTTGCCAAACTCAACTATTAATTATATCGATGACGGAAATGGAGGTTGTGTTGTTGTTGGACAAGGTTTTTCTAACGAGGAATATAGTGCTTATGAAGACGCCTTGGTTTCATTCGGTTTTGTGAAGTCAGAAACACTTTCAGGATCTCCAACTTACATCAAAACACTAGAAGATGCTAGCGTTTTGATGGTAGGGTTGTCTTATGCAAATGAAACGCAGACCCTTTCTGCGACCGTAACGAAGCAGGAAAAAAACTACATATTTGGCGATATTGAAAAAGTGGCGGAAATATATATTGCGCCCATAATAAAGGAATTTTATAGTTCTGATTTGGTTTGGAATGGAACACCCAATAGCATAGAAAGCGAATTTAAACAGCGTTTTGATGATATAATTGAATTTTCAACTTCACTTGAGACGAAATTAAGAGATAAAGGTTTTTTAAATGTTAATGTAGATGCACAAGCCTCCAACTATATAGATGTTAATGCATATATTCTATATAATGGGCTTTCTTTTTCTGTAAATGTAAATGTATTTGGTCTTGGTGGGTATGGAGATGAACAGAAAAACACTCGAGTTACAATCAAAGTTTTAAAATTATAAAAAATCGAAATCTTATGATGCTACTCGCAATGAAATTGCCTTCACATTGTTTTGCTATGATAAAATAGTGTAGCTAAAATCAAGGAACTGTATTATGTCAAAGACTATTCTATTCTGGCCTGATGTTTACAAAGAACAGGGACACTGGTTGCCCACGCTGAAATGGGCTGATGCTCTGCATAATGCTGGGCATACGGTAAAATACATGGGAATGCTTGATTGCAAAGGTATCACTGATGCCTATCAGGAAGAGAATTCCTCTTCGGCAAAATATGATTTTCTCCCCGTATTTCAGAATATGTATCCTAAGGGCTACACCACGGAATCTTCCAGCGACCCAAATGAACGTTGGAAAACATGGCATATCTGGGCTATTCTCTATAGTCAGTATTTTGATTTGATAGACGAAAATGGAAAGGTGGTTGATTCAAATATTGAATTCAACCTTCCTAGTGGCGCAAGGATGCCCAACAATGATTTAATAGAAGACGCTAAGTCCATTTGGAAGGCCTGGACCTTGGCGAACCCCAACCTTCTTGTATCAGGCTATTTTACCTCGCTAGAAACCTTGCTTCTTTACTGGATTTACGGACTTAAAGCAAATGAAGATGCCGAAGCGGGAGAAAGTGGAGGAGAAAATCAAAATAATGGGGAAAATATTGAACCCGAGTTAGAATCTGATGGAAACCAAGATGAAGCAACGGAATTCGAACGTGTTCGTCGTAAAGATTTAGATTTTGTTATTTCGACTACATACTTGCGGCATCCACAAGACGACCCTGCCATACGAGCCAGGGTAAACTTGCAATCGTTCTCTAGGCCGGAGCTGCACAAAATTATAAACATGGCGACAAAAGGCATCATTTCGACTGAAGCGCCGGAAATGACCTTGCAGAAGTTTACCCAGCCGTTAGAATCATTCAACGAGTTGATTCCTTGCCCGAGAGAATTTGAATATGACCATTACAAGCATGGTTTTCTCGTTCACTATGTCGATCCGTGTATTACGAAGGAACTT
Organism: uncultured Fibrobacter sp.; assembly: GCA_934700345.1. Classification (GTDB taxonomy): domain Bacteria; phylum Fibrobacterota; class Fibrobacteria; order Fibrobacterales; family Fibrobacteraceae; genus Hallerella. Next base: position 1,105 of record CAKUXP010000039.1, on the reverse strand, counting down.
TCCCGTTCTGCACCATCCATAGATTCCGAAGGTGAACCGATTAATTGGTCGGAATATATCGCTAAGGAAAACATCATCTTTGTTACGGCCGGTTCCCAGGTATTGGATTACGAGGACAAGGCAAAGAACCTATTCCATTCCATGTGCAAGGCGATGCAGTCTCCACAACTGAACGGTTATTTCCTGATTATCGCCGCTGGTTCAAAATTGGTAAATAGCCTTGAATGGAAAAATTACGACAAGTCCAGAATTCTCATCGCCAGTTGGGTGCCTCAACGAGATTTGCTTTCCTGCAACAACCTCAAATGTGCCATAATTCATGGCGGCCTTGCAACTATCAAGGAATGTGTATATTTCAATCGCAAGTTCATAATAAACCCATTGGGCAAGGATCAAATTGACAATGCTCTTCGCTTGAAACATTTGGGCATAGATAACATGCTATCCATGGCAAATGTGAACCCGAATACACTGCTGAATGCAATCAACAGGGTGATATCAGATTATCGCCTTGAAATACAGCTAGAAAAATTGAGCACCATCTTCCAGACTTTGGAAGACGAAGATGCCAAAGAATCAGCGTTCCAAAATATATCCATTAAGACAGGATTTAAGATTATGCGGGATATCTTGAATGCACAAGACGTAGTTGCACCTCAGCCGAATCAAGGCGAAATGTGTTAGGGATAGTGACCCCTTGGGGACAAGACTCGCGTCGCGGGGCTTGGTTCTGGTAGGTAACCGGCAAGCGCGAGCGCAGCCGATTGCCCCCAGAATATAGCCCGACCCGGCCCACCTTTTGGCAGGCTCAGGGAACTTGGGCCGGGGAACGCCCAAAGGAATTGCCGAAAAGACTTACGCCAAGAAGGGTCAGGAAGTGGTCCAGAAGAACTGGAACGTTATCGACGCTTCTCTTGCCAACCTGTTCGAAGTCAAGGTTCAGGAAGCCCGCCCGTCTTCGACAGGATTGTGTAAATTTCTTTCTGTAAAATCAATAATTCATGAAAAAGGTGGTAGTGTCAAGGTTTTTTCGCAAAAATAGTTTGTTCCAACGTAGATTTTAGGCCGATCTCATATTCTTTTTCATCTCGCTTTCCACTTCTCT
>CAKUXP010000038.1 GCA_934700345.1 uncultured Fibrobacter sp. | reverse complement strand
TTCCGCAAGCTGCTCGTGAGGTTCGAGAAGAGCACCCTGTCCTACATGGCACTCCTGCACCTTGCCGCAGGAATCATTGCCCTTAGGAAAGTCAATGCTATTTAGGGATAAGCTCTTATGCGACTGATGTGGGTCTTCGCAATGCGCGTCTCGGTTTCAGGGATCTCGAAGAAACTCATATTATGGAAAATATCGTTTATAACGAATTGAAAGTTCGAGGCTTTTCTGTGGATGTCGGGGTTGTTCCTGTTTGCGAAAACGGAATTGATGGGAAAAGGCATCTCAAAAATTGTGAAATCGATTTTATCGCATCGAAGGGAATCAAGAAAAGCTATTTTCAATCGGCGTACAGTCTAAATGGTGACGAAAAGCGAAATCAGGAAATTCGTCCGCTTCTTTCCGTGAAGGATTTTTTTGAAAAGACCGTGATAACGAGATTCGGGCTTAAACCTTGGTCAGATGAAAGGGGCGTTCAATATATCAGCCTGTTGAACTTTCTGCTCTCCGACTAAAAAACGGGCGGCCCGGAAGCCGCCCATTCAAAGGAAAGATGGAAAAAGATTATTCGTACTTGATAACCTGGGCCGGGCAACCTTCCGCCGCAGCCTTGATGTCGTCTTCATACTGGGAATAGTCAACGCCTTCCTTGACCTGCATCTTATCGGGAACGCTGAAAACCGCGTCGCAGGTGCCTTCGCAGGCGCCGCAAGAAACGCACTCGTCGTTCGATTCGTCCAGCCAAACTTTTTTAATTGCCATAGATTTGCCTTCGTGTTGTTGTGAACGTTCTAAAGGGATGCTTTTAGAACATTCGGGTGAAACATTTCCTTGAATATAAATAAATTTGAACCAAAAAACACAGAGGTTTATCGAGAAATGAAAACGGTCGTCGTGAAAATCGGTGGAAGCCTTGCCATAGACGAGGCGAAACTGCTGGATTTTACCCGCTCCATCGCTCGGCTTTCCGCGCTCGGGTTTCGGGTTGCGGTCGTCCACGGCGGAGGCAAGGACATCAACGAGAACATCGCGCTGCTTTCCGAGGAACCGCGATTTATCGAAGGCTTGCGCGTGACGACTCCGGGCATCATGAAGATGGTGGAGATGACCCTTTCCGGGCATGTGAACAAGAAGCTCGTGCGGATGCTCGAAAATTTCGGAGCCTCGGCTATCGGGATTTCGGGTGTTGATGGAAAGCTCTTTGAAGCGGAAAAACGGACAGGTGGCGCGGACCTTGGACTGGTCGGGCGGATTTCCCGGGTGAATCCGAAAATCGTCACGGACCTTTGGAACGCCGGCTGGACACCCGTGGTAAGCCCGATTTCCATCGGGGACGGAATCGCGTGGAACGTGAACGCGGACACGGCTGCTTCGGAACTCGCCGTTGCGCTCAAAGCGGACAAGTTCTTGCTCGTGAGCGATGTCCCGGGCGTTCTCGACAAACAGAAGAATTTGATTCCGAGCCTTGATGAATCTGCGGTCGAATCCTTGATTGCGGACGGAACGATTAGCGGTGGCATGATTCCGAAAGTCCGGGAAAGCGTCGGCGCCTTGAAGCGCGGCCTCGGCGAAATCCACATTCTCGGGTGGAAAGATGCGGACTCCTTTGTGAAACAAATTAACGGAGAAATCAACTATGGAACAATCCTCGCTTAAGAATCTTTTGAAGAAAGATGCAGCGGTCATCGCTCCGCTCTATGGCAAGCCGGATGTGGATTTTGTGGAAGGTTCCGGAAGTTACCTGTTCGATGCCGAGGGGCGCAAGTACCTGGATTTTGTCGCGGGCATCGCCGTGAACAGCCTGGGACACAGGAACAAGGGAATCTTAGACGCAATTTCGGAACAGGCGAACCGTTTTATCCATCTGAGCAATCTCTACCCGAACTACCCGCAGATCCGCCTCGCGGAAAAACTTCTGGAATTGACAAAGTTTGACAAGGCGTTTTTCTGCAATTCGGGGACGGAAGCGAACGAAGGCTGCATCAAGTTTGCTCGAAAATATTTTTATCGCAAGGGCGAAGCGAACCGCCAGAAAATCGTCACGTTCGTGAACAGTTTCCACGGGCGCACCTTTGCTGCGCTGTCAGCGACGGGACAGCCGTCTATCCGCGAAGGCTTTGGCGATATGCCGGGCGACTTTGTACATGTTCCGTGGAACGATGTAGAAGCGTTGAACGCCGAAGTCGATGAAAACACGTGCGCGATTATGCTCGAATCGCTCGCCGCCGAAGGCGGCGTGATGACCCTTTCTTCGGAGATGGTCGAGGCGGTTCACGCTCTGCGCGAAAAGTTCGGATGTCTCGTAATCGTCGATGAAGTCCAGGCGGGAATGGGACGGCTCGGAACTTTCCTCGGCAGTGAAAAGCATGGGCTTGTTCCCGACCTCGTTTCGCTTGCCAAGGCTCTCGGCGGCGGGCTTCCGCTCGGCGCGGTCCTCTTGCGAAAGAAAATCGCCGATGAACTTCACCCGGGTGACCATGGGACGACTTTTGGCGGGAACCCTGTCGCCTGTGCCGCGGGCCTTTCTGTTGTCGAACAGATTTCTGCTTCGGGATTCCTGGAAAATGTTCGGGTGCGCTCGGCGCAGCTCGTCGAAGGGCTTTCGAAGATTGTCGCCAAATTCGACTTTCTGGAAAATGTCCGCGGCGAAGGTCTGCTGCTCGGCATTTCGATGCGAGCGGAAAAGCCTGTCAGCGATTTGATCGCCGCTGCCCGTGCCGAAGGACTGCTCGTGCTGAGCGCAAAGGGAAATGTCGTTCGCCTGCTTCCACCGTTAAACGTGAGCGAAGCGGAATGCGCAGAGGCTCTCGAAAAACTCGAAAAGGCGTTTGCGAAAATCGCTTAGAAATTAAAATGAATTTGTTTGAAAGGCTCGCTTACATGGCGGGTCTTTTTTTTGGATTGAAATAGTTTTTTTTACTTGACTGTTTTTTTTCTTGAGTTTACATTTGTCTTGTTGAGGTCGCCTTATGTCAAAAGTTTTTTCTAGTATTCTCTTTTTAACCTCTTTTGCCGTCTCTTCGGAAAAAACGTTTTTTGTGCTTCCGCCCTATACGGAGACTTGGTTCCGTTCGACGCCTGTTGTCGTTGAAAATGAAAATAAGGCTTTGCCGCTGGCGATGTCCTCCGATACGCTTGGCTGGTTCCGTTACACATGGGCTGGGGATTCCCTGCCGGATTCCATTTTCATTTATAAAGATTCCGATTCGCTGTTCTTGGAACCTGTCGGGCTTGGCGGCTTTCCGGCGGAAACGTTGCGGGCTATTCCGTTAAAGGTTTTGTTTGACAAAGTGTTTTCGCTTCGGGATTCCATCTTTTTTATTCCGGAAAAAAGTTTCCGGTTTGGGGATTTGGATGATCAGTATGGATTTTACGCGGAAGATGCCCGAAAAGAACAAGGCTTTTTCCTGAGCGAAAAAGAATTTAATTTGTTTGTACTGATTCCCGATGCTAAGAACTGGATCGATGATACGCCTGTGATTGTCGATGCGAAAGATTCCAGAGATTTTTGGGAAATGGTCCCGGATGATTCGGCTTTTCCGGGCTGGTTCCGTTACACTTGGAAAAAAGCGGATTACCGTCCGGAAGAATTTCTCCTGTATGGAAAAAGCGATTCCTTGCGTAGTTCTCCGATAGGAAAGAACGGCTTTGCGCTTGGCAGAACGGATTTGGTGCCGTTCGGCTTGGAAGATGTCGATTCCCTGTTTCTCGTGCCGGATTTGAATTACTCCTGCTATTCGAAAGGCGAGGAGCTTTATGGAGATTCGGGAATTGTCTATTTGCTGGACATTCGGAAAAATTGCCCGTTGAAAAAACTATCCCTCGAAAAAGACTTTGTGCCAGCTTGTCATCAAATCGATTTTAACCGTTATCCCGTCTATTATTCGATTTATTCCAAGGATTCGGTTCTTGTCAAAAGTGAAAAAATTTTGCAGCCGCAGTATGGCTGCGTCTATGGAGGTTTCAATCCGGGATGCGCCAACCGGATTTTCGTTGAAAACGGTTTTTGCCAATTGGCGTCCGGGGATTACCTGGTGAAAATTCGGGACGAGGCGGGCGATTCTTCGTTCTTCTTGCCCTATTCTGTAACGACAACGGCGCTTTTCCCGGAACATGTCCGGCAAAATATCGATATCCGAATCGAAAATTCCTTTGTTCGGATTCGTTCCGCTTCGCCGGTCGATTTTGCCGTGTTCAATTCCATTGGCCAGATTATTTCGCACGGAAATGTTTTGAACAGCGCCAAAGTAAAACTTCCCGCTTCGGGAAATTATCTGCTAAAAGTCGGAACGGAAACTCGTCGCATACAAATTAAGTAGCGACTTTCCGGAATTTACCGTTTACTTGTCGGAGCCTGTCGCACGGCGAGTTCTCCGTGCTTGCGGAAAAGGTGCTTGACGAGCGTGTGGAATCCGCGGAAAACCCGGTAGCGTTCCTTCGGGTTTCTTATCGCCATGATTCCCTGCCGGAAGATGTAGCTCGGGCGGAGGTAAAATTCGCGGCGAGCCTTGTCGCAAAAATCGACTAGGTCCTGGCTGGAAAGGTTTCCCCGGTGAATCGTCGTGCGGTGGAATCCGTCCTTATCGAGCCACTGGCTGTAATCGCGGCTTTCGAGCGCGCCGCTTTCGAGCGCTTCCTTGTAGGCTTCGGTTCCGGGATACGCCATGATAGGATAGAACTGCGCCGTGTTCGGGTTCAGCTTCTTTGCGTAGTCGAGCGTCATGCGGAGCGTTTCCGCCGTGTCGCCCGGGTTGCCGACCATGAAGCATCCGTGGACGAGAAATCCCGCCTTGCGAGCGTTCCGCATAAATTCAATCGCCTTGTCCGTGTTCTTTACGCCCTTGTGGATGTTCTGCAGAACTTCGGGACTTGCGCTTTCGAATCCGACACACATTTCGCGTCCGCCGGCCCGGTGCATCAGCTTTAGAAGTTCGAGCGGCACGTCGGCGCGGGCATTGCAGCTCCACGTGATCTTCAGCTTGCGACGCAAGATTTCTTCGCAGATTTCCTGGACGTGCCTGTGGTTGGCGGTAAACGTGTCGTCCTCGAAAAAGACTTCGCCCAAATCTTCAAAGTGCGCCTTGATAAATTCGAGTTCATCGACAACATCTTTTGGCGAACGCATCCGAAATGTGTGGCCGTTCAGCGTTTGCGGAATAACGCAATAGCTGCAACGGTTCGGGCATCCGCGCCCGGAAAGAATCACCACGATAGGGTTGAGGTTCGCTCCGTAGAAGTAGCGCTTGTAGCAAGAGAAAAGGTGCTTGTAATAGGTCTTGCTCACCCAGGGAAGCTCATCGAGGTTTGCAATTTTCGGACCTTCGGGCTGGAAGTCGATTCCGCCGTCCGGGGTGCGGTAGGCGAGGCCCGCGATATCCGATGGGCTCGGGATTTCTCCGCGGAGATGCCGCACCAGGTTGCGCGCCGTGTAGTCCGCTTCGCCGATGATGACATAATCGAGGTTCGGCTCGGTCTGCAGGGTTTCGAGCGGTTCCGCGGTCGCGTGCGTTCCCATGATTGCCGTGGGAACGTTGAAAAGTACCTTGAGCGTCTTGATGACGGAAAGGTCGTTGATGATGCTCGGCGTGCTCGTGCTTGCGATGATGAGTTCCGGCCCAAAGGTGCGAATCTTGGCAACGGTCGCTTCGAGGTCGATTCCCATCGCCGGGCTGTCGATCAGCTGCACTTCGTTGCCATCCGCTTCGACGGTTCCCGCCGCATAGCTCAAGAACATCGGCCAGTAGAGAGTGCTCGACTTGGTGACGCAGGGACTGCGGGATTCCCGGCTGAACATGGGGAAATAAGGCGGATTTAAAAACGTAACACGCATAGGCAGTCAAAAAATACATTCTAATTTTGAAAAAGAACGAGGATGATGAAATGAAACGAAAAAACATCGTGCTGGTATGCCTTGTTGCGTTGGCCTTGGCGAATGCTGCCGAGCGGGATACGGTCCGCGTCCTTTCGGATAGCGGAGCCTTGCAAGAACTCTATACGGTGAAAAAAGGTTCGTCGGTTCGGGATGGACATTTTGTCTCGTATTATCCGAACGGAAAGGTCGGAGTCGAGGCGGAATATAAGGAGGGAAAGCTCGACGGAATCTACCGGAGCTTTTACGCGAACGGTTCGCTGTGGCAGGAAGTCCATTATGCAAACGGAGAAGAACACGGCGAATCCAAGACTTTCTATGATAACGGCAAGCTGAAAAGCCAGGATTTTTATTCAATCGGGATGCTGGAAGGCGTCTCTAAAAGCTGGGATGCAAAAGGGACGCTGCGTTCGGAGTTCCGCTACGAAAACGGTCGGGTTCAAGGCGTCGCCAGGATGTTCAACGAACAGGGGTTGATTTCCGAGGACATGGAATTTGTAAACGGCGTCCGCGAAGGCGTCTATCATAAGTACAACAAGGGAATCGTGGTGCACACGGCAAAGTTCCTGCGGAACCGCTGCGTGGAAAACTGCGATTTCTAGCGGGCGCTTTGTAAGGCTCGTCCGTTTCAAAAATCATTTTTGGCGTTTCTTGCGGATGCCTTTATACAGGATGAAGCAGACAAAAAGCCCGGCGAGGCCCAAAAGAACCATCGAAAGTTCGGAATTGTACTTTTGGATGATGTCGCTCTGTCCGTGGGCGAGGACGCCCAAGAGCGCAAGCACGATATTCCAGAGGCACGCTCCGAGGGCGGTGAACGTGACAAATGTGGAAAGCTTCATGTCGGCGATGCCTGCGGGGATGGAAATCAGCTGGCGAATGGCGGGAATGAACCTGCCGACAAAGGTGGATATCGCACCGTGTCTGCGGAAAAAATCTTCTGCCTGGGCGACTTTTTTCGAATCGAGCAGGCACATGGCTCCGATGCGGGAATCGGCAAACTTGTCGATAATCGGACGGCCGAGGAATTTGGCGAGATAGTAGTTGATGAGTGCGCCGATGATGGCTCCTAGGGTGGCGAACAGAATGACCAGGATGATGTTCAGGCCCGAATCCGGTTGCAGGGCCTTGTAAGCGGCAGGCGGCACGACGACCTCGGACGGAAACGGGATGAAAGAACTTTCCACGGTCATTAGAAGCGCGACGGTTCCGTAGTTCAGGTTGTCGCTGTACCAATCGGTGATTTTCGTGTAGATGGATGTGCTGTCTCCGGCGAATGCCGCGGACGAAAACAGCAGGACCAGTGCAAATAGAAATTTTCTTTTCATGAAAAGCCCTTAATTTATGCTAAATATAAAAAAGGACTATTAAAAAAGCCGTCTCGTGGACGGCTTCGTTTGAATTTTACTTTGATTTTACTTTTTGACATTCGGTTTATTTTGCGACACTCGCCTTGTCCTTCTTTTGCGCTGTCGCTTCGCTCCATCGCGAAAAAGGCGGCTCGGTCATAAAACAAACCTTCGGTTTATTTTGCGACGCTCGCCTTGTCCTTTTTCTCTTGCACGATTGCGTCGATGACGGCGGCGACGGTGAGGTTGAAAATGTCGTGGACGGATGCGTCCGCGTCGGTGAAGTGCACCGGCTTCTTGAGGCCCATTTGTACCGGTCCGATGGATTCGCCTACGCCCATTTCAAGGAGCATCTTGCAGGTGATGTTCGCCGAAGAGAGGCACGGGAAGATAAGCGTGTTCACATCCTTGCCTTTCAGGGTATTGAACGGGTACTTGGCGTCGCGCAGGTCCTTGTTCAGGGCGACACAAGCCTGCATTTCGCCGTCAACGTCATAGCCTGGATATTTTTCGTGGAGAATCTTCACGGCATCCCGGACGGAACTTGCGGAACCGTTCGGCACCTTTTCGTCAGATCCGAAATTCTCGTAGCTGAGCATCGCCATCACCGGTTCGTGGGCGAAGAACTGGACCGCGTCGTGTGTGAGCTTCGTGATATCGACAAGCGTTTCCGTATCTGGGTCGCGGTTTACGAGCGTATCGGCGAGGAAGAATGTTCCCTTCTTGGTGCTCAGAATATGGAGCGCTCCAAAGTGCTTGTAATCGTCGCGGATTCCGATCATTTCCTTGGCGAGTTCGATGGTCGTGGAGTAGCGCGAGTTGGAACCGGAAATCAGTGCGTCCGCATCGCCGACCTTCACCATCATCATACCGAAGTGGTTGCGTTCGAACATGTCGTCGCGGGCCTTTTCCGTGGTGACGCCGTTACGACCGTTTTCGTTCGCGTAAATCTTGGCGAACTTGAGACGGCGATCCGCTTCGTCTGCGGAACGCGGGTTTACGATATCGATGCCGGAAATGTCAAGTTTTTCCTTTTCGGCAGTTTCGCGGATGCGCTCTGGATTCCCGAGAAGAATCGGGAAGGCAACGCCTTCCGTCTTTGCTTGGATAGCAGCGCGGATCATGTTTACGCTCGCGCCTTCGGCGAATACGACGCGCTTCGGGTTGCTGCGGGCCATGTTCTCGAAACCGCGGATGAGCTTGTTATCGTAACCCATCATGTCGCGGAGACTGTCGGCGTAGGCATCCCAATCGGTGATCGTCTTGCGGGCGACTCCGCTCTCGATGGCTGCCTTGGCGACGGCGATTGAAACGTCGGTGAGAAGACGCGGGTCCATTGGCTTCGGGATGATGTAGTTGCGCCCGAAGGAGAAGCGCTCGGAATTGTAGGCGATGTTCACCACTTCCGGCACGGGCTTTCTCGCAAGATCCGCAATGGCGCGGACAGCGGCGTGCTTCATGTGTTCGTTGATGGCTGTCGCACGGACATCCAGGGCTCCGCGGAAGATGTAGGGAAAGCCGATGACGTTGTTCACCTGGTTCGGGTAGTCGCTTCTGCCTGTCGCGAAGATGATGTCTTCACGGGAACTCATCGCGACGTCATAGGAAACTTCCGGCACGGGGTTCGCAAGCGCAAACACGATCGGGTTCTTCGCCATCGACTGAATCATTTCCTTGGTGAGAATGTTCGGCTTGGAAAGCCCGAGGAAAACGTCCGCGTCTTTCATTGCTTCGGTAAGAGTCGAAACGTCTTTGCGGTCCGTGGCAAAGAATTCCTTTTGCGGGGTGAGGTTCTTGCGGGACTTGCTGATTACTCCCTTGCTGTCGACCATGACGACATTTTCCTTCTTAACCCCGAGGGACAGGTAGAGCTTTGTGCAGGCGATTGCCGCAGCGCCCGCACCGTTTACCACGAGCTTCACCTTGTCAATGTCCTTGCCTGCAAGGTCGAGTGCGTTTACGAGAGCAGCGCTGCTGATGATCGCTGTGCCGTGCTGGTCGTCGTGCATCACGGGAATGTCGAGGGCCTCCTTGAGACCGTCTTCGATTTCAAAGCATTCCGGAGCCTTGATGTCTTCAAGGTTGATGCCGCCGAATGTCGGAGCGATGCCCTTGACGATTTCGATAAACTTCTTCGGATCTTTTTCGTTCACTTCGATGTCAAAGACGTCGACACCGGCATAAATCTTGAACAGAAGTCCCTTGCCTTCCATGACAGGCTTTCCGGCGACCGCTCCGATGTCTCCGAGACCCAGAACGGCGGTTCCGTTGGAAATCACGGCGACGAGGTTTCCCTTGGTCGTGTAGTCGTAAGCCTTGTTGTTGTCCTTTTCGATTTCGAGGCAAGGAGCCGCTACGCCGGGCGTGTAGGCGAGCCCGAGGTCCGTCTGCGTGCTGTGCGCTTTGGTCGGAACGACTTCGATCTTTCCGGGTTTTCCGCTGGCGTGGTAGGCGAGTGCTTCTTCGTTTAGATTGGACATAGATGAACCTTTTGTTTCTTGCGTTTTCGCTCGTTTTGATTCGAGCTTGACAAATATAGCAAAAGGGAATGGCCGGCGTTGCAAAATTGTCACGGCTGTCGTTTGAGTAGAGATATAATTTTATATGTTGATGAACATGCGCTTATTTTCTACAGAACGGAGTTTTTGGAAGACTGTGCTTGCCGTGCTTCTTGCGGGAACTATCCTCGGCGCTTGCGGGACGCAGTCGGAGTCTTCGGTTACCCCTGTGGTGGCCTGTGAAAAGATCCAGACGGATCCGCTTCTCGGAGAGCCCTTTGTCATCTACCCGATCCGCTCGGAACATCCGGCGACGCTTATCCGTTATCCCTTTGACTCCTCGGCACGGCGGAGCAAAGGCATCGTCCTGTATGTCCATGGCTACAACGATTACTTTTTCCAACGCGAACTGGCGAAAAGTCTCGATTCGGCGGGGTATGCGTTTTTTGCAATTGATCTGCACCGCTATGGGCGCTCCTTGCGGTCTTCCGATCGGGCCTTTGATGCGGATTCCGTCGGCGAGTATTTTCCCGAGTTGGATTCGGCTGTCTCGATGGCGAAGCGTCTAGCGGGAGAAAATCTTCCGGTTGCGCTTATCGGGCATAGCACGGGCGGGTTGGTTGTTTCCCTCTATGCCGATTCAAGAAACCGCGGGAAAAACTTCTTTGCCATCGTCCTGAACAGTCCCTTTTTGGACATGAATATGAATGCGCTGGTAGAAAGTGTAGCCATTCCCGCAGTCTCCTTCCTGGCAAAATGGTTTCCCGATGTGAAAATGGACGAATCTCCCAATCCGAATTACGGGATGAGCCTTCACGAAAGCGAAAAAGGCGAGTGGGATTACGACTTGCGGCTGAAACCTCTTGTCGCTCCGCCGAAAACGCTCGGTTGGATCCGTGCGATACACCTGGGGCATCTGGAAGTACAGAAAGGTCTGCAAATTGAGACGCCGGTTCTCGTGATGCACAGTTCGTGCAGCGTCGATGAAAAAATCTGGACGGAGGCTTATGCGCATTGCGATGGCGTTCTTGACGTAAAAGACATCCACCGCTATGGCGCGGGTCTTGGGAAAAATGTTACGCTCGTCGAAGTCGAAGGCGGAATGCACGACCTGTATCTTTCTAGAGAGAATGTCCGAAATTTCGCCTTGTCGGAAACGCTTCGGTTTCTTGACAGTCGATTATAGGCGAAAGGTAATCTACTGCTGGCTGGGGGCTGTTTGGGCGGAGCAGACACGGTTCGCTCCGAGAGCTTCCGCCTGGTGCATCGCCTGTTCTGCCGCGGAAACCAGTTCGGCTGTGGTCTTGGCGTTTTCGGGATACGTGGCGACGCCAAGGCTGAGAGTCGTCTGGAGTACGAGCTTTCCGTAGGCGACTTGCAGATTCTCGATTTCGTGACGAATTTTTTCTGCGCGCTGTTCGGTGCGGATCCGGTCCGCTCCGGGCAAGAGGACGCAGAGTGTGTTTTCCGCAAAGCGGCATGGAATGTCTTCTGTGCGGATGTAGCGTGGAAGCCTCTGGGCGAGTTCCCAGAGCATCTGTTCCGAGGCGTGAGTTCCGTGCTGGTTCTTTAAATCTCCGAGACTGTCAGGGCGGATCATGATCATGCCGATCGGGGTGCCGTGGCGGCGCGCTTCGCTGATGGCGCGCATCAGGGCTTCTTCCATGTAGCGCTTGTTCACGAGACCGGTGAGCTGGTCGCGGAGGCTTTGTGTCTTGAAGCGCACTTGCAGGTTCTGGTTTGCGACAAAAAGCCCGAATGTTGTCGCGACCATGGAAATTTTCGTTTTCCATGTTTCGGCGGTCTCGCCTTCCGGGAGTGCATCTACCTGAATTGACAGAATTCCAAAATGTTCTTCGAGACCTTCGATCGGTGCGCAGAAGGAATATCCTTGGGGACGGTGGTGCAGGTGCGTGCAACCGTTTACGTGCTGCGGGTCGGAATAATCGGCGACGACGATCTTTGCGCTGTCGAAGCTCGCACATTCTGCGGGGACGATGACCGGGTCGCTGATCGTGTTTTCTCCGAACGCGAAAATCTGGTGCAGCTCGGACTGGTTGTTGCTATACATATAGAGAACGCCGGATGCGCCCTTGAAAATCTTGGGCAGGAGTTCGTTCAGCTTGCGGATGACTTCCGGGAACGGGCGGTTGCGCAAAAGTTCATGGCTGAAATCTATCCAGTCTTCGTCGGGGAATTCCGGGGCGAGAATCTTGGGTTCGGCAGGAACCTCTGGCTCGGAAGTCTTGGCTGTTTCGCTGACGACCGGGATGAACTCCGTTTCGGGAAGTTTCCGGCTGGGCTCGGAGACAAAGTCGGTTTCGCTGTCGGTTGATTTTTTGTTCGCGAAAGCATTGAACAGTGCACCGAGAATGGCGCCCCAGAGACCGAGGAAAAGATAGCGGAAAGACGGAGACGGCGAATTGCCTGGCAGAACGCATACAAAGACGACGCCGGCGAGAAACGAGATAAGCCAAAGAATGTAGAATTTCCAGATCATGCCTTTAATTTAGCATTTATCGGTATATATCGGTTTTCGAAACCCGGCGGGAATTTCCTTTCCGGTTTTTGAACCGATAAAAAACGACAAAAATGAATTTTATTCACCCGAAAAAGTCATGCATTCTGTTGACAGGAACAAACATTCCTAAGGGACTTTGAAGTCCTTTTGAAAACTTCCAAAAAGATAAAATTTTTCCCTTTGTTTCGGAGACAGAAATTTCTAAAATTACGCCGATTTAGCTCAAGCGAAGGTACTATGCCAAAACGTGAAGATCTCAAGAAGATAATGCTTATCGGTTCGGGGCCGATTGTCATCGGACAGGCTTGCGAATTCGATTATTCCGGCGTGCAAGCGTGCAAGTCGCTCAAGGCCGAAGGCTACGAAGTCGTCCTGGTGAACTCGAACCCGGCGACGATTATGACGGATCCGGATTTTGCGGACCGTACCTATATCGAGCCTTTGACGGCGCAGGCCCTTACGGAAATCATCCGGCGCGAACGTCCCGATGCGCTGCTCCCGACCCTCGGCGGGCAGACCGCTCTGAACCTTGCGATGAAGCTTCACAAAAAAGGCGTGCTTTCCCGCTACAACGTGGAAATGATCGGCGCGCGCCCCGATGTCATCAACAAGGCGGAAGACCGGGAGCTTTTCAAGGAGGCGATGGAACGGATCGGGCTCGACATGCCGCGGAGCATCTCGGCGAACACGCTTGAAGAAGCGGTTGCCGCCCGCGAGAAACTCGGCGTGTGGCCGGTTGTCATCCGTCCGGGATTTACGCTTGGCGGGACCGGTGGCGGTATCGCGCACAACCAGGAAGAGTTTGAAACGATCGTGCAACGTGGGCTTTACTACAGCCCGACCTCCGAAGTCCTGATCGAGGAATCTATCGAAGGCTGGAAAGAGTTCGAACTCGAAGTGATGCGCGACCACAAGGACAACTGCGTTATCGTCTGTTCGATCGAGAATCTTGACCCGATGGGTGTCCACACGGGAGATTCCATTACGGTGGCGCCCGCCCTGACGCTCACCGACCGCGAATACCAGAAGCTTCGCGATGCGGCGATTGCCGTGATGCGGGAGATTGGAATCGATACGGGCGGATCGAACGTCCAGTTCGCGCTGAACCCGAAGAACGGCCGGATTGTCGTCATCGAGATGAATCCGCGCGTTTCCCGTTCCTCGGCACTCGCCTCCAAGGCGACGGGATTTCCGATTGCGAAGTTCGCGGCAAAGCTCGCCGTGGGCTACACGCTCGATGAAATCCTGAACGACATCACCAAGGTGACGCCCGCCTGCTTTGAACCTTCCATCGACTACATCGTGACAAAGGTTCCCCGGTTTGCGTTCGAAAAGTTCGCCGGTGCGGACACGACGCTCGGGACGCAGATGAAGTCCGTCGGCGAAGTGATGGCGATTGGGCGCACGTTCAAGCAGTCGTTCCAAAAGGCGATGCGGTCGCTCGAAACGGGACATGCGGGCTACGGCGCAGACGGCAAGGATCACGTGTTCGACGAACTTTCCGACGAAAGGCTCGAAGCCGAGGTCAAGCGCCCTTCCGCTGATCGCATCTTCTATGTCCGCGCAGCGTTAAAGCGCGGCTGGTCGGTCGATAGGATTCATGACATCTGCAAAATCGACAAGTGGTTCCTCCGCGAACTGGAAGAGCTTACCTTGTTCGAAAACGAAATCCGCAAGGCCGGATCGCTTGAAAGCCTTTCGAAGGATAAACCTCTTTTCCGCGAGGCGAAGAAACTCGGATTTTCCGACCGCCAGATAGGCTGGATCCTCGGGGCGAAGGAACTCGAAGTCCGCTCTGCCCGCGAAAAGATCGGCGTTGTTCCGAGCTTTGCGCAGGTCGATACATGCGCCGCGGAATTTCAGTCCTACACGCCGTATCTCTATTCGATTTACCGGGATGACGACAACCGCTTCGAAAATCCGACAGCGGGTCAGCTCGGCGATGGCACGGGAATGCGCCCGGACGAAAAGCCTTCGGGAAAAAAGAAGATAATGATTCTCGGCGGCGGGCCGAACCGTATTGGCCAGGGAATCGAATTCGACTATTGCTGCGTCCACGCGTCCTTTGCGCTTCGCAAGGCGGGCTTTGAAACGGTGATGGTGAACTCGAATCCGGAAACGGTTTCGACGGATTACGATACGAGCGACAAGCTTTATTTTGAACCGCTCACGCTCGAAGACGTCTTGAACGTTTATCGCCACGAAAAGTGCGACGGCGCGATCGTGCAGTTCGGCGGGCAGACGCCGCTGAACCTGGCGAACCAGCTCGAAGAAAACGGTGTCCACATCATCGGAACGTCTCCGGCGATGATCGATGCCGCGGAAGATCGGAAGCTCTTTGGTGACATTGTAAACAAATTGCACGTGTTGCAGCCGCCTTCGGGAATGGCGCAGACTGCAGATGAAGCTGTCGCGATTGCGAAGAAAATCGGCTTTCCGGTGCTTGCCCGTCCGAGCTTTGTCCTCGGCGGTCGCGCGATGTGCATCGTCCACGATGAAGAGGCGCTCCGCAAGTATATGGAAGAGGAGGCGCTCGAAGTTTCCCCTGACCGTCCGATTCTCGTCGATCACTTTCTGGAACAGGCGACGGAATGCGATGTCGATTGCATTTCCGACGGCGAGACGGCGGAAATCTGCGGCATCATGGAACACATCGAACTCGCGGGCATCCATTCCGGGGATTCGGCGTGCACGATTCCGCCGCCGACGTTCTCCGCGGAAATCCAGGAACGCTTGCGGAAACTTGCAATTGAGTTTGCCAGGGAGCTTCATGTCGTCGGGCTGATGAACGTCCAGTTTGCCGTTCACGGAAACGACATCTTTGTCATCGAGGTGAATCCGCGGGCAAGCCGCACGGTCCCGTTTGTATCGAAGGCGACCGGTATTCCCTTTGCGAAGCTCGCTTCGTTGGTGATGGCCGGGAAGAAGCTCAAGGATTTGGGATATACGAAGCTCTTTACGCCGAAATACTTTGCTGTGAAGGAAGCTGTGTTCCCGTTTGCGAGGTTCCCCGGAGTCGATGTGATTCTTTCGCCGGAGATGAAATCCACGGGCGAAGTGATGGGACTTGATTCCCGGCATTCGATGGCTTATATCAAGAGCCAGGTCGGCGCAGGCAACTATGTGCCGATGAAGGGAAACATTTTCCTGAGCGTCAAGGACGCGGATCAGGAAGCGGTCGTGCCTTTTGCCAAGCGGCTGGTGAAGCTCGGGTTTGAAATCTATTCAACTCGCGGAACGAGCACCGTCCTCCGCAACCACGGTATCAAGACTCACGGTGTTTTCCGGATTTCGGACGGGCGCCCGAACGTTCTCGATTTGATCGACGAAAAGGATCTCGCCTGGATTGTGAATACGCCGACTCCTGGCGCAAAGGCGGCGAAGGACGAAGCGAAAATCCGATCCACGTGCATTCTCCGCGGAATCCCGATAACGACGACACTCGATGCGCTTGAAGCGACCATCGAAGGTCTCGAAGACATGAAGGGTGAAACAGGCGACGGACGCTTTGGCGTGGAAGTCTGTTCGATTCAGGAATACCAGCGTCACGCTCCGAAAGTGAACGTTTAAGAAGGAAAACGGCTATGACATTAGAAGAAAAATGGAAACTCGAAAGGGAACGCAAATCGTTCCTCGCACTCTCGGACGGCAGCGTCTTTTTCGGCTATTCGATGGGCGCTCCCGTGGATTCCTTTGGCGAAGTTGTTTTCAACACGTCGCTTTCCGGCTATGAGGAAATCCTTTCGGATCCATCGTATGCGGGACAGTTTGTAACGCTCACCGAAACGGAGATTGGAAATGTCGGCGTGAACGGTGCGGACATGGAAAGTGAAAAGTTCCAGGCTGCGGGACTTCTCGTGCAGCAGATAAACGACGCGTCCAATTTCCGCTCGGAAGAAAGCCTCACTGCTGCGCTTAAGCGGTTTGAAATTCCGGCTCTTGCAGGAATCGATACGCGGGCGCTTACGCTTCTCCTCCGCGAAAAGGGAACGCTCAAAGGGTTCATCTGCACGTCGGGAAAAGTTTCCCCGGACGAAGGCGTCGAAAAGGCGAAAGCTTGGGCGGGGCTTGACGGTGTCGATATGGTCGAGACGGTCACGTGCAAGGAAAAGTACGAGTTTTCGGACGACTTCCTCGGCGAATTCGGCATGCCGAAAGAGCTCCCCGCAGCGGACCTGAAGCTTGTGGCGTACGATTTCGGCATCAAGCGGAACATTCTCCGCAATTTGCGGATGCAAGGTTTCCGGGTGACGGTCGTTCCCGCCTATACGCCTGCGGAAGAGGTCCTCGCGATGAATCCCGACGGCGTTTTCCTTTCGAACGGTCCCGGCGACCCGGCGGGCGTGAAAGGCGCGATGGACAATGCGAAAAAAATCCTCGGCAAGGTTCCCGTGATGGGCATCTGCCTCGGGCACCAGATTCTCGGTCTTGCAAGCGGTGCACAGACGGGGCGTCTCAAGTTCGGGCATCACGGCGGAAACCATCCGGTGAAGTTCCTCGATACGGGGCGCGTGATGGTGACTTCGCAGAACCACAACTTTGCCGTCCTCGAAGACTCGATTGATTCGGAAGTTCTGGAAGTTACCCACGTGAATCTGAACGACCGGTCGGTTGAAGGGTTCCGCTCGAAGAGTGTTCCGATGATCGCGGTGCAGTTCCACCCGGAAGCGGCGCCCGGTCCGCACGATTCAAATCCTTTCTTCGAAGACTGTCGGAAGCTCGTGCTGGGATTCAAGAAGTAAAAGTTCGTGCTTTTGATGATTTCAAGGCTCCGAAAATTTCGGGGCTTTTTTTTATCCACCGTCATTCCGGAACGGCCATAGGGAGCGCGCTGTATTCCGGATGCAAAAAAGCCCGGGCGTTTTCGCACCCAGGCTTTGAAAAATTTGCTACCGGAATGGCGACGGTATGTCAGTCCTTGATGCAGCGGACGGAATATAGGTGTTTTGTATCAGCTTCTTCGATATCGTACCCATTGCTATAGTAGTTATAGCTATTGCAGTCTTTATTGGAAATACTCAAGATAGTCGCTTTTTTGTTGGAAATCCAATACCCTGTAGAATAGCCTAAATCGCCGTAGCTAAAAGGATCTTTTTCTTTGATGTGGAAACCAGTACCTGCTGGTAGGATTCTAAAACCTAAAGCATCCGAACCGTTAGTACTCACACCGGTAAAATAATTATTAATATTATCACCATGATCAGTGCGGCCGCATTTTCGCCATCCTTCAGTTGATTTTAATGTGAACGCAATCTCGTCATTCCTGAATGGTGATTTGCCGATGATATTCGGCTGAGCTTGGACTGTTAATAAGAGTGTGTCCCATTCTGTTGTATCTGGCAAGTGCCAACCCTCAGGACAAACTCCCCGAACCTTTTTTCCGCTGTCGCTGAACACGGCGGCAGAATCCATCGCGGCTGCCCTTGTGTAAAGACGACCGTATGTTTTGCAGTACTCGGGAAAATCGTTGTAACAGTAGCTTGTGGCTGTTTCGTGATTGTATTCGTAATTTAGGTTTTCCGCCATCCATGTCTGGGTGCCGATGACGACCGTCTTGTAAACCTGTCCATCGCGTTCATCAACAAGCGAGTCGTAGGAAACAGCATGGAAGGAAACCGATGTCCCTTCACAAATTAAAGTTGCCGAACCTGCGCTGTTATACGCCAAGGAACAATTACTCGATCCATCCTTTCCATCCGAGCCGTTCAAGATGACTCCAACGGAATCCCCGCCGCATACAATCTTGTAGCCGGACGAATCCGCAAGCGCAGCCACCGTACAGGATGTTCCATTCGTTCCATCCTTGCCGTCCGTTCCGTTTTCTCCGTCTGCACCGTCCTTGCCGTTTGCCCCGTTCAGGATAACCCCGACCGAGTCTCCCCCGCAGACGATCTTATAGCCCGAACCGTCCTCGAGCGCCTTTGCCGTGCAGGAATTTCCCGCCGTCCCGTCCTTTCCGTCGGAACCGTTCTCTCCGTCCTTGCCGTTTGCCCCGTTCAGGATAACCCCGACGGAATCCCCTCCGCAAAGAACCTTGTAGCCTGAACCGTT
>CAKUXP010000037.1 GCA_934700345.1 uncultured Fibrobacter sp. | reverse complement strand
CCCTGTCCTACATGGCACTCCTGCACCTTGCCGCAGGAATCATCGCCCTTAGGAAAGTCAACGCTATTTAGGGATAATCTCTAAGCTCTCAGCTCTCTCAACTAAGCTCTGAACCCCGTGTCCCGCTAGACGCATCCCAAAAGTTTAGACGTCCGCGGACTAATCCCTAATCCCTGTTCCCTAATCCCTAAACTTGACGTCCGCGGATCTAAGCTCCAAGTTCTCTTGACCAAGCTCTGGAACCCGCTTTTTCGCGATGATTGTCTGGAAACGGTAGGTGAGCGTGTATTTTCCGGCGAAGTGCGTTTCCATTTTTTGAAGCGATGTTTTTGAAAGCTGAAAGTTTCCGTCTAGATTGTTTACACCGGTCTGTTTGAGGCTATTGAGCAGGTCGTGCAAAGTCGAAAAGGAAACGGGGCAAATGTCCGGGGCGGATTCGAGTACGGTAAAATGCTCTGACACGAGTTTTTCGATTTCTTCGTTCGAAAGGTAGGGAAGCCCCTGGCCGGTAAACGCGGAAAGTTCGCAAAGCGTCCCTTCGCTGAACATCGCAAAGGCGAAGATTCCACCGGGGAGAAGCGTCTTTGCGATCTTTTGCAACAGCGCATCGAAATCGTCAATCCATTGCAAAACGGAGCTGGAAACGATCAGGTCCAGATTTCGGGGAATTTCGATCGTGCGGATGTCGCCGATTTGGGAGTCGAAACGTTCCATCGGGTGTGCACGATACAGGTCGTTGAGTGTAATCCGCTCGATATTGAAGCTTGAAAGGAGCTTTTTTGTGAAAATCCCCGAACCGCATCCGATTTCATAGGCGTTCCGAAAGCTTTGGGCGTACTTTCCGAGGAGCGCAGCGAGCTTTTCTGCGGCGTATTTTTGCGCTGTCGCAAATTCGTCGTAACGCTTCGCCCGTTCAAAACGCAAGGATTTCCTCCACGGAGCGGAACTTGAAGAAAGGATAGTGCGGCGCGGAGATTGGCTTGACCGGGCACTTGAAACATTCGCTTGCCTTGGGCGGAAACACCAGGTCCTTTTTTGAAACGATCGCCTTGGTCCAGGTGACATTTTGCTCAACGGGTTCCGTGGAAGCCTCGTAGAGCGTGCAAAGCTCTTCCTTTGGGTTTTCCGCAAACGAAAAATTCACCTTGGATGCGTCCGAAAGAAAGCACCATTTCTTGAAAAGTTCGAAATCAAAACGGTCGATTGAACTCTTGAAGGCTTGCGGAGAAATCCCGAAACGTTCGTGGATGCCGAACGGCGTGCCGTTGACGGCAATCGCCTGCTTGAGCGGAATGTCTTTTAGAACTCTGTTTGCTGCCCAGACGCCCATTGAGTGGGCGATGAGAAGAATTTTTCGATCTTTTAGGAAGCTTTTGTCGAAGTCAAGATTTCGGTAATCATAGACGACGCTCAGGTCGTAATGGTTTGAGGAAAGGTGCGCAATGGATTTCGGCGTGAAGGCGTATCCCAGGAAAAAGAGGACGATCGGGCGCTCCGGACTATGCCGGCAAATTTCCTGAATATGCATCGAGGATTTCCTTGAGGCGTTCAAGTTCGGAATGGAGAATGTCGCCGCGGAGGCTGATGCGGAGACGCGCCGTTCCTTGCGGGACGGTCGGCGGGCGGATTGCCGCGACAAAGTAGCCGGCTTCGCGGAGCTTTTCGGATAGCGCAAGCGTCTTTTCGTTTTCTCCGACGATGAACGGGCAGATTTGCGTTTTGCCCAGACCTAGAAAATTGACATTTTCGCGCAGGTTCTTTCTCTGTGCGGAAAAATCCTTGGAGAGGATGAAGTTTGTCCAGGCGACATCGACGCTCGGCATCGCGGTCGAGAAAATGAGGCTTCTCGCGGAATTCACCAACACCTCTCGCGTTTCTTCGTCCGAGAGCAGGACGGCTCCGCTTCCGCCTAGCGCCTTGCTGAGCGTCACGAGGATGTAGTCGATGTCTCGGTCAACGGCTTTTGCCTGGCAAAGCCCGAGTTCGTGCAGTGCAAAAAAGGAATGCGCTTCATCGACGTAGAGCTTTACGTTGTCGTAGTTTTTCTTGAGAGCGACCAGCCTTTTCAGGTCCGCTTCGTCTCCGTCCATGCTGAAAACGGCTTCGGTGAGGACGACGATCCGATTGAATTCTCCGTGGAATCTTTCAAGCAGGTCTTTGAGAGTCTCCATATCGCCATGGGGATAGCGCTTGAAGTTCGCCTGCGAAAGCCTGAGCGCATCGATCATGCTCGCGTGGATTAGCTTGTCCGCAATGAAAAGCGTGTGGGAATCGGCGAGAGAAGAAATCGTTCCGAGGTTTGCCGCGTAGCCCGAATTGAACAGAAGCGCTTTTTTGAAAAAACGCGTTTCGAACCATTTTTCCAGTTCAAAGAAGGCTTCGCTCGAATTATAGACCAGGCGGCTTGCTCCCGAACCGAAAAAAACGTCGGATTCGGAAACGGTTTCCAGAAATTCGTCGCGAAGGTTCCGGCTTGTCGCGATTCCCAGGTAGTCGTTGCTCGCGAGGTTCAGAAGTGCCCCGGATTCGAAGCGAACGTATTTTTCAAAGGATGACGTCCGCTTGAATTCCCGGTAGGTTCCCGCTTCCTTGGCTTTTGCCAGGTCGAACATCTTACACCAGTTTTTGCCCGAAGATTTCGTGGAAGGGAAGTCCCCACTTGCCGATTTCCGCCATGAACGGATCGGGGTCGAACTGTTCCATGTTGAATACGCCTTCGCCTTTCCATTTGCCGGTGAGGATCATCGCGCCTCCGAGCATCACGGGAACGCCTGTCGTGTAGCTGACGGCTTGAGCTTTGACTTCCTTGAAACATTCCGCATGGTCGCAGACATTGTAGATAAAGTAAGTCTGCGGCTTGCCGTCCTTTGTTCCGGTGAGCTGGCACCCGATGCAGGTTTTGCCCGTGTAGTTTTCGCCGAGGGTTCCCGGTTCGGGCAAAAGCGCCTTGAGAAATTCGAGAGGGATGATTTTTTGCCCCTTGAAATCGACCGGATCGATGCGCGTCATTCCCACGTCTTCGAGAACGCGCAGATGCGTCAGGTATTCTTGTCCGAATGTCATCCAGAAACGGGCTTCTTTAATTTCGGGGATGAATTTGACAAGCGATTCGAGTTCTTCGTGCCAGAGAAGGTAGCTTTCGCGCGGTCCGACTTGCGGGTAGTCGATTGGTTTGTGTTCGGACATCGGTGGAATTTCATGGAACTTTCCGCCCTTGTAGAATTTGCCCTTCTGGGTGATTTCGCGGATGTTGATTTCCGGGTTGAAGTTCGTCGCGAACGCCTGCCCGTGATTTCCTGCATTGCAATCGACGATATCGAGTGTCTCGACTTTATCGAAGTAGTGCTTCTTGCCGTATGCGGTATAGACATTGGAGACGCCCGGGTCGAATCCGGAACCGAGCAGCGCCATGATTCCCGCTTTCTTGAAGCGGTCGTGGTAGGCCCACTGCCAGGAATATTCGAAATGCGCCTTGTCCTTCGGCTCGTAGTTTGCCGCGTCGATGTAGTTCACCCCTTCGGCGAGGCATGCGTCCATGATGGGAAGGTCCTGGTAGGGAAGCGCCACGTTGATGACGAGTTCCGGCTTGAAGTCGCGGATGAGGGACGAAACTTCGGATGCCTTGTCTGCATCGACCTTTGCCGTATGGACGGGAATGTTTCGGATGTCTTCGGCGATTGCGTCGCACTTGGATTTTGTCCGGCTGGCGAGAAGGATTTCGGAATAGACTTGCGAGTTTTCTGCGCACTTGCGGACGACAACGTTCGAAACACCGCCGGCACCGATAATCAGGACCTTGGACATTTTTCACTCCGTTGAAAAGATTCAACCCAAATATATTAAATTTAAGAACAGGCGCTTTCGTCGTTTTTTGCGGGAAATCGCCTGAAATTCGGGTTTTATGGGCTTTTTGGTCAAGAGTAAAAAATCGTACGTTCTGCTGTTGCTTTGCGCCTTGTCTGTCGCAGGTTGCCGCTCTTCGCTTGAACTTGGAAGCGAAGCGCTTCGCATCGGGGATTTTGATCGTGCCGCCCGGAAATTTTCGGAAGTCCTAGATGAAAACCCGGCAAATCGGGATGCCCGCTACGGCATGGCGCTTTCCCTGTTCGGCAAGGCGGAGGCGGCGGAACGGGTCGGGAACCATTCGGTGAAGCTCTGGATGCGTACATTGACGGAATTCCGCATCCTTTCTAAAATCGACAGCTCGGCTGCGAAGAAAATGCACTCGTCTGCGCTCTTCTACCTGGCTCGCGCAAGAACGCTCGAAAACCCCCAGGCCAAGATCCTCGGCATTTTGAATGAATCGCTCGCGCTTGACAGTACGAACTATTTCAGTTGGAACCTGAAGGCGCTCGCTCTCCAGGGGGCAGGCGACATGGAAGGCGCAAAAAAAATTTTCGCTTGGATTATTTCCGAAAGCCCGGATTTCTCGCCGGCCTATTCCAACCTGGGAAACCTGCATTGGAAAATGGGAAATGTCGAGGACGCCTGGGACATCTGGTCGGTAGGTTCTCTCCGATTCCCGGAAAATCATCACCTGGAGCTTTGGACGCAAATAGCGGAAGATAGCCTGAAGGTCCGGTTTGCGGAAGAGGGGGCTCCGTGACGGATCTTTCTTCCCGCCTGTCGGGTATCCGCAAAGTGCAGAGCGGTGGCGAGGCGACAGTCTATAAGGCTCTGCTCGATGGGAGAATCCCGGTTGCGCTCAAGGTCTATGCGGACGGAAAAAATTCCGCCATGGAAAACGAGGCCGCTTTTGACGGAAAAATTCCCGGAACGGTCCGCTTGCTTGGAACGGGAGCTCTCGGCGGTCGGTGTTTTTTCGTTTCGGAATATGTGCGGGGCGTTTCGAGTGCGGCGGTATCCCCGATGCCTCCGAAAACGGCCATCAGGCTTTTGAGACGCGTTCTGGAAACGCTTTCCCGGATGGCTGTCAAAAATGTTTTCCACGGCGATCTGAATCCGGAAAACGTCCTTGTCTCGGCGGAAGGGACGCCTGTCGTGGTGGATTTTGGAATCGACGGGTTGGGCGCTCCGCGCTTTGCCGCCCCGGAACGCCTTGAAGGTTCGACGGCGACTGTCCGAAGCGAAATCTTCAGTCTCGGCGCATTGCTTTATTTCTGGATTTCGGGAGAGCCTCTCTTTGGCGGCGAAACGTTCGATGGAATCGAAGCGTCCGTTTTTCGGGTGGATTCCCTGGACGTGGCGATGCTTCTGCACGGTCGAGGTGTTCTGAAACCGGAAGAGCTTTCGGCGTTCCGGGGTGTGTGGGCGGGAACGCTCCGGAAGGATCCGACGGATCGGTGCGAAGATTTCGACGAACTCGACGAGCGTCTCGAAATTGCGGAAAGGTTTCTAGACGGCGGAAGCTCCGCCAAAGGCCCGCAGGATGCGCAATGGGTGCATGAACTAGGCGAGCGGATCCGTGAACGCGAAGCGGAAATTGCGATGTCGCCCGAAGAATGCTGGGAAATTTCTGGCAAGGAACCCTTTTTCGGAACGAAATGTTCCAAAATGCGTCTTTTTCCCCTAAAAATTTTTTTGGCCGTCCTTGTTCTTCTCTGCGGAATCTTTTTCTTCGTTTATATTGGAAAGGGAAAATTTCGAAACCCGGACGTCGAAACGGTCGGAAACACCATGCTGGATCGTTCGAGAAGCCTGATGGATGAAGAACCTCTAGGCGAAAGATCGGCTTCCGATATCCGGGGAATCATGGTGGATTCGGATTCTTCCGCATTCTAGCGAAAAAGGAGAACGCGTGACGCTTGAATCAATGCTTGCCGTGTCCGATCTTTTAGATATGCTTTCCCGGCTGCTAGACGAGTCGATGCCCGAGGAACTTTTGCCGGTAATGGCGAAGGTAGCGTGCCAGGCTCTCGATGCGGATTCGGCGGTGCTCGAAATTCCTGCGGAACTCGCCGATGCGCCGTTCCGTTTTGCCTACCCGTCCGCGGTCGCCATTTCCTTTAGCGCGGTGAGGCGTGCCCGCGAGGAAAAGCGCGCGGTTCTCTGGAATTTGGCGGATGGTGAAAGCGTAAATGTTTCGCGGTCGATTACGCGGAACAACCTGACGAGCATCCTGGTCGCTCCGTTCCGGACGCCCGCTTCGGAAATCGTTTCGGGATTTCTGTATTTGCAGCGGGAATCCCGCAAGGAATCCTTCGACGAAAACGACAAGAGGCTGTTCGACAAGTTCGTCTGCGTTTTGGAAAAGATAGCGACTTCCGCATACCGCCGAAAGACGGATAAGGAATCGCTTGACGAATTGCGCGGGGTCGTCCGCAAGGGTTCGCTTCTCTATGCTTCGCCGGCGATGGCTAAAGTAATCGATTCCGCCGAAAAGTTTATCGCGCTTCCCGCGCCGCTGATGATTCGGGGCGAAACGGGAACGGGCAAGGAGATTCTTGCGAGATGGCTCCATTCGAGAAGCCCGCGGGCGGACAGGCCTTTTGTCGCAATTAACTGCGGAGCGATTCCGGAAAACCTGATTGAATCGATTCTGTTCGGCCATGTGAAGGGTTCGTTTACGGGAGCGATCGATACTCGGAAAGGCGTCTTCGAGGAAGCGGAAGGGGGAACGCTTTTCCTTGACGAGATAGGCGAACTTCCGTTGAACATGCAGGTGAAACTTTTGCGCGTCTTGCAGGAACGCCACATTACGCGGGTCGGGGACAATCGGGAAATCCCGGTGAACGCCCGCATCATTTCCGCAACGCATGTGGATCTAGAAAAGGCTGTCCGGGAACACCGCTTTCGGGAGGATCTGTACTACCGCGTCCACGTGATGTCGCTTGAAATTCCGCCGCTCCGCGATCGTGGTCAGGATGTTCTGCTTCTTGCGGAAGAATTCATGAAACGCTACGCCGCCGAATACGGGCTCGGAAAATTCCGCCTGTCCCGTGCGGCGGAAAAGGCTCTGCTCGCCTACCCGTTCCCGGGAAACGTCCGGGAGCTCGAAAATAAGGTCCAGCGCGCGCTTGCCAATGCGAACGGTCTTGTCATTTTGCCGAGGGACTTGGAACTAGACGTTCTTCGCGAAAGCGTCAAGGAATCCCCGCGGACACTCAAGGAATCGCGTGAAATTTCGGACAGGGCCGTCATCGACGCGGCCCTTCGCGATGCGGTCGGAAACCTGACGCTCGCTTCGACGATTCTGGGAATCGACCGCAAGGTGCTCCGCGAAATGATGGAGCGTTTGGGAATGAAGAAGGAGGATTACAAGAAGCGGGCGGCTTTCTAGGCGGGGCGTAGTTTGCTATTTTTTCCGGGAAAGCTTGGCACGGTTTTTGCAAAACAAGTAGGCATGAAAAACCAGAAAATTTTCCTATCTGCATTTCTTGTCGTGGCGCTCCAGGGCGCTGCAAGTGCCGAATCGATGCCCGAATCACAGCTCACGGGACCTGTCGAGGCTCTTTCCGCGGAAGGCTCCCGTTCCGGGAATTCCTTGCTAGACGCCAAGCGGGCCGAGCGTCGGGAAGCGAGAGCGCGGATACTTTCCCGCCTACGGGAAAGCTCTTTTCGGGAGAAGGCTTCCGTTCGAGACGAGCTTTCCAAAAAAGGGAACGAAAATTCCCGGAAGAGTGCCGAAACCCCAAAAAGGGAAAATTTTCCGCGGACGCTTGACGGAAGGCGCCAGATGCCGGACGATAGACCGATGAAAGAGCCGGGTCGCGGAATGCCTCCGCCGGAATTCGGCGATCCGAAGTTCTGACGGATGCCTGCCCGGAACGCCAAGAATCCCTTTTTTCCCTGTATCCTGCTCGGGCTAGGTCTTGCGTTTGCGACACCGCAGGATTCCCTTTACGAAAAGGCTCTTGATGCGGAAGGCGCGGGCGATGTGGCGACTGCGATCCATCTGTTCGAAATGGCGAATTCCTATCCGGGAAATTACAATGCGGAAATCCAGGAAATCCTTACCGAATATTACGAAGCCCTTCAAATCGGGCGGGATTCCGGAAGCGGCGAAAAGGAACTTTCCTTTTGGGCGAACCTAGAAGCGGGCGGAAGCCGCTATGATGAACTAGGCGATTCCCTGGGAGCGCACGAGTTTTTTGGCGAAGGCGGTTTGCGGATCGGCGCGGAACTTTTTATTCCGCAAGGGGAACTTTTCCACCGCATCGCGGTTTTTTTCGCTTCGGACGTCTTCTTCTATGAACCGAATACTGTCTTCGATACGAGCCGGGTGGCGCTTTCGCCGAGCGTCGAGTATTCGCTTTCTGGCGACAGGTTTGCCGCTTCGTTGGAATCGGGAGTGCTCTTTTCCGCACGCGAACACGGCACTTTCTTTGTTTCGTTTTGGGGAAAACGCGATTTTTACCGGAACGAAGCCTCTCGGGCGGGATTCCGTGGCGATTTTTTTTGGAACAGCCAGGCCCGCGTTCGCCTTTCGGCGGGAAGCTTTTTTGAAATCTCGCGGGAAAAAGGCTTTTCGATGGAAGTAGCCTTTTTGGGACGCTTTGACGGGGACACGTCGGTTTCCGCCTATTTTAAATATGCGCTGCGGGATGATTTTGAACGCGGCGGGCCGTTTCCCTGGGATGTCGGACTGGATATTTTGCCGGATTCTGCCTCGGAAAGGTTTTATTTGGGTCGTCGTTCCAAATTCGGACCGGAAATTTGCGCCTTTTTGGAATACCGTTTCTCGCATTTTTTTTCTCTCGATTTTCGCGAAAACCTTTTCTTTTCGTATGGTCCGCAAGAGGACAGGTGGCTTCGGGATGCGGAACGTATCGCTACGTGGAATCGCCGGATGCTCCAGGGAAACGCCTGTCTTCGGGCTAATTTCGAGTGGGAACGCTTTGGTATGTATGTCTCTGCGGGAATCCATTTTTCCCGTTACTTCCGCCTCCCGGAAGATCACCCGGAAATATCTGCGGAACTCGCTTTGCAGGAAAAAGCCCGGTTGGGAAGCTTTGTCCGGTTTTAGGACGTTCCATTTTTTTTATCTTTTGGGCGTATGTTTACAGGAATCATCCAAGCCACCGGCGAGATAGTCTCGCTTGAGCCTAGAGGCGACGCCTTGACGATGCGGCTTCGCTCCCCGGAATTTTTCAGGGATTCCGTTCCAGGCGACAGCATCGCGAATGACGGTGTGTGTCTTTCCATCGAAACGTGCACGCCGGACGAGGCGACATTTTGCATTATGCACCAGACGGTCGAGAACACCTCTTTCAGACAGGCGGTTGCCGGCGCACTGGTCAATCTGGAAAAGCCTTGCCGGGCGGATTCCCTGATGGGCGGACATTTTGTCATGGGACATGTCGATACGACAGTGAAAGTTCTCGCCGTGAATGCCCGGGAGACGGGTGTGGAAGTAGATCTGGAGCTGCCGTCCGATCTGCGCAGATACGTCATTCGCCGCGGTTCCGTTGCGCTAAACGGTATCAGCCTAACCGTTGCGGAAAAGTCCGAAGGTTCGCTCCGGGTCTGTATCATCCCGGAAACGCTTGCGCGTACCAACCTGCGCAACTGGGTGCCCGGGACGCTTGTGAATGTCGAAGTCGATATGATAGGCAAGTATATCGAAAACCACATCAAGGAAATGGACCGTGTTGAACACGATTGAAGAGGCGATTGAAGATTTTAGGAACGGAAAGTTCCTGATTGTCGTCGATGACGAGGACCGCGAGAACGAAGGCGACTTCATCATCGCGGCGGAGATGATTTCTCCCGAAAAGGTGAACTTCATGCTCCACGAGGGCCGTGGCGTCCTCTGCGCCCCGCTTCCCCAAAGGCGTTGTCGCGAACTAGGCCTTACCCGCCAGACGGAAGACAACACGTCCGTGCTCGGAACTCCGTTCACGATTATGGTCGATAAGATCGAAGGCTGCACGACGGGCGTTTCCGCACACGACCGCGCAGCGACCATCCTCGCGCTTGCCGATCCGGCGTCCAAGGCGGGGGACTTTGGAAGGCCGGGACACATTTCGCCCCTGTATGCGCAGGAGGAAGGCGTGCTCCGGCGGGCCGGCCATACGGAAGCGGCCGTCGATTTGGCAAGGCTTGCCGGTCTTCGACCGGCGGCGGCCCTGATTGAAATTATGAACGAAGACGGTTCGATGGCGCGAATGCCCGAATTGCAAATGGTCGCAACGAAGTTTGGCCTAAAGATCATTTCCATCCGGGACCTGATCGCTTACCGCCTGCGCACGGAATCTTTCGTGGAACGCATCGCTGCGCCTTTTGTCCCGACGAGATTCGGAGATTTTCGGGCTTACGGCTACCGGAGCAAGACGGACGGATCGGAGCATATCGCCTGGGTTGCCGGAAATCCAGATTTTTCGAAGCCTGTCTATGTCCGCGTACACAGCGAATGCCTCACAGGCGATGTCTTCGCTTCCAAGCGTTGTGACTGCGGAGCCCAGCTCGAAAGCGCGATGCGCTTTATCGGCGAACATGGCGGCGTCTTCCTGTATATGCGAAACCAGGAAGGTCGCGGAATCGGGCTTTGCAACAAGTTGCGGGCTTACGAACTCCAGGAGCAGGGGCTCGATACGGTGGAGGCGAATCGCAAGCTCGGCTTTAAACCCGATCTTCGCGAATACGGCATTGGGGCGCAAATTCTCAAGGATTTGGGCGTTCGGCAGATGAAGCTTCTCACGAACAATCCAGCCAAGATGACGGGCATCGATGGCTATGGTCTCGAAATCGTGGAACGCGTTCCGATAGAGATTCCGCCGACACCGGAAGATCGTTTCTACCTGCAGACAAAAAAAGACAAGATGGGACATATCTTGCACAATTTGGATAACTAAGGATTTTTATGGTTGAAGTGAACACTTATCGTACAAGCCTCGACGGCAAGGGAATGCGCATTGCGATTGCGGTAGCCGATTTCAACGAAACGGTTACGTCGGGACTTCTTTCGGGAGCAGTTTCGAAGCTCTGTGCTTTGGGCGTGAACCCGGAAGACATTTCGGTCGCCCACGTTCCGGGAGCCTTTGAACTTCCCGGTATCGCGAAGCGTTTTGTCAATATGGAACGCTTCGATGCGGTTATCGTCCTCGGTGCGGTCATTCGCGGGGAGACCCCGCATTTCGACTGTGTCGTGAATGCGGTTGCAAGCGGCACGGCATCTCTTGCCGCGAGCGGCAAGATCCCGGTTCTTTTTGGCGTGCTGACGACGGATACGGTCGATCAGGCGATGAGCCGTTCCGGTTTGAAAGGTGGAAACAAGGGGGCAGATTGTGCGGAGAGCGCCGTGCAAATGGTAAATCTCTATAAGGAGCTTGCATGAAGATCGATACGGTGAGCAGAAGGCCTGCGAGGGTTTTTGCCATGCAGCTTTTCTATGCGATGGAAATTACGGGGCAGCCTGTCGGCAAGTGCGTCGAAGGCATTCTCGCGAGCATCCGCGAAGCGAACAAGCGGGAACTTTCCGCCGAGATGAAACGCTACGGGATGTCGCTAGTCGATTTGATCCAGGAGCACCGCTCGGAGCTCGACGCGATTATTTCGGAGCGCGCTTACGGCTGGGATCTCGACCGGCTTGCGACTCTCGACCGGATCATCCTGTACATTGGCCTCACGGAAATTCAGCATGAACCGGAAATCCCGGTAAAAGTCGCAATCGAGGAAGCTGTCCAGATTGCGAACAAGTACAGTACGGAAAATTCGTATCGTTTTGTCAATGGAATTTTAAACCAGTTCGCTCGGAGCAAGGGAATGCTCGTCTCTAGCGATAAACCGGAGGAAAAGAAGTGAAGAACATTTCCGAAAAGACGTTGAAATTCTTGACCGCGGGGCTCGCTGCGCTGGTCGCCTTTGTCGTCTATGTCTCGACGATGGCTCCGACGGTGAGCTTCTGGGATTGCGGCGAGTTTATCGCCTGCGCGAACATCCTGGGTATTCCGCATCCTCCCGGAACGCCGTTCTTTGTGTTGCTTTCCCGGACGGTCATCCTCCTCCTTCCGTTTGTCGAGGAGATTGCGAAGCGGGTAAACTACATCTCGGTCGTATGTTCCGCCATGACCGTTTTCGTCACGTCGCTTTTTGCCTGGGACTTTCTGGCGAAGATCCTTTCGACAGACAGGCTTGCCGATAAGATTTCCGCCGGTCTTCGGAAGCTTGCGTTGCTTACCGCGGCCCTTTCCGCCGGATTCCTTCTAACGTTCAGCGATACGTTCTGGTTCAACGCTGTCGAAGCGGAAGTGTATGGCTTTGCGATGTTTATCGTCATGCTCGTTTCCTATCTCGCCCTCAAGTGGCTCGATCACAAGGACGATGCGTGGGGAAATCGCATTCTGGTCTTTATCTGCTACATCGCATTTATCGGTGTCGGAGCGCATCTGTATACGCTTCTCACGGTCCCTGCGGTTTTTGTCCTGTTACTTATGGCGGAACCCAAGAAGATTCTTTCCCGGATGCCCATCTGGATTACGGGAACTCTTCTCTGTTCCGTGATTTATGCTGTTTCCAACTTTATCGCCATTGCGCTTGTGACGGCGATTGTGCTCGGTGGCCTGGCCATCATCAAGGTCGGCTCGCAGGAATTTAACCGGAGCGTACGGCTTTCGCTCGCCTTTGCGCTGGTTGCGCTCCTCGGCTACAGCTCTCACCTCTACTTGCCTATTCGCTCGGAACTGAACCCGGCTATCGACGAGAACGATCCGGAAATCAACTTCCGGGATGACCAAGGAAACCTGCAGCTCGGGAACCTTTTCGATTCGGAAAACTGGAAATCGTTTAACGATTTCGTGGAGCGCAAGCAGTACGGTTCGGAAAGTATGCTTTCTCGGGCGATGCATCGTCGCGCACAGGTCGCGCACCAGTTCCTTTCTTTCCCGAATATGGGCTATGGCGGTTACCAGATCGCGCAGTATCTGCCGTTCAAGGTCGGCGGGCTGAACTATTCCGGCGGAACCTATGTCTTCGACCCGATGGAAAATGCCCCGCTGAAACGCTTTGGTTTCTATTTCCCGACGCAGATGCAGGCGATGGGGGACAACATTCCCGCCCAGCTTATCTGGTTCCTGCTTTTTAACGGGGCTGTCGTCGCTGTGTGCGTCTTTGCGTACCGCAGAAGCAAGAAGCTCGGCGTCTATATGGGAGTCCTTTACGGGCTTTGCTCGTTCGGGCTTCTTTTCTATGTCAATTTTGCCGACGGCATGCGGATGGATTCGGCGCGCGACGATAGATACTGGAGAAGTTCGATGGAGGCGAACGCAGCGAACCTGGCGCAGATGGGCGTCGAAGTTCCCGCAATTCCGGATGCGAACGCTCTTCTCGATGCAAGGCAGAATATCGAACACGCAAAGCTCGTGCTGAATTCTCTCCGCTATCGCCAGGCGGATGCGTCGCAAATTGCCGCCGCGGAACAGAAGCTCCGCAACCTGGAAAGCTCGCCGCTCTGGCAGAACTGGAAAAAAATTGAAAACGCCTATGCGAAGATCGGACGTCGAGCGCCTTTCCCCGAATCGGTACATATCGAGGTTCGCGAACGGGATTACTTCTATACGCCGGCATTTATCTTCATGAGCCTCGTTTTTGGTGTCGGCATCGGAATTCTCGTCTATCTGCTCGCTTTCAAGGCAGCGGCTTTCGCTCTCCCGGTCGCGGCGGCTTTCCTTGTCGTCTGCTCGGTGATTCCTTGCGTTTCCAACTACAGCTCTCATGACCGATCCGGGCTCTGGGTCCCGTGGGACTATGCCTACAACCTGTTGATGAGCTGCCGTCCGAACGCGATTCTCTTTACCAACGGCGACAACGATACGTTCCCGCTCTGGTTTGCGCAGCAGGTCGCCGGGGTCCGGAAGGATGTCCGCGTGGTGAACCTCTCTCTCGGCAATACGGACTGGTATATCAAGCAGATGCTTACCCAGGAACCGATCCTGAAACTCAGCTACAATGCGGAAGGCATTGAAAAGTGGATGGCGATCGGTGACTTGAACGAACGCAACCCGGAACATTATACGCAGACATGGATTGCCCGCGCCGACCGCAATATTCCGGTTCTCCGCTCCCGAATTGCCGCAATGACGGATTCGACTGGCAAGGCGCTTCCGGATGCGGACACGTTGAAGCTCAAACAGTACAAGGTCATGTACCAGGTCTATTCCGCGTTTAAGGAATGGCAGGCGAAAACGCAGGCCGGTCTGATGCTCACCCAATACAAGCTCGTACTCGACCTGGCGATGAATAATGTCGATCGTCCGCTCCACTTCTCGACGACCGTCGGACTGTCGAACTTCATGGGTCTCGAAAAGTATATGGTCCAGGAAGGCATGATCTACAACCTGATGCAGGGCGATACGACGGACCGCCGCGCGAACAACCAGGACTTTGACCTGGAACGGACAGCCCACCTGATTGACGACGTTTACCGGTTCCGCGGTCTAGGAGACGGCACCGCCTATGTCGATGACGAGACGACGCGACTTCTTTCGAGCTACACGTCCCTCTATCTGCAAATCGCTTTCCAGGTTCGCGAAGAAATGATGGCCATGCTTTCCGATGGGACGCCGCTTACGGTTTCGAAAAAGCGGAAGCTAGACGAAATGACGAACTTGGCCCTCCGCTACCTAGATCGCGGCATTTACCAGTTCCCGGAAGAATGGCGCTCCTACTGGGCGGCGGCATTTGTTCTAGATGTCCTTAAGGACAAGAAGCGCGCTCTCGAATATCTGGACCGCGGCCTGGAAAATGTCCCGGCTTACGACGAACAGGGACGGATGCGGCTTGAAATGAATCGGCAGAGCGTTGAAGCGATGCCCGAGAAATCGCTAGCGGTCGTGTCGGATTCCGCTTCTGATTCGCTTGCCCGGGAAAAATAATTTGTACGGATCTAGGATGTGCCTATGGATTTGAGTCTAGTCATTCCGGTCAAGGACGAAGAGGAAAATCTCTCTCCCCTGATGGAGGAAATCGTCGCTGCGATTGCTCCGACGGGAAAGTCGTTCGAGGTTATCGTCATCGATGACGGTAGCCGCGACCGCTCGTGGAAAGTTCTCCGGGAGCTTTCGACAAAATACGATTTCCTGCGGCTGTATCGTTTCCAGTTCAATTGCGGAAAGGCGGATGCGCTGTCCCTCGGGTTTTCGAAGTCGCGTGGAGAGCTGATAGCAACGCTCGACGGCGACTTGCAGGACGATCCGCGTGAAATTCCGAAGATGATGAAGATCATCGATGACGGCTACGACCTGGTTTCGGGCTGGAAGGTCCATCGGCACGATCCGTGGCACAAGACCTGGCCGTCGAAGCTTTTCAACATCACTGTTTCGATTATCTGCGGGAAGCGCCTGCACGATTTTAACTGCGGCATCAAGCTCTACCGAAGCTCGGTGGTGCGCTTTATCAATCTCTATGGAGATTTTCATCGCTTTATTCCTGTCATGGCGAAGTGGCAGGGGGCGAGAATTGCGGAAATGCCTGTCGCTCATCGTGCGCGAATTCACGGGGCGTCCAAGTATGGCGTGTCGAGACTTGTCTCGGGTTTTCTGGACTTGCTCACCCTTCTCTTCCTCAACCGTTTCGCAACGAAGCCTCTTCACTTTTTCGGTTTCCTGGGGCTTGTCTTTTTGCTGTTCGGAATGGGGGTCTTTGGCTATTTCGGCTTGCAGTGGTTGCAGCTCGGTGCGCTGCATTTGCGTCCGCTAATCGTTGTCGGAGGCTTCTCCCTCCTGATGGGCGTCCAGTTCTTTTCCCTTGGTTTTTTGGCGGAACTCTTTAACCGCAACAGGAAGCAGCGCTATCCCATTGCGGAAACAGTTCGCGATAACGTCGATTTTCTTGCGAAGGATGATGCGCAATGACATTTCCCAAAAGTCTGGTCGTGATACCGACATATAACGAAAAGGACAATATCTCCTTGATCATCCCGGAAGTTCTCCGGCAGGACTCCTGCCTGGAAGTTCTCGTCGTCGATGACGGTTCGCCCGATGGAACCGGCGATATCGTCGAAGCGATGTCTGCGGAAAACCCGAAAATACATTTGATTCGCCGGGCGGGAAAGATGGGACTTGGCTCCGCCTATGTCGCGGGATTCAAGTGGGCTCTCGAAAGAGATTACGAGCGTGTTTTCGAAATGGATGCGGATTTTAGCCATAAGCCTTCGGACTTGCCACGCCTGCTTCTTGCCGCGGAAGATGCCGATCTGGTGCTCGGAAGCCGCTACAACGAAAAGAAAATCGGCGTTGTCAATTGGGACTGGAAACGTCTCCTTCTCAGCTACTTTGCAAATCTCTATACGCGTCTTGTGACGGGGCTCCCGGTAAAGGATGCGACCGGCGGATTTAAGTGCTTTCGGCGGATTGCGCTGGAATCTCTCGACCTTTCGGGCATGAAAAGCGACGGTTACTGCTTCCAGATAGAAACGACGTTTAAAATCTGGAAAAAGGGGCTTCGAGTCAAGGAAATTCCTATCGTCTTTACGGATCGGGTGCGCGGCGTCTCGAAAATGAGTGGAGGTATCATTTCGGAAGCGTTTTTCCTCGTTCTGAAATTGCGCTTTAAGCGCTCCTGATTTCTATGCATTCGCTTTCCTGCTCCGTCATTATCGTTGCCTACAATTCGCGGGATTATATCGCGGCGTGTGTCGCTTCGGTCGTGGATGCTCTCCAGAATCTGGATTCGGAAATCATCGTTCTGGATAACGGTTCGCAAGTTCCCGTCTTGGATAGGCAGAAAGCGGCATTTCCAAAGGTTCGCTGGCTGGAAAGCCGGGAAAACTTGGGATTTGGAAAGGGCTGCAACCTGGCGGCTCGAAGTGCGACAAAGGATGTCCTCTTCTTTGTCAATCCGGATACGGTCGTCTCGCGCGGGACTTTTGAAAAGATGCTCGCCTATATGAAGTCGAAGCCCGATGCGGGCGCCGTCGGCTGTAAAATTTTAAATGGCGACGGTTCCCTGCAATGGGCCTGTCGGCGTTCCTTCCCGTCTCCATTCGCCGCGATTTGCAAGACGATAGGGCTTTCCTCGCTGTTTCCGAAAAGCAAGGTCTTCGCGTCGTATAATATGACCTATCTCGATTCGGAACAGGAGACGGATGTGGATGCGGTCAGCGGATCGTTTCTCGGTGTTCGGCGCGAGATTTTCGAACGGCTGGGCGGTTTCGACAAGGATTACTTTATGTATGGCGAGGACCTGGATATCTGTCTCCGCATCAAGAAGCTAGGGTTCCGCAACTACTACTATCCCGGTACGAGCATCCTGCATTTCAAGGGGCAGAGCTGCAAGACCCGGCGTTTTCGTACCTTTGTCGAGTTTTATATGGCGATGCTTATTTTTGCAAAGAAGCATCACAATTACCATCTTCCGACTTTTGCCATTGTACTTGGAATCTGCTTTGCGGCCCTTGTCGGAGTCTTTTCGAGACTCGTGCCGCAGTGGTGGAAAATGGTGGTGGATTTCCTTTGTATCTCTGCGGTGTTCTTCGCGTTTTCCCGGTTCATTCCATTGCCTGTCGAAAATCTATTGGTAATGGCCTTTTCAATATGGGTTCCGCTTTCTATCGCGGGGGACTATGTTTCTCCCCGACTGGAAGGCTTGCGACTTTTGAAGTTCTTGCTGCCTTTTGGGTTTCTTGGCGCCACGGTTTCGGTGCTTGTGCTGGGGTCTGCCCGTTCGGTCGCTTTCGCTTTTCTCTCCGTCAGCCTTTGTTGCGTATTCTGGCGAAGGCTCCTGTTTTGGGTGCGCTACTTTTACCAGATTTTCTCGGGCAAGGCGAAAAGGTCCATCCTGCTCGGGGGAACGACGGATGCGCTTTCCGGGTGGTTTGATCGTTACCATTTGAAACCCGGTCTGAACCTGCTCGGCTGCACGACGAAATTTCCCGAACGGATTACGGAAGAAAACCGCGAATATCTGCTGGGACCTCTCGAAAAATTGCCGCTTATCTGCAGGCGGACCGGTGCGCGGGAATTGCTCGTGTTGTCCGATGTTGCCGGATTCCGGGAATTTTTCGATTTGGACTGGATAAAGTCCCTGGGGCTTTCCCCGAAGCTGCTCATCGCGACGGAAAACGATACGAATTACGCCATCGTGGATTTGAATTATTTCTATTGACAGCTTTCCGGGGTTCTTTTAAAAAAGGGAAGTCTGTTGCATGGGAAAAGAAATTATTTTTACCTTGGATAAATGAAAGGTAAACTATGAATTCTGAAATGCTTTCGATTCTGTGCACGCCCGATACGCATGAGACGCTTTTGGAAGCCTCGGCGGAAACGCTTTCGATTTTAAATGAAAAAATCGCCCAGGGAAATGTTCGGACGGTTGGCGGAAACATCGTGTCCGAAACCTTGGACGAGGCTCTGGTTTCGAAGGATGGGGGCAAGCTCTATCCGGTCCGAAACGGCATTCCGGTCCTTCTTTCCGACGAATCGATCGCACTTGAAAATTAAGGCCTAGAGGTGAATATGGCGACAACGGTAGAATCTCTTCGCAAGGCGGTTGGCAAAAAGCAACATTCCTTGGCCTTTGCGTGGCTTGCCGACCTGATGCGTCAGAACGGCGACCTGGATGCCGCGCTTACGTGTGTCCAGACAGGGCTTTCCGTTACACCGACCGAAGAGGGAAATCTTGTCCTGTCGAAGATTCTCGTGGAAATGCAGGATTGGGATGGCGTAATCGAAGCCTGTGAATTTGTACTGAGCAGGAATCCCTACTGCCTTTCCGCTCTCCGCCGTCTCGGCGATGCCTATGCCGAAAAGGGCGACGAGGAAAAGCGCAACCTGTATTACCGCCTGTTACATGACCTGGATCCGTTGGATGCCTTCTGGAAAGAGGAATACGCCCCGAAAATCGAAATTTCCGAGGATGTTCCGCCTTTGGATAATCTGGCCGAACCGGAGCCTGCTCTTGCGGAAGAGCCTTCGCCGGTTGCTTCCCAGGAGGATTCTCCGGTAGAATGTGCCGAAAAGAAAACGGAAGAGGAAAAGGACGAGGATCCGTTCTCGTCCCTTGCGACGCTGCTCCCGGCGGATGAGGATACCGGTAACGAAGTCTCGTTCCACGAGTTGGAGAATAGCCTGGACAAGGCGATTGCCGATTTTTCTCCGGCAAATACGGAAAAGGATGTATTCCCGACAGAAGAAATCGACGGAGACGATATTTCGACCGCCCTTTCCGGTATTTTCGGAGTTGCCGAAACGGAAGAAGCGGCGAATGAAAAAACAGGGGAAAAGAATGCCGAAACGCCTTCGGTAGAAAAAAACGAGGATAAACCGCAGAGCCTTTCCGATGCGTTTGACAGCATCTTTGGAGAAGATGAATTGCCGGAAGAGTTTGTCCTGTCGAAGCCGAAGGATAATACCGTAAAGGAAAACGCTCCCACTGCGGAAATTCCCGCAAGCGAAGCCTCCACGGCCTTGGATAAGGCTCCGTCAACATCCGCTGCGCCTTCTGAAACGGCGGACGCTTCGCCGCTTTTCGATAAGTCGATGTCGATGGCCCCCCCGCAGCCGTCGGGCAGCCTGGAAAAGTCCGTGGAAAGCTCGTTTGACAGCCTCTTTGGCGATGCTTCGGACGACCTCCCGCTAGAAGGCCTTGCCGGAGCGCAAAAACCTGAC
>CAKUXP010000036.1 GCA_934700345.1 uncultured Fibrobacter sp. | reverse complement strand
TCTTTGCAAACTGTTCGCGCGTGAGTTCCATGAGGAAATTGTAGAACATTTATCGCGTTGCGTCAACAGGCTCTAGTACTTTTATTACCTCATCAAAGGCTCGTAGTAGCTATAGTAATCATAGTGGTTATTATCCTGTGTATCGGGGTATTCAATACGATTTTGATGGATTCTGGGATGAGCTTTTGGGGGCTTTAACTCTAGGCTCTCGAGCCATAAATATCCGCTGCCTAAAAAATTAACCAAGCTTGAATAAAGTAAATCTAAAAGTCCGCTTCTCTGCGGGCCGTTCAAAGTCTCTTGAACCACTTTAAAAACACGGGAACGGTCATGTAGAGTCCGTCCTTTCGGAGATGAATTTATGGTGTATTTGCGAGATATTCATAAATCGGAAACGGCGATTCGTTTGGCGGCCAATATCCTCCGATAAGGTAAGAAATCTTTTCCCGAATGAAGATTTCGGGAAATGCGTATCTATCTCGGTGGGAATTTCTATGTTTCCTAAACATGGTTCGAATTTTGAGGAGCTTTTTCGTGCTGCCGATCTCGTTCTTTACGACGTCAAGTCAAATGGGAGAAATTCTTGTAAAGTGTTTGTTCCGTAAATGATTTCCCAAAAACGATAGACCTAAATTATCTTTTGATGTTTTGCAGCGTCTTTAATCGATGCCTTTGGAATTTCCATTTCGTTATTGCCTTTGTGGACTATTTGTCTATGATTATTTTGTAAGGGTTGCCTGCCTTTTAATTTGTTTGACTATTTTCTTGTTGCAACAAATAAAAAGTTTTCGCAAAGGATGTTTGTATGTCTAGGATGCTTTGTAAGGCCGTAACTTCGGCGTTTTTTGCAATTTCTTGCTTTTTTGCGTCAACGTCATTGGCGGAAACCTCTCTTCATGTTCGTCTTGGCGATAGTATTCGCCCTGTAACCCATGTAGCAACGGGGTCTTTGTATGGGTTGACGGAAACTTATCCTGTCGATATAGCCAGGGATGTGGAACCTTTGAAACCGAACGTTTTTTTGGCTCCTGCCCGTAGCGGACAGGGGCGTCAACAACCGATTGGCGGTGCGTTCCTCGTTTCTCCACGGATTGAAAATACCACAGCGAAGATTCATATTCGGCTGGCTGACATTCTACCGGGATGGCCCTATAATTTCAAAGATATGGCTCATTGGCTTTCTGAAGTGGAATCCGTCATCGAAGATAGAAAAGCGGCCAAGGTCCAGAATTTTGATGGCTATGAAATTTGGAATGAACCCGGCGGAACTTGGAAAAGTACGACCATCGATTTTAATTCCGGATTATGGAAAACAACTTATGACTTTATTCGTCAAAAAGATCCGGAAGCAAGAATTATTGGTCCTTCGTATGCTTGGTACAACAGCAGCCGCATGGAGACTTTTATAAAGTATTGTTCGGAAAACGATTGCTTGCCCGATGTTATCAGCTGGCATCAATGGGGTTCCGAAGGATTTGTTGGCGCCATTGAACATTATCGGAGTCTTGAAAAAAAGTACAATGTAACGCCACGGGCGGTGAGTATTAATGAGTATTCATCCGGCACGCATACGTTGGAAGGTTGCCCGGGAGTTTCTGTGCCATTTATCGCTAAATTTGAACGTCATGGGGTGGAAAGCGCGATGATTTCTTGGTGGTTCACCAATTTGCCTGGACGTCTGGGAAGCTTGCTCACGGCAAAAAATGAACGCGGGGGCGGTTGGTATTTATACAAATGGTATGGAGACATGAGCGGTTATATGGCAAAAGTCATTCCGCCAAATGACAAGAGTGACGGTGTCGATGGATTTGCCGCTGTAGATTTACAAAGAAAAGTGGTGAGCATTGTTGTGGGAGGAAATACCCTAGGGGAAGTCCCTGTAAAAATTGACAACATTCCCGCAGTCTTTGGAAACAAGGTCAATGTTGATGTTGAATATGTCGTTTGGGTAGACAAGGATTCGGCCGTTGCCTCTACAATTCTTGAATCTAGCCAGGAATACGAAGTGTTAAATTCCTCCATTACGATTCCAATCCATATCCAGAATGTTTACTATGCCTATCGCATTTACATAACGCCTTCTATTCCTCAAGCGCCTTTTGGGGAGGAGGCAAAGAGTATCCCGGGCAAAATTGAATTTGAAAATTACGATTTGGGGGGAGAAGGAA
This sequence comes from uncultured Fibrobacter sp., assembly GCA_934700345.1. Classification (GTDB taxonomy): domain Bacteria; phylum Fibrobacterota; class Fibrobacteria; order Fibrobacterales; family Fibrobacteraceae; genus Hallerella. The sequence continues at coordinate 19,035 of CAKUXP010000036.1, read as the reverse complement.
AGTCCTATCATGATATGGATGCCGAAAACAGGGGCGGGAAATATCGAGAAGATGGGGTGGATATCGTTGAAACGGGGGATGGTTACGCTTTGGGATACACGGTTGCTGATGAATGGACGGAGTATACTATTCATGTGGATTCCAATGGTGTTTATAATGTGGATGCTCGTGTAGCAACTGCTATGGATACAGCAGGTTTTGAACTATACATCGATGAAAAGCGGATTTTAGGCCCGATTTTCGTTGCCAAAGTGGACACTACATTTGATACGTACAAAGAAATAGCATTGGGTTCCGTGAAACTGGATAGAGGGGAGCATGTTTTGAAATTGAAAATTGTCAAGAGCTATATCAATATGGACTGGATTCAATTCCGTCTTTTCGGAAACGAAGAACATTCTAGTATCAAAACACCGTCAATGCAATTCCAAAAGGCAATTCCTGCTGAATATCGCATATTTGATTTTCAAGGAAATTGGCTCGGAACGATTTCTGGCAAAAGCCGGGAAGAGTTGCAATTCAAAATCGGGAACTTGGTGAATCGGAACGGTGTCTTTTTGTTGAAACCGCTGAAATCGGGAAAAGGAATCCGGATTCAAGTACTGGATAAGTAGCTCCGTAAATTTGGCGTTGAATGAAAATTCGTCTTGTGTGTTGCACTTGGAAACATTCGTAGAGGAACACTTCTGTGGACGTTGTTTGAATGCTCGGCTTTTAAAAAGGAGACTCTACGAAGCAATTCTTTTTGCTTGCCATCGTGGTGTTTTTCGCATTCACCGCTTGTAGCGATGATAGCGCGTCTTCGCCTGGAAACATCGCCGGAATGAACTTTGCATTCAACGTGAAATCCCTCGACGACCTGCCGAATTGCACGGTGGAGCGCGAACAGGACACTGCGTTCATTCGGGACGGAAACAAAATTTACGTTTGCGAAAATGACCGCTGGGAATATCTCCGCGCAATCATTGACTCTGTCAAGACTGTCGGCGAACTTCCCTCTTGCACGATAGGTCGCGAGGGCTTGTTTGCTTATGCGACTTTTGAATTATGCTTACAACGAGGGATCCGCCCAAAGTTATTGCTACAATAACAGCGCGGATTCCTGCGCCAAATACGGCAGGCTATGGAGTGCGGCGAAGGATAGTGCCGGTTTGTTCGATAACTCGGGCAAGAGTTGCGGTTGGGGCGAGGAATGCTCCGCATCTTCCCCGGTTCGCGGCGTTTGTCCGGAAGGCTGGCATTTGCCAAGCAATGCGGATTTTGAAACGCTGTTAGATTCTGTCGGAGGGCAACTTGTCGCTGGTAAAGTTCTTAAGTTCCAGAGCGGTTGAAATAATAGTGGTAACGGTACGGACTCCTACGGCTTTTCTGCTCTTCCGGTGGGCGGTCTTTACGACTCCCCCTATGAATCTAGCGTATCCTACGACGTTGGCGAAATCGGCTACTTCTGGAGTGCCTCGGAGGACGATTGCTTTGACGCGTATTACATGTACATAAAAGACCAAGACGAGTACGCGCTTCTCGGTGACAGCTACAAGAGCTTCGCTAAGTCCGTCCGTTGTCTTCGGAACAATTTCTAAAGTCTTTCGTGGGCAGGCAAAATGCCTTACAAACCGCTGCTTAGGTGAAGTAAAGTTTCACCTAAGCAGGCGTGGAATTCCTTGGACAATTTGTTTGCAAAATAGTTTTCTTCGGGTCCGAGAAAGCTTTGCGTTGGTCTATAGCATTTCTGGTTTTGCATATGGTGTGGATAGTCGGTGAACCGAAGTTGAAAATTTTTATATATTTTCAACGACTTTTCACTCTAACCAAAAGGCAAAAATATGGCTGCTAAAATCAAGTCTGTTGTGGCTCGTCAGATTCTGGATTCCCGCGGAAATCCGACTGTCGAAGCGATTGTCACCCTCGAATCCGGTGTGGAAGGCGTTGCGAAGGTCCCGAGCGGCGCTTCTACCGGCGAACGCGAAGCCTGCGAACTCCGCGACGGCGGCAAGGCTTATTGCGGCAAGGGCACGACCAAGGCCGTGAAGAACGTGAACGAAAAGATTGCGAAGAAGATTGCGGGCATGGACGCTTTCGACCAGAAGGGCGTTGACGATGCGATGATCGAACTCGACGGCGACCGGATGCACAAGGATACCCTCGGCGCGAACGCGATTCTCGCCGTTTCGATGGCTGTCTGCGTTGCCGCTGCGAAGGAAGCCGGCATGCCGCTTTATCAGTATATCGCGAAGCTCCATGGAACGAAGAAGATGACCCTTCCGTGCCCGATGTGCAACGTGATCAATGGCGGTGCACACTCTTCCGCTCCGATCGACTTCCAGGAATTCATGATAGCTCCGGTCGGCGCAAAGACCTTTGCAAAGGGTCTCCAGATGGTGACGGAAATTTTCCACGCCCTGAAGAGCGTTCTGAAGAAGTCCGGTTACGAGACGACCGTTGGCGACGAAGGCGGATTCGCTCCGGGTGTTGCCATCAAGAAGGATCCGAAAAACAAGTTCGGCTGGAAGATTACCGGCGTGATGACCCTTGAAAAGGCTCTGACCGCTCTCAAGGATGCGACCGAAGCTGCCGGTTACAAGTTCGGCAAGGACATCAAGATCGCTCTCGACGTCGCTTCTTCCGAATTCTGCGACAAGAAGATCAAGGACAAGTGGGACAAGGGCGAAACCTATACGTTCAAGAAGTCCTCGGGCAAGACCTTCAAGGGTGCCCAGCTCGTCAAGTATTACGAAAAGCTCGTCGACAAGTTCTCCATCTTCTCGATCGAAGACGGTCTCGACGAACATGACTGGGCCGGTTGGAAGGTCCTCACCGAAGATCTCGGCAAGAAGATCAACCTGGTCGGCGACGATCTGTTCGTAACAAATCCGACGATTTTCAACGAAGGCATCGAAGCGGGCATCGCGAACGCGATTCTCATCAAGGTGAACCAGGTCGGTTCCATCTCCGAAACCCTCGAAGCGATTAAGACCGCCCAGGAAAAGGGCTATGCCCCGATCGTTTCCCACCGTTCCGGCGAAACCGAAGACACGTTCATCGCTGACCTCGCCGTGGGAACTGCCGCGGGCCAGATCAAGACCGGCTCGCTCTCCCGCACGGACCGCGTCTGCAAGTACAACCGTCTTCTCGCTATCGAAGCGGAACTCGGCAAGAACGCCGTGTATGCCGGCGATCCGCGCAAGAACAAGTAACTGGAAAATTTTTGCGAATCAGGTTCCCCTTTCGGGGGAGCCTTTTTCGTTTTGGACTGGAATTGTCCCGATAAAGGATGAAAAAAAGTTTACATCGGATGCATTATCGCAAAACAAATGTAAATTATGCACGTCAAGTTTAAACTGGACTTTCTTGTGCCGAAAAATCAAGAGGACTATAGATGAATTGTTTAAAAACGATCGCTAGAGGCACGGTCGCCTTGTCGGCGTGTTTTGGCGTTTTGGTCGGTTGTTCCGGAGGCTCCGATGGGGCTGAAACGTCCGATTCCTTACCGAGAGAAGAAACTCTGTATCTTTCCGGTCAGCAGTGGGGGACTCCCTCATCCTTCAACCCGCTTTCCGAAAGCTGGAGCGCGGCGTGGCCGGTCGGCGGTCGTTTCAACCTGATGTATGAACCGCTGATTACATATAACACGTTGAACGGGCAGATGGAGCCGCTGCTTGGAACGCTTGTCGATAGCCTTAGCAATAACGATAGCGTCGTTGTCGATCTGAACCCGAAAGCGAAGTGGAGCGACGGCGTTCCTGTCACGGCGAAGGATGTAAAATTCATCTTTGAACTCGGACATCGCTATTCGGGCGTCGCTGTCAATACGTCGGAACAGATTACGGGCGTGAACGTTCAGAATGTCGTGTCGGTAAATGTTTCCGGGGATTCTGTCGCGTTTGAACGCCTTTCGTTCATGATCAACAAGAAGGGACGTAACAATCCGCTTTCCGTCAAGGACTTGCTCCAGGCGATTCGCATCGTTCCGGAACATATTTTCAGCAAGCTGATTGCGGAACACGGCAATTCGGTCGAAGAAGTGAAGAAGCTGAAGCTGGATGTAAACCCGGCGGACGGTAAGGCTCCGGTCGTTTCCGGTCCGTATAATCTCGCTGGATTTTCGACGACGAAGATTATTTTGCAGCGTCGTGACGATTATTGGGGAAATGCCGCTTTGCACGAGGGCAAGCTGCCCGCTCCGAAGTATATTGTCCATCCGATTTACAAATCGAACGAGCACAGTACGATCGCTCTCCGCGACGGTTCGCTCGACGCGTCCATGAGTTTCGTGCCGCGGATTTGGCACAAGGCCGGTGCGGGTGTCCATGCGTGGCTCGAAGAGCCGCCCTATTTTACGCCGGGCGCCATGCCGATGATGATGGTGAACACTCTCCGTCCGCCTCTCGACAACAAGTTCTTCCGCAGAGCTATCGCTACGGCTATCGACTATGCGGCGATTCGCCAGTTTGCGGTGTCGAACTACACGTCCGAGCTGAAGCCGGGACTTGTGATGCCGACGAGTATCGAAGGCAAATACATCAACGAGGAAGATTGTGAAAAGTACGGCGTGAAGCTGAATCTTTCGGGGCAGGAACGGGTCGATTCCGTCCAGGCTCTCATCAAGCGCGCCGGTTACAAGTCCGTCTTTAACGAAGACGGAACGCTTGACCACATGGAAAACAAAAAGGGCGAACGCGTCAAGACCCTGTTCATAACCAGCCCGAACGGTTGGACCGACTGGGAAGCGATGGTGACGATTGCCGTGGAAAGTATGCGCAAGGCGGGGCTCGATATTCGTGAAGGCTTTGTCGATGGCGGATCCTATTGGCCGGCGATGGGGCAGGGAAATTTCGACCTGGTGATGCACAAGCCGCAGGCTGACGTTACGCCGTCTCTCCCGTGGAGTCGCTTCAACGAAGTAATGTCTTCGCGCGACTGGGCTCCTCTCGGCAGCTGGGCCGGTACGAATATCGGGCGTTACAACAAGCCGGGAACGCCGGAATACCGCTCCGAAGTCGATAGCCTTCTCGCCCACGTCCCTCTGATGACGGACGAGGATTCCATCGCTTCCGCCTACCGCAAGCTAAACCGCATCTTCATGGAAGACCAGGTCTCGATTCCGCTGGCTTATCTGCCGGAACAGTATTACGAATACAGCGACCGCGTCTGGACGAACTGGCCGAACGCCAAGAATCCGTATGCACCGCAGCAACTTCCGTGGATCGCCTACGGTACGAATATCCTTTGGAATTTAAAGCTCAGTAAATAAGGACGGACAATGCTGAAACAATACCCTACACTTCGTTATGTCCTGCAAAAAGGTTTTTGGTATTTTCTGACATTTATTGTCGCTATTGCCATCAACTTCGCTCTCCCGCGCCTCGGTGAAAACAATCCGGTCGATATTGTCATGGGCAAGGCCGCCCAAGGACTTTCCCCGGAAGAGGCGATGCAGAAAAAGGAAACGCTGCTTAAGGCTTTCGGCATGGCCGAGCTGAACGACCAGGGAAATGTCATCTACGATACGATTCCCGAACTCGATGCAACCGGCAAGCCTGTCCTGGATGAAAATTCGAACCCGAAAACAGAAGTCAAGCCTCGTCTCGCTTCGGGATTTTCGCAGTTCGTCTCCTACGTAATCAACGTTTTCCACGGGGACTTTGGACTTTCTTACAGCCAGTATCCGAAGCCAGTTCTTGAAATCATCAAGGAATCGCTTCCGTGGACGCTCGCTATCCAGTTCCCGACGATTGTCCTCGGCTGGATTTTCGGAAACCTCCTCGGAGCCTATGCCGCCTACAAGCGCGGAATCTTTGACAAGGTGTTCTTCCCGGTGGCGATGTTCCTGAACGGGATTCCCTACTTTGTGTTCGGCATGCTCCTGGTGGCGCTGTTCTCGATTACGCTCGGATGGTTCCCGGCGATGAACGCTTACGGCATGGACGTGATTCCGGGATTCAACTGGGCGTTCATCAAGTCCGTCGGATTTTACTATGTTCTCCCGTTCTTCTCCTGCTTCCCGATCCTCGCTTCGGGCCAGGCGACCGGTATGCGCTCCATGGCGATTTACGAACTCGGAACGGATTACATGAAGTATGCGAAGTGGCTCGGTCTCCGCGAAGGAAAGATCATCGGCTACGTGTTCCGCAACGCGATGCTTCCGCAGCTCACCGGTCTAGCCCAGTCTCTCGGTGCGATGGTCGGCGGCGCCCTCATTACCGAAATGATTTTCTCTTATCCGGGACTTGGCATGGCGATGCTCACCGCCATCCAGCAGAACGACTATGCGACGATTCAGGGCTGCACGCTCATGATTTCGACCTGCGTCTTGCTCGCCAACTTCCTCGTGGATATCCTGATCGCTGTCTTTGACCCGCGTGTCAAGGCCGGTTTGCAGATGGGAGGTAAATAACATGTTGAAACTTCTCAAGAACTTAATGAAGTCGCCGATGTTCGTTATCGGTGTCGCGATTTTCTTCCTGTCGCTCTTTATTGCGATTTTTGGACCGCTCTTTTACCACGTCGATATCAATGCGCGCGATATTGTGGCGGGACCTTATGCGCCGTCGAGTGCGGAACATCTATTGGGAACGGACCATCTGGGTCGCGACTACGTGTCGCTCCTAATCGCCGGTCTCCGTTCTTCGCTGTATGTAGGCTTGATCGCGGGCGTCATTGCAACGACGATCGGTGTTTTCATCGGGCTTTTCGGCGGTTTCCGCGGTGGCTGGATCGATGAAATCCTGAACATGGGAACAAACTTGTTTATCGTCATCCCGCAGTTCGTTATCCTGGTTCTCATCAGCTCGGCGGTGAAGGAAGGGCGTTCGCTCACGCTTATCGGTCTCATCATCGGTCTCACTTCGTGGAGTTGGTCTGCCCGTGCCGTGCGCGCCCAGGCGTCCTCGCTCCGCAGCCGTGACCATATCGCGCTTGCCCGGATGAACGGTGCCGGTTCCCTGAAAATCGTTGTCAAGCACGTTTTGCCGTATCTGCTTTCCTACGTGTTCATGGTCTTCATCATGCAGGTGTCTTCGGGAATCCTTTCCGAGGCTTCCATTTCGATGATAGGTCTCGGTCCTCTGGATTCCACGTCGCTCGGTATCATCTTGAACCAGGCGAAGGATAACGGTGCGCTTTCGGACAGCATCTGGATTGCGTTCCTCCCGGCGACGCTTGTCATCACCCTGACCGTGTTCGCTCTGTATCTCATCAATACGTCGATGGAAGGCGTATTCAACCCGCGTCTTCGCAAGTAAGAGGTAGCTATGTCAGACAATGTTTTTGAAGTAGAACACCTGAGCCTCTATTATCTCGGACGTTTTGGCGACAAGACGCACGCTGTGACGGATGTTTCCTTTTCGATGAAGCAGGGCGAAATCCTGGGCATCGCCGGGGAATCGGGTTGCGGAAAATCGACTCTCGTGAGCGGCCTCATGGGAATGTGCATCCCGCCGCTCTACCCGGAAGGCGGCGATGTCCGCGTCAAGAACGGCGACAAGATGGAGTCGCTGATGAACCGTTCCATCGAGGATATCCGGGCGAATGTCCTCGCCCAGAAGGTCTCTATGATTCCGCAGGGCGCTTTCAATGCGCTGAACCCTGTCCGCAAAATCAAGGATATCGCGGCGGACGTCATCGCGGCGCACGAGCAGCCGGGCAAGGCCTTGGACAAGAAGGAAATCTACGACCGCCTGTGCGAACGTTTCGACCTTTTCGGAATGGACACGAAGCGCGTCCTGAATTCGTTCCCGATCCAGCTGACCGCCGGTGAACGCCAACGTTCCGTTATCGGAATTTCGACGCTTCTCAACCCGCAGATGGTGATTGCCGACGAGCCGACTTCCGCGCTCGACGTTTCCACGCAGAAGGAAGTTATCAAGATGATTTTCGACCTTCTCGACAAGGGAATCTTCTCGACGATGATTTTCATTACGCATGAACTGCCGCTCCTCTATCATGTTGCGGACAACATCGCGATTATGTATGCGGGCGAAATCGTGGAAAAAGGAAGTGCGGAACAGGTCGTGAAGGATCCGCGTCATCCTTATACCAAGGCGTTGATGGGCGCCATGCTCAGCACGGAAGCGAGCCAGCGTTCCCGCCATCCGGTGGCGATCGAAGGCGCTCCGCCGAGCCTCAAGAACAAGATTGTCGGCTGCCGCTTCGCTCCGCGTTGCAAGGTGGCGTGCGAAGATTGCAAGAAAAATGCCCAGAACCTCCGCGTTGTCGGCGGTCGTGATGTGAGGTGCGATTATGCAAACTGATAAGGCTGTCGTTTTTTCCGCCCGGAACGTTTCGAAGGAATTTGGCGCGGGCAAGAACCTGAAGGTCGCTGTGAGCGACGTCTCGTTCGACATCTACGATGAAGAGTTCATTTCGATTGTCGGCGGCTCGGGCTGCGGCAAGTCCGTTCTCGCGAAGATCATGCTCGGACTTTACAAGCCGACGAGCGGTGAATTTCTCTATCGCGGACACCAGATCAAGAATCTGAAAGACCATTGGAACGAAGTCCAGTCGGTGTTTCAGGATCCGTTCGGCTGCTTCAACCAGTTCTTCACGATCCGCTCCCAGCTCGAAGATTCCCTGAACATCCTCAAGGACAAGCCTAGCAAGGAAGAGGTTCGCCGTCGCGTCGATGAAGGTCTTCTCGCGGTGAACGTCACCCCGTCGGATATCGAAGGAAAGTATCCGTTTGAACTTTCCGGTGGACAGATGCAGCGAATGCTTCTCGCCCGAATCTTTGCGCTCCGTCCGAAGGTCCTGATCGCCGACGAGGCGACTTCGATGGTCGATGCCTGCGTTCGTGCGAACATTCTCGATTACCTTCGCAAGCTGAAAGACCAGCTCAAGATGACGGTCGTCTTTGTGACGCACGACATCGGGCTAGCCAACTATGTGAGCGACCGGATTTTCATCATGCACGAAGGCAAGATCGTGAACCAGGGAACGCCTGCGGAGGTTCTCGACCATACGACGGAACCGAATACGCTCCGTTTGCTCGACGATATTCCCGAAGTGCACAAGGACGAGTGGATTCCGAATAGCCACCGCTCCAAGAAACACCAGGCGGAAGTCGCTACCAAGTAGGCTGTCGTTTCGCTTTTAAGGAAATGGTCGTTTCAAAACGGCCATTTTTTGTTCAAAATGAATTCCGATGCTGGCATTTGCCAAGGAAACTATGCAGCCGATTCGAAACATTGCGATTCTCGCCCATGTCGATGCGGGAAAGACGACGCTTTCCGAGCGGATTCTCTTTACCGCGGGCGAAGTACGCCTTCCGGGAAACGTGGAAGACGGCCTGGCGACGATGGATTATCTGCCCGAGGAGCGGGAACGCGGCATTACGATTGAATCGGGCGTGGCGCACTTTGAATGGCGAGGAATCTGGTTCAATTTTATCGATACGCCGGGGCATGTGGACTTTGGTGCCGAAGTCGATATGGCGTTGTCCGCCGTCGATGGGGCGGTTCTCGTGGTTTCCGCGGTGGACGGTGTGGAAACGCAGACGCTTTCCGCCTGGAAAAAGCTGCGGTCAAGCGGTGTCCGCACAATCGTTTTCATCAATAAATTGGACAATCCGGCAAGCTCGCTCGACGAAACGCTAATCGCTATCGAGGAATATCTCGGTGCGCGGCCCGTGCTGCTTTCCGTCCCGGAATTTGGAAAGACGCGGGGTGAACGGAAGATTCGCTCTGAACTCGATATTGTGAGCGGAACGCGGCTTGCGCTTTCGGATGGCCGGGAAGAACCCGAAGCGATTGGAGATGCCGCGGCGAAATCAAAGTGGGAATCCGCTTATGCGGAAGCGGTGGAGGCTGCCTCCGAATTCGACGATGAAATTTTGTCGCTTGCGCTTGACGGGAAAAGTGTTCCGCCGAAGATGCTTGTTCGCGGGTTGAGATCTCTCGTGGCTTCGGACAAGTATGTGCTTTGCTATGCGGGTTCCGCCAAGGAAAATTTCGGTGTGCGAAGCCTGATGACCGGGCTTTCGTTCTTCTTGCCGGATCCGCCGAAGTTCGGAAAAAAGCACTTGGGCGAAGTAATCCGCTTGCGGCATTTCCTGGGGAACGGGGAAGTGGCGCTGTTTCGCGGCATGGCGAATCTCGAAAAGGCGAAGTGGCCCGAAGGCTTTGAATTTTTCCGATTGAAGGCTTCGGCTCTCGAACCGGTTCCGCGGATTTTGGCTGGCGACATCTACGCGCTCCGCTCAGCGCAGGAACTTTCGCTCGGGGAAAGAATCTCCATCGACGGGACGGTCGAAAAAGGGAACGTTTTGCCGAAACGCTATGACTCGCTTTTGCAGACGCATCTCGAATGCGCTCATGCGGAAGATTTTTCATCGGTGGAAAGGAATCTCCGGTTGCTGTGCCGGATGGATCCGTCTATCCGGGTGACGCCGCATCCCGAAGCCGGCTTCTGGGTCTTGCATACGGTCGGCGAAGTCCAGCTGGAGGTGATTCTCGAACGGCTCAAGCGGGAATTCGGCTGTGACGTCCGGGCGGGAAATCCCGATGTGCTGTGGCAGGAACGCTTGAAAGGTTCGCTTTCTCCGGTGGAAAATTCTTTCTGTGCCGGGCCGTTTTCGGTGAAGCTTTCCCTCGCTGCCAAAAGGCTCCCCGAAGATTCGACGGAAGTTTCGCTTGCGGGAAACGCCTTGAAGGGGCTTTCGGTGGATGTTCTCGCAGGACTCCGGTCGGCGATTTCGGAAAGCGCTTCGGTCGGCGTTTTGGGCAAGGGCGCGCTCGTCGGTGTAGAATTTTTGATCGATGAATTTTCCGCAACCGAAAACACTCCGGTCCCGATGATCAAGAAGGCTTGCTCGGATGCGATGGAAAAGCTCGTTCGTTCGTCGGACATTTGCCTGTATGAACCTTACATGGAGCTTTCGCTCGAATGCCCGGCGGAATATGCGGGGCTTCTCGGCGGCGACATCTTGGCCCGCGAAGGGAAAATTGTCTCGGTCGGCGGGAACGGCGTGTTGCATTCGTTTGTCGCGGAACTCCCGCTGCGGAAGCTGTTCGGCTATGCGACGGCGGTTCGCTCCGGGTGCAAGGGTCGCGTGGAATACTCGCTGCGGCTTTTGGAGTATCGAAGGGCGGAGGTCTAGGAATTGGAATGATTAGAACCGCGGACGGTCTAGGTTTAGGGAGTAGGGATTAGGGAGTGGTTTATGAAGGTTTAAGTTTAGTGAATAGTGGTTAGTGGCTAGAACTTTTGACGGTTAAATTTTTGGGACGAGCTAAGCGGAACACGGGGCTGCTTAGCGAACGGATTCCGTGTACTGTCATTTCCGTGCTCGTTACAATGTCATTCTCCGGCTTGTCCGGGAATCTCAGGGATTACCGGGTCCATGTTCGGTAATGACAAGTTGCAAAGAACGGCAAAGACAGGTTAGCGAGCTTGCCGAGCTAAGCCCGATAATGACATTTAAAATGAGTCGTTTCCGACTATTGTCATTCTGGAGGGGTCGAAGAACCCGATACATCCGGCATCAAAAAACGTTCTAAGAAAAGTTTTAAAATATCTTGGATGAATTTTCTTTTGCGTATCGTTGATAATTTTACTGCTTAAACAAAATCTACTCTATTGTAGGTTTTGTATTCGTAAACAGCCCGAAATCTCGTCGGATTTCCTCCCTACCATCACAAAAATCTCGGGCTCGGATAAAATTCAAAAAAAATCAACCGATGTGTGCTCTCTTTGTAAAAAATGATGTATATTTGAACGGATGATTCGTGTAATAGATATTTTGAATCGAACCGACCGTAACAAATATGGTAAAAGTGAGAATTTGACGAAAAATAGTCCGCTTGGCATGAATGTTGCTGGGGGGGGGCTGCACATTCGTGCGGTGCTCTGTGCTCGATCCCGACGCATCTAACAGTATTTTCCTGTAAATTTCTCGAAAGTTTTTCCGTCAAAACGACAGCCGCTGGTGCGGTTGCCGGTGTTTGGGCGTGTGCGCTAAATGCAGAAAAAACACTTAGCGTTTGTCCTTTCAATCAAAAAATATAGCGAGGTAAAAAATGCCAAAGATTGTCCAATTTTTTCATCCGGGCGGAGAAACCCCGAAAAACTTCATAAAGGTAAGATGGGCGGAATGGTCGGAAAGCTTATCGGATGATCAGCAATACAAGTCTTGGAAAACGGGCTCGCATTCCCGCAACTTTATCAAAAGCCACGGCGAATATGTCGATGCCAGCGGTCAAAAAAGTGTCGGCGACCTCGTGTTTTGGGGTGAATGGGAAGCGGAAGCCCTTGTCGTGAAGGATTTCACAAGGGATTTCGGAAAAGATGCCGATCCCCAGAGGCTTATCGAACCATTCAAAAGCAAACTGCCTGCAAACAAATTGCCTGGAAATTGCGGAGACGAAAATAGTTGCCAGAATATAGACCCGTTCGTGTTCGGGGAATGTTTCCGGTATTCTTACTGTATGCAGAAAACTTTTCATGTTTTGAAGGAACTGGACGAAGATTCCATCGTCCTTTTCGGGGCGTACAGCAAGAAAAAGCGCAAATTCCGCCTGGATACGGTCTTTGTGGTCGATAAATATCCGATAAAATATTGCGACAAAGGCGACCTCAAGGGAATATCCAATTACGAGGACTACTGCAACTATCTTCTCATCGAGTCTCTTAAGGATATTTACCCATACGACGTTTATTACGAAGGGAAAACGTTCAGCGAAAATGAAATGTATTCCTTTAGCCCGGCGAAGGTCTATTCCGAACCGACGGGCAGTGCGTTCAGTCGGATTGAACTGGATGCGGAACTGTTGGAGTCTTTCTTTGACGGAACTTCTTTCTCGGATGATAAAAATATGGGAGTTGATGGTCAAGGAGGAAAAAACTTCTCGAAGAAAGTTGTCCGGCAGGGCTGGGAACGGCTGAAGGACTTTGTGCTAGCGCAAGGTTGCGTGCTGGGTGTCAAGTTTGACATTCCGGTGAAAACAAAAAAGAGCTGAAATGTTTTCCGGTCATCGTCGTTCTAGAAAGGCGAAGCTAAGGAACGTTTTTTTATGTCTTGATAAACTGCTTTTCCCTCAAATAAAAAGGAGATTCTGATGAAAGCTGGCGATCGATTTACATCGTTTAAAGATCTGCTAAATGCAATGCAACAGTGCTGGGGCGTAAAATTTTCTCTATTTGGAGCCTTTATTCCCAATTTACCCCAACATCCCGATGTGTGTTGCGCCAAACATGTATTCTATAACAAGGACTTTCTATCAGGAATAACCATTCCATGGAACGAATTCGAGGGAATTAGCAAGGCGAAAACCCAAACTTACTGGAATGACGACCAATGGATTGTTTCACCTGATACGTCCATCGTTCATGAAATTCGAAATCCTAAGGAACCTTTCCCTCCTTTTCCTACACCGGGCGGTCATCCTCCCTACGTTATTCAAAATGAACCCGTAAAACGGCTGATTATTGGACAATTTAAAGGATTTTCGGGTTATGTTTTCTTGGGTTTATATGAGCTAGACCAGGCAAAGTCCCTTTCTTATTGCAATACAAATGCGTATAAAGCCGATGGCGCTTCGTTTCCCTACAACCCGGCAATGGGATTTTCTAAACCTTTAATCTCTTATCCGCACTGTGTCTGGAAACGGATTAAGGACAAATTTTAAAAGGAGGATAACATGAAAAGCATCCAAAAATTACTAAGACTTTTGGTTTTTAGCCTATCCGCTTCGCTTTATGCCGCGAATTGGAATGGCTCAACACGCGAACCGGAAAGCACAAAGAAAATTGAAGGCAAGGTTTTCTATGTGATTACGAGTGCCGAAGAGCTTGCTTGGTTTGCCGCGCAGGTGAATAGCGGTAAGACGACCATCAATGCGCAGCTGGCGAATGACATCCATTTTATGGACGATACGAGTAAAACTAGTTCCGTGAATTGGACGCCGATTGGGAAAGATTCTTCAGCGATATTCAATGGAATATTTGATGGTGCCGGGAAGACTATTTATGGGTTGTATTCAAATCAGAGCAAGTTTGCCGGGGTATTCGGGGTGACGGGAAATATGGCCATAGTGAAAAATGTAAACTTGAATGCGAAAGTAAAAGGCTTGTCCTATGTTGGAGGCTTTGTTGCCTACAATTGGGGCTTGGTGAGTGGCTGTACGAATATGGGCTTTGCTCAGTCTTATCGTAATATATCGGGAGGAATTGCGGGTCTTAACAGAGGAATAATTACAGACTGCATGAATAAGGGTGATGTGAGAGGAGATTATTACTCGGCTGGTATTACTGGTGAAAACTATGGTACGGTGAGTTATTGTACGAATATGGGAGCAGTATTTGGAGAACAATCAAGTTGCGATCGGCGTGCTGGCGGTATTGTTGGCAGTAACAGTGGCTTGGTAACGGGTTGTACGAATAAAGGTGAGGTTTCCTCCGGGTGTTATAAGAGTGGTATTGCTTCTAAAAACTATGGCACTGTGAGCAATTGTAGAAATTTGGGACGCTTGGGAAATACGGTTGGTGGGGGTGGTCTTGTCGGAGAGAATGAGACGGGAAAAAAAATCGTCAACAGTTTCAGCGTAACAGGTAGCGCATACGCCGGGGTTATCTATTCTAATTCCGGCACGGTCACTAACTGCTACTACGATTCCGATGTCCTAACTGGCAAATCAACTGTCGCCCCAAACTCGGGACTGCACACGTCCGACATGCAGAGCGACCGTTTCGCCTGGGTTCTCAACACCACGAACGGCACGGCTGCGCACAGCGGCGTCTGGAGCCGCGACAGCGTCGGCTACCCGGTATTCGCGGACTCGCTCCATTTGCCGATCTACAAGGTGGTCTTCGACGACAGCGGCGCGACGACCAACCGCTACACGAACTACAAGGGACGGGTCTCTTTCCCGGCGAATCCCGAGCCTCCCGATGGCAAGATGTTCAGCGGCTGGTACACAGACGACGGCGTGAAAGTCAAGGCGACGACCGTCTTCTCGAAGGACCAGACCGTGCACGCGGTCTATATCGACGCGTCCGACATCTACTTCTCCATCCGGTTCTTCGATTCCGACACGACTCTGCTCGATTCGCAGTACGTGCAGTATGGCAAGACGCCGAGTTACAGCGGAACGCCTGTGAAAGCCTCCACTGCGCAGTACAGCTACGCATTCGAGGGCTGGCACGTGGAACCCACCGCCGCCACCGAGGATTTTGACTACTACGCGGTCTATTCGGAGACGCTCCGCTCCTACACGGTCCGCTTCCTCGACTTCGACGGCTCGGAGCTGCAGTCCTCCTCCTACCTCTACGGAATGACGCCCGGCATTTCGAAAGTCCCGGCCCGCGCAAGCACCGTCGCCTACGACTACGCGTTTTCCGGCTGGACTCCCGCAATCGACACGGTGAAGGGACCCGTGACCTACACGGCTCTTTACGACTCGTCGAAGGTCAAGTACACGGTCACGTTCATGGACGGAAGCTCCGTGTTCGCGACGGTGCGCGTCCCCTACGGCGGGACGGCGAAAGCCCCGGGGACGCCCTCGCGCGAAGGCTACAAGTTCGTCGGCTGGAACGGCTCGCTCTCGAACATCACGGGGAATGTTACGGTCTCCGCGCTGTTCGAGGAGCTGGTGTATCGCGAGGTGGTCATCGACCGCGGGGACGACGGCATGGATACGGTCAAGGTCGAGGAGGACGAATTGTTCACGCTCCCCGAAGCCCCGGAAAAGCCCGGCCACACGTTCACGGACTGGTACGGTTCGGACGGCAAGTACCTGGGCAAGGCGGGCGACACGGTGAAAGTCTCCGCCGACATGCGGATCGAGCCGCGCTACGAGGCGAACCTCTACAGGATCGCGTTCGTGAACGGCTCCGACACCCTGCAGAGTGGAAAAGTCGCCTACGGCGCGCTCCCGTCCTACACAGGAACGGCTCCTAGAAAGGCCTCTTCCGCGAAGTACACTTACACGTTTGCCGGCTGGACTCCCGCAATTAAGGCGGTGACGGGCGAAGCGGTTTACACGGCGATTTTCGATTCGACCCTGATTCCGCAGATTAGCAGTTCCAGCTCAAGCGCGACGTCCTCTTCGAGCGGCAAGTCCAGTTCGAGCGCGGCCTCTGGCTCTTCTTCGAGTTCCGCGGTGAAAAACTCCAGCAGCTCGTCCGAACCATCCGACGCCCTCGTAGCGAATATCCCTTCTCCCACATGGAGCGTCACCGTTTCGGGCAGGAACTTCCAAATTCACGCTGCACCGGTCGGCAAATCTTACGCTCTCTTCGACCTGCAGGGAAAGGTTCTCGCCAAGGGTCGCATTGAAAGTTCGGAGATGACGATTTCCGCACCTCGGGCAGGGAGCTACATCGTCCGCATCGGGAACCGTTCCGTCCGGATGAATGCAAAATAACTTCGTTTGAAAATTCAAAGATCGGCGGCCCGCAAGGGTCGCCTTTCTATTTGTACGAATTGCGAGGTTTCAGGCGGCTTCTCGGTTTGAGCCTATGTTTCGCTTGCCCAAAGCCTCTTGTTTGCATAAAAAGATTTTGTTAAAAAAATGTTTGCTCTCCGCAACTTTTCTTAGGCGTGGCTTCGCTCAGAAAACATTTTCGCTTGGAACAAAAAGCTCGAGTTGTGAAAAAACGCTTTGCCCTGTGAACCTGTCGTTCCCCGGATCGTTTTCGCTAATTCACCCTTTTCACCGGGCGGACGTATTTCCAGAACCGCCTGCAGTCGTGGTAGAAGTAGAAGAGTCTTCCCTGCGAGGTGTCAAGCTCGTAGCCCGCCGCGTGAAAGTCAAAGTTCTTCATCGCATCTTCCATCGCCGCCTCGACGCTCTGGTTTTCCGTCTCAAAGTCGAACGGTCCGTGCTCGAACACGATGTATTCGCCTTCCGCCACGTCCATCAGCTGCATCTGTGGCGGCACTTCACCGTTCCAGTCCGCCGGAAGCCGCACACCGCAACTTTCCGCAAGGGGAATTCCCCAGCTGCAGATTCTTCCCGTCGGCTCGTTGATGAACGCCATAATCTGACCGCTTCCCGAATCCGCCTCGCTTCCGCCCGCATCGTCGAGCTTCCCCGGAATGCTTTCCAAAATTCCGCAAATCGTTTCGTAGTCCTGGCCGGGAATCTTGTTCTGCCGCTGCCAGAAATCCCAGTAGCCGATGCTCTCGTAGTTTCTGATGTGAAGATACTTGTGTGCCGGAATCGTTACAAAGTAAGTCCTGATTTCGCCGGTTGAATTTTTGCCGTTTTCGTCTTTCATTTTAAATTCTCCGGTCTGGGCAAGAAAACAGTCGAAAGGTCGGATGACAGTCCGAAGCGCCACCGGGCGCGGGTTCGCGCGGAATTCGCTGGGCGTCATGCCGTAAGATTCCTTGAACGAGCGGGTGAACGCCTCGTGGCTCGAAAACCCGTGCTCAAGCGCAATCTCCAAAAGTCCCTTTTTCGTGTCGCGAACATCCTTGAGGGAAAACGCAAGGGAACGCTCCCGCAGATACTCCCGAAAGCTCATCCCGGAAATTTCGCGGAACTTGCGCGAAACATGGAATTCCGAAAATCCCAGCTTCTTGGATAGCGAAACGAGCGTCGCCTTTTCGTCCTCGTGATTCCTGATGCACCGGTCGATTTCCTCGACAACCGCTTGCACCATCAAATGCCATTCGCCAGCCATAGTTTCTCCTATCTGGTTGTAAAGATATAGAATGAAAACTGTTTCGGCTTGATTTGAATTGCGCTTTTCCCCATCGGGCATCGAAAGCGCGGACTGTATATAAATCCGATTTTCACCGAAATTGCAAACGAAATCGATTTCAAGTTTTTTTCGGACCGGACATCCGTTTTGATTCTTTTCGAAAGATTTCACAATCCCGCCATCCGCGGAAAAGAAGCTTGGCGTAAATGACGTTCTCCATCAGGTGAGTTTCTTCAAATTGCCTAAAGTTCAAACGAGAATTTCGCAGTCCCGGATCTGTAAAATAAAACTTTAGCGGTGAACCGATATAGCGCTTGCCCTTGATGTCAAAACGCTGTGCGGAATGGACAAGAAACGCGTCTTTGAGATAGCCGATGTATTTGGCAACCGGTCTATTTTTTCGGCATTTGACAGGGAACTTACGACAGAGGAAAGAATGTTCGAAATGTCGTCTAGATCGTGGACATTTCTGGTTTTGTTTCGCTGAATGATGCCGCGAATATAAACTTCCCGGAAAAGGGCGTCCAGATGCGTTTTTTCTTGACCGGATTGTTTGGCTTTCGCAGATAGGAATTTAGGACGGATTCGAAAGCTCCGAAATCATCTGCCGAGTCAAAGACGAATCGGAGAATATGCGCTTCGTCGGTTATATTTGTTTTCAGATAGTCGTAAGTAGCCATTTCCCATGGCGTAGACCAGTTTGTCTAGGTAGGCATCTCTTTTTATCATTTTTCGAATTCCTGTGGAAAATTTTTGCGTAAAACTGCAATTTTCTCCCTTATGATGAATATTTTGTTTCTGCGGGCTTCCATGGCGACATTCCAAATCCAGACAAATGGGCAACGATCAATCCGTCTCCAGAAAGACTTTTCTCGGGGAAACTTCAAAAAAGCTTGACAAAGTGCGAATCGAACTCGCCGACTGCGCCTTTGCCAACGGAAGCGAGGCGTCGGTCGATCAGTTGTTGTCGAATGCGGCAACATACGGCTCGTCTTTGTATTGGTACAATGCGGTGGTTGGATGTAAAAGATATATCTATTTTGAACAGTGTTATGACGGACGCGGACTGAAATTCTAGTTTGGAAATTTGGAATGTCGGAGGAGGATGGGCTCGCTCTCGGGCTGTTTTCTCCTTTTTGGCGCCTTTTGTATATTCTTTGTAAAAATTTTTAGATGAAGTCTTGCAATTTTGGAGAAACTCAACTAAATTTGGGGTCTCAAATTCGGGAAGTAGCGCTTCCTATGCTTTCCGAATGTCAGGATGGAAATCCATCCGCAGATTTGAAGCGATAAACCTTCTGGTGAAGAAGAGGATAAAATGGCAAAAGAGCATTTTGAAAGAACCAAGCCGCACTGCAACATCGGCACGATCGGCCACGTTGACCACGGCAAGAC
>CAKUXP010000035.1 GCA_934700345.1 uncultured Fibrobacter sp. | reverse complement strand
GGCTTGACTACCTGACCCCTAATGAGTATCTTTTAAGAAAGTTCAACGTTATGCGTTAGCGACTTGAAATCGCCTTTGATGAATATCAAAGATAGTAGCCATAAAGGCTTGGACCGGCTTGTAATAGGCTTCGCTGCGCTTGAGTCCCGTGTAGCCCGGTTGCGGAAACTGCATAAATGCACGCACATACGCTTCGAATTCAGAAAGGGTCATGCCCTTGTGAGCCTCGGCCACCATGCGTTCACGCCGGTGTTCAAAAAGCATCCAGTCAAAATAGGTCGGAGCCGTTTCCATAAAGAGCGTTCCGTCCCAGTCAAAAACTGCAATGCGGCGTTCCGCCGGAATAAAATCCGGAGAATTAGAATCTGTCGTGGCACGGACAAACGCTTCGAGGGAATCCTTCGCAGGGGCGTGAGCGTTCCAAAGCGAAAGCGGTTCAAATGTCCTTTCAGGAAGCGCCGTCTGCTTACCTTGAGCGTTTTCTTCGCAATGCTTGTCGCAACAGCCTGCCAAGAGCATCGCAGCCACAGAACCCACCGCAAAAATTTTCGCAATCATACTTTGCTCCCTTTTTAGATTTCTTCATTGTCAAATATAGATGATATCAGATTTCAAAATTCCTATCTTTTAAGCATGATGAATCTAAAGATGATGGAATGCGGCTTTCGGATGATTCTCGAGGGTATGGGCGAAAATCCCGCGCGAGAAGGGCTTTTGGACACGCCGCGGCGCGTGGCGAAGATGTATGCGGAACTCATGACCAGCCTGAATGCGGAAACCGATCCGGCAGAAATATTGAAAACGCGGTTCCATGAAAAATACGACGAGATGATCGTGGTGCCGAACATCGAATTCGCGAGCATGTGCGAACACCACTTCTTGCCGTTTACGGGAAGGGCCTTTGTCGCCTACATTCCGGGAGACTGCGTTGTCGGACTGTCTAAAATTCCGCGCGTGGTCGAGTATTTTGCCCGGATGCCGCAAATTCAGGAGCGGATGACACGCCAGATTGCGGAACTCATCCAGAGGGAGCTGAATCCGCGAGGCGTTGCCGTTTTGCTCGAAGCGAGCCACATGTGCATGACCATGCGCGGCGTGAAAAAGCCCGGGGCGACGATGGTGACGACGCAACTTCTCGGACGATTCAAGACGGATGAAAAGACCCGCGCCGAGTTTATGGCACATATCCGTCGATAGACTTGACAAAAATGAAAATTACAAATTTGTAGATTTCACAAAAAGGTATGACTTTTTTGTAAGGCGAAAATTTTAAAACCCCTTTACCGCGCTCCATTTGTCTAGTAATTTTCTTCTTGACGATTGCAGAGGAGATGCTTCTTCTGCGGACGATAGGAGACATATGAAGGCTCAAGGTCTATACAACCCGCAAAATGAACACGACGCGTGCGGCGTTGGATTCGTTCTGAACATGAATGGCAAACGGGAACACGGAATTGTCGAAAAGGGCGTGAAGGTTCTCGAAAATCTCCTCCATCGGGGTGCGACAGGCGCGGATGTGAATACCGGTGACGGCGCAGGGCTTCTCGTCCAAATCCCGGATAATTTCTTTAGGAAATCCCTGAAGATGAAGCTCCCCGAACTCGGCCGCTATGCCGTGGGCATGTTCTTTTTGCCGCAGGATGCGTCGAAGCGTTCCGCGGCAATGGACCTGGTCAAAAAAATTTCGGGCGAAGAGCGCTTTAAAATTCTTTCGGTTCGCGATGTGCCCGTGAAGGCGGAAGTCGTCGGCGATACCGCTCGGGCCGTGATGCCTTTTATTTCCCAGGTGTTTCTTCAGCCGGAAAGGGAAATTTCGGGCGAAGCCTTGGAGCGTGCGCTGCTCGTGCTGCGGAAGCGGATGGAACACGAAACGGATCTTCCGGCAGACGGTGCGGACGGATTTTACGTGGCGAGTCTTTCCGCCCGGACGATTGTCTATAAGGGGATGATGACCGCTCCGCAGGTCCCGCTTTTCTACCCGGACTTAAACGATGCGAACTTCGACAGCGCGGTTGCGGTCGTCCACCAGCGCTATTCGACGAATACGTTCCCGAGCTGGCCCTTGGCGCAGCCTTTCCGCTACATGGCGCACAACGGCGAAATCAACACGATCCGCGGAAACCGCAACTGGATGGCCGCTCGCGAAAAGAACCTCGCGTCGCCGCTTTTCGGCGAAGATGTCCACAAACTCTCCCCGATTCTCGAAAAGGGTTCGAGCGATTCCGGCAACCTAGACAATGTTCTTGAACTTTTGACCTTGGGCGGTCGCGAAGTCGGGCATTCGATGATGATGCTCATGCCGCAGGCCTGGGGAAAGAAGCATGCGATGGGACCGGATGTGCGCGGGTTCTTTGAATTTCACGCGGGAATCATGGAACCTTGGGACGGACCGGCGGCGGTCGCCTTTACGGATGGCAAGTGGGTCGGGGCGACGCTCGACAGGAACGGTCTCCGTCCGGCGCGCTACACGATTACGAAAGACGGCTTCATGGTGTTCGCTTCGGAAGCGGGCGTCCTGGAAATCCCGGCTGAAGATGTCGAGGAAAAGGGTTCGCTGCGTCCGGGGCAGATGCTCCTGGTGAACCTGGAAACGGGGCGCTTCTACAAGGATAGGGAAGTAAAGACCCGCTTTGCGCGCAAGGAACCTTACCGGCGCTGGGTGAAGGAAAACCATATCGACATTCACGGGTTCTTCAATGCAGTGGGCGAGGTTGCCGTTGACGAATCGACGCTTCTCAAACGCCAGAAGCTTTTCGGCTACACGCGCGAAGATCTGGATCTCATCCTGAACGCGATGGCGTCGGATGGAAAGGAGCCTGTCGGCTCGATGGGTTCGGACCAGCCGCTTGCGGTCCTTTCCGAAAGGCCCCAACTTCTTTACTGGTATTTTAAGCAGCTCTTTGCCCAGGTGACGAATCCGCCGATCGATCCGATTCGCGAGGAACTGGTGATGAGCCTGATGACGTTCCTCGGGATTCACGACAACGTGCTTGCGGAAGAGCCTTCCCAGGCGCGCCTTGTCAAGTTCCGCTATCCGGTGCTTTCCAATGAGGATCTCGGTCGCTTGCGTTCCCTGCACCAGGAAGATTTTAAATGCGCGACGGTCCCGATGGGTTTTCCGGTCCTTTCCGATGCGCTGTCTTCCGGGAAGCTTCTCGAAAATGCCCTGAGCGATCTGTGCAAAAAGGTCGAAGAAAATGTTCGCGCAGGTTTCAAGATTATCATCCTGAGCGACAAGGACCTTCCCGATGAAATCGCTCCGATTCCGGCGATTCTTGCCGTGTCTGCGGTAAACCAGCATCTTTCGCGGGCAGGCGTCCGGACTAGCTGCGGGCTAATTCTCGAAACCGGCGAAGCGCGTGAAGTCATGCATATCGCGAGCCTTCTCGGTTTTGGTGCAACGGCTATCAATCCGTATCTCGCGTTTGAATCGATTGCGGAACTGAGCAATACACACCAGCTGACAAAGCGGATCGGGGTGACGGAAGCGATTGAGCATTATATCGATGCGATGAACAAGGGCCTGAAAAAGGTGATGAGCCGGATGGGCATTTCGACGCTTCGCAGCTACCGCAACGCGCAGGTCTTTGAAATTGTGGGCCTTTCGAAAGAGGTCGTCGATAAGTACTTTACCGGTGCGGCAAGCCGTGTCGGAGGAATCGGCATCGAGGAGATTGCCAAGGAAGCTTTAATGCGCTGGCGTTCGGCCATTGAAAGCAAAAGCCCGCTGCTTCCCTCTGGCGGTGAATACCGTTACCGGAAGGACGGGGAACGCCATCTGTGGACGCCCGAAGCGATTGCCGATTTGCAGATTGCGGTCCGTACGGGAAACCAGAAACGTTATGACGCCTATGCGGAACTGATCAACAACCAGACGGAGCACCAGAGCACGCTTCGCGGACTCTTTACGTTCAAGCCAACGACAGCTGTCCCGCTCGACGAAGTAGAGCCCGCTTCCGAAATCGTGAAACGGTTCGTGACGGGCGCAATGAGTTACGGGGCGATTTCGAACGAGGCGCACGAGGCGATTGCCATTGCGATGAACCGGATCGGAGCGAAGAGCAACAGCGGCGAGGGCGGCGAAGATCCCGAGCGCTACATTCCGCTTCCGAACGGGGATTCCCTTTCGAGTGCGACGAAGCAGGTCGCTAGCGGGCGCTTTGGCGTGACCGACGAGTATCTGGTGAACGCGAAGGAAATCCAGATAAAGATTGCCCAGGGAGCGAAACCGGGAGAAGGCGGCCAGCTGCCGGGACACAAGGTGAGCGAAGCGATTGCGAAGGTTCGCCATTCGACACCGGGAGTAACGCTCATCAGCCCGCCTCCGCATCACGACATCTATTCCATCGAGGATATCGCACAGCTAATTTTCGATTTGAGAAATGCAAACGACAAGGCTCGCATTTCCGTAAAGCTCGTCTCCGAAGTGGGTGTGGGAACGGTCGCTGCGGGTGTTGCCAAGGCTCGCGCCGATATGATCCTGATTTCGGGATATGACGGAGGAACCGGAGCGTCTCCGCTTTCTTCGGTCAAGCATGTGGGCGTTCCTTGGGAACTCGGACTTTCCGAAGCCCAGACGACGCTCGTGCTGAACAAGCTTCGGAGCCGCGTACGCCTGCAGGTCGATGGGCAGATGAAAACGGGTCGCGATGTGGTCATCGGAGCGCTTCTCGGTGCCGAGGAATTCGGGTTTGCGACGACAATCCTTGTCGTTCTCGGTTGCGTGATGATGCGGCATTGCCATTCGAATACATGCCCGGTCGGCGTGGCGACGCAGGATCCGGAACTTCGCAAGCGTTTCAAGGGAACGCCGGAACAAATCATCCAGTATCTGAATTTTGTCGCAGAAGAAGTCCGCGGCTACATGGCAAAGCTCGGATTCCGCAAGTTCGACGAGATGATCGGTCGGAGCGATCTCCTGGAAATGAACAAGGCTATCGACTTCTGGAAGGCGAAGGGTCTTGACTATTCGGGAATTCTGTATCGCGCATCGACTAAGCCGGATGACGTCCGCTGCACGATGCATCAGGAGACGGGACTTGACGGAGCCTTGGATTACGAACTTCTGAAAAAAGTCGAAAAATCCATCGAGACGAAGGAACCTGTTGTAGTTGAAGTTCCGATTCACAATACGAATCGCACGCTCGGAACGATTATTTCGAGCCGCATCGCTTCGAAGTACGGCTATGCGGGAATCCCGGACGATACGATTACGCTCCGCTTGAATGGTTCCGCGGGCCAGAGCCTCGGCGCGTTCGGTGCACACGGCTTGACGATAGATTTGGAAGGCGAAGCGAACGACTACATCGGCAAGGGACTTTCCGGTGCGAAGATAGTTGTGAAGCCCGCGCAGGGAAGCTCGTTTGCTCCGGAAGAAAACGTCATCGGTGGAAACGTCATCCTATACGGGGCGACTTCGGGCGAGGTTTATCTGAACGGTCGGGCCGGCGAACGCTTTGCGATTCGGAATAGCGGCGCACTGGCGGTTGTCGAAGGCGTCGGCGATCATGCTTGCGAATATATGACTGGCGGGCGGGTCGTTGTGCTGGGACCGACGGGAATCAACTTCGGCGCGGGAATGAGCGGTGGAATCGCCTATGTTTATGATGCAGACGGTCGCTTTGACAGCCTCTGCAACACGGATATGATCGATCTCGATCCGCTTGACGAATCCGATGAAAAGGAACTCAAGCATCTCATCGAGAACCATCTGAAATATACGGGCAGCCCGAAGGCGAAGAGAATCCTTGCCAACTGGGACCGTGAACGTGAACTTTTTGTCAAGGTCTTCCCGATGGAATACCGCTGCGCCTTGAACAACATGAAAAACCAGAACCGCGGATAAAAGGAGACTGAAAGATGCTTTCGAATAAACCTTTTCTCACCATTCCCCGCAAAAACGCCGACGAACGTCCTGTGAAGGAACGCATCCGCGATTACCGACCGACAGCTATCGAGATGACGCGCGACCAGGTCCAGGAACAGGCTCTGCGTTGCATGAACTGCGGAGTTCCTTTCTGCCATGCTTATGGATGTCCGCTGACAAATGTTATTCCCGAAATCAACCATGCGGTAAGCCTTGGCGAATGGCGCAAGGCTCTAGACTTGCTGCTCGACACGAGTCCGTTCCCGGAATTTACCGGAATCGTCTGCCCGGCTCTCTGTGAAGGCTCTTGCGTAAACGGCCAGGACGGCGATGCGGTGACCAACCGCGAAATCGAGCACCGCGTAATTGAAACCGGCTACGAAAACGGCTGGGTCCATGCAAACCTGCCGAATGTGCGTACAAGCAAGCGTGTTGCGGTTATCGGGTCGGGACCTTCCGGGCTTTCGTGTGCGGAATATCTGAACCGCGCCGGCGTAAATGTGACCGTCTATGAAAAGGCGGAGCATCCGGGCGGACTGATGCGCTACGGCATTCCCGATTTCCGCTTGGCGAAGACGGTTGTGGAACGCAGAATCGCGTTGATGCAGCAGGAGGGAATCCGTTTTGAAACGAACGTGGACATCGGCACAGACATTTCTCCCGAATTCCTGCTTCGGAACAACGATGCAATCGTCCTTTGCTGCGGCTCCCGCACCCCGCGTGACCTGAGAATTCCCGGACGCGAACTTTCGGGAATCCACTTTGCCGTGGATTATCTGACCCAACAGAACCGCATCAACGGAGGCGAGACTTTCGAATTCGACGAAACAAAAAATGCAAAGGACAAGCATGTGGTCGTCATCGGTGGCGGCGATACGGGAGCGAACTGTATCGGAACGGCGATTCGCCAAGGCGCTCTGGATGTAATGCAGATAGAAATTATGCCGAACGCTCCGATGAAGCGTGCCGCGAATAATCCCTGGCCGGAATGGCCACGCATTTTCAAGGAATCCGCTGCGCATCGGGAAGGTTGCGAACGCAAGTGGAATATCAACACGCTCGAAGCGATCGGCGAAAACGGCAAGGTCAAGGCTCTGCGCTGCACGGAAATCGAATGGAAGCGCGGAGAAGACGGTCGGATGTTCAATGTGCCGAAACCGGATGGGGAATTTGTCCTGCAAGCGGATCTGGTTCTTCTCGCCATGGGCTTCACGGGACACGCGATTCCCGAAATCGTCAGGGCGTTCAACCTGAAAACGGATGAACGCGGGCGCATTTTCCGCGACTCGACCGGCATGACTTCTGCAAAAGGAGTGTATATTGCTGGAGACGTGGCGACCGGGCAATCCCTTGTGGTCCGCGCAATCGCAGACGGCAAGCGCGTGGCAAACGGAGTGTTGGGCGCTCTTTGATAGGCGAGGATAAATGGCTACGAAAGACGAACAGAAGATAAAGGAACTGGAATTACTTTATCGGGTAAGCCAGATTCTTGACGAAAACATGGACATGCGCAATGTCCTGCGCCCGGTGATGGATACGCTTGGCGAGTACATGGGATTTCAACATGCTACGGTCACCTTGTACAACCGCCAGACAGGAGAAATCTCGATTGAACTTGCTACGGGCCTTTCTCCGACTCAGACGAAGAAAGGTCGCTACAAGGTCGGTGAAGGCATCACGGGGAAAGTCGTAGAAACGGGCAAGCCGATAGTCGTTCCCGATGTCACCAAGGACCCGAACTTTCTAGACCGTACCGGTCGAGGAAAAATTTCGGGCAAGGCCTTTATCTGTGTTCCGATTTCGATAGAAAAGGAAGTGGTCGGAGCGCTGAGCGTCGATGAATTCAATTCGTCAAAGGATCAGCTTGACGAGGACCTGCGCCTACTCGAAATCATCGCGATGATGATCGCGTCGGCTGTAAAGCTTCGCCGCCAGGCCGAAGAGGAAACCGAAATCCTTCTTGCGGAAAACGAACGGCTCCGCTCGGAACTCAAGGACCGCTTCCGCCCGTCGAACATCATCGGAAATTCCCGCGAGATGCAGGTTGTCTTCGATCAGATAGCGAAGGTCGCGAAAAGCCCTTCGACGGTTCTCATTCTAGGCGAAACGGGGACGGGAAAGGAACTGGTCGCTCAGGCGATTCATTACAATTCCGACCGGGCGAACGGTCCCTTTGTACGCGTCCATTGCGCAGCCCTTCCCGAGAACATCATCGAAAGCGAACTGTTCGGGCATGAAAAGGGCGCCTTTACCGGGGCAATTTCCGAACACAAGGGACGTTTTGAAATGGCGGACGGGGGAACGATTTTCCTAGACGAAATCGGGGAAATCTCGGCGACGCTCCAGGTAAAGCTTCTCCGTGTTTTGCAGGAACACGAATTTGAACGGGTCGGCGGGAACAAGACGATTCACGTCAATATCCGAGTCATCGCGGCGACGAACAAGAACCTGCTCCAGATGGTCCACGAGGGAAAGTTCCGTGAGGACCTCTATTATCGACTACATATTTTTCCTATCTACGTGCCGCCTCTTCGCAAGCGGAAAAGCGACATAGTCCTATTGGCAGATCATTTTTTGGAGCGTTACAGCAAGATGCTCGGCAAGGATGTTCGGAGGCTTTCCACCGGGACTATCGATATGCTGATGAGCTACCACTGGGCGGGAAACGTTCGCGAATTGGAAAACTGTATCGAGCGTGCAGTTCTCGTTGCCGAAGGGAATGTCATCTATCCGCACCATTTGCCGCCGACTCTCCAGACGGCGGAATCGACAGGCGCTCCCGTTCGAGGGGATCTGAAAAGCATGGTCGAAACATACGAACGGGACATTATCTGCGACGCGCTCAAGAGCGCCAAGGGAAAGGTCGCTCCGGCAGCTCGAGCCCTGGCGACGACGCAACGGATTTTGGGCTATAAGATCAAGATGCTTGGCATCAACCCGAAACGTTTTGTGTGACAAATTCTGTCTGGCTTTTATGCCGGGACTAAAATTCAAAACAGTTCCGTTTGGGACTGTTTCCAGCTTTCCTGTCTTGCAACGTGGATTTTATCGGTCGGTAAAAGTTTTCCGATGAGAAGTGGGGAACTAGGATCGTGAAGCTTCCGGTTTCGATAGTAGGCTTGGACATCGCTTGTCGCATAGCAGTATCGGCAGAGATGCCCGCAACTGTCATAGGCTCCGATATCGTTTCCTCCGATGCAGCTGCATTCCGACCGTAAAGATTTCCCCTTGGGAAAGCAAAGTTTGGCTTGAAGCGCCTGTTCGATAATTTCGGCGGAAAAACAGCTGTTCATTTCGATTCCGCATTTTCTAAGGGTTGGATTTTCGGCACATCCCTTGATGCGAATCCCGTATCGCGTTCCGATTTCGGCAAAGGCTTTGGCAATTTGAACTTGTTCTTCCTGTGAAACGGTCCGGGCTTCCGGAAAATTTCTTAGAACCTTTGCATACAGGTCGATGAAGCTGATGACGCAGGTGGTCGTATAGCCGCAGAGCGTTTCCGCCATCTTTTGAAAAGCTTGAATATGCCATTTTACGGGATAGCGTTCCGTGATGAGAATCGGGTCGTATCGCCAGCCGACCCGATGTATCCCGATTGAATCGGAAAGTTTCCGGAATGCTTCGATGATGGTTAATTTATCGGGAACATGAGGCTCGATATCTCGCCTGTAAGGGGTGATGGTCACAAACCAATATTGACCGTATGGTTCAAGCAAGGACAGGTAGGGGAACATCGGCATTGGGTTTTTTGTACAGAATCCGATTAGATCGACAACGCGTGGCGAGACGGTATATTTGGTAACGAGCTGCGGATTGTATGGGTTGCGGACAAGGACAAAGCCTTCCGTCAGGCGGTTAGCAAACCATCTGGCAT
This sequence comes from uncultured Fibrobacter sp., assembly GCA_934700345.1. Taxonomy (GTDB): domain Bacteria; phylum Fibrobacterota; class Fibrobacteria; order Fibrobacterales; family Fibrobacteraceae; genus Hallerella. The sequence continues at coordinate 11,778 of CAKUXP010000035.1, read as the reverse complement.
AGAATGCGGGAATGTCTGTACGGAACCCCGTCTGTAGAATCATGTTGAAAAGATAGTTTCAGGAAAATAAAAGGGGAGGTCCGCCATTCGGACCTCCCTGCTCCCCTCAATTCTTTTTTAAAATACAATTTGATTTTGACAGATTTTGTCAAAAATGGATTCTCAGGACGATTCCGTCCTTGTTGTTGTTTCCTTCGGATAGATTCGTACCGAGACGTGCGAGGCTTGCCTGGTAAGCGAATTTCTCGGGAAATGCCCGACGTAGAATTGCGGCGCCTGTTGCCCGGATATAGCCGGCCTTGGATTTTCCACCGTTTCCGAAAAGTTTTCCAGAAATATCTTCAATCGCAACGCTAATGGCGTTTGGATCGTATGGGTTGTAGGGCTCCGCTTGGACGGAAACCTTTAATCCCGAGTAGAAAACCTCTTTTCTTTCCCGGACAAGGGATTCTCCGCGAAGAAAATCTTTACCGATCGCTTCCTTGAGAAAAGATTCAAGCTCGGCTTTTTTTGAATTCCAAACGTGAAAATCCGAGCCGACGGTTCCGATGGTGAATTCTCCATGTCCGATTTGTTTCAGATAACGGATAAACATTTCATCGACCGTTTCTTTTCCATGTTCAGGAGAAAGTTCTTCTCTTGCCGCCGCAAAGAGTATTTCCGCCGTATCCGCTGTCGGCGAAAGAATTCCCTGCTCAAACATTTTCTGGAATCCGCTGGAATGGGAAAATCGTCCGTAAAGCCAGGCGAAAAGCGCGAGTGGCGCAATGGACTTGATGATGTAGAGCGTAAGTGGCAGAAATTGGAAGAAAACCTGTGTACGTCGGTGTAAAAGTTCGGCGACGAGAAGTCCGTCTTTTTGCTCGACAGCTAGCAGAACCGCTCCGATATGCGTCAGGTAGGCGAAAAGGTTTGCATCGGTAAGGTTTGCGGAATCCCTGAAGAGAATATGAATTTCCGCCTGGAGCGCTTTGGGCAGGTAGGTGTACCAAGTGGGGGAAAAGTAGGTGCTGCCATCGATTTCCTGGTAATCGGAGATGTCCGGTTTTTCCGTTTTTCCTATAAAGTCGAGCGTTCCCGTTACGCTTTGTGTAAAAGCGTAGTAGCGGGAGGATTCCTTGTCTTGAATCCGGATGAAAATGTTTTCCATTGTTTCTCCTTTGGCGACTTTCTGCTGCCGGTTTGGAACATAATAAAGATAGGTTCTTGATTTGACAGATTTTGTCAAAAGTAAACAGATGGCTGAAAGCGGGTTTTGATTATTCAAGTAACTTTAAATGCTGAGAGTGCTCGGTTTTTCAAAGTTTTACGGAAATCGAGCTTTGCCTTTCGACGGTAGAGGCCGTTCTTTATGTTTTGTAATTCTTTGTCGTTGCCGAGCATAGACCCGGCAATCTCGGTGATTACTTTTTGAGCAACGGTTGGGCGGCTTTTGCGCTAAAGAGAATCGTCGAAAGGTTGTGGAAAAGCGCTGCGGTTGCCGGCGGTAAAAATCCCAAAAGCCCTCCGAACATAAGAGCCGTATTCACCACGACGATGCTTGTATTGTTGGAGTCGATCTTTTGCATCAGCCGAGTTCCCATCGTACGAATCTTGACAACACCTTCCAATCCGTCATCGGCGGAAAGTACGATATCGGCGGTCTCCCCGGTAATCGCTGCGCTGTCTCCCATCGCGATGCCCGCATCCGCTGTCGCGAGAGCCGGAGCGTCGTTGATTCCGTCGCCGATCATGATGACCTTGTGTCCGGCTTTCTTTTGCTTGGAAATGTAGGCAACCTTATCTTCGGGAAGCGCTCGGGAAATATAATGGTCAATTCCTGTGCGGGATGCCGCCGTCCTTGCCGCTCCTTCGTCGTCGCCGGTGATCATCGTACAGTTGACTATCCCGCTTCGGTGTAGTGTATTGATGATTTCTTGTGCGTTGTCGCGTACCGGATCCGTTATCGTGAGGATGCCTAGAAGCGTTCCCTTTTCGGCAAGGTACAGCAGGGATTCTCCATGCTCCATCGCTTCCATTTGAATCTTTTCGAGTCCTGCAGGCGCTTTAACCTTTTCGTCTTCAAAAATAAAGTGCTTGCTTCCGATGAGGAGTTTTTTCCCGTTTAGCGTTGTCGCGATACCGTGGGCGATGACATATTCAACCTTGGCGTGGTCTTCGGGATGTTGCAGCCTTTTGGCGTTGGATGCCTGAACGATAGCTTTTGCCACAGGATGGGCAAAGTGTTCTTCAAGACATGCGGCGATTCGGAGAATATCGTTTTCGGTCATTCCCCGGTAAGGAATGATCCGGGAAAGTTTTGGCGTCGCAGCGGTCAAGGTTCCCGTCTTGTCGAATACGACCGTATCTGCGTTGGCCGCATCTTCGAAAAACTTTCCGCCCTTAACCAGAATCCCGTTTTGAGCCGCTTCGCGCATTGCGCTGAGTATCGCAATCGGGGCGGCGAGCTTCATGGCGCACGAATAATCCACCATGAGAGTTGTGAGCGTCTTCGTGATATTGCGCGTCACGAGAAATGTTCCAAGTGCGAGAAGAAAATTGTATTTGACAAGCTGATCGGCGAGCTTTTCGGAGCGAATCTGCGAAGAAACCTTATATTGCTGCGACGAATCAATCATCGAAAGGATGTTCTGGACTTTTGTCTGGCTGCCGACAACGCGGACCTTGACAAAAAGCTCCCCTTCCGTGACGACCGTTCCGGCGAAGACCGTGGCAGAAACCTGTTTTTCGACGGGAAGAGGTTCCCCGGTAATCGTGGATTGATTGACGAGGGCTTCTCCGCGGAGTACTTCTCCATCGGCAGGAATCATTCCTCCGGTTCGAACCGCGATGATGTCGCCGGGCTTGATTTCGTACAAGTGGACCGTCTTCTCGGATTTTCCCTGCACTCGCTGGACTTTGTCGTTTTCGGAAAGGATGGTATTGGCCAGGTTGCCGTAAGACTCTTTTTTGGTGAAGTCTTCGATCGTCTCGCCGACATTCAGCATAAAGTTGATGTTTGCCGCCGTTGACATATCGCCGGTCACGACGGACATCGTAATCGCTGTCGCATCGAGAACTTCGGCGCGGAAAGGATTTCCGGTAGCGAGGGCTTTAAGGCCTTTCCAAATGCGGGGCGTCAGGTCGAAAACGCGGAGCGCAAGGCAGATCGGCGGTGGTAAAAATTTCTTGAGATAATGCGCCAGCGCCATCTGGGCGAGAATGCTTAGCAGACCAACCTTTTTTTGGCGAACCTGGACAGAAGCGAGCATTTCCTCGTCGTTGAGATGTTTAGAGGACTTCGCTTTGAAAATGGCGAGGATTTCCGTTTCTGTCAGTTTTTGGGTATTGTAGAAAACTAAGAACGTTGCGGTAATCGGATTTACCGTAATCTGCAGAACGCCTTCTTGCGCGGATAGCAACTTTTGGGCGAGAGCTGCCTGCTGCGGCGAAATTTCTGTCTTGTCGTATCCAACTCGGATGCGCCCAGGCAAAGAATGTTTGATGTAGAATTGCATGAGATCACCCGATGTCGGAAACGGATCTTTCCCGGACTATTTCTTGGCTGCCTTTTTCTTCTGTTCCGTTTCGGCGGTCAGGTCTTCGGCGTCTTCCTTGACTTCCTCGACGAACTGGGTTGCGTCGGTCTTGAGCTTCAGCCCTGCACTCATTATGCGAGCGCAGCTCTTGCGGAAACAAGCTGTCTTGAGAAGTTTTTCGACAGCGATTCCGGCCACGGCACCGATTAAAAACATTCTAGCATTGCATTTCATAGATTACCTCGTTGTTAAACACGATTTTTTTTGAAATCCCTTTAGAACTATAAATTCCAGGGAAAAGTCGCCTTGTTAGACAAGGCTTTTTAGGTTCGCTTTCAAAGAGAAGAAGACCGGCAAAAAATGCTTTTTACCGGCCTTCCAGGAGACAAATTCAAGGGTCACTGGCGAGCGCAGCGCCTAGCTTTTTGCAGTTTTCGAGAACCTCGTTGCTCGGGGATTCTTCCGCGATGACGCTTTCCGATGCCCGGATAGGTGTGCCGTCAAAGCAGTCCGCTTCCCACGATTTCATCCATTCTCCGCCGCCCCAACCGTAAGAACCGAACAGGGCGACTTTTTTCCCGGAAAGCTTTTCCTTGAGGCTGTTGTAGAGTGGCGCAAATTCGGAATCTTCCAGTTCCTCGGAACCCATTGCCGGGCAGCCTAGCGCAAAGGCGTCAAACATGTCGGCATCGTTGATGTCAAATTCACTGCAGGTAAAGAGCTTCGCTTCGGCCCCGGCTGCGGTTGCGCCGTCAAGAACGCTTTTTGCCATCGTTTCCGTGTTGCCGGTACCGCTCCAATAGATAATAGCAACTTTCATGTAAAATCCTTTGTTAGTTGGAACTAATTTTTGAAGACAATATACAATGAAAACGATTGTTAGTCAAGACTAAAAACAAAAAATTGTGGTTTTTGCGGAAGGGAAGTATCGGAGGTTCTATCCCAGCGCGATATCGAGAATCATCATCAGGCTGAATCCGATGGCGAAAAATACCGTCCCGATGTTGGAATGGGGACCCTCGGCGGTTTCTGGAATCAGTTCCTCGACGACCACGTAAATCATGGCTCCGGCCGCGAAGCTCAGGAGATAGGGCATGCTCGGCATAATCAACGAGGCGGCTAAAACTGTCAGCGCACCTCCGATCGGTTCGACGATACCGGAAAGGAGACCGTAGAGAAAAGCTTTTCGGGAACGGAATCCGGCAGCCTTGAGCGGCATGGAGATGATAGCGCCTTCGGGAACGTTCTGGATAGCGATGCCGATGGAAAGCGCGAGAGCGCCTGCGAACGTGATGGGGGTGTTTCCGCCGAGAATTCCTCCAAGGACCGCTCCGACAGCCATTCCTTCGGGGATGTTGTGCAGGGTGACGGCAAGGAGGAGCATTGTCGAGCGTTGCAAATGGGAACGGGGACCTTCCGGTTCCTTCGCGTGCTGGTGCAGATGCGGGATGAGGTGGTCAAGGGCGAGCAGAAACAGAATTCCGATCCAGAATCCGACAACCGCCGGGACAAATGCGAAGTGTCCCATTTCTCGGGATTGTTCGATGGCGGGAATGAGAAGGCTCCAGATGGAAGCTGCGACCATGACGCCTCCCGCAAATCCGGTAAGCATCCTTTCGACGGAACGCTTGAGTTTGCCTTTCAGAAAGAAGACGAATGCCGATCCGATTGCGGTTCCGAAAAACGGGATTAAAAGTCCGGGTAGGAGAATGTCCATGTCTTCAATCTAACAAAACGCAGGGGAAAATGCTAGCGCACGTTCAGAAAGAGGAAAACGCCCAACAGGGAAATGCAGACACCGCATAGGAGGGAAATCCCTATGTTGATATAGGACGCATAGCTTTGCAGCTTGCTCACCCGGGCAAGACTCCGGTCGATTCCGCGACGGATAAAGATTGCGCCGATTCCGAACGCCGTGTTGGTGACCGCCATGCCGATTCCGATGGCGATCGCTCCGCAGAGGGCTAGTCCCGGAAGCTCGTTCAAAAGGCAGAAAAAGACGACCAGGGCGACTGCCGGGCAGGGGACGATTCCCGTGATGAACGCTAGCCACAGAAGCTCTTTCCAGCTAGCGTCCTTTGCGCTTTCCGTTTCCGAATGACCTTTGGCGGCTTCGCGGATGGATATTCCGACGAGGAGGATGCCCGTGAGGATGATCAGCGCGTAACTCGCCTTTTCGATGTTGATGCGGCTCGCTTCGAAAATGGGGAAAAGCGTGGCTTTGGCGATGCCGTATAGGGCGAACAGCAGGACGACTGCGGAAAGCGTATGGATGATCGTGATGGATGTTCCAAGTCCCACGCCTTGCAGCATCTTTCCTTTGCGGGCGATAAAGTAACTCGCGACGATTGTCTTGCCGTGTCCCGGTCCGACGGCGTGGATCATCCCATAGATGAAGCAGGCAAGGAGGAAAAAACAGACGCTTTTCGACTGCCCGTTTTTCAGGTTGTACGCTTGGAGGGATATTTTTTCCCGAAGCGTTTTTTGCGAGGATACAAGCCATTCCCACATGGCGTCGGATCCGATGAAAAAGTAGCTAGACGAAGTCTTGATGTTGCTTTCCGCGTGGAGCGGACGCTTCGCTGCCGCGGAATCAGACAAAACGCTTTCCGTCTTTACTGGCACGTTTTTTTTGAATTCAAATTTTTTCTGGTTGACATCGGCAAAAGCCTGTCCCATACAGAGAAAAAGGCAGGCGATAAAAATCGGCAGCCATCTATTCATTTTTTTTGAACCGGACATAGAGTCCCTTTACCGAACTGGAAAAATTCTTGAACTGTGTGATATCCGAAAGGGAATCGACAAAGTATTCGACATCGATTGTGTCCGGAGCCTTGATCTTGCTTCGCTCCATATCCGTTGTTATCAGAATATAGTTTGTCGGGTCGGTGACTGCGATGACGAGCATGGTGTAATCGCCGGAAAGCGCTGGAATGTCGAAGGTGTTTAAAAATTCGACGATCAGCTTTCCCTCTTTGCTGACGGACACCTTGAGATCCTTTGGCTTGTGCGGGGAAAAAAACTGTGAACCGTCACCGATGTAGTTGAAACGGCTGTATTCCCTGGCCGCTTCGACAACCTGTTCGCGGTAAAACGGTAGTTCGTCCGCTTCGAAAATCCCGTTTTGGTTTTTATCCCCGGCGGCGATCATCGCCTGGCTGTAAATGAGATCGAAAATCCACCTGTTTTTTACACCGACAAAGCCTTTTTCGTCAAAGACCAGATCGATTGTCGCATCGATAAAGACATGCGGATGCGCCGATGCGATTCCCGCAAGAAGGCTGACAAAAATCAGGATTTTTTTCTTCACGGATTAAATATATCTTAAAAACAAAAACCGGCATTGAAAAATCGCTTACTTTTCTACGACTTTTCCCGAGATCTCGCGAAAGCCGTTTCCTTGAAAGGGATCGTTTTTTCCGAGTTCCAGATGGTAGAACATCTGCTCGACGAGAATTTCCGTGTTGAAGTCGAAGGAGTCCAGCCTGAGCAGGTAGCTTTCGATTGAATTGTCGAAGGCGACCATGTATGGAATCTTTCCGATGACGTTTTCCTCTTCGAGTTCTCGCAAGAGCCCGGCGATTTCATCGTTTGCTGGAATCCATACACTTGCGTCGCCGATATCCTGGACGAGCGTTTTCAGAATTTCCTTTTCGTAAAGCCTTGCCCGTAATTCGATGCTGAACTTGGGACCATTCTTGCTTGCGACATTTCGGAAATCCCAGGGACTTGCCCATTTGCCGTCGGTAAAGGGGTGAATTTCCAGACCGCTTTCCTTGAGGCCTTGCAGCCGATCCTTGGACCAGGAACTCGCATGGTAGGGGGAAATGTAGGCGGCTTTTTGGAATCCTTTTTTCAGAAGATGCCTTCCCATGAAAATGCCCGGATTCTTTCCAAAAGTCGAATTGAAAAACGCCCAGTTTTCTTTGCCTAGAAAAACCCTGGAAAGCGCGCCTTGCGGGTGTTCCCACCAGATCGATAGCGGGATGGAAATCGACTTGAATCTTGAAAGGACTCTTTGCGGATTTTCCATGAGCATCGTCGATAGAAGAATGCCGATGGCATTCGGATAATCGCCGAGTTGCTTGACGTTTCCGTTTCGATCGATAAACCTTTCCGAGTGTTCGTCAAATCCCAGAAGCTTCAGCTTGAATCGTTTCTTTGCGCCTGTCTGGTAGGCGGACTTGATGAAATCCATCTCGCGTTCGCTAGCCGGGGAAAATTCGCCCCATGACGAGCATCGCGTGATGAGCAGAATTTCTGATTCGGAGAAACGTTCCGCTTGCTTCGGAAAAAAGTATCGTCCCTTTCCTTCGCGGATCAACATTCCTTCGCTTAATTTTTTCAGCAGGAATTGTCTAATCCGAAAGGTCGATACGCGGTAACGGGTAGCGAGTTCCTTTTGCGAGGGCAGCTGCTCCTGGAACGAAAAAACTCCAGCGCGGAGATCCGCCTGGAATTCTTCCGAGAGGGAGTCCTGGAGGGCTCTTGGTAGGGGAATCGTCTTTTGTGGAGGCGTTCCCCAGAAAGAGCCTTTGCCGGGAACCGTGTAGATGAATTGATGTTTCGAAAGTTCGTGCAAGGCCCGCTGGACGGTTGCAGAAGCGGCATCCAGCGATTTCATCAGATCCCTGACCGATGGGAGCCTGTCTCCGTCGGCATGGACGCTCTGAAGTAACGCCTTGACGATTTCGTCTTTCATTTTTTCTTCAGCCCTTTGTGGCGACCGATTAGGTCAAAAGTTTCGAGAAGTTCCGGGTGGGAAGCGGCTGGCCGGACAGATGCTCCGTTTTTTCGGATAGCTGTCGGGTCATCCTTGGGAATGTTTCCATGGAAACCTTCCTCGCCCGCCTTGGTGAGGCTTAGGATGAGATGTCCATCTTGAATGTTAACATTTTCCGGGCTCATCGTGACGCGGTTCTCGTCAAAAGTCCAGTTTCCTGTCGCCCAGCGATTGTCGTCAAAATGATCGAAATCGTCTGTCCAGGCGAGTGTAAAGTCGGAACCGTTTTCTCCGGCGCCGGGGGTATAGGTATAAACCTTTACCCAGTCGATAAACTGGTGAACGGGCAGGATCGATTCGTCAAAGGCTCCGACCCAGGCTTCGATTTCCGAAGACCAAAGATTGAACCGCAATCCCTGCTCGCGGATGAGAGCGGCGACCTGTCCCTTGGTATCATTGGAATCGGTCATCGTCTTTCGGACGACAATGCCGTCGATGATCCATGAAACGTATGTCGGAGTCCATTCCATGCCGTATGTATGATAGCCTTGGTTTGCGGCAGGGGAGAGGGCATGGTGCTTTTCGCTCGTCTTTTTCTTTTCGGCTGTTCCCGTGATGATGTTCGACTGGAAGCTTTCCGGCTTCTTGCCGAGAATTTCGATATCGACTTCAACCCAGGGCTCTTCGCCGCCCTTATAGGAATCGTTGTGGTAAAGGAACATTGAACTGACAATGCCTGAACCTGCCGCCATCTGCATTCTGGCTTCGTATTTTCCATACATCTGGGTGCCTTGGGTGTAAAGTTCCGCACCCGAGTAATCCTTGTCCTGTGCCGTAGCCGCGGAAGAAAGAATGCCAAGTGTAAGCATAAGAACCTTTTGAAGTTTCATAGGAGTATCCTCGTGTTTGATTTATCTAGAAGATAGATCCGAAAGCCGAGGATTCCTAAGGTCTCTTTCTAAATATAGACAATTCTGTATCAATCGTATCAGTTGCTCGATAATAGAAATTAAGGGATAGGGCTTGGAATTGTGGACGATTAAGTCCTAGGTACTAGGGATTCGTTTTAGAAAGGAAACCAGAACTTAGAACTGAGAGCTTAGAGCTTAGAGCTTAGAGCTTAGAGTCTCTCGGCAATTCATCCTAAAGCCTCATTTCTAATCCCTAAGAACTTCAACGGAAAAAGCAAGCCCTTGCGGAGCCTGCTTCTTGAAATCTGGAAAGAAAGTTTGAAATTAGTTTTTCGGTTCGATGACTTCGAGACCGCCCATATACGGACGGAGAACTTCGGGGATGACAAGCGAACCGTCTTTTTGCTGGTAATTGTCGCAGATTCCGACCATGACGCGCGGCGTGGCGAGGCCGGAGCCGTTGAGCGTGTGGACATAGACGTTCTTGCCGCCGATTTTCGTCTTGATGTTCGCACGGCGAGCCTGGAAATCTTCGAAGTTCGAGCAGGAGCTGACCTCAAGCCACTTCTGTTCGACTGGCGCCCAGACTTCGAGATCGTAGCACTTGGCCGCTCCGAATCCCAGATCGCCTTTGCAGAGGTTCAAGCGGTGGAACGGCAGCTTCAGTTTTTCGAGAAGCTTTTCGCCGAAGCATGTGAGCTCTTCGTGCATCTCGTAGCTGTTGTCCGGGCGGGAGAAGAAGACCATTTCCACCTTGTTGAACTGGTGCAAGCGGAGAAGTCCGCGCGTATCCTTGCCATAGGAACCGGCCTCGCGGCGGAAGCAGGCGGAGTAGGCGCAAATCCGCTTGGGAAGCTCGCTTTCGGGAATGATTTCGTTTGCGTACAAATTCGTTAGCGGAACTTCGGCGGTCGGGATGAGGAACAGGTCGTCGTCCTTGTCGCAGCGATACATGTCTTCTTCGAACTTCGGGAGTTGACCCGTGCCGCGCATCGTGTTGCGGGTAACCAGATACGGCGGCGTGATCTCTTCGAATCCGTTTGCGCGATGTTCGTCGAGGAACCATTGGATAAGGGCGCGTTCGAGGCGGGAGCCGAGTCCGCGATAGACGGGGAATCCGTTGCCGGAAATCTTTGCCCCGCGTTCGAAATCGAAAATGCCGAGCCTTTCGCCGAGGGTCTTGTGATCGACCGGGGTGAAGTCGCGGTCCTTGGAATAGTAGTCGAATGGAAGCGGGCCTTCCTTTTCGACGACGTTCTCGCTCGAATCCTTGCCTTCGGGGGCTTTCGGCGCGATGTTCGGAACGTGCATCAGCATCTCGGTCTGCTTGAATTCCAGGTCCTTCAGCTTCTTGTCCAGTTCGTCGATCTTGTCGCCGAGCGCGCGCATTTCCTTGACCGCTTCGTCGGCGTTTTCGCCTTTCTTCTTCAGTTCGCCGATACGCTTGGATTCCGCATTGCGTTCGCTTTTCAGCTTTTCCACTTCGGAAAGGAGCGGACGGCGCACTTCGTCAATCGCGAGGATATCCTTTAGGCTGACCGTAGTATATTTCTTTTCTGTTTCGGCAATGAAGTATTCCGGGTTTTCGCGGATTTTACGTATATCGAGCATGAGAAGCCTCGTTAAAGTTTTGATTCCTTTATAATCTAGCTTTTAGAATTTATTTTTTGGAATATGAATCGTCTAAAAATGCTTTTTTTCCTGGTGGCTTCCGCATTTTGCCTTGTCGGCTGCTACAGCTTTACGGCGAGTACGCTTCCCAGCCATATTCGGACTGTGCAGATTCACGAAGTCGATAACAAGACGCTCGATCCGGTACTTGGAAATACGCTCCGGGACAGCGTCGTGAACCTTTTCCGGAAAAACGCGGGAAGGGTTCGGCTGGTAAACGAAGAAGCCGATGCGGATTTCGAGATGACGCTCCTGAGCTACACGAACAAGCCCGAAAACTACACGCGCGGATCCGAGGTGGAAACCTATCGGGTAACGCTCCGGGTAAATGTCCGGTTCTATGACAATGTCGCCGAGAAGATGATTTACAAAGGCGAAAACCTTTCCGCCGACGGAACGTATGATGTGCTCCAGAACGAGACGGAAGATCGCCACGGTCAGGCGCGCGCCATCCAGAAATTGCAGGACCTGATCATCGCAAACGTGCTTGCGAAATGGTGAAGCGGGAAAATTTTTAAGCCGAGACGAGTTCTCGGCTCCAACCATAGATTGCCATCTTTTCTTCTGTTGTCATTTTTTCAAAATCATTTTTCATTTTCGTTACACCTCGGAACAATATGTGTTCCTTTTTTTGGAATAGGCACCCGGGCGATTTCTTTGTTAAAGCTAGAAAATGTTTTTTTTTGATATATTATAGCGGATAAATGAGCAAGGAAAACCAACAGATTGCGGATATTAACGAGACACGGATTCTCATCGTCAAGTAAATCCATTCGTGGCTGAAAACAGCAAAAAAATCCCCGGGAAACGAATCCCGGGGACAGTCAAGTTTCTAGCTTGTCGTTTCCAACCTTACCGCAAGCGAGGACCGCTGAAGGGGGTAACGTATATTTTCTTTCGCAAATTCCCGTAAGGGGGTAAAAAAAACAGGATGTTCCAATTTTTAGATTTGAAA
>CAKUXP010000034.1 GCA_934700345.1 uncultured Fibrobacter sp. | reverse complement strand
CGACAAGCTAGAAACTTGACTGTCCCCGGGATTCGTTTCCCGGGGATTTTTTTGCTGTTCTCTACCACGAACGGATTCACTTAACGATGAGAATCCGTGGACTGGTGACAAAGGAGGTCTCCTTTATGATGGATGAATTTAAAAGACTACTTGTTGTTGCCTTGACTGCACTTGCTTGTGGAAGCATGTGGGGGTGTAGCGACAGAGTTGAGTTTAAATGGGTTGGAAGGGGTAATATGTCAATTGCCGGTTTCATAGACGATTCCCTGGTTGTTGCATACGATTGCAGAGGGTGGCTTGAAACTACGGAAACATGGAATGGTGGTTATAGCGAAGATGAGGGATGTGGGCAAGACCGCTTACTTGTCTATAATTATCGAGTACAGGAAGATGGTCCGCGTTGGAGTGATTCTCTCACGAATAAGAGGGGTGGTTACCGATGGTACCAATTGACGGATTCCATTTTTTGGCGCTGGGAAGGGAAAAATATTCTTCTGTGGAAGATTGATGAGACTGCTCATGAAGCGAAAATTTCTAGAAAGAACGAAGGTTGTTTGCATACTTTTGAAATTGATCGCATGCATCAATGGCTGGACAACAGTTTTATAGCGTTTGGAGGGCGACTTACGGCTGAAGGAGATAGTTGCCAATACGCAGTTTTGGACACGATTGCGGGAACATTAACTTTTAAACGTTTGAGTGATGATTTGGAATGGATTAAAGAGTGTGATGATGTAAGGGCTTGGGGTGATGATGTATATTGCTTGCTATTGGATGAAAAAGACGGAAATAGTTTTGTATTGAAAAATGAAAAGGATAGTATTTTTGCTCCAATGGAAAAATTATTTGAAGGTCGTTTTTGTGGAAATATGCTGGAACTGGGAGTGAGAATTTGTTCTTTGACAAAAGACGAAATAACGTGCTCTGATGTAAAATGGACGGGGAATAAGGAATTAGAATTTTATCAAAATGATGGGACCGTCATTCATTTGGAATATTAATATGAGAAAAATATTTATTGCAGTCACATTGATTGTAGCGTATGCTTGGTCTGTCTCCAAGCCGATGGAAAGTATCACGAATTACAATATTCTAATGGTTCATGGTGCATATGGTTCAGAAAAAGGGATTAAGGCTAATGCGAATTTAAAAGAAGCTAATTCAACATCTGAGTTTTTAGGTGATGCAACGCTTGGCTCTTATACTTCTGATGATCGAATCACAAAGTGGATTGGCACAAATATCTTCGAAGAACCTGATATCGGAAAAGAACGGAATCCTTCCAATGCGTATATTTACAATTGGCGTTCCTTTACGAATCCTGCTAATTCTTCGCTTAATAATGCTTATGAACTTGCATACCGAAAATGGAATGCAAAGGCAAATGATAATTCCAAATTTGGCAAGCGACGCGCATTTTTTGAAGAAGCTCAAGAGGTGAAAGCCGTAGCGGAAGATGATAGTGGTAAGGTTCTTTATGGACAAGCTGCTCTCGAACTCATTCGCAAGAATTCCGATCTCTATCGTCAACTAGCGTCACGCTACATTCTTGTCGCTCACAGTATGGGCGGAGTCGTTTCCCGAGAGTACGTGCAGGGTAACTTCTACAATGGCGATGTGGACAAGATAATCACGCTTGATAGCCCGCATGAAGGGACCGGTGCGCTGAATATGCAACTTGGTATGCTGTTATTTTGTAGTAAAATACGCAGAAAAAGTTTTAAGGAGAACAGAGTATGAAACATCTGTTGAAAAAGTTTGAAATTAAAAGACTGATTGTGACTGCTCTGGCAGTATTTGCGTGCGTAGGCATGTGGGGGTGTGGGGATGATGTATCGATGCATTGGTCGGAGGAACGTTCGCTAGGTAAAGTTGTTGGCTTTGTTGACGACTCTCTAGTTATTGTCAATACTTCTCGTTATTGGCATGAGGAAGTGGAACCTGCATTTGGCCTCTCGTATGATCGTTCTGGGTATGCTCATCCTGGTTTGTCACTTTATAACTATCGAGTCCAATTAGATGGACCTGTATGGTCGGATACGCTAGACAATTCAAGGAACGATGATTTTAATTATATCAGAGGACAGCTTTCAGATTCTGTAATATTGGGTGGTGATTTTAAATCAACAATGTCTCTGGTTTGGGATGGCAGTCTTAAAACAACGCTTTCTTTTTGGAAAATAGGCGAGAAACCACACAAGATGAGAGTAAAGAAAATGTTTGATGGCTGCTCAGTGGATGTTCCGATTATTATGAAATTACGACCGTGGCTGGATGAAAAAATACTTGTGATGGGAGAGAGATGGACTCCCCTTCAGATGAATGGTTTCGATTTAAACAGCTTAGGAAGTGAATATTGTCAGTATGGCGTGTTGGATACGATACAAAAAACGATGACTTACAAACGACTTGATGGTGAATTGAAATGGATTAAGCAATGCGATGATGTGAGAGCGTGGAGTGATGATGTGTATTGCTTTATGTCTGGAAAACATCCTTTCGAAGCGGTTCTTTTGCGTAATGGTATTGATACTATAGATGTTCCGATAAAATTTAGTGTTGGTGATTTCTGGGGAAATATTTTGCAACCTAACGCTAATTTATGTAGTCTTATTGATGGTAAGGTCGTCTGTTTTGGTGTGATATGGCGTGGTGGCTTGTCTTTTTATCAAAATGAAGAAATCATTGTTAATTTGGAGTAAAGCGTGAAGAGACAGATTGTATTTCTATTGGTACTTGTAATGGTTTGTGAGTCTTGGTCGGTTCCTAAGCCGATGGAAAGTATTACGAATTATAATGTGATGATGGTCCATGGTGCTTATGGACCGAAAAATAGCGATGGAGAATTGCAGGGCTTTGAACCCGGCAGTTATTCTCAGGCTATAGATGCCAAAGAACGGTTGGGTGCCGCGACAATGGGTAGCTACACTTCGAATAATCGTGTAACGAGATGGATTTCGCATAATATTTTAGAAGAGCCTAAATGGGAAAAGGATTCCAGTTATGTTCGTAATTCTTATGTCTATAATTGGCGTACTTTCTCTAACACAAGAAACAGCTCCAAGAATAATGCTGTAGAACTTGGTGATAGGACTTGGAATAAGGACAAAATATTTGGTCAACGTCGAGCTCTCGTTGAAGAAGCCCAGGAAGTGAAGGCTGTTATTACACAAGAGATTGCAAATGATTCTGGTGTAAAAACTGATACAATAGCTAAAGGCCAAAACGCTCTCGAACTCATTCGCAAGAATCCCGACCTTTACCGTCAACTAGCTTCTCGTTACATCCTTATCGGCCATTCCATGGGCGGTGTTGTCTCCCGCGAGTATGTGCAGGGCGACTTCTACAATGGCGATGTGGACAAGATAATCACGCTTGATAGCCCGCACGAAGGGATCGGTGTGCTGAATATGCAGCTTGGTTTGCTGTTATTTTGTAGTAAAATGCGAAGAAAAAGTTTTAAGGAGAACAGAGTATGAAACATCTGTTGAAAAAGTCTGGGATTCAAAGGCTGATGGTGGCTGCTCTGACAGCATTTGCGTGCGTATGCATGTGGGGGTGTAGCGACAGAGTTGAGTTTAAATGGGTTGGAAGGGGTAATATGTCAATTGCCGGTTTCATAGACGATTCCCTGGTTGTTGCATACGATTGCAGAGGGTGGCTTGAAACTACGGAAACATGGAATGGTGGTTATAGCGAAGATGAGGGATGTGGGCATGACCGCTTACTTGTCTATAATTATCGAGTACAGGAAGATGGTCCGCGTTGGAGTGATTCTCTCACGAATAAGAGTGGTGGTTACCGATGGTACCAATTGACGGATTCCATTTTTTGGCGCTGGGAAGGGTATAACATCCTTTTGTGGAAACTGGGTGAAACGGCACATGAAATGAAACTATCAAGAAAGAACGAAGGTTGTTCGCAAGAATTTGAAATTAATCGGATACATCAGTGGCTGGATGATGGCTTTATTGCGCTTGGAGGAAGGTTCTCGGCTGGAGGAGATAGTTGTCAGTATGCTGTTTTGGATACAATCTCTGGAATCTTGACATACAAACGCTTGGATAAAGATTTAGAATGGATTGAGATATGCGATGATGTTCGTGCATTTGGTGGTGATATATACTGTTTAGTCTTGGATCGAGAGTTGTTTGATGTTCTTCTTTTGATTAATTCGGATGTGAAAAATACATTACTAAAAGACGATTTTCAGTTAAATCGTTATGCGACAATTTCATTTATTGGAAATTATATGAATATTTTTCAAAGTCTTTGCTTTCTTGAAAAAGAACAAATTAAGTGGCTTACAAATTTTAGTTCGGAAAAAGTATCTTTTGGCGATGGAAAAGGAAATTATATAACCTATGAAAATTAGCATGAAAAAATTAATTGTTGTTTTGTTTCTTGTTACGATTTATGGTTGGTCGATTCCTAAACCCATGGAATCCATTGAAAGTTACAATATTCTAATGGTTCATGGTGCATATGGTTCAGAAAAAGGGATTAAGGCTAATGCGAATTTAAAAGAAGCTAATTCAACATCTGAGTTTTTAGGTGATGCAACACTTGGCTCGTATACTTCTGACGACCGAATTACAAAGTGGATCAGTACAAACGTTTTCGAAGAACCTAATATTGAAAAAAAAACGAAATCCTTCTAATGCCTACATTTACAATTGGCGTTCATTTACTAATCCCGCAAATAGTTCTTTGAACAATGCTCATGAGATGGGTGACCGAATGTGGAATGCCAAAACTGGTGATTCTTCCAAATTTGGTAAACGAAGATCTCTATTTGAAGAAGCCCAGGAAGTAAAGGCGAAAATCATCATTAACCCAAATGACGATTCAAAAAATTTATATGGTCAGATAGCTTTAGATTCCATTCGCAAGAATCCCGACCTTTACCGTCAACTTGCTTTCCGCTACATCCTCATTGGCCACTCCATGGGCGGAGTCGTTTCCCGCGAGTATGTGCAGGGCGATTTCTATAACGGAGACGTTGATAAGATAATAACGTTAGACAGTCCCCATGAAGGAACCGGTGCACTGAATATGCAAATATATAAGGAAGCGCGTGGTTGGACTAATGAGAAAATTAGGAGCTTGTTGATGAAGTCAACGGCTTCCATGGCCGCAACAGGTGTGTTGCTTGCTGTTATGGGGATGGATCCTGTCACAGTTGAGGCGGGAATGTGCATAACCCTATTTTCCTCTGCGATTGCAGGTGGAGCGAGTATTCCTCTTACGAGAATTTTCTCTACAGAAGTCTACACTAAGGATGATTCATTAGTTCATTATGTTGATCCATATCAAACAGGTTTCGGAACAATACGAAATTTGAATGGTTTGCCTTACGATGCAGAAAAAATGCCGATGTTCCGCATACTAGGCAGTAAAAACAGCATGACATTTGGAGATCCCACCCATGTAGATTACGGTCTGCTGGGTTCGCTATATTTGGAAAATTTTTCCTTGCCTGTTTTCAATATGATTGGGCAGATGGGTGGGAATGGGGACCTCTCTACGATTTATGTTAATGCATTGACTGCCGGTATTGCAGGAATCGTAGGAATTCCTTTGATTGAACAAGGAAGTTCCTTGGTGACGGAAGCTTCAGGTTTAGGAAAGCATGTTCGGTTGCTTAACGATGAAAATGTAGATGTTCGAAAAGAACAATTCAATGCGGCTGTACAAGCAGAAAGTAGTGATGGTGATTTTGCTACAGCGATGGGCATTGCGTCTGGTGCAGTATTGGCGCTAGACTTCACCTTGGGCCTTATTAATCCAGCTGCAGCTAAAGCGGCAAAAACTGGGATTGTTGTGGCATTTTCAACTACTATGGGTTTTTCCGTCATTGGAGGAGCGATTGCAACTGGTTTTGACGACTTGGCTAAATCCCATATGATGCCTTTGTATAAGAAAAATCAGGAAACGTGGCATGCTGATTATTCGAATACGGTTTCACCGATTGCGAGTTCTTCCGTAAACGATACGACGATTAATCCACTGATCATGGAAGACTTCCTCTACGAACGTCCCTTTGTGAACCTGGCGTTGAACGATACGGCGACATTGAATCAACTCCAGGGGATGAGTGATTCCGCACGGGATGTCTCCACCCTGAACCATAACTGCTATTACATTGCTTCAGGCGATACGGCGAAAGACGCTGTAGTCAAAAAGGCGACAAGTTGTGCTGTAGGTCTTTTCAAGGCTGCGAATGACTTGAATTCAACACAAAGGAATCAGCCTCTTTCGGGCTTGACAACGCCGCTCCGCTTCAAATCGGAGTCTAACTGGTCCAAAATGGGCGTGAAAGTGGACCGCTGGGAAAAGGTGGACGGTCTGCATCCCGATGGTTCGTTGAACGAGAAAGGCGTTCCCATCCGCCATGTGGAGCGTTATGAAGTTCCCGCGATTACCGTCGAGAACTGGATTGAAAAGTACTCCTTTGTTGTGGACGACCTGATGCCGCATAGGTTGCGCCAAATTCGCATGAATTTCAACTATCAGGAAGAAATTGCCTGGGAGTGCGATGTTTCGAAGGGTCCTGATTCGAATGACGCATGCACTGTGTACATGCGGAGTGGAGGCGGAAATTGGACAAATCCGATTGTGTTTGTGGACTCGGTGATGCGGGTGGATGAATCGGGAGATTCCGTGAAAATTGAACGAAGGATAACGATTGACAAGGTTCCCCACCCGGTCAAGAAAAACGGTCAGTTTGACTTTATCGCAACCGACTTCTATCCGAATCTTCTCGCTATCCAGAAGGACAACCAGAATACGGTTACGATTTCGACGGTGAACAAGATAGGTCTTTCCAATACGCAGCGGTTCTACTACCTGTTCAAGGCGACGGCGAACAAGTTGGCTCCGGTATGACCCAAGCGCGACGTGGTCCTGAATAAAATACAGGGCTTCAAGGCTTATGCCTCGGCCCTCGGCTATCAGGGCTTCAAGGCGGAATCGGCGAAGGACGAGATTCACTACCTCTCGCTGGATTCCGCGAAGTTCTCGGAAAGACAGTCCATGGATCGTGAAGTCCAATGGTACATCGATTCGTCGCTGATTGCGTCTGGCGCAAGTGAAACTGGCATCATCTACGATTCCTCGAGTGCATATTTCGCTTCGAACCACGCCGACGAGAACCCGCATGAGGGCGAATACCTCTGGAAGTTCTTTGTCGATATCAAGAACATTGCCGACACCGCGTCCAAGGATTCCTCGAACACCTACGAGGTGCCGTTTAAAGTTGACAGGACCCCGCCCGCGTTCGCGCTCGCATCCGAGGGCGCAGTCGTCAACCCCGACAGCGTATCCTTCGTGGCGCGCTTCACATGGACCGGTCACGAGTCCGCTCCCGATATCCGCGCGATGCGGCTTGCCTTGAAAAAGATGGACGGCGACGCCTCGAACCGTTGCAAGACGCGCGTCGCGGATTTCCCGGCAATGGCCGATGTGGCATCGAAGGAGTTCGCAATACAGTGGAACAGCGTCACGCGCGATGCTATCAAGAACAATGGCGATGGAAATTATTGCATAGAAGCCTATGCCGTGGACTACGCCGTGCCCGACAGCGCCGTTTACGGCAAAATGGTTGACCTCGTAGATGCAATCAGCTCCCATCCGGGGAGTATTGCGGATACCCTCTGGCCCGATTCGAACGACTTCGTAAATTCGTCTGTCGTATTTGACAGTTTCTTCGTGGATACGCGGGCCCCTGTAATGAGTGACGGCGCGATGCGGGGTAGTTCCACCTCGGCATCAGCCTATTCCGCACTTTCCAGACCAGCCCGGAACAATGCGTACGATTACGCAACCGAAGACAGTTTGCTTGAAATATCGTACAAGCTAACGGAATCCCTAGGCGGTCGCGACAGTGTTCCCGTGACCGTCGCCTGGAATTTTATCCACCAGGGCGATACCGCGAAGGTTGACCACGCAGGCGATTCCGTATGGGTCAAGGACGGGGATGCCGTGAACGGCACTTGGACGGAAATGTCCGGCATGCGTCTCGAAGATGGTGACTACAGAATCCGGGCCGTTATTCGTGATGCTGCAGGAAACGCCTCCGCCTACGATTTTTCGAAGAAACTCCGTGTCGACAAGACCGCGCCATACATCGAGAGCCTGGTGAGTACAAAACTCGTCTATCCGGATTCCGACAAGGTTTACTCGGCGAAAATAGTGGTGGATGAACGCTACGATGTGGAAACGAGCCGCACCGGAATGCATTGCCACTACAGCATAAGTGGTTGTGGGAATACGACCGGCTGGAAACGCATCCCGGATAACGCACTAAAGAAAGACTCGGTGACTTTTGCGCTGGATTCCCTGGAAGGCCGACATGGCAAGTGCTATCTGGAAGCCGCCTGTATCGATGCCGCAGGAAACGCAACCGTCAAGACGGACTTGTTCTACATGGGCGAGCGGACTCCCGCAATCACTTCCCCGTACAACAACCGTGCGACTACGGAACTGGTTGCCATTACGGGTATCGCTCCGCCTTACAGGCTTGCGGATTCGTTGAATACGATTTATCGGCTTCGCTATGCCAATGTCGAATCGCTTGGCGCAGACGGTGAACTTGTTTGGGAAACATCGGGAATTTTCGTGGTATCAGCCCTGCAAAATGACAAGTACCGGAATGTTTCCAGGGTCTCGCAGAGCAATGAAGCCGTTTTGGGGTACCTTGACCGTAATCTCGGAAATGATAATTATCTTGAAGGGACGTACATTATCGAATTGGGAACCTGTGCTGCTGCGGCCGATTCCATTTGTGTTGACGGTCCCGATTCCCAGTGGGTGACGGATACGGCGTGGGTCGATTTGGGGATGATAGATTCTGCGGGCGTAAAACACCATTTCGTAGTTACCCCGAAAGACAGTCTAACTGTCGGCAAGGATACGCTGGATGTCTCCCTGCATTTGTCGGGACTGTTCAATAGCAGTTACATGATGCGTGTGTATGCCAAGGATGCCGCAGGCGTGGGTATGTTCGATGAATCGGTGTCGAAGGCCTGGCGTAATCCGTACTTTGGTGTTCCGAATGATACTTCCTCAGGCAAGTCCGCCGTGTGGTTCTATGAACAGGAAGACGGCTACCATCTTCAATGGAATGGACTTGCCGCTGGCGATACATTGGAAGTGACGTACGACTCGCTCGGCTTTGGCCATACCTGCGAGGGACCTGACGGGAACAATGCCCAAAAATGTGAAATACAGGCTCTTGATTACAGTATGGCTATATTGCCGACGTCGTCGGGGCAGTATTTCGAGGATTTCCCCGAGCTGCGCCCGCTTTCTTCCGTGAACAGCAAGATGCTTCTGACCGGGAACGAGGGCCATATATTGATGACTGCAACGGCGGCTTTCCATGTATCGCAAGTAAATGCGTTTGCGGATACTTTCTTGCCAAAAATGAAGGTCTATTTCGGGGAAAAGGAAAACGACGGTTTCTACTGGGTAGCGGACGGGCTCGTCAGTAGCGATACGCTCAACCCGCTGACGGTTGGCTGGACCGTAGATCCGCGAGCGTACGGAATCAGTTTCAGGTGGGCCGGTCCCGAATCGGGAAGGTTCCCGGCAGAAGGGGCAATGACGATTTATGCCGAAATTACGGAAAACGTCGCGAACAATCCGCACGTAATCAGGAATTCGGTAAAGATCAGCGTAAAGCTGCCTGAACTTGAAATTGTACTTTCCGATACAACCTTGCCCGATTTTACGCTTATGGAAAAGGATACGGCGCTTGTCTGTGCCGACGAAACGACACCGGATAGCTTGTGTGAACAGCGTGCTTTCAAGCTTGGTTCCATGGTGGCGAAGTATGGCGTCAAGTACAGGGATGCCAAGGTAAGGGCGTGCATTATGGATGCTACCGGCGATTGCATCGCTGTGTTGCAGGATACGACCGAAACAATGCGGGCTAACGTGAGCGACAGCGCCTACCAGGTCCGCTGGGATGGAAAGATAAAAGGAACATCGGTCGCGGAAGAAGGTTTGTATACGCTGAAAATTACGGCGTATCCCGCGAACGCGACAGATACTGCCGTGTCTGCGGAGGCGGCTTTCCATGTAAAGCATGCAGAAACCATGAGGGACCTGACTCCCACATATCCCAAGAATCTACATAACACGGTCCCGGCAATCTATGTTTCCGAAGCCAATCCCGATACCGGAAATCCCGGAATGTACCGGTACGAACCCATGGCAGATTACCTGGTCAAGGCCAGTATCAGCGGACGGAAATTGCCGGACTCTTCGCTTGTTGACGGAATCCCCCTAAAAGGCGAAATCTCGGGAACGCAACAGGTTCTTAAGTACGAACCGAAGCGTTTTAGCTTAGCGATAAAGAGACATAGGAAGGAACTGAAGCTGATTATTATGGCAAAACTGGATGTTGCAACAGTATATGCCAACTGTTATGGAGAGGGTGTTCATGAAGATAATGATAAGCGAATATTTTATTATCTTCGAAAGTTTACGTTTGATGAAGCCGATAGAACAGCTTCCTTTGATATTAACAAACATATAGGCGATATCGGCAGTGGCAGAGGGTTGTCGGGAAAAAGATATAACTATCTAACCCTTTATGCGTTCCTTGATAATCAGGTAAAAGAATATGCCAAAAAAGATGGAGTAGAAACTATTCCCATAGATACGACCCAGATAACTCCTGTATGGAGTAAAACATTTTCTTTGCCTATGCAGTCAGATGACAATAGGTATAGCAAAGACACTGTTCCATTTGTTTTTGAACAGGCTTTTGTCGGTTGCCTCGTTGTTGATGATAGCACGACCTGTGTTTATGGGCCTAGCGATAATTTGAACAACACTAGTGGATATAACCCCAACAAGAAACTGTTTAATGTGTTTTTGAATCCTATTGATGGCGTTTTTTATTCCGGTATGGGTGAAGTCCATAATGATTGCGGGTTTAATGATGTTGAACGTAATGAACGGATAAGGTTTAATCTTTCTTTGGAAATTCCCGATACGGCTTATTGGAATGCTTCTTTCGGCATGGACAACCTTGTAAACCGCACGGTTCGCTTCGACCATACGAACAAAACTATTTTTGGAAATGGAAATAACGGCTACTGGAAAGCCCTTGAATCACTAGGAAAAACAGACGACGGCACTTATTACGATGGAACTGAATGGAAATATGACCGTACATACGGCCTCTTGACTCCGTTTGAGGTCCAATATCTACCCATGTATCCAGCGTCATCGATTGATGGTGGCCTGAATACGTTCCTGTTTGCGGATGAGGATAAGAACCATCCGCAAGACGCTCGCTTCGATCTGCATTTTTATGGTCCCAACGATAATCATGATTATTTCCAAGCCGCCGTGGTGAGCGACGCGGTGGTACAGCACTGCGACGCAATTGCGCCTGCAAACTTTAAAAGAAGCAACAATTCTGCGAATAAGTGCATCGTATACGCCACAAGCAATGATGATGCGGTAAGGAATACTCCATATTATTCAGGGACTGATTCCGTTGTGTTCTATGTTGGACGTAACAAGGCTCTAGGAACAGTTACTGTTGATTCAATAGCCTATCCTGCTACGACAAATTGGCAACAGCATGTAAAAGACTCCTGTGAAGTCTCAGGCGAAGAATGGGAATTTACGGACAATGGAACCGCACCTTGCTATAAGTATTACGACTTTGGCTCGCGTGCGCACTACTATTATGGGGATTATTCCGACTCTGTGTGGACTGCCAGAATGGTGCGTGGCGATAGTGTCATTAAAAATATGGTGAATTCGCCTGAGATTGCAAGTGCTAAATCGCTGGAAGCTCTTTTCAGGGATAGCGTCGATGTCTCTAAATTCGGGAACAAGAAGCTTGAATTCCCTGTCCAACTTTCGTCGCGGAACTTTGATGCCGATAGCAGTCGATTCTTTGTGAAATTTGATTCCGTTACAACGGTGCTCAGCAATCTTGTCGGCGATAAGGTTGATGCCTCGATAAGCAACTTGGGGGTTGATTCCGCTAAGATTTCAGGTGGTATTTCGTCAATTAGGTTGTCCGCTACCAATGACACCTTATATGTCAAGGCCGATTCGCTTAAGGACGATATAATTTACCGGAAATCTGAAGATGCTCTTGCAGAAACACCAGTGCGTCCGAAAAGCGTTTCTTTGGCAAGGAACAGTCTGTATAGAAATGACAACGAATGGGTGAAAAATGTTGTTGTAAATTCTGCTGTATTGGAACAGCTAGACTCCAGTACTCACACTCACTTGAATATTGCTGGCCATTTCCCGGATTCCTCGGATATGACCATAGGATTTAAGTCGGTCGATTCCATCGAGGATAAACGCCCCAAGGAACTTGTCGAACTGCGGGCATACCTAAAGAAAAACTACACATACGATGTGGCTTACCTGAATGATACCGCCTTCTATGTCATTCCTGGTCCCATGCTGGATTCTATCAAGTGGAAAAACGGTGTGAAACTGGATAGCAATGATGAAGAAGGTTGGTATCGCTTGGGTTGGTTCGATGTCAACAAGTTACAGGGAAACACCCAGTTCATGCTTTTATGGGGAGATAAGACTGCATATAATTTTGCTGAGTTCAAGATGATTATCGGACGTGCTGTGGAGCCGGCAAGTGGCAATACGGTCAAGTCCCTGTTTGAAGAAGCCAGTGTCACGTTCCCGAAGAATTCGGTCGATACCGTCAAAAATGTCACGGTCAGAACAGTTGAGGCGTCGGACTACTCGTTCGAGGTATTCAACAACCTGGCGCTCAAGGACCCGATTGTGGAAGTTCTTCCGTCAATGACGTTTGCCGACACTTCCGCTCTTCCGCGAATCCAGATGAAGATAAGTCGCGAGGAGATGGTGGCGATGCGTGCAACTCCGCAGACGGTAAGGTTGTACAAGGTGGATTTCACGGGCAAGAGGTTTGTTCCGCTCGAAAATGCTCTCTATGGGTTCCTGAATGCAGACGGGAGCGCCGTCATGGATGGAACTGACACTTTAAAATGCGACGAAAGTAATAAGATGACAAAAACGGATTGTGCAGGGAATGACAGTACTTGGGCCTACCTGCTGATTTCTGCCGAGACAAGGACCTTCTCCGTGTTTACGGCGATGGCTTCCGGAATTGCTGAAACTCCGAGCTTCAGCGTGACTGTCTTGCCTGAAATCGCCTCGACTGCAAACCGCACGGTCCGTGTGGACGGCATATCGAGATTTAGGCTGTACGTAGATGATGATTCGCTGTGGGGTGACCGTGATGACTCTACGCCGCCTTCAGCACTTCCGTTCACGGCGGATTCCAACGGCTTTGCCCGAATCGCCTTGCCTTCTCGCGGTAAGGCCATCGATACCAGCTACGTATTCGTGGTTGCCCTTGGCGAACCCGATGCGGAAGGAAATATGGAAGAACTCCCTGCAGCTCCGGCGGTGGCTCGTGCATTGACAGTGAATACTCGGTTTGCCTGCTCCGTTCCATCCGATTCGCTGTGGCTCGGTCTCGACAACGGCTACATGGCATACGGGGCCAGCTGTACGCATCCGGGTTATGGCTTGGTGTCGCTCTATCGCGAAGGAAAAGTCATAGCCGAAATCCGCGGCGAGATTCCCGATACGATAGTCTATGACGGTTCCAGGACTTCCGGTGCATCCGGCCTGGGCAAGATTTCTACCGGTGTCTATGAATCCCGGTATGTGGGCGTTTCCGCTCTCGGCATGGACATGCAGATGGCGGGGCCACGAGTCCATACGGATTCTGTGCGTCCTTCAATCGGGAACTTCTCCGTGCGGGATTCTTCCGAGGTCCTTGACCGAATCTTTACGGCGACTGCGGATGTGTATGACTCCGAGTCGGGTGTTGCCCGTGTGATTTTGACGCCGGTGTTCGGTGGCGATACATTGCGTGTCATGAATGTGGTGCCTGATAGTGCCGGTTATGTGTCCGCAAGCGTTCGCCTTACCCGAAAGCAGCTTGCCGAATGTACCGGTTGCCACCTCTCCATGGAAATGCGTGTAGAAGACTACGGTCATAACCACGCGGATGAGCGTTTTGCATCCGAAAGGTTGTTCCCGTATCCGACGGAACTTGCCCTGTGGTACCCGGCGCGTGAAAGCGGTGGTCGCCTTGTGCATGAGTTGTTGGGAACAGGGCATGACCTCGATTTGTTCAAAAAGATGAACAACCCGTGGGGAAGCGATATCGGTCTTTACTTCAGCAAGGCTACGGACTATGCCAGGGGTGAGGGAATCGTCGATTTCGGAAGTACTCCTTCGTACTCGTTCGAAGCCCGTGTCAAGCGTGGGGCTGGATACAGTGCATGGCGTCGGATTCTCGGGTTTACGGGAGTGGGTGACCTGGGTATTGAACTCATGCAGCGCGGAGGCGTGCTGAAACTGGTCGAGGGCTTGCATTCCTGGGAATCGGAACTGCTCCCGATTAGCGAGAAGTCCTGGGCGCATGTCGTCGTGACAGTTGATTCGGCCCATGTCAAGTTCTATGTCGATGGAGAACTGAAGAAAGTCCGGGATTCCGGAATTTCTTTGGAACGGGAAATGGAAGGTACGTTCTCTATGGGAATGGCTGGCAGTGATCCGTCTTATATCGGGAACATCGCTGATATCCGCATGTACTCGCGTGCGTTGACTGCTGCAGAGGTCGAGGAACTTTCGAAGCCCGTCACCGATGAGGGCGAGGTTTCCGATGTCATCGTCGTCGCCGTGAAGGACATGGATGTCGCGAGCGGATTCTCGGACGAGTTCTCCTGCTCCGTGGCTGGTAACAAGTATCTTGCATCGAGTGATTCGGCGACACTCACGATGTCCGTAATCGTCGAAAATGCTGCGGACTACAATGTCGTACTGTATGCAAGGTCCGTTATTGCAGGCGATAAGCCGGTCTATGTCGGCGAATCAAGTTTGCTGGCAGGAATGGCATCTGTATCCAATACCTGGCGCGCGGTGACTGTTTCTGGCGTGTCCGTCCATCTCGCGGCGGGTGCACATACGTTGACACTGAAGGTTCCTGCCGGGGTCCAGATTGGCGGAGCGGCTCTCACGACCGCCAACATTCCGGCCTCGATGATTGCCTGGGGTGTAAGCACCTCCGACAAGGTTGCCGGATTTGTGCCTGCCGATACGGCTCGCAAGGTTAAGTCGTACTTGCGCTACGAGGGATACCCGGAAACATCCACGCTTCGCCCGAGAATCCGTCTGCGCAACGTGTCGAACGAACCCTTGAACGGATTCTCCGTCCGCTACTACTTCCGTGGCGAGGATGCTGCGACTGCCGGAGTCGAACGCTATTGGCCGAACAATGTGGAAACGTTCCCCGCAGTCCGTTCCGAGAGCGCCAACACGGGTTACGTGGAATGGACGTTTGCCGAGACGATTCCGGTTGCCGGAACAGTGTTCGGTGGCGACGGGCCGCATTTCGGTCTCTATAATTCCGGCAATGTGCCGTGGAACGCCTCCGACGACCCGTCCTTCGTGGATCCGAATTCTGGCCTGGTTGCAAATATTGACGGCTTCTATGAAGATGTTGGCGTTGTCGTCCTGGATAAGGACAACAACCTGATAGGCGGTTCCTGCGCCGAGATGGAAGATCCCGTATCGCTCGAGACCAAGGTCCGTGTGCTGGCTGCCGATGTGCGTGGCGACAACCAGGCGAGCGAGATTCACTTCAAGGTGGAAAATACGGGCAATGTCTCGTTGAAGAACTACGACGTGCGTTACTACTTCTTTGTGGAGGAAGGCCTTGCGCCGGATTATGAACTTGACGACAGGTCTGAATGTGCATCGGCCTCGATGGAAAGCCTCGGTTCCGGTCGCTGGCAGGTGACAGTCCATTGCGACTCGTCGCTTGCCGCTGGCAATACGTGGCAGAATCCGGTGAAGTTCGCTTTGCATTTGCCTGGCTGGCCTGCGATGTGGAATGCGGATGACGACCCGAGTCACGACAGCCTGGGAACGTCTGTGCGCGAAACTCGCCGCATTTGCGTGTTCGACTCCACGGGGTACATGCTCTATGGCGATGAGCCTATTTGGACATTGCCCGCTACAGACGAAATCGGTTCTGATTCCGTTTATAATGTTGACTTCGGCTACCATGCGCCGGGTTCCGTTCCTATAATTCGCGCCTCCGATGGACTTGTACTTACGCTTGATAATTGGACTTATGTGGAGCTGAGCCTGGTGACTGCCTTGGGACAACCCGTAAAATCTATCTTTAACGGGACCCTTGCTCCGGGTGAACAGTTTGTACGAGTTGATTGGAACGGCATCGACATGAACAGGACTTACTTGATGCTCAAGGTTAATGGAACTATTAAATCGACAAAGAAGCTTTCTTTGCTGTAAGGACAGAATGATGAACGATGTGATTAAAGTTTTCGCCGCTATTTCGTTTGTCGCCATTCAGGCGCATGCGCTGAGTCTTCAGACCGTGTTTGAAAATCAAAGGAAGTCCGCCTTCCCGGATACCTGCGAAATGCAGATGCGTACTACGGTGACGCTCCCCAACATGGCTCCTCAGGTGGTGAACATGGCCTTGCTTACCGCGGGAGAAAACAAGTCCATTGCAACCATCCAGTCCAGCATGATGCAGATGGAAATGGTGCAGAACAATGGCCGGATGAAGGTGACGGACTTGAAGACCGGGAAGAAGCTCCCGGCGCAGAACATGCCTGCCCAGAATCCTGCCGATGTGAACAAGCAGATGGGGTCACCCGAAGACTACAACACCCCTGTCGCCGAAGGGAACCTCTGGAAGATTACTCCCAAGGATCCTTCAAAACCAACATTGTATTATTCCCAAAAGAAGAAACGTGTGGTAAAGATGAATGTCGTCGTAAATGGGGCGAATGCTGTAAGTGAGTTTGAATATTGCGATAATTCCTGCCCGCTGCCGGGAACCCTCAAGAAGGTGACGATAAAGACGAATGTTCCTCAGGGCGGTGAAAGTACGGTCGTACTTGAAGTGCTGAGGGCAAAGCAAAGGCATGTGCTGCCGATGAAAATGTTCGATGTGGAATGAACGTTCCTTGATTGCATTTCCGCATTAGGCCGCCAGCCACTTGGCAATTCGTAGCCTTAGTGGCTATGGCCCCCTTTAGGGGAGATAGTGACCCCTTGGGGCGAAGACTTGCGGAAAAGGCCTGCAGCCGATTTCAGGCCCATATCGCGCAGTTTCCGTTCCACGTCGGCAGCCTTCTTCAGTGTCGCCTCCTTGTCCTCCTGGGCGTAGGTCGCCTTCAGCAGCGGCATGGCCGTGGCCAATTTGTTGCGAGGAATCTTGGTCATCGGAACAGCCGGACGCCATTCAGCCCGCGTTCCTTGAGGCTTACGAGGAAGCTACGCCGGCATTCCTTGCTTTCGCTTGCGCCCTCGCATGCTCCGAGTATCTTCCGGTAGCCGTCTTCGGCGACGCCGATGGCAACCAGGACCGATACGCCGGCAAGGTACATCTCGATGAGGGATTCCTCGACGGACGATTCGCGGCGCCTGTAGCGTTCGATGATGGCCGTCTCGAAGGGTGCCAGGCGGAGTTTCGGGACGGAGAGCTCCACTTCGCCAGCGGACGTAAGCAGTTTGCGCTGATAGTGGCCGCTACGGTAGTTCTGGCGCCCTTCGGTGCGTTCATGCTTCTCGGCGTGGCACAGCTCGGCTGCCTCCTCGTCCAGCATCGTATTGAGGGTCTCCTCGATGGTCTTCCGGATGACTCCCTTCAGATCGTTCTTGAGGCCTTCTTCGTCGATTTTGATTATATTGTTGTCCATAGGATGGTCCTTTTTAGGTTGATTTGTGGTTATTTCAAATCTAAAAATTGGAACATCCTATTTTTTTTACCCCCTTACAGGAATTTGCGAAAGAAAATATGCGTTACCGTTTAAATTTCATTTAACAAAAGTAATTCATTTTATCGGAAAAACCGGATTAACCAAAATTTTCCACAAAAAAGCCCCGCATCAAACGAAGCGGAGCTTGGAAATTAGCGAGCCTTGAAACCTAGGCGATCCATTTTAACCCTCATACATCGCGTCGATTTGAGAGGCGAAGCGGTTCTCGACAGCCTTCCGGCGGAGCTTGAATGTCGGCGTCATCAGGCCGGATTCCACCGAAACGGGTTCCCAGAGGAGCGTCCATTTCCGAATCTGCTCCCAATGGTTCAGTTTTTTATTCACATGTTCCACGTGCTCGCCGACAAGCGAAAGGATCCGGGGTTCCCGAACGGCTTTTTCCGGGTCAAAGTTCCGGCGGTTCTTTCCAAGAATCCTCATCGCGGAATCGTAGCCCAAAAAGAGAAGAGCCGATACGAATTTCCGGTTGTTCGCTTCCACCAGGGCGGCTTCGATCAGCGGATGCCGGGTGAGTTCCAGTTCGACGGGAACCGGGGACACGTACTTTCCCGTGCTAGTTTTAAAAATTTCCTTGATACGACCGATCAGAAAAAGGTAGCCGTCCTTGTCGATAATCCCCTGGTCGCCCGTGCGGAAATAGCCGTCAGATGTCCACGACTCCCGATTCATCTCGGGCATGTTGCGGTAACCCTGGAAGACGTTCTTCCCCTTCACCTGGATTTCGTTTCTTTCTCCGATTCTTACCTGAAGCCCGGGAAGCGGCTTCCCCACCGACTCCGGCCTAGACGCTCCTGGCAGATTGACGCTCACGACCGGGCTGCATTCCGTAAGTCCGTAGCCTTCGTAAACCGGAAAGCCCATGTTCACCAGAAAGCGGAAAACCGTCTTGTTCAGCGAAGAACTTCCCGAAACAATCCACTTGAACCGCCCCCCCATCGCATCCCGGACATGCCGATAGACGAGCCTGTCGTAAATTTTCCGGCGAAAGTTTCCGCGTCCCGGAACATTCTTCTTCGCAAAGAGGAACGCCCGGTGCATCAAGAAGCGCTTCACGCCGCACATCCGATATTCCCGGCACGAAACCGACGCAGCCATCTTTTCGAGAAGCCTAGGAACGAACGTCGCCACCGTCGGATGGACCTCGCGCGCGATCACGCCTGCATTCTTCGGCGTATCCGCAAAATAGACTCGCAGATGCTTCGCCATATACACGCAGACGACCATCCTTTCAAAGACATGCGCCACGGGAAGGACGCTCATTGCGACATCTTTCGAGGAATCCGTCAAGAGAAGCGGAGATACCATTTCCACCTCGGCGATCATATTCCGGTGCGAAAGCTCCACGCCTTTGGGCCTGCCCGTCGAACCGCTCGTGTAGATGACCGAAAACAGGTCGTTCGGCTGGATGCTATCGATGCTGAAACGGAACCACTCAAAAGCCCCTTCCGATTTCGAAAGGATTTCCCCTTCCCGCAAGAGGCTTTTCCAATGGATACCGTTTACCGGAAGCTTCGCGTTTTCATCGAAACAGATGACACGCCGAAAGCGCGAAAGATGCTTCTGGATCGAAAGATCCAGCGCCTCCACGTTATCGACCGCCAGAAAAGCGACATTCGAATCGTCGCACTGGAACTCGAAATGTTCCTCGCTGATATTCGGAAAAAGCGGAACGGTCGGCGCATGGCAGGATTCGCAGGCGAGATCCGCAAGAATCCAGTCCGGCGATGTCTTCGCGATGATTCCGAGTGTCCCGCTTTCGGAAACGCCCAGTTTCGAAAAGGCAAGCGTCGCAAAGAAGAACATCGAATGCAAACGTTCCGGAGAGTAATGCTCCCACATCCCATCCTTTCGGAGGTCCCATCCCGGGAAATCCTTTGCCTGGCAAAGTTCCCAAAAGAGCTCGGGGACGGAACGATATCGTTTTTCCTGCATAAAACGCGCCTTTTCTCAAAAAAGTCCTTTCAAGGACCAAAATATCTTTTTAACCGAAAAAAAGTTTGGAAATCGAAAAACAAATTTGTCACATTTAAAAATTCCATTCTTGTTGAAATTTTCCAAATTGGGAATTTCCCTACAAATTTTACCGTTTTGAACAATTTTGTATTTTTTTATTTTTTCCCGGGAAAAGCTCGCGCAAACGCCATTTATTATATTTCAAACGCCAAACAACATTGTTTCATTGGAGATACAGATGGCACTCACAAACGCATACCTCAAAAAAATTTACGACAAAGTTGTCGCCAAGAACCCGGGCGAAGCCGAATTCCACCAGGCTGTCCGCGAATTTCTCGAATCCCTCGAACCGGTCGTCGAAAAGGACAAGTCCTACGAAACGAACGGCATCATCGACCGCATCGTCGAACCGGAGCGCCAGATAATCTTCCGCGTCTCCTGGGTCGATGACAAGGGCAATGTCCAGGTCAATCGCGGCTACCGCATCCAGTTCAACTCCGCCATCGGACCTTACAAGGGCGGTCTCCGTCTCCATCCTTCCGTCAACGCTTCGATCCTCAAGTTCCTCGGCTTCGAACAGATTTTCAAGAACAGCCTGACCGGGCTTCCCATGGGCGGCGGCAAGGGCGGTTCCGACTTCGATCCGAAAGGCAAGAGCGATGCCGAAGTAATGCGTTTCTGCCAATCCTTCATGACCGAGCTCACAAAGCACATCGGTGCGGATACGGACGTTCCGGCGGGCGACATCGGCACGGGAGCTCGTGAAATCGGCTACATGTTCGGCCAATACAAGCGTCTCCGCAACGAATGGACCGGCGTTCTCACCGGCAAGGGACTTTCCTACGGCGGTTCGCTCGCGCGCACCGAAGCGACGGGCTACGGCCTCTGCTACTTCACCCGCGAAATGCTGAAGAAGATGAAGAACGATTCCTTCAAAGGCAAGACGGTCGTCATCTCCGGTTCCGGAAACGTCGCCATCTACGCTTGCGAAAAGGCGCAGTCCTTCGGCGCGAAGGTCGTCACCATGTCCGACTCGAACGGATACGTCTATGACCCGAACGGCATCCAGCTCGACATCGTGAAGGACATCAAGGAAGTCAAGCGCGGACGCATCAAGGAATACGCCGAACGCGTCAAGGGCGCCGAATACCACGAAGGCTGCAAGGGCGTGTGGACCGTGAAGTGCGACATCGCCCTTCCGTGCGCGACCCAGAACGAACTCGACCTCGCCGGAGCGGAAGCGCTCATCAAAAACGGCGTGTTCGCTGTCGCGGAAGGCGCCAACATGCCTTCTACCCCGGAAGCCATCGAAGCGTTCCAGAAAGCGGGCGTCTTCTTTGGACCGGCCAAGGCGGCGAACGCCGGCGGCGTCGCGACATCCGGTCTCGAAATGAGCCAGAACTCCGAACGCCTCTCCTGGACATTCGAAGAAGTCGATAAGAAGCTCGACGGCATCATGACGAACATCTTCCACACCGTCTATGACGCGGCGGAAAAGTTCGGCCATGGCGGCAACCTGGTCATGGGCGCAAACATCGCGGGCTTCCTCAAGGTCGCCGACGCGATGAAGTGGCAGGGAGTGGCCTACTAACCGGTTTTATCCCGCATCAAATCAAACATCCCGGGCCTACAGGCTCGGGATTGTTTTTTTTTGGGGGAAAACTATAAGGAAAGTTTTTTTATCAATTCCTCCAACATAGCATTTAACCGCTCCGCAAAAAGACCTATTTTATTTGTAGCCAAGCGCACAGCAGAACAATTTTTCCTTATATCTAACAGTAAATTCAAACATAAGTTCTTTACTTTTTTAAAACAGCATTCACGAGAAGCTAAAGTTTCCGCCAATCGCCAATTTTGATGCTTATTGTCAATTTCCTCATAATACAATCGGCTAATAAACCAAGCCTTCCCCATTGTAGTTAAACTTCGCTTAAGTTGTTTATTCATACCAAACTCCATTATTGTGGAAAAGGCAAGATATGGTAAACAAATTCATTGCAAATCCATTTAGAGCGCCTATTTATAGATTCTTCGTTCCAAATATTACAATCAATAATCATTTCTGTAGCTATTTTTAATTCTTCTTTGCTGTAAACATTCTTCTTTATAGAAAAATCTGTACAATTAAGAATTAGGCCACTAATCAATGTTAAATTTCCAATCTTATACAAATACTCCGTATGGATTTTTTGATACGAATTTCCCAAATCATTAATCCATTTCTGTGTTAAAGTTTTAGGCATAATAGGATCAACCGTTAAATTGTTTATACTCGGAAATTTGCCAGAAATTCTTTCTTCTAGTAATGCCAATAAATAAGGACATATTTTCTTTTGATAAAAATCGCTTACAAACAGACGGTTATAAACCTCCTTATCAGATGAAATTAATGCTCCTATTGGAAATTTTTTTATTTCCTGCCAAATAAATAAACTTTTATCTATCGCTTTTTGCAGCTCCGGAATTTTTTTTGAAAGCCCCGCACAAACTTTATCTTCATTTTTTGTTTGTTCACAAATCCGACGTCTTAAAAAATAGGTAATGAATATTTTTAGAATCTCAATAATTTCGTCGCTTTTAAATTTTCCTGTTTTCCAATCCATTAAAAGCATCAACAAAAAAGAATTTATTGCAGAAGTTTTAATAAGGCGATTTCAAGTCGCTAACGCATAACGTTGAACTTTCTTAAAAGATACTCATTAGGGGTCAGGTAGTCAAGCCG
>CAKUXP010000033.1 GCA_934700345.1 uncultured Fibrobacter sp. | reverse complement strand
GCAACGATAGAATCATAATTTATATTCAACATTCAAAAAGAAAGGGCAAATGGAAACAATACTTCAATATTTTGATTCACGATTTCTCATTATCAAATACAGCTTTGTCCAAAAAGTATCTCGCGATGCTTAAAGAAATAGAGAGCATATCAAGCTGTGGGCTTATCGAATTTACCGAACAAGTTGAATCGATTCGCCCCGACAATTGTGTCGGAGCGTTTTATCTTTACTTCAAGCGGTCAAATTTTTCCATCTCCTTGTCGAGCAGAGTATCGACGTATTTCGCATAAATTAAAGTAGTCTCAATACTGCGATGTCCCAAAAGCTTGCTTGTGACGGGCAGCGGAATCCCGATGGTGATGCATGTCGTGGCGAACGTATGCCGAGCCATGTGGCAATGCAGATATCTATAGCAGCCGAGTTTTTTCGCTCCGCTGCGAAGTCTCTTGTTGAAATAGGCATTATCCGCTACATGAAAGACGGGACCTTTCGCAATGCTTGGAAGCAAGAGCCTTGCCTGGACAGGTATGGGAATGTACACCGCTTCGCCGGTCTTGTGCGTCCTCTTGTGAATCTTCCAATCGACGATTTCCCTTGCGTCTAAGGTTTTTAAATCGCTAAAGCGAAGACCGGTAAAACAGGAAAACAGAAAAACGCGCAAAGAGTCCTGCTCGTTTTTTAGAAGACTGTGCGATCGTTCCAAAAAATTCAGGTAAAGGCTTTTCAATTCTCGCAGGCTTAAAAATCCGCGCTTGGATGCAACGCGACGGATCTTGATGCGGTCGAACGGATTTCTTGAAATCAGGTCGTCGAGAATTAATTTATTTGTAAAATTCCGAAAAACGGAAAGCGCCTTGCTGATGGTGGATTCCCTGTTTCCGATTTCTTTTAGGTGCAAACGATAGCGTCTGACAAAATCCGTCGTAATCTCTTCGAGTGTAAGGTTCGGTGCGAAGTCGTGAATCTTGTTCAGGTTCCAACGGTAAGTCCGAATAGTGAGTTCCGCCAGGTTTTCGGAATCTTCGACGAGATATTTTTTGGCTATATCGATAAAAAGCATAAAAGCCTCCAAAGAAAATGTTGGAGGCAAAATAGGATGTCGCGAGTTAATTTGTTAGGAAAGCTTCTGGTCCCCGCATAAATCCTGGTGAATTTTTGCCGCAATTTCCCGACCGGTGCGAAGAGCGAGGACAACCGTTTTGGGACCGTAGAGCGCGTCTCCGCCGACATAGACTTTTTTCTTCACTTCTTCCCCGACGACAGAATCGAGTATTTCGGAAGAAACCTTGTTGCCAACGGCAAAAATCACCGTATCGCAGTCGATTGTTTCGGAAGCGCCTTCGACCTTGACGGGCGTGGGACGACCGTTTGCGTCGGGTTCGCCTAGCGTGAAGATGTCGAGCCTTGCCTGTTTGACATTGCCGTTTTCGTCGGCGATAAATTCCGCAGGACTTCTGAGTTCGAGAACCTGTACGCCTTCTGCAGTCGCTTCGTGGATCTCTGTCCAGCAAGCGGGCATTTCCTTTACCGTTCTGCGATAGATGAGACGAACCGTTTCCGCCCCTTCGCGGAAGGCCATTCGGGCAGCGTCCATGGCGACATTTCCGCCTCCGATGACGACGACATTCTTTTTGGAATCCAGAGGTTCGCCGCGATTCGCCTTCTTCAAGTAATCCTTGGCGGTAAAAATTCCGCCGAGATTTTTTCCCGGAATGCCGGGAACGACCGGTTCGTTTGCCCCGTTGCCGATGAACACGGCGTCAAAACCTTGGGCGATCAGGTCGTTTACGGAAATTTCCTTTCCGATGTGGACTTTGGAATGAGTTTCGATTCCCATGTCGGGCAAGATGGAAAGTTCGTAATCCAGGATTTTTTTCGGAAGCCGGAACTCGGGAATGCCGTAGCGGAGAACGCCTCCCAGCTGGTCGTATTCGTCAAAGATGACGACCTTGTGACCGCGCATGCGCAAATCGATGGCCGCGCCGAGACCAGCCGGTCCCGCCCCGATGACGGCGATTTTCTTTCCCGTATCCGGGGCGACGGGAAGCGCCTTTTTCCCGCCCAGGTTTTCCCGTTCGTAGTCGGCGCAGAAGCGTTCCATGTTACCCATGTGGATTCCCTTATCCGCATCCTTGAGCAGTTTGCCCATTGCGCAGTTGGATTGGCACTGCCGTTCATGCGGGCAGACGCGGCTGCAAATCGATGGAATCAGCGACGTTTGGCGGATAAGGTCGATAGCCGCCTGAAAATCACCGCGGGCGACGTGCTCCAGGTATTGCGGAATGGGCATTCCGATGGGGCATGCCGCTGTGCAGGCGGGTTTTTTGCATTTCATGCAGCGGTACGCTTCGACGCGCGCTTGCGCTTCGGTAAATCCCAGATTCGCTT
This sequence comes from uncultured Fibrobacter sp., assembly GCA_934700345.1. Taxonomy (GTDB): domain Bacteria; phylum Fibrobacterota; class Fibrobacteria; order Fibrobacterales; family Fibrobacteraceae; genus Hallerella. Next base: position 20,372 of record CAKUXP010000033.1, on the reverse strand, counting down.
CTTCCATGGTGGCGCGCCTAGAAAGCGGGTCCAGTTCGGCGGCGTATTGCGGCGGGATAAGCTTTTTTTCCTTTAAAGAAATTTCGGGGAGCTCGGCGATGCGCGCGAGTTCTTTTTTGGCAGCGGAATCGAGAGCTTCGATGTCTTGCATAGAACCATTCACCTTGCGATGCACAAATTTGTCATTTGGACAATTAAAAACTGCCCTTTTTGGGATAGTAATATAGTTTTTTGAACAATCATGTTGCAAGAAATTTCGGGGCTTATTTTTTTATATGGATTGCCGTCGGAAAATATCGGTAAAAAGGTCGGCAAAACGGCAACTTGTTGAACGAAACTTTAACTAGGCGAGGCGCAATGTGAAAAAGCCGCTCAAAATTTGGGCGGCTGGAAATTGGAAGCGAAGAAGATCTATTCGATGGTGTATGCGCAGAATTTTTTTGTGTCGATAGCCGAGATGGCGGCTCCGTCAGCGGAAATTTTTTGAATCTTGGGAAGACCGTAAAAGGCAACCCAGAGATTTTCATTGTCCGCGGCGACGACGTCGTAGGGGTTGGCGCCCGCTTCGAGCGCCTTTTGCCACACCGGCGTTCCAGTAGCTAGGTTAATTTGGGCGATGGTAGCTGCTTTTGTGTTACGTTCCATCAGGTAGAGCTTTCCGTTGGCGGTAGCGAGTTTGGAATCCTGAAAATATTGTACACCGTCTTTTTCGCCGTCGGCATAATCGATGTAAAGTTTCCCTGAATTGTAATCCGTGACAAAGACATAGGGATGACCGTTTACAACCTTGATGCTGTACGGTTGGCGCCCTTCGGATTCCGGATCGGTGAGGGAATCCAGCGTTGTTCCGTCGTAGGTAAAGACGCTGATGTGCATTTCATAAGTCTTGTAATCCAAAAAGCGATCTCCGATGTAGAGAAGACCGTTTTCGTTGTCGTATTCGAGCGAACCGGATGCATCCTTAAAGTTTCCGATTTCCTTGACGGAACTGGTCGAGAGGTCTATCTCGACGACAATCGTATTGCCGTAGCTCTTGTAAACCGATACGTAACCCTTGTCACCGTTCTTGTTCACGACAAAATCCTGGGCACCGCCACCGAGCTTGGTTCCGCTCACGAACAGGCTCGAACTTTTCTTTTGCAAATCGATCTTTTCAATGCCGCGGTTTGCGTCGGCAGGCAGGCTGTAGCTTGCGTCGTATTCACCGGCGGTCGCCACATAGACGGTTCCGCCTGCGACTTTCACCATGTAGGGATTCTTTGTCGCAAGGGAAATCGTGTCAAGAAGTTCCCCGCTTTCCAAATTGTACAGCGCAAGAAGACCGACGGTCGGGAGGGCAAAACTAGCGGTTTGACGCTGGAAGATGGCGAACAGGGTATCGCCGGAAACTTCGAGGTCGGCGAGATTCGGCGTCGTGCTCAGGTAGTTGATTTTTACGCTAGACGAGGATTCGGGAGCTTCGCTCGAAGACGATTCGAGTTTTTCGCTGGAGCTGGATTCCGTCTTGGCAGAAGAACTGGATGCAGCGAGGCTGGAGCTGGATTTTTCGCTTTCGCTGCAGGAACTTTCCTTTTGAATCGAGCTGGAGCTGGATTTATTTTCGGTTTTGACGCTACTGGAAGAATTGTCTTCTTCGGAAACGCTAGAAGAGCTTTCCTCGAAACAATCGCCATCTTCGCAGGTGATGCCCGAAACGCTATCGCCATCGCTTCCGCACGCGTTAAACAGCAGCGCGAAACCTGTGGCTAAAATGAGGGGAAGTATCTTTTTACTCATGTCTTTTCCTTGGTTTGAGGTGACATCCCGGTTCGAACGGGAATTTTTTGTGGGTTAAAATTTTTGTGTTAGGGTTATCCTGTATTCCCTGCCGGGAACGGGGTTCGGTGTATAGAAGTTTGTGTACGTCTCGTCCGAGATGTTCGTGACGGCGAAAACCAGGCGGGTACTTTCCCATGGGGAATATCCGAGGCTTGCGTTGTAGCGGGCCGTTGCCGGTTGGCGCGTCTGGTTTGCACGGTCGCTGAAAATTCGGGTACGGTAGCTCGCATCGAACGTCAAGTCCAGATGGAATGGCAAAAAGAACTTTCCTTCGACAAAGTAACTGTGGACGGGTTCTCCCGGCAAAAGCTTTCCGTTGTACATCTTGGCGAATCCTTTGTCTCGCGGATCCTGGATTGTGCCACGCAAGGTTGTTTCGAAAAAGGGAACGGGCGAGCTTTGCACTTCCAGTTCGATTCCGTGGATGTTCGCCTTGCTCGCATTGAAAGCCTTGATGGCGTTGTTGCCGGCAATCCAGTAAATTCCGTTTTCGACAGACGAGTGAAAATAGGTTGTTCGCAAGGTCGTCTTTCGGGACGGAGTCTGGATGAATCCTCCGATTTCAAACCGGACCGCTGTCTCGTTCTTGAGCGTCGGGTTGGAAAGTACGCCGCGATAAACTCCGTAAAGCTCCATCAGCTGTGGCTGCCGAAAGTACCTTCCGATAGAAGCGTTTCCGCCGACGAATGATTTTTTTTGCCCGAACTTTAGCTGGACCATACCCGAAAGGTTCAAGTCTCTTTTCTCGGTGTCTTCGATTGTCGCTGTTCCCGTGGCCATCAGGAACTTTCCCCCGTCGATGTCGTCAAAGGTCTTAAGCAGATTGCCTTCGGCGAGAACGGCGAACCATCGGGCCACGGCAAGATCCGCGCTGGCGGATGCGGATGCGCTGTAGCGGGAAAGTCCAAATTCGCGAATGGTTCCCCGGGCCTCCCACCGTTCCGCACTCCCTGCCGCGCGAACAGTTCCCTCGAAGCGGTCCAGGACAATCGTTCCGATAATTTCCGGATAGAGGCGGTATCCCGCAAGCCCATACTGGATATAGTCCGGGTAGCTGTATCCGACAAAGTCAAGCGGGTAGTAGGATGCGGAAACGTTCTTTTCAAATCTTCCGGAGAGGCCCGCTTCGAGCAATACCGAGTTCAGCAAAGTGGGAAACTCCAGGCGGTAGCCAAGTTGCGTACTTTGCCCCGTGAAGTTTGCCACCTTGGTCTGGGAACTTTCTTGCCCGGGATTTCCGGATTTCGTATAAACTAAGTTTGCATCGAATACCGAAAAGAAACTATTGGGATGCAAGATGCGATACTTGAAATTTCCGGAGTATTCGGAAAATTCTGCGTTCTTGCGTTTGTCGGTAAAATCGTCGTCGTGGTTATAGGCTGTGCCATTGCGGTTTGTAAACTCGTAATCGTTGTCACTGTGCCTTGCCGAAACGCTCGCGGCAAAGTTCATGCTATCCTTGGGCGAAACGCTCACCTGGGCGGAACCTTCGAATGTATTGTGGCTGCCAATGCTTGCGAGAAATCTCCCGTTTGTTCTTGGCGTCGCCTTCTTGGTAATGAAGTTTATCGCACCGCCTAATCCTTGGCCTCCGAATCTTGCGGGAACGCGGTCCTTGTAAATCTTGATTTTTTCGATGTTGTTCAAATCGATCGTGCCGATATCCGCCGCGCCGCCGCTCGCATCGTTTACCGGAATCCCGTCGATGCAGATTAAAATGTTTTTCGCCGCGATTCCCCGGATGCTGACAGTCTGGAAGCTTCCCATGCCGCCTTGCCTGTAACTCTGTATTCCGGGCAGGGCGGAGAGAACTTCGGCGGCGGAAAGTCCACGGCCTTCCCATGCGCTAGGCAGAATTTCTTCGTAGCTGGGAGCGATGTCGGCAGGTGTCGGTTGCGGAATCGTGATTTCTGAAACGCCCAGATCCTGCATGTCTGCGGCGATAGCGTTCACGCTAATGGCGAACAGCAAGACAAAGCATGCCTTGCCGACTTTAGAACACAATGTCTTTCGCATCGTTCCTCTTGTTCCGCGGGGGCGGAGCGTAAAGCTTTTGCAGTTCTTCTGGCTCGGGGATCGTTCTACTTCCGGATCCTTCGCATGGGTTTTGAATCCACACTGGTTTTGAATTTTTCCGGTTTCGTACACCCATACAGCGGCGGGACCGCCCCGGGTTTTCACCGGGTTTTCTCTTCTGCCTGGCGGTTCTGTTTTGCGGAATCGCTTGGCGAGAAGGCTTTTCAGGGCACAAAAACTATGTCACGTGCAAATATATGAAAAGAATTTTTCGCTGTCATCTTTACTGGGGCGGCATGGCAGAACTTGGAGCGGAGTGTTTCGGGAAAGGGAATGAGTGGCAGAGGGGTCTGTAGTTTTTTTTGCAAACCGGATTTCTTCATGTGGAAAAGTTCGCTTGACTTGTCATGCCGTTCTTGACCCGATAATCTTTGCAAATTTAAATTCTCTCGGCTAAGCTCTGAAAGACCTCCTACATTGCTATATTCTTCTCCAATGGACAAAGAATGCCAAAGTTTGAAGAGTCCCTGGGAACCGTTTTTTGCGGGCGTTTTATCGGCGGAGTCGCTAGATGAAATTTTGCAGAATCCGCAGGGCGAATTTTCGAAAGCGGCCCGGCAATGTTCCGCATTGGAAATCCGCTACGACCTGCTTCTCGCTGCCGGATATTCCAGGGAATCGCTCGGAGACATTGCCGGGCGTGTTCGCAGCGTATTTCCGGATGCGCTTCTTATCGGAACATTCCGCCTAGAGCGGGACGGTGGAAAGTTTCCCGATTCTCGGGCGATGGAACGGGCCGAATATATCTGCGAGATATTGGCTGCGGATGTTTTTCCGGACTATCTCGACATCGAAGCCGAAGAGTTCGTGAGACTGGAAAGTCGGATTTTTGAAATCTGGAATGACGAACGTTTCTGCGAAAAACGGAAAGGATTTTGGACGATGCGCAATGGCCATCGGTTCTACCAGCGAGACTTTCCGGTTTTTGGCGATTTTCCAAAGAAAGTTCTGATTTCGCACCATGATTTTCAAAAGGTGCCATCCCTAGACGAATTGGAGAATTTAAGAAAATGCGCTACCGGACCGGAATGCGCAGGGCTAAAAATCGCCTGCATGAGCCGTTCACCCGGAGATTTTGACCATGTCTATCCCTGGATAAACTCTGTCGGCGAATACGGTTACCGTTTTGAACTTTTCTCCTGTTTCGCGATGGGAAAATCCGGCGAGGAATCGCGCATAAAGAGTCTGGCGCGCGGAGCGAACCTCACTTACTGCTCGATAGGAATTTCCGTCGCCCCGGGGCAGATTCCTGTCGAAAAGGCCAGGAAAGACTATCGGAAACTTGTCTTGCAAGGCTAAAATTGTCGTTTTCTCCATAAAAAACGCAAAAAATGGAAGTTTTTACCTGCAAAAGTACTTTTTCGCTCACAAGGGTTCTCTTTTCGCTTTTTTTTGCTAAACTTTTAGAAATAACAAGGAAACATCTATGCGCCTTTCTGAACGATTTGCGGACAATTGCGTGATCATCAATTCGCAAAGCACGACCAAGGAACAGATTCTGAACGAACTGGTGAATACGCTTTGCGCATCTTACAAGCTAGAACATCGCGACGAAATTTTTGATGCGGTCTGGAAACGCGAACAGACCCGTTCGACGGGAATCGGCTGCGGACTGGCTGTTCCCCATGCGAAAATCGATTACGTCGATCGGATGTGCATGGTTGCGGCAACGGTGGAAAAGGGAATCGATTTCGATGCCATGGACGGCGAGCCGGTACATCTCCTGATTTTAATCGTCAGCCCGGGCAATACGGTCGGGCCGCATCTCAAGGCCCTTTCTTCGGTCAGCCGGATTCTCGCCAATGCCGAGGTTCGCAAGGATCTGATCGATTCCAGGACCCAGGCGGATTTTCTAGATATTTTGGGCAAGGCCGAAGATAAATACCTGTAAAAATTCGTGGATGCAAAAATGAGCCTTGACGCAATGCGCGGGCTTTTGTATCTTTGCGAAGCCTCGGACGATTAGCTCAGTTGGTTTAGAGCGCTGCTTTCACACGGCAGAGGTCACTGGTTCAAATCCAGTATCGTCCACTTTGGGAGATTCGTTTGAAACGGATCTCCTTTTTTCATATATATTTAACCTATGAACGAAACTGTCGATGAATCCAAGATTCCAGAACCTCCAATCGGCTCCCACCTGATTTCGCCGCGGATGGGATTTAATCACCATGGCCTTTATATCGGGAAAGGACGGGTCATCCATTATTCGGGAATGGCGCGGACTCTTTCGTGTAAGGACATCCTGAAATTGCCGGGACTTATCCGCTATGGGGCGGTGGTGAAGACTTCGCTTAAACGCTTTTGCGATGGGCACGGTTTCCGTGTTCTGGAACATCCGAACGCGAAGTTTTCCGGGGAAGCTGCTGTGGAACGGGCGAAGAAAAGGCTCTATGAACGTTCCTACTATCTGTATGGGAACAACTGCGAACATTTCGTAAACTGGTGCATTGACGACACGTTCAGAAGTCCGACGGTGACACGGCTCCTGTTTGCCTTTGCAACGATAGGCTTTCTCTTGCACGCTCTGGGATTTTCAAAGGTTTCGAAGCGGATGCCTGCCGGAGTGCGCATTGTGTTCAATGTCCTTTCGGCGCTTGTCGGTTCGCTTGTGCTTTCTCATTTTACGTTCGACGCCATGCAGCCCGCCGAGGGAATCCGCGGAAGGGAACGCCGGAACCGCTATTTCGGGAGAATCGGTACGTGGTGCGGTTTTGCGCTCGCTCCGCTTTTCGCCCTGTTCGGGGTTCGGAAAAATTCCTGCGTGTCGGGAAGCCTGTTCCCGTTTTTTCTGCCCGTTATCGGAGGGCTTGGAACTTATGGCGCTTTCCGCCTGAAGGATACCGCCAGTCGGGATGCGCTTCGCAGGGAGCGCTGTCGCCATGCGGAATCTCTTGTCCCCGATGAAATCGATGGGGATTCCGGGGAAAGACCGTAATTTTATATGCAACGCCTCTACAGGAACGAGCATCTTAATTTCGTGAAATGTCGAAACGAGATGCTTTTTTTGTGTGCGGTCCTTGTCGGATCCGCTTGGACGATTCCACCGCTTTCGCTTGAAGACTGCGTGAAGATGGCCAAGGACCGCAGTCTGGAAATGGAAAACGCAAGGCTTTCGGAACGCACTTCCGAAGCCGCATTGAACGCTTCAAAAACTTCAAGGTTTCCGACGTTTTCCGCCCATGTGAACCAGAGCCTCTATGACAGTCCGTTCAACGGAAAAACGCAGGATCATTATCGCCTGAGCATGGGAATTTCCGGGTCCTATACGCTTTGGGACGGCGGCGCGACAGGCATCGACGTGGAAAGTAAGCAGCTGTCTTTGGAAGCATCGAAATTCGAAACGGAACTTTCCGCGATCACGGTCCAGGAAAGCGCGATGAACGCCTTCGTGAAACTGCTCGCTGCGAAAGAGGCCCGGGATGTCGCTTATTCGGCGATGGAACTTTCCGATTCGCTGGTCCTCTATCATGAGCGGTTTTTGGAAGCGGGATCGATTACGCGTAGCGAACTTTCGCTTGCGAAGAGCGATGCGGCTAGCGCCAAGGTCAAGCTGATTTCCGCGGAACAGACGGAGCGTTCAGCGAAAACGTCCTTGCGCCAGATTCTGGAAATTTCCCGCTCGGATTCGCTGGAAATCCTTTCACCCGAAACGTCTTTTGAAAGACCTTCGGACCTAGGAGGAATTCCGCCGTTTGAAACGGTCCTTGCGGAAACCCGCAAGCGTTATCCCGGCCTGATTTCGGACAGCCTGAAGGTTTTGGCTGCGGAGAAGAACTTGGCGCTTGCCGGGAAGAACAGTTCGATTTCGGTAACGCTTGGGGCGGACGCTTCGACCGGATTTCAGGCTTGGGAATCGGATCGCTATGGACGTCAGTTGAAGAACGGCTATACGCATAGCGTAACGCTTGGCATAAGCATTCCGTTAATCGATGGCGGGACGACACAGGCGAAGGTCCTTTCCGCTCAGGTTGAAAGCGAACGCGCCGAGGTGGCGCGTCGTGAAACGGGGAAGAATTTGGAAAACAGCCTGGAACAGCTCTATATGCAAGCCGAAAGTGCCGATGCGAGCTGGCTTGCCGCTATCGCTAGCCTTGAAAGTGCGCAGGAATCTTTTGACGTCGCCGTGGAACAGCGGAAAGCCGGCAGCTTGACCTTTACGGATTTTCTGGAACAAAAAAACAACTTGCAGAATGCGCAAAGCGTCTTGATCCAGGCGAAATACACAAGCATCCTTGCCCGAAAGCTGCTCGAACTTTATATGGGGAATTTCTGATGAAAAAATGGATAAAGATTGTCTGCGTACTTTTGGCGCTGATTCTTCTCGGAGGAATTGCGTACAAATTCATCCTTTCTCCGGGCGAAAATAGTTCGAAAATTTTTGTCAGCGAAAAGGTTTCCCGTCTCACCATCCAGACGACGATTTCCTCGACGGGAACGCTCTCTCCAATGGACACGGTCAATGTCGGAACGCAAGTTTCGGGCGACATCAGCAAGATCTATGTCGATTTCAATTCCAAGGTGAAAAAGGGGCAGGTGATTGCGGAACTGGACCGTTCTAAGCTGCAGACGGCTCTATACCAGACAAGAATCGCATCCTCTAGTGCCAAGGTGGATTATGAACACAAACTTTCAATTTACAACCGGACAAAGAAACTTTCGGAATCGGGAAGCGCAAGCGCGGTCGATCTGGAAACGGCGGAATATGAAATGAATGCGGCGAAGCTCGCTTGGGAAACGCGGAAGAGTGAGGTCCGTCAAGCGGAACTGAACCTGAGCTATTGCATCATCAAAAGCCCGATAGACGGTATCGTGCTAGAACGTTCCGTCGATGTCGGGCAGACCGTCGCCGCTTCAATGAGCGCACCGACTCTCTTTATCCTAGCGAAGGATCTTTCAAAAATGCGGGTCATGGCGAATGTCGATGAAGCGGATATCGGATCGGTCAAGGCGGGGCTGAAAGTACTTTTTACGGTAGATGCCTTCCAGGACGACACGTTTTACGGGACCGTGGAATCGGTTCGCCTGAATCCGACGGTAACATCGAATGTCGTCACCTATACGGTGGTGATTTCTGCGGAAAACCCGGACATGAAGCTTCTCCCCGGAATGACGGCGACATGTACGATCGTAACGAAAGAAGTGGAAAATGCGCTGGGTGTTCCTGTCGCGGCGATCAAGTTTTCTCCGGGCGAAACGGTTCAACAAAAAAAATCGGACGATGAGGATTTTGGCCCGCCTCCTCCGGGTATGGGAGGCAATGTTCCCGCAATGCGAAAAACAAGTTCCTCGACGCCTCGGGTTGTCGGGAGCGGCGTGTGGATGGATTTAAGCGGCCAGATGGTTTTCCGAGCGGTCAGGACGGGCATCAGCGACGGCGTCAATGTGGAAATTCTCGAAGGCCTTGCCGATGGGGACTCGGTTGTCGTTCGCGAGGAAGTTTTAACCAGGGCGCAATCAAAAAACACTTCGGACGGAGAAAGTCCCTTTATGCCGGGACCGAAGCGAAAGAAAAAGTAACCGGACTGAAATTTTCATAAGGAATTCCCGAAAAAAATCCTTTGGGAAAGCTTTCCTGTAAATTCATAATCCATGCACATTTGAGCAAAAAAAAATTATCTTTTGCGAAAAATGGCGTCGGATTCGGTAAAGCATACCCTTTGGGGCGATAAATGGCGGAACGCTGTCGAGCGTTCCTTTTCCCTGTATGCAAAATCGGAAGTGCGGGCTGCCGATATCAAGATTTCGGGAAGGACGATTGAAGCCCGTATCGTCGATGGTTCCTGGAATCCGCAGCGGACCGTAGTAATGCTCTCCCGTTTTTCGGATGAAGAGGAAGCGTCTCTGATGGATGCGCTCCAAAAAAACTCTCCGCTAGCGGGATCGCTTGCTCACCACTTGGAACCGAAAGAAACGCTTGATTTTGTACAAAGTATCGGATTGAGAATTTTGCCGGGACCCGGTGTGAAGTTTTCTGTCAAGTGCTCCTGCGGAATGCGGGGAATGTGCGTTCATGCGTATGCCGCTCTTTTTGCCGTCGGGAAAAAAATCGATAGGAATCCGTTTACCGTTTTTACTGTACGCGGACTGGATATAGGCTCGCTCGCAGAAGAATGTACGCAGGCTTCGTGGGAAGGCGAACTTTCCTTGGATAGCGAACGTCGGGCTTTGCGAGCCTTTTCGGATAAATTCATTTTGAATCCTCTAGATTCGCCGGAACGCTTTTACGACACCGCGGAATTTGAACCGGTAAAAATCCCCGATGTCCGAAAAATCGTTTTAAATGCCGTTGTTCCTAACGCAGTCTTTAAGGATTCTTTTGTCTGCGAGTATCGAAAAATTCTCCTGGAAATTTTCCTCAAAAACTTTGAACGATATCCAGAAAAATCGGTCGATCTGGAAGAAGCGCGAACGGTCCGTTATATCGGCAAATCGCGCTGGATGTTTGGAACGCTTCCTCTTGCATGGGCGTTGGATGCGGTCTCGGTGGAAAGTCCGACGGGAATATTAAAAGCGGACGCTTCGGCAAGGCTTTTGGATTTGGCGCGAAAGGTGTCGCTTGAAATTTTAAACAACGGTGCTGTCTATCCGAAGCCGTTCGCCATCGATAATCGGACCGCCCGAGTTTTTTGGCTTCCGCTCCGCTCGATTCCCGAAGTACAAAAAAATCTGGAACTTTTGCAAACAAGGATTCCGCCAAAGTTTGTCCGCTCGGAAATGGAATCTCCAAAGTTTTTTGTGGAAAACTCCGCAGAAATGCTAGTCATTGCAATTCTCTCGACTTATGTGCAAAATGGAGTGGAAAAAAAATTCCAGGACGATGCGCTCCACGCTTTCTTTGGCGATGCGACTTTAGACTTTTCTTCTGATCGCGCTTCTTTGGACGTTCAGGAATTTGAAAAATGGCTTTCGGGATATGAGATGTCGGAAGCCCCGTTTTTGCCGATTGTAAATGGCGTCGATGCAGGTTTTGGAAAGATTGACATCGACCTGGATTTTGTAGATAAATTAACGGGTGAAGTCTATCCGTTGTCAAAACTATGGACGCGAAATTTTCCGAGCGAAAAAAGAAGCGACGTGCTGCGAGCGATACTCCCGATTCGAAATTACATCGACGGATACGACGCTTACGTTTCGCAAAAGGCGACGGACAACATCCATCTTTCCGGAGAAGGGGTAATTCATTTTTTGAATTTTTCCGTTCCGCTGTTCCGTATGTTGGGCATTTCGCTTGATTTGCCGAAGGGATTGGAAAAAGTGCTTCGAGGTTTGGTTCGTCCGCAAATCATTCGATCCGAAGAAAAGGCCAAGGCCGGATTTTCGCGCTTGGAAAATCTCTTGCAGCTGAACTGGTCGGTTCTTGTCGGGGAACATGCGATCGACGGAAAAACGTTCTTGGAAAACTATGCGGATTTCGGAGGATTGCTGTATGATGACGGGCAGTATTTCTATGTGACATCCGATGATTTGGATCGCTTGAAGGAAGGCTTGAAAAATCGTTTCAAGATTCCAGCAATCAAGGTCCTCCAGATTGCTCTCTCCGGAGAGTTTGATGGACTTTCGGTGGATATCGCTCCGGAAGCTCTCGCTGAAATTCATCGCTTTAAAAAGGAAAACGATGAGGATATCGTCGTTCCGCAGCAGATTCGGGCGAACCTTCGCCCTTACCAAAAGCGCGGCTTTGCGTGGATGCTCGAAAATTCCAGGCTGGGTTTTGGAAGCATCATCGCGGACGACATGGGTCTGGGAAAGACGCTTCAGGTAATCACGCTTTTACAACAGATGAAAAATGACGGAGCGTTTGCGGAAAAGAAGGCTCTGGTCGTTGTTCCGTCCGGGCTTCTGCAAAACTGGAAGCGCGAATTCGGAAAATTCGCACCGGAACTTCTCGTGAACATCTACCACGGAGGAAACCGCACTTTGGGAAATTCGACGGCGGATGTTTTCGTAACGACTTATGGTGTTTTGCGTTCGGACAAGGAAAAATTCAAGGATACGGACTGGCAGGTTGCAATCCTCGACGAAGCGCAGAACATCAAGAATTCGGGAACATCACAAAGCCGAATCGTCAAGGCCATTCCGGCGCATATCAAGATTGCGATGAGCGGAACGCCCGTGGAAAATCGCCTAATGGAATTCTGGAGCATCATGGACTTTTGCAACCACGGGCTTCTGGGAAACGCAAAGTCCTTTCGCGAGGAATTCGAAAAACCGATTCAGGAGCGCTCGAACAGGCATCGTGCGGAACTATTCCAAAAAATCACATCGCCATTCTTGCTTCGCCGCCTAAAAACGGACAAGTCCATTATCACGGATCTTCCCGAAAAGCTGGAACAGGACGAATGGGCGAGCCTTTCACCCGAGCAGGAGACGCTTTACCATAAAACTTTCTCATCCTGCATGGAAGCGATTGCGAACCTGGATGAAGAAAACCCGGAACAGAAATTTGAACGCAGCGCAAAAGTCCTTCGGCTGATTCTTGCGCTCAAGCAAATCTGCAATCATCCGGCGCAGTATCTCAAGAACGGAAAACTGGACAGCGGACTTTCGGGAAAGACGGAACTTTTCCTGGACATTCTGGAATCCATCCTGAATACGGACGAAAAAGTTCTGGTGTTTACCCAGTTTACGGAAATGGGCGAAATTCTTGAAAAAATCATTCGTGTAAAATTCAAGACGAAGGCGCTTTTTTATCACGGCGGACTTTCCCTTTCGGCAAGGGAAAGCATCATTTCCGACTTCGAAAAAAATCCCGAGCGGAAAATCCTGATTCTTTCCCTCAAGGCGGGCGGAACCGGGCTAAACCTGACTGCCGCTTCGCAGGTAATCCATTACGATTTGTGGTGGAATCCCGCAGTCGAGGCGCAGGCGACCGATCGCGCTTACCGGATTGGGCAGAACCGTCGCGTGGTCGTTCACCGTCTGATAACCAAGAATACGTTTGAAGAAAAAATCAACGCGATTATCGAAAGCAAACGAAAAATTTCCGAGATGACAATTGCGACTGACGAAAACTGGATTGCGAAACTTTCGGGTGACGAACTCCGCGAAGTCTTCACTTTGGGCAAGAGTTAATTTATTATTATTGGACTGAATTTTTCTGAGGAGATTTTATGACAACGACGATCGCCGTATTCATCGTTTATCTGTTGCTGATGCTCGGCATCGGATTTTACTTTTCAAGAAAGGCGAACAGCCTGAATTCCTATTACCTGGGAAATCGCAGCATGAACAAGTGGGTCGTGGCGATGTCCGCGCAGGCTTCCGACATGAGCGGTTGGCTTCTGATGGGGCTTCCCGGAGCCATCTACCTTTCGGGGCTTTCCGAAGCGTGGATCGGCGTGGGACTTGCAATCGGAACCTATATCAACTGGAAAATCGTCGGGCGCAGGCTCCGCAAATACACCTATTTCTGCAACGATTCCATCACACTCCCGGACTTCTTTGCAAACCGTTTTCGCGATAAACGGGGAATCATCCGCATCATCTCCGCGCTTTTTATTTTGGCATTTTTCCTCTTCTATACGACTTCGGGATTTGTCAGCTGCGGAAAGCTCTTTACCACGATTTTCGGTTGGGACTATACGGTCTCCCTGGCGGTCGGTATCGTCGTCGTTGTGGCCTACACGTTCCTCGGCGGTTTTTTCGCGGTCAGCTGGACGGACTTTGTGCAGGGAATTTTGATGCTCGTTGCCGTATTGATGGTTCCCACGATGATCTGCGCAATAAACGACGGTTTCGCTCCGACAATCGATGCGATGAACAAGGTGAACCCTTACCTGATGAACATTTTTACGAACGCTTCGACGGGCAAGGCAATTACGATTATTTCACTCGTTTCCTCGCTTGCCTGGGGCCTCGGCTATTTTGGAATGCCGCACATTCTCGTGCGTTTTATGTCCATTAAGAATCCCGACGAGATTACGCATTCCCGTCGAATTGCGATGACGTGGGTGATCCTTTCGCTCGGAGCGTCCATTCTGATTGCTGTCTTTGGACGTTACTACCTAATGCAGCAGGGGATCGCTTTGGATGATCCGGAAAAAGTCTTTATGGTTCTCACGACAAACCTTTTCCCGACGGTCATTGCGGCGATTTTGATGGCGGCTGTACTGGCGGCAATTATGAGCACAGCGGATTCCCAGCTCCTCGTTTCCGCTTCGGCGTTTAGCAACGATCTTTACAAGCGCCTAATCCACAAGAACGCATCGAATCGCGAACTGATGCTCGTGAGTCGCGGAATCGTTCTGATTATCGCTCTTGTTGCGGGACTCCTTGCCTACCAAGGACGTCCGAACGCTTCGCACGGATTTTTGGATGTCGTGATGAGCCTCGTGAGCTTTGCCTGGGCAGGATTCGGCGCGACTTTCGGACCGGTCGTTCTGCTTTCGCTTTTCTGGAAACGGACCAATCTGGCGGGAGCTATCAGCGGGATGCTTGTCGGCGGAATTCTCGCCTTTGTCTGGAAATTCTACCTTTCGGGATTTGCGGATTCCTGCGCGATCTTTGGGTTGTATGAACTTGTTCCGGGCTTTGTGCTGAGCTTTGCCACGATCGTCGTGGTGAGCCTTTGCACGAAGAAGCCTTCAGAAGAAATCGTGCGGGAATTCGAGCAGGTCGATTCGAGCCGTTTGAGCGACCTGATGTTAAAATAGTCAAAGTAAAAAAGCCAAAAGGGAAGTCCGCTCGGGCTTCCTTTTTTATACCGCAGATTCTCCATCAAGTAAATCCAGAACTCGTAAAAAGACCCAGATTTAACTTAGAGTTTATCCTTCACGGATTATCATCGTCAAGTAAATCCGTTCGTGGCTGAAAACAGCAAAAAATCCCCGGGAAACGAATCCCGGGGACAGTCAAGTTTCTAGCTTGTCGTTTCCAACCACGAAAAGGACAGTCGATGAGACTTAACCGAGGTCTAGGATACCTGTTCCATCAACAGAGAACCAACGAGCCATTCGCAGGATTCCGGGTTGGGGAACACTCCCACGACCTTCGTTCTTTTCTTGATTTCCTTGTTCAGTCGCTCGATGCAGTTTGAAGTTCGGATGCGTCGCCACCAGCCCTCGTTGAAGCTGTAGCAGGTCATGGATTCCTCGGCGTTGTTCTCCAGCCATTCGGCGGAGCGTGTAAAACTTCTTCAGGGAAAGATAGAATTATTCAGGGTGCTTTTTTTTTGGGGGGAATTTTCTATTATTTTCAGCTGTTCTTCGGTGCAGAAGCCGGAAATGTAGAATCTTGCGAAACCGGAAGCGTTTAATCGAACATAACTTGAATCATAATCGACATTCCATCTTATAATAAAGTAGTGTCCAAACAGGCTGTCTGTTTCAAGTTCATATTTTTTTGAGAACCATAAAATTTTTTCATAAGATTCATAAACCATTTTCTCTGAATAATAGCTCGGCATACACCTTGCCGGTTTTGCCTTGTCAAATAGCGAATTCACAATCATCGATATAGGACCTACAAAAAGGTAAGCGTAATCCGGAAGTATGGAATGATAATAATCATATGAGCATTGGGAATACGAAAATAAATACGGTTTATTCGACTTATACTTCTTCAAAACCCAATAATCCGTTTTGTCATCGTCCTCCGTAAAGCAATACTCACCATAAACATCCCTTGATGCTATACCATCTTGAGAAAAGACCAAGGATGTTATTAGAGCTATGCAAAAACTAAAAATTCGGGCATACATAACTTTTGGGTAGTTTATCATTTTTTCCTGCATATCCATCTGTACCGAAATCAGCATGGAAGAGATCTCTAGATTTATCAAGTTTTTCCTGAGCTTTATTTAATCTATCCTGCAAATGTTGTTTTTCAAAAAGATTTCGCTTTGCAGTCAAGTCGGCAGTAACCGCGTCATTAAGTATTTTAGTTCTCTTATCTATCGACATTGTTCCAGAAATCTTCACTGTACATTCGAAAGTTCCTGTTTCTTCAATCTCATCATAGGAGACACATTCATTATAGAATTCGTGTCCCAGTTCGTGTTTTTCGTATGTACTTTCTTCTTTTTCTGTTACTACATGACCATCTAAAAAAACATCCCCAGTTTTCATGACAATATGATTATTTTCACCCAAAGTTGTATGCGTATAGAACCTGTATTCAACAATTGCTTTTGCACCGACAATCTTTCCATTTGAGTATATTAATTCATTTTTTTGTGATTTGGGTTCATGATTAACCGTCACATTAGGCCATGCGCACGTAATTCCACCAACATAAGTTCTGGAGACCTCCTTACCGGTTTCGGGATCAGTATTCTTTGTGAAATACCAATAATCACGACCCTTCTTTATATTACATTTTATTGGATCAACAAATTTATCAACAGACCAAACTCTTTTTTCCAATCCATTTTTATTCCTGTTGCAGTTCCAACGCCCAGAAAAATCTCTATCACAATAATCCGCACTACTTACTGATGGTATCTGCAAAACAACAGAAGTTTCATTTTTCCGTTGAGGCATACTCATATTTTTTTGATACAGCATCATATGAGAAGATTGTTTAATAATTCCATCGCGTCCAAGAGCATCAAACTTTTTTTCTGGTTTTGTAAGATCAACAGAATATTCAATTGAAGAATCTTCGTACTGTCGGTAATATTCTTTTGCAGCCTGCTTTCGCAAAACACTCTCATCTACACACACATTAACTATTAATTCGTCATCATTCTCTTCAAACGGATTATCGCAATCCACCTCTTCGTACCACCAACCAATATTGTGTGACCCAAAATAGTCGCCAATCCAAAGCCAGTCAAGAGAACAATCGACATAACTGTTCTCGGATTTACATCTGTAACATTTCCCATTGTGTGCGATGCATGCTTTTTCGGGATTATGAGGCAAGTCCTCCATTGGGAAGCCGGGACATTGTCCAACCCTGTTGTTGTCTTTTCTTTCTCCATTGGTACAATCAATTTCCGTGAAGAAATATTTGTCTGGAGTATAAGGATAAATCCACATCCAGTCTTTATCGCATTCATCTGCACGGCGTGCTGCATTACATCTATAGCATTTGCCGTTACTTTCAAAGCAAGTGTTCTTCGGGTCATCGGGAATGTAGCCAAATGGGAGAGATTTGCATAAGCCGAATTCACTAGATGAACTTAATTCCTCGGACGAAGAAGATTCCTCAGAGCTAGAGATTTCCTCTTCCGAGGATGAAGTTTCCCCAAAACTAGAAGAACTATTCTTCGCAGACGAGCTGGAAAGTTCTTCTGCACTTGAATATGGTTCGGCCGCCTCACATTCACCAACAACACACCATCCACGGCTAGAAAGATCCGTTTCATAATGCGGAATTCCATAAGAAACGGCACATTCGTCAGAAGAATCCTGTAAAGCGAGATTAACTTCATCTTCTGTTCCGAAACAATCATCATCATGAGGGACCCATTCACCCATACAATAAGCAACAAGTTTATTCATATCGGGGAATGCAGGAAGTGCTTCATGGACCATATTTTCCAAATCGTAATACAAAACATTCGTTGGAAGAAGATGTCTGATAGAGAACTGATGTGAGATAATGCCATTGTGATTAAGAAAAACTGTTTGCCAGTCAGTTTCTATCGGAAGAACACTTCCTGAATTATCGAAATTTGCAGCACCCCAAGAAAATCCTACTGATTCCGGAGAATCTGAATAGTATATTCTGGTTGTAACACCCGTATAATCACACGCACCGTCCGATATTCCCCTACACCAATAACCTTCCCGAAGACCGCACAAAGGCATCGATACGGGTTCATATCCTTGTACAAGTCCAAAATTTGCAAAATCACATGCAACAGCCCGTGTCCCGGTACAATAGCAATTTAGCAGATATGCATAGTCTCTATTTATCATATAGGGCGGTTCAAAATAAATATCCCGATGTATGTTGGGTAACCGGGACAGCGTTTCCCAATTGTCATCGTCAATTTGACAGTACGTACCTCCACCTCCGGAGCCACTTGAACCACCGCAATGGTCTCCACCTTCTCCACAATTACCTTCGCTGCTTGAACTATCATCGTTTTCTTCACTAGAAGATGAATCAAAATCTTCTGAACTGGAGGATTCCGTTTTTTCTTCTGAAGAAGAACTCCCCAAATCCGAACTAGATGACTCAACTGAAGAACTACTTTGAATTTCCGAAGATGATGATTGTTCACTTTCAGAGGAACTTGATTCCGAACAGTTTGGAAGAGTGGGGTCATACGCTCCACAATCACCACCATTGGGGTTTATCTTAACTATTTCACCGCCCCAGCCGGAAGCCATTCTCATGCAGGTGGTATTTTTCTTTTTGCAACCTGCATTACAAGCGTTTTCTTCTATCTGCAATTGCAATTGAATGTTTGCGCCATCACAAAAATCACATCTAGTAATTGATTTTATATAGCCGTTTTTTGAGTCTGATTGACCTTCACACGTATTCACCCATTCTCCAGAATAAAAGAAAATATCGCTGGAGCCAGTGGCTTGTTCACACTGTTGACGAAAGTCCTGCTCTAGGTTTGCTAAAATTGCATTTTTTACTGACTCAACATCGTAACCAAAATTTACATATTGGTCAAGACTTTCACAATGAGTTGCGGCTTCTGCAAAAAAAACAATTGTTAGCAATAAAACTATAAATAATCTTCTCATTACTTTTTCTCTAACAGCTTGTGGATTATAAGAAATCGGAAAAAACCTTCTGGGTTGGGAAATCTAGGTTGTGACGACAAGAGTCCATTTTGTTTCAGGGAATCATTTTTTCTGATATGCTCACTCATAAGAGTCTTAAACTTGTCCGTTTGTTTTAAACTGTCTATTTTTTTTTCAACAATGGTATTCAACGAATCTATACATTTACCTATATATTTGCAATAAGTCTCAATCATCGCATATCCTGTTCCATTCTGCAAACTCAATCGATTAGAATCACCTGTCACTTTTTTCTCATAAAAAAAATCTTTTGAGGTGGTTTTTTGCTCCATGGAAACGATTTCATTTTGATTCTTGTTGAAGTCGGTTGATGAGTCCTTCTGGTCTGAGCATCCTAAAAGTATTCCACACAAGGAAAAAAACATCATTAATTGTTTTAGAAACATAGCAACCTTCTTTTTTGAAAAAAAATAATAAAAAAAAGAAGTTTAGTGATCAACGATACAAAAATTCTACAGACAAACGTGCATTTTAAAGTCCAACAATTAATCAATTCCAAAAACACGAGATTTCGCGTTAGGGGTAGTGACCCCTTGGGGCCGAGACCGTGGTCTCGGTTTTAGGTGGCGGACAACGAGCGAAGCAAAGGTGGCCGCCCCTAAAATATAGCCCGACCCACGCCAGTGGGGAACGCACAAATAGAAAAAGCCTGTATCGGTAAGGGCTGCGGCGAAACCACTTACGTGCGTCTCGATTCTCAGCTCCGTGAGCCGTAGGCGACTCGTCATAACGAGTCGTCGGAGGCAAGAGTGAACGCCGACCGGAGAGCCTCACAAGAGTCTAGCGCAAACGGTCATCATAGGGCAACCGGTGAAAACGTGAACATCTGCGTCCTCAATACCGAAGTGTACTCCAGCACGGGTGGACAGGCTTCCAAGTCCACGAATCGTGGCGCCGTCGCCCTCTTCGCTGCCGCTGGTAAGCGCGCCGGCAAGAAGGACCTCGGCCTTATCGCCATGAGCTACAAGAACGTCTGTGAGCCAAAAGCGACTTGTCTTAACAAGTCGTGTTGGCGAGAGTGAGGCGTGAGCCGAACGGTCGTCATAGTTGGGCCGTATCGCCCTCGGCGCAAACGACGCCCAGGCCCTGAAGGTTCTCCAGGAAGCGGAAGCACACAATGGTCCGTCGCTGATCATCTGCTACTGTCCCTGCATCAACCACGGTTTCGATCTGAACAGCCAGCTCGAACACCAGAAGAAGGCTGTGGATTCCGGTTACTGGACTCTGCTCCGCTACAACCCGGCTCTCGCCGCCGAAGGCAAGGCTCCCCTTGTTCTCAACTCCAAGAAGCCGACGATTCCGGTAACGTATATTTTTCTTTCGCAAATTCCTGTAAGGGGGTAAAAAAATAGGATGTTCCAATTTTTAGATTTGAAATCGACCAAGACACCAACCTAAAAAGGACCATCCTATGGACAACAATATAATCAAAATCGACGAAGAAGGCCTCAAGAACGATCTGAAAGGAGTCATCCGGAAGACCATCGAGGAGACCCTCAACACGATGCTGGACGAGGAGGCAGCCGAGCTGTGCCACGCCGAAAAGCATGAACGCACCGAAGGGCGCCAGAACTACCGTAGCGGCCACTATCAGCGCAAACTGCTTACGTCCGCTGGCGAAGTGGAGCTCTCCGTCCCGAAACTCCGCCTGGCACCCTTCGAGACGGCCATCATCGAACGCTACAAGCGCCGCGAATCGTCCGTCGAGGAATCCCTCATCGAGATGTACCTTGCCGGCGTATCGGTCCGCCGCGTAGAGGACGTCAC
>CAKUXP010000032.1 GCA_934700345.1 uncultured Fibrobacter sp. | reverse complement strand
AAGGAAAGCTACGGCGACGACGCGGACGGCTGGCGGAACAAAATCTACTGGGGCGACAACCTGCAGGTGATGAGCCACCTGCTAAAAAACTTCCGGGGCAAGGTGAACCTGATTTACATAGACCCGCCGTTCGACAGCAAGGCGGACTACAAGAAGAAGATCGAGCTGCGCGGAAAAAGCGCGCAAACCGACAGCACCACGTTTGAGGAAAAGCAGTACGGCGACATCTGGACAAACGACGAATACCTGCAGTTCATGTACGAGCGCCTGATTCTGTGCCGGGAACTTTTGGCGGACAACGGAAGCATTTACCTGCACTGCGACTGGCATAGGAATTCGTATTTGAGAGCTTTGTTAGACGAGGTTTTTGGAGCTTCTAATATGGAAAGTGAAATTATTTGGCAGCTTCAAGGGGTATCTGGTTATAAAAGTTTAGTAAACAGTTTTGTCAGAGGACACGATACAATTCTTTTTTTTAGAAAAGGTAATAATAAGACTTTCAATAAAGAATATCTTCCTTATGATGAAAAACAACTAAAACGTTTTACAGGGATTGATGAAAACGGAAGACGATATAAGCCTATTACAAAAGACAGGGTAATTTATCTTGATGAAAGCAAAGGTATCCCAGTTTCCGATGTGTGGAGTGATATTGCAAGTTTTCAAACTGTTGTTAATTCTCCAGAAATCATGAATTATCCTACTCAAAAACCGGAAAAACTTCTCGAACGCATCATCAAGGCCTCTTCCAACCCCGGCGACCTCGTGTTCGACTGCTTTATGGGGAGCGGCACCACGCAGGCGGTCGCCATGAAGCTCGGCAGGCGCTTTATCGGCGCGGACATCAATCTTGGCGCAATCCAGACCACCACGAAACGGCTTTTAAAAGTGGCAGAAGATTTAGGCGGGCAGCTACAGACAGAAAATCAATTCTATACAGGCTTTGAAGTCTATAACGTAAACGACTATGAATTCTTCCGCAACGAGCTGGAGGCAAAACGCCTTATCTGCGAGGCGATGGGCATGGAGCAGCTTGCCGACAGCAATGTCTATGACGCGCTGCTAGACGGCCGCAAGGTCTGCATTCTCGGAATCAACAGGATTGCCACCGCAAGCGAATTTGCCAGGCTGCTTTCCAACGTGGATATTTCCGTATGGCAGGAACGGCAAAAGGAAAATCCCGCAAAACCCGTCGAATCGATAACCTTTGTGTGCATGGGGCACGACCCGAATCTAAAGGCGCAGTTTGAAGAAGAAGTGGACAAGATGGGATTCAAGGTTGATCTTGAAATCATCGACCTCTTGCGCGACAAAAAGGACTTGCGCTTCAAGCGCGACAGCGATGCGAAAGTGGTTCTTAATGGCGGAAAACTCGTCATCGAGAACTTTTTCCCGATGAACCTGCTGCAAAAGCTCAGCATCGAAAAGACCGACGTGAGCGACTGGAAGGAGCTTGCCGAAAGCGTGTTCATCGACTGGAACTACGACGGCGTAACGTTCAGCCCGTCTCTCACCGACATCCCGGAAAAGAACGCGCTGGTAAAAGGCGAATACAGCATTCCAAAGACCGCAGGCGCAATCCACATAAAGATTACCGACCTTATCAGCGAGTCATGGGAAGGCACGGTTCAAGTGGAGGGAAAATAATGAGGAAGTCAAAAAAAAGTTCAATCGATTTTCCGTTCTACCGCATCATGTGGCAGTTCTATTCGGCAAACAAAAAGGAAATTCGAAAGTTGTACACAAATCTTACGCGCACAATTCTTGCAAACGCCGAGCCGCGCAAGGACAATCCGGCTGCCTTTTTGCGGAAGCCGCAGTACGAGGCGTTTGAGATGTATGTGTTCCTCAAGGAATATCTGGGAAATCCGCGTCTCGCCGACCTGTTCGACGATTGGCGTAAAAACCGCATGGCTCAAGGCGCAAACGAAAAGGCGGCTGTTTTGTTCACTTTTGACAATTCACGCTTTTACGAAGACAATACTTTGCTGAGCCAGCTTGATTTGCTGAACCGCGACACGCTCGTTTCATTCTTCGAGCAGCTTTCGGATTTGCGGCAGGAATACGCGAACTACATCTTTGCGCTTACCATGGGAACAGGAAAAACAATCCTGATGGCGCTCTGCATTTTCTACGAGTTCCTGCTTGCCCATAAATACCCGAAAGACGAGCGATTCTGCCACAATGCGCTGGTGCTTGCGCCGGACACGACGGTTCTGCAGTCGCTCAAGGAAATCCAGACTTTCGACAAGGCCAAGGTCTTTACCGAAAAATACGCCAACGAACTGGACACAATCATCAAGTTCCATTTTCTGGAAGAAGACGGAGTCGCACTCAGCACAATGGACGGCTCGGACTTCAATCTGATTATCTCCACGTCGCAAAAAATCATCCTGAAGAAAAAACGCAAGGAAGATTCGGCAGAGAACCTGCTTTTTAAGGATTCCTGGGAGGACGCCATCCGCAACAATCCGAACGCCGACCTTTATATGCTCGACGATGATTCTTCCCTGATGGCGAACCAGCGTTACCAGAAGCTCACCCGGTTAAAGCAGCTCGGAATCTATGTCGATGAGGCGCACCACGCTTTCGGAAAATCCCTCAAGAACGATATGCTTGACCGCTCAAAGGAAACAAGCCTGCGCCTTACGATTGACGGACTGGTTCAGGAACTAGATGCGGCAGGAACAAAGGTTGTCGCCTGCTACAACTTTACAGGAACGCCGTATATCGAAAACCGCCTGATGCCCGAAGTCGTCTATGAATACGGATTGAAGGAAGCGATCGATTCCGGCTATCTCAAGAAGACATTTATCGATGACTATGCGAACGTGCAGACGCAGAGTTTTGTGTCTAGCGCAGTGGAAAGCTTTGCAAAGCGGCACCGAAACGAAAAAGGAATCTGGAACCGTTACGAGAATATGCTCCCGAAGATGGCTCTCTTCGCCACGACAATCGATGAACTTACCGGAGAATTAAAACCCGCGCTGGAAAAGGCTCTCCAAAAGCTCGACATTTCCGAAGATTCAATCCTTGTGAACGTGGGCGACGACAAGCTCACCAAGCAGGACGACCTGCGCGAATTTTTAAAGCTCGACACCGCCGAAAGCAGTAAGCAGTTCATTCTTCTTGTGGGCAAGGGAAAAGAAGGCTGGAACTGCCGCTCCCTTTTTGGCGTCGCCCTGTTCCGAAAACCGAAGAGCACGATTTTTGTCCTGCAGGCCACGATGCGCTGCCTGCGTTCCATCACGCAAACCCAGCAGACCGGGCAGATTTTCTTGAGCACGGAAAACCTGGGCATTTTGCAGGACGAGCTGAACAAGAACTTCAAGGTGCGCGTGGAAGACCTGAAAGGCAAGGACAATTCGAGCAAGAAAATCCGGCATATCTACGTTCGGGAAAAAGTTCCGGTCAGAATGGTCGAGCAGACTTACGAATATAAAATCACGGAACTGAAACCCGGCGAGTTTACGCTTTTCGGAAACGGCAGCGGATTTGACTTTGAAAAATACCGCCGCACAAAAAGCACGCATTATTCGCTTGCGAACATCGATTCCGCGTCAATCCGCCGCGAAGTCGCCTCCAGCGATGAACGGACTTTCACCGCATATTCCCTTGTCGCGGAACTTTCGCTTTATCTCACCCAGCACGAAACGAACAAGGAAACCGGGAAAAAGACAAGGCGGTGGTCTCCGGTGGAGATTCAAAGCCTGCTTGGCCGCTGTACGGACGGAATGGACGCAATTCTTGAAAAAGTGAACTATGCGAACGAAATTCTCTACGACTGGGTTGTTCCGCAGTTATTCAGACAGATTTACAAAATCAGCTACGAGAAAGGCGAAAAGAAGGAAGTCGTCAAATGGCTTACCAAAGACCCTCCAAAAAATCCAGACGGAACGGACGGCTGCTACAACCTGAACTTTGACGACGAACTGTTTGTAGAAGAAAGCGACGCAAAATTCCGCGAATACAGCCAAAACTCCAAAACGGCGAACGCAAGGAAGAGTTTCAACCTCTCCGGCTACGGCTTTGATTCAAGCTCCGAAAAGAGCTTCTTTGTGCGCAATCTCTTCGGAAACGCGGAAATAAGGCACATCTGGTTCACCGGAATGCTCACCAACGGCCAGAGCGATTTTTACGTCCACTACATCGACCCGGAACTGCACACGCTCCGTTCCTATTACCCGGACTTTCTTGTAGAACTGAACGACGGCAAGTATTACATCGTGGAAATCAAGGGACGGCATTTGTTAAACGATTCTTCTACCCAGGCGAAAGCAGAATATGCAATGCAGATGGCGAGCCAGAGCAAAATGGAATATGTATTTATTCCCGATGACCTGGCGGATATCGTCTTGCAGGAATTTCTTCAAAATTCAATTCTCTCGAATTACGCCTGGGAGTCTTGATTTTCCAAATTCTTTCTATATTCCTCGATATGCTTCGCTATTTTCTCATGATTTCGTTCTTTTCGGCTTTCGTGTTTGCGGATGGGGCCGCTTCTCTCGTAGGGAAAAGCAGCAAGGTGAAAAATTACACCTATTCGCCGATTTTAAAGTTCGAGTTCATGAATGACTGTTCGGAAAACGCCAACCGAGATGTCTGTGAATGCGTGCTGGACAAATTGCAGCTGCGCTACAGCGAAGAGACGTATCAAAAGCTCGATTCGGATTTGCGCCGGGGAATGGAACATCCCGACTTCGTAAAGTACATTTCGGACGCTTCGACGGAATGCGATCTCGCGGTGAAATCGCCCGAGACGGAACCGCCCGCTGAAAGCGACTTTTCGCAAGATCTTCCTGCTCCTGCAGTCGGCGTTTCCGAGGCCGAGGCGACTGAATTTGTAAACAACTTCAAGAAGAATTTTCCGAAAAAGAACTTTGTAAAGGAATGCGTGGAAACCACGAGTAAATTTTTTGGCACTGCCGCTTTGCAAAAGAGCTGTGGCTGCGCTTACGATAAGATGCTTTCCGACAAGCCGCGCTTTATCGACATGGTGATGCGCCAAGGATATCCCGGGCAGAATTCGTCTTGGGGCGCAGAGTTCAAACTGGACTGCTTGCCGGAAAAATTCACTCCTGAAATTGAAAAGAACATGGTCAATTTTCTCAATGAAGTGGGGATTCCTCTCTCTGCTGCGAAATGCATCATTGCAACTACCAAGAAGGAATACTCCTTGAAATCTTTCGCAAAAGCTGTTTTCAATTCCCAAGAAAGCATGGCGGCCATGCTGATGATGGGTTCCCTGAAATGCCTGGAATCCAAGTAAATTCGCTTCGAAAATTTTTGCTGAAAATTAAATCTGTCTTAAATAAAAACTCCCGTCCCGAAGTTCGGAACAGGAGCTTTTTCATTTGTGCGTAAGCCTTACAGACCGCAGAGTTCCTGGGCTTTCGCTTCGACGGCTTCAACGAGGGTTTTCTTGTCGGCAGCGTTCTTTTCGATGAGCCGGACAAATACGGATCCTGCGACAACGCCATCGACGGAATCCGCCAGCGCCTTGGATTGTTCGCCCGTGGAAATCCCGAATCCGCCGTAAACCTTGGATCCTCCCGCCCGGACCTTTTTGAGGAAGGCGAGTGTGTCGCTATCGATAACCGTCGCCGTTCCCGTAATGCCGACGCGGAGCGACGCATAGATGTGTTCGAATCCGGCGTGTGCCATTTTCGAAAGACGTTCCGCGCTCATGCTAGGACTTGCGACCGGGATGTTTTCCATTCCGTATTTTTTACAGGCGAGAGTGAGCCCTTCGTCGCAGTCGAATGGCAGGTCGGGGATGATCATGCCGCGGACGCCCGCTTCGCTTGCCGCTTTGCAGAAGTTTTCGACCCCGGGCGTATAGACAAGCGAGCCGTAGCTCATGAGGTAGATGGTTGTGTGCGGAAATGCTCCGTGAAGTTTTGCGATAAAGGCGAACCCGTCTCGGACGCGGTAGTTCCTGGAAAGCACTTCGGTCGAGGCTTTCTGTATAGCGGGACCGTCCGCCGAAGGGTCGCTGAATGCGAGCTGGATTTCGAGAATGTCCGCTCCGCCTTTGACCATGGCGGATGCCGCTGCGAACGCGAGTTCGTCGGTCGGGTATCCTGCGACGAGATGGCTCATCAGTTTAATCTTTTCCATTAGTTTTCTCCCATCAGTTTCGCGTTGTGGATGTCCTTGTTTTCGCTCAGGCGTTCGAGTTCGCTTTCGAGGAAGCGCTTCCATTCCGCAGGCCGGAATTCCGGGCTGGTGATGAAGACGTCCTTGTCTCCGCGACCGCTCATGTTGATGATAATCGCCTTGTCCTTCGGAATTTGCTTCGCAATTTTCATGGCGGCGGCTCCGGCATGCGCGCTTTCGAGGGCGAAGAGGACCCCTTCGTTTTTCGCGAAGAAGCTTACCGCGGCGAGAACGTCCCTGTCGAGGATGCTCATGAATTCAATGCGTCCGCTGGTTCCGAGGGCTGCGAGCTGCGGACCGATTCCCATGTAGTCAAGCCCCGCGGAGATGGACCTCGTCGGGAGCGACTGTCCGTCCGCGTCGATGAGGAAACGGCTCTTGTAGCCTTGCACGATGCCTTCGCGGCTCGCGTTTCCTGTCATGCGGCTTGCGTTTTCGCCGATGTCCGGGCCGATGCCGCCCGCTTCTGCGCCGATGAGTCTCGGGGAATCCCGGTCGATGAACGGGCTGAAGAATCCGATCGAGTTGGAACCTCCGCCGACGCAAGCGACCATCGCTCCGATGTCGATATTCCTGCGAATGCATTCCCGCTCGACTTCTTCGCCGATGACGGACTGGAATGTTCGGACGATATCGGGGAAAGGCGCGGGGCCGAGAGCGGATCCGAGGACGTAGTGCGTGGAATCCGGATGGGCCGCCCAGTCGCGCATCGCTTCGTTCACGGCGTCCTTGAGGGTCCGCGCTCCGCTTGTCACGGGGCAGACCTTTGCGCCGTACAGTTCCATGGAGGCAACGTTCGGCTGCTGCCTGCGGACGTCGATTTCGCCCATATAGACCGTGCAGTCGATTCCGAGCTTTGCACATGCCGCGGCTGTCGCGACTCCGTGCTGCCCGGCGCCCGTTTCGGCGATGATGCGCTTCTTTCCCATGTATTTCGCGAGAAGCACTTGTCCGATGGCGTTGTTTATCTTGTGCGCTCCCGTGTTTGCGAGGCCTTCGAGCTTGATGTAGATTTTCGCGCCGCCGAGAAGTTCTGTCGCGCGAGGCGCAAAGAGCAGGGGGGTTTCCCGTCCGATGTAGTCGCGCTGGATCTCGTGAAGTTCCGCGAGGAACTTGGGGTCTTTCATGTAACGGCGAAATGCCTGTTCGAGTTCGTCGAGCGGACGCCTTAGAACCTCGGCGACGTATTTGCCGCCGAATCTGTCGAAGAAGCCTTGATTGCTTTCCATATTGGATTCCTTCTTTGAAAAAACAAAAAAACCTTCCGAACAAGTCCGGAAGGTTCTAAAACCTGCGCGTAGCACAAAAACCGGACTTGTTCTAAGTCCGACGCCACCAGAGATTGATGATTCTTGCGCATTGCATATTGCAAAAAATAGACTATGCCCGGAATGTTGGCAAGGGTATTTTCTAAATTTGCCGTTCAAAAAAGAAGGCTCGCGATGAGTGCAATTCTCGAACGGTTTGATGTTGTTGTAGTCGGCGGCGGACATGCCGGAATCGAAGCTTCCCATGCGGCGTGGAAGATCGGTGTGCGGACGGCGATGGTCACGATGGACTTAAACGCTATCGGTCGGATGTCCTGCAATCCGGCGGTCGGCGGGGTGAGCAAGGGGCAGATCGTTCGCGATATCGATGCGCTGGGCGGTCTCATGGGAATCC
Organism: uncultured Fibrobacter sp.; assembly: GCA_934700345.1. Lineage (GTDB taxonomy): Bacteria > Fibrobacterota > Fibrobacteria > Fibrobacterales > Fibrobacteraceae > Hallerella. The sequence continues at coordinate 17,906 of CAKUXP010000032.1, read as the reverse complement.
TCACGGACAAGGCGGGAATCCAGTTTCGGATGCTGAACCAGAGCAAGGGACCCGCTGTCTGGGGGCCGCGGGCACAGTGCGACCTTAAAGCCTATAGCCGTATCGCCCGGGAAGCCTTGGAAAACTGCGCAGGGCTTCGGCTTATCGCAGGGGAACTCGCCGCGTTCACCCGGATGTCAAACGGGAATTTCGAACTCCAGTTCGTAAACGGCGACCGCTACGAAACGAAAACACTTGTCGTCACCAGCGGGACGTTTCTTTCGTCCAAGATGTTTACCGGTCTTGAAACGAGCGTCGGCGGGCGCGTCGGCGAGAAAAGCGCGGACGCCCTTTCGAAATCCATCCAGGAAAACGGTCTCCGGTTGCGGCGGTTGAAAACGGGAACTCCCAGCCGCATCGATCCTTCGACGGTCGATTTTGACGAAATCCAGGTCCAGCCCGGTGATGAAAATCCCTGGCCGATGAGCGACCGCCACACAAATCCAATCGACAACGGAAATGTCTGCTGGATTACCCGCACCAACCTGAAAACGCACGAAATTCTGCGCACGGGATTTAAAGACAGCCCGATGTTTTCGGGACGCATCAAAGGAAAAGGCCCGCGCTACTGCCCGAGCATTGAAGACAAGATCAACCGCTTCGGCGACAAGGACGGTCACCAGCTCTTTCTCGAACCGGAAACGAAAGATGTTTCGCGCATCTACCTGAACGGCTTCAGTTCGAGCCTTCCGGCGGATGTCCAGCTTGCCGCGTTGCGGACTATCCCGGGGCTTTCCCGTGCGCATGTCATGCAGATTGGCTATGCGGTGGAATACGACAGCATCGATGCGACTCAGCTCTATCCGACCTTTGAATGCAAGGAGATTCCTGGGCTTTATTTTGCGGGGCAAGTCTGCGGTACGAGCGGTTACGAGGAAGCCGCGGGGCAGGGAATCGTCGCCGGAATCAACGCGGCGCTCAGGATCGAAGGGGCGGAACCGTTTATTCTCGGACGATCCGAAAGCTACATCGGTGTTATGGCGGACGACCTTTCCCATTTTCTTTTGGACGAACCTTACCGGATGTTCACGAGCCGCGCCGAATATAGGCTTTTTCTGCGCTCGGACAATGCGGATTCCCGTCTCAAGGACCGAGCCCGGAAAATCGGGATGATAGACGATGTGGACTTTGCAAGATGGAACGTGCGCAGGGAAGAAATGGTTCGCGTCAAGAAATTCCTCGCCGAGACTCCGGTGACCGCTTTAGAAATCAACCCGTTCCTCGAATCCTTCGGGGAAGCTCCCGTCCGAGAATCGGTCCGTCTAAACACGATCCTCCGTCGCCCGAGAATCAATCCCGAAGCCTTTTTCAAGAAATTTGTACCGGAAAACGCCCTTATTCGCCGCGATCTCTGGAATCTCTTTGCCGAAGAGGCCTACGCCGGCTTTTTCGCTCGCCAGGAAAAGGAAATCGAGCACGAAAAGAAGATGGACCGCGTGAAGCTTTCCCCCGATACGGATTACTCGAAAATCGCAGCGCTTTCGATCGAGAGCCGCGGACGTTTATCTTCCGCAAGGCCGCTCACCGTCGGCAGCGCATCCCGCATTCCGGGCATTCGACCCTCGGACATCATGGTGCTCCTGCACTGGGCGGAAAATCGGGACTAGTCCGAAAACCCGTTGTCCATGGATAACGCGAAGATTCTTTTTTTGTCATTTGTCATTTTTGGATATATATTTGAAGAAAGTGCAAAACGGAGTACAGAAATCTTGCGGTTTTTTGTGGCGAATCCTTTCTCTTTCGCTTTTTGTTTTGGCGCTTGCTTGTACGGATTCGAGAACTTCGCTCGGGAACAGCGCGGAATCCGGCAATCCGGAACTCGCCGGAGTTTTCCGCTTTTCGGACGGATCTCCAGCGGCTTTTGTCTTTGTTTCCGTGGTGCCGGCGAAGTTTTCCGCTGCGGACGGAGTCCCGCTGAATTCTTCCTTTACCGGAGTGACGGACTCGCTCGGACGCTATGCGTTTGGCCGCGTGCCGGCGGGGAAATTCTCGCTCGAAGCGTTTGATTCCGCTTCGGGGAAGCGGTTCGTGCTGATGGGGCTTTCCGCTTCGGCGGATTCTGCCGTTGATCAGGACGGCATCTTGGAAAACGTCGGGAGCGTCCGGCTGGGGGTGCACGGCTTTGCGGATGGAACAAAAGGGTTGGTCTATGTTCCGGGAACGACGGTTCTCCGACCCGTAACGGTGAAACTCGGAAACATCTTTGTGGATTCCCTTCCGGCGGATTCGCTGTGGCCGCTTGTCTTTGTTTCGGATGGCGGCGATACGCTTTCCTTGGAAAAGGGCGTGACGGTCGTTTCGGATTCGACTTTGAATGTCGAAGAAAACAGGGTTTCGTTTGCTTTCCGTTTCCCGCTGGACATGACGGCTTCGGGAATCGACCTGTCGGAAAATTTGCGGAGTTTTCCGTTGGCTCTCCGGCTAGATTCCGGGGACTTTGATTTCCGCGGACTGGAGCGCGTTCGCGGAGCGTGGACTGCCGTTCTCTGCGGCGATACGCTCGCTCTCGACAATTCCTATTCCGATTTTGAACTGGAACGTTTTGTTTTTTGGGTCCGCATCCCGAAACTCCGGGCAGGTGCGCAAGATACGCTTTATCTTTATTTCGAAGAAGGGGCGAAGTCCCCGTCTGCGGATTCCGCTTCCCGGGTGTTTTCGGACGGGTTTGTCGCAGCCTATCATTTTGACGGAGACGAAACCTCGGCAACGGATGCAACGGGAAACGGCTTCGACGCTCACCCGGAATCGCTTTCGATCGCAAGCGAGGCTGTTGTCGGCGGCGCATTTTTCTATGACGGGAAAAAAGGGGCCGTAACGATTCCGAATTCGGCGGGCGGGGATTTTGACGTGACGCTCCGGGAACCAATCACCTTTTCCGTCTGGGTCAAGCTGGCGGACACGAGCCTTTCCCATGTCGTCTTTGGCAAGGGAGCTTCGGGCTACAATCTGAAATATCTGAAAGGGACAGGCTGGCTTTACGAGGTCTATGCGGATGAACCCCTGGATTCCGCATCGAATTCGACGCGATACTGGTACACGGATTCCGTCGAGAAGGCGGATGTATGGACGCAGCTGGTCGTGGCCCAGGATTCGAACGGAGCTTCTCTCTATGTGGACGGAACGCTTGCCGCTTCTACACCGCGGGTCGGGAAGAGCGAAGCGGTTCGGGTGACGGACAGCCTTCTTGTCATCGGGAAGCTGGTCTATCCGGCGAGCGATCCGACGGACCTGGTGACACATTACTTCAAGGGAATTATCGACGAGTTTCATGTGAGCCGCGAAACGCGTTCTCCGGCGTGGATTTCCGCCTCGTTTAAGAACCAGAATCCGACGGTGCGTTGGCCTGTCCCGGAAGCGATTCTCCGTTAAGCGTTGTCTCTGGACTTCACTTGTTTTTTTTGTATCTTCAAAAAACAATATTAAAGTTTATTTTCCCATAGGATATTTCAAACCGGGCGAAATATTTGGAAAATCCTCATCAAAGGAGACTCGATGGAATTGGCTAAAAATCGAATTTTTTTCTTCGTCGCGGTCGCTCTGGTTTTTGCGGGGGCGTGGAGAGAGGCCTTTGCCGCTTCCCAGATGGAAAAACTCGGTCGCGGGCTGTCTGTCGCGAATGCGGGAACGGGAACTTTTGTATGCTGGCGCTTACTAGGAACGGATCTGCCGACGGCAAGCTTTACGCTTTTCCGGGATGGAAAGGATCTTGTGAAAATTCCCGGAAAGGCTTCGACATGTTATCGGGACGTATCGGGTTCCGTTTCTAGCGTCTATTCGCTAAAAGACGAAAACGGGAACGTTTCGCAGGCAGCGGTCACTCTGGACAATTACTACAAGGACAGTTACGGGGCGGCAGCTTTCAAGACGGTTCAACTAGATAGGCCCGCTACATTGACGATGCCCGATGGTTCCACATGTTCCTACACGCCGAACGACATGAGCGTCGGGGATTTGGACGGCGACGGGGAATACGAACTTGTCGTGAAGTGGGATCCTTCGAATTCCAAGGACAACTCGGAAAACGGCTATACGGGAAATGTCTATATCGATGCGTACAAGCTAAACGGTAAGAAGCTCTGGCGGATAGACCTCGGAAAAAATATCCGGGCTGGCGCGCATTATACACAATTCTTGGTCTATGACTTGGATGGCGACGGCTTTGCGGAAATCGCGATGAAAACATCGGACGGAACGGTCGATGGACTTGGAAATGTAATCGGAAATTCCGCTGCGGATTACAGAAACTCCGCTGGGCGCATTCTGACAGGAAACGAATTCCTGACGGTTTTTCGCGGAAAGGACGGGGCGGCTCTCGCCACGATCGATTATGTCCCGGGCCGCAATGTAACGACGCTCTGGGGCGATACCTGGGGAAATCGCTCGGAACGGATGCTCGGGGCTGTCGCCTATCTAGACGGAGTGCACCCAAGCCTTGTCATGACCCGCGGATACTATGCGGCTGCGTATATGGCCGCGTTTGACTTTGACGGGAAAAGCCTAAAGGAAAGGTGGCTCCATGCCGGAAATGCGGAAGGCGTTGGAATTTTTGGCGAAGGAAACCACAACATCTCGGTCGGAGACCTAGACGGTGACGGCTTTGACGAAATCGTTTTTGGATCCGCGGCGGTAAATCACGACGGAACGCTTCGCTACCGGACTGGTTTTGGGCATGGCGATGCGCTGCATCTCTCCGACATGGATCCCGATTCGCCCGGGCTTGAGGTCTATGATGTCCACGAGGAAAAGGATAACGTCTATACGGAAGAGTTTCGCTCGCCAGACGGCAAGGTCATTTGGGGAACGGCGCAAACCGGAGTGGATAACGGGCGCGGGCTTGCCGCCGATATCGATTCGACGAATCGCGGATTTGAAATGTGGAGCATGACGAGCGGAGGCATTCGCACGGTAAAGGGCGAACTTCTTTCCTCGGTTAAGCCGTCGATTAATTTCCGGATTTATTGGGACGGGGATTTACAAGATGAACTGCTTGATGCGACTGGCGGTGGCGGTTCCGGCGGGAAACTGGAGAAATGGAATTCTTCCGCGCAGAGAATCGACCGGATTTTGAACATCTACAAGATCAACAATTCGACGCTGAACAATTACACAAAGGCGAATCCGTGTATTTCCGCAGACATTTTTGGGGATTTTCGCGAAGAATTTATCGTCAGGAGCAGTTTGGATTCTTCGGTCGTAAACATCGTCGCGACGCTTTTCGAAACGCCTCACCGGGTGTACACGCTGATGCACGATCGCCATTATCGGGAAAGCGTCGCCTGGCAAAACGTCGCCTACAACCAGCCTCCGCATCTAGGCTACTATCTGCCGGACCGTGTCGGGAAAAATCTGGTACAACCGGACATCTTTGTGGTTTCGCCGCAAGAAGCCGTGCCGAGTTCCATGGAGTTTGTGAAATCCTTCGAAGCGTCCGAACCGGATTCTGCTAGCGGAGGATTCGTTGAAACGGAACATCCGGGATTTTTGGGAAAGGCCTACTACAACTTTGAAAATAAACTGGGATCCTTTGCGCGCTACCGGATGATTTCTTCCTCCGATACCGCGGCGACTCTAGCTTTGGTCTATGCGAACGGTGGAACGGGAGATCGCCGGATGAATGTTCGCGTCGGAGAAAATATCTATCCGGTGCGTTTTTCGAATTCTGGCTGGGACGTCTGGGATACGGTTCTGGTCAAGGTCGAACTTCCCCGTGGAAGTTTCGATGTGGAACTGATCTCCACGTCGGCGGATGGCGGACCGAACATCTGTGTCTTCGCTTTTGACATCTCGGCTATCGAAAGATTCGGGGCGAAACCGGATTCGGGGGAAGCGACATCGTTAAGAAATCATTTTGCCGGGAAAGCTTTTTACGATATGGAACGGGAATTATTATACACAAATTATTCGGGCAAGGCTAAAGTCTCTCTCTATGATACCCAGGGAAAGCTCGTTTGCTCGCTGTCGGCAAAGGTTTCGGCTGGGGCAAATGCGCTGCCGGTAGATAAAAAGAACCTTTCGCCCGGAATTTACTTTCTCCGCGTCTCGCTCGGAACATCGGATATTATGCAATCAAAACTTGTCGTTAAAAAGTAGGGAAGCGATGCGTCAAAAGGAAAAACTTCTTCTCCTTGTCCTCTTTATCTTCTTGGCTTTTCAGCCGTCGTCCGCCAAGGTCAAAATTTACCTGTGCGGGGATTCGACAATGCAGGACTGGAATGAAGGCTATTATCCGAAGCGCGGAATCGGTCAGGAGTTCGGATTTTTCTGGAATTCCGATGCGGTGTCCGTCGTAAACAAGGGTGCCGGGGGAACCTACGCCATGGGATATTACCAAAAGTTCTGGCCGGAAATTCTTGCCCTGCTGGAAGCCGGGGATTTTGTCATCATCCAGTTCGGGATAAATGACCGCACTTACAGCAACGAGGCGGATTTTGTAACGGCGACGAGCGCAATGGCAAAAGAAGCCTTAAAGAAAGGCGCCCATCCGATTATTGTAAATCCCGTTCGTCGGAGCGATTTCCGTTATTCTTCGTCTGCGGTTTCCATTCCGGATTCTATCTACGAATCTTACCACGGTTACCCGATTCGAGCCCGCGAAATCGCCGCATCGCTCCGACTCCCTCTTATCGACATGGATACGCTTTCGAGAAACTATCTTCTTTCCGTAGGACAGTTCTATGCGCTTCGTTTTGTGAACATGTTTCTCGATCCTGCGGAATATGCCACCTATTTAAATGGCAATGGAGACAATTTGCACTTGCAGCAAAATGGCGCAGAGGTCTTTGGGCGCATCATGACGGAACAGATGCGCGTCCATTCGGATGCAAGTGTCCGAGAACTGTCCGAAAATCTCGCTCCGATGTATTCGCTGAAAGTGAAAGTCAGTCCCGAAGGCGCCGATTCGGCAACGACGATTTCTTCCTACTACCCGGCGGGAATGACGGTGACGCTCAAAACGATTCCAAGGAAAGGTCGTGTCTTTCTGGGATGGTTTGACGGAAAAGGCGAACGGGTTGGAAATGTAGAAAAAACGGTCAATTCCGAATATATCTGTACCTTTCCAATGCAGAACGCTTCGACGCAATATACGGCGGTCTATGGTGGGGGCTCCCCGGAACTCTATGCGGGAAGCGGGGAATCCTTGAAAAGTTTTCCGTCGGGGACTCCGCGAAGAATTGAAGGCGTTACGCCATCGGAGGGAATGGCTGAAGATACGCTTGAAAGCTTTAACAAGGCGATTCAAAAATGGTTTGACGCTTCGGTTGAACCGGACTCGTTTAATATCGGCTGGAGCGAAAATTCCAATCCGGGATTTACGGGGAACGGTTACTGGAATTTTGACAACGCACTGAATACATTTGCCGCGTATCGGATGGTTTTCCCGTCGGCGGGCTATGTGACGCTTGCAATCATCTATGCAAACGGAGGATCTTCGCCGCGGACGCTGAACGTCTATCTCGACCATGATTACCTGGTGGAATTCCCTTCGACGGGAAGCTGGTCGCGCTGGGATACCGCCTGGGTAAATATCGATTTGGCAAATGGCGAGGAAACCTTGAAATTCATCTCGGCTACGTCTGATGGCGGACCGAACATCGATGCTTTTGGTTTCAGCCTCCCTGGCGTCTGTCGCAAGGGTTTCGATTGCCAAGAGACGGATTCAACGACCGCGATTCAAAAGGCGCTGGCTTTGCGGGAAAATCTCCTAAGCGGGAAAAACTTGACGGTCCCGTCCGCCGGACTTGCCAAGATTCAAGTGTTTGACTTGTCCGGAAGACTGCTTTTTTCGGAGGAAAAGTGGATGCCGAAAGGTGTTTCCGAAATCTCTGTCGGAAACCTTGCTCCGGGAATCTATCGGCTGGTCGTTTCGTATGAAAACCACGTTTTGCAGTCGAATTTTTTGCAGCTCAGATAGGAATTCCGATGAAAAAGTTGACGCTTCTTTTCGTTATTTTGTGTGCAATCACGTCGTTTTCAATTGGGACGGTCCGATCGAGGACAATCTACATCGTCGGGGATTCCACGGTCGCTTCTTACAAATCTAGCGCCTACCCGCAAACGGGCTGGGGGCAGGTCCTCTCGAACTTCTTCGATGCTTCGAAGGTGGACGTCTACAATGCGGCGATCGGCGGCAGAAGCTCCAAAACCTTTATCGAAGAAGGACGGCTTGATGCCTTGGACGGACTTGTCAAGGAAGGCGATTTCCTCTTTATCCAGTTCGGTCACAACGACCGCTATTTTGGGCAAAAGGCTCGCGAAGTTCCTTTCGATTCCCTGGATTTCTGGCTGGAATCCTACTTGGAAAAGGCGAAAAGCTGGGGAGCCGTTCCCGTATTGATTTCCCCGATGATGATGAATACATATCCGCGAAACGTGTTTTCCACGGATCTTTCGACAAAGTCGGAATACGATGTTCGGAAACTGATGGAAACGCTCGCCAGGCGCCACCGGATTCCTTTTGTCGATTTGAATTTCAAGTCCTACCGTTTCCACCAAGACCAACTGGCAGACTATATTTCCCGCTACTTCTTCAAGTATTTTTTGCCCGGTGAATACCCGAACTATCCGGCGGGAGTTGTTAATGACGGCGTAACGCATTTTCAGGAATCCGGATCGCTTGCCCATGCCCAGTGGATTCTCGAAGAGCTTTCGGAAAATGCGAAGGCGGATTACCTTTCTGCGGATGTCAAGTCGCAACTTCTCGATCTCTTGTCCGCGGCAAAGCCCCGTTATGCGGTAACGGCTCGCGCGAATATTTCGCTTGAAGGCGGACTCATTTCCCACGTCCAGAATTTGCCGGGAGGCGCACCGCTTACGCTTCACGTAAGCCCTTCCAGTTTTGGACGAAAATTCCTGCATTGGGTCGATGACGACTGTAACGTTGTTTCGAACGATTCGAATTTTTACGGCGCCCCATCGCTTTATCGGAATGCGACCTATACGGCGATTTTTGATGGCGGCGAAGCCTGTTCGCCGATCGCTCACGATGCGGAGGAACTTCCTTTGTTAAAAAGTTCAAGCTCCGCGTCTTTGCCTCAAAGTTCAAGCAGTGTAAATGATGCCTGTTCCGCTTTAGAGGCGACTTTGGACTGGAAGTCTCCGGTCGATGCCGCTTTCCCGGACCGGGGAATCGGAACGACCGATGCCAATCACGAGAATTTTACGGGACAGGGATTTTTCAACGTGGAAAACTCGGATTCGAGCGATTTCCTCTTGAAGCTTGTCTCGGAGCAGTCTGCATCCAATGCAAAATTAATGATTCGCTATGCAAATGGCGGATTCGCAGCGCGACCGATGAAAATAACGGTTGATGCGGGAACCTATGAAGCGGAGTTTCCCCCGACGGGAAGCTGGGATGTCTGGGATTCGGTTGTGATCGAAAACGTATGGGTCGATGCGCTTCCGTTTGATTTCAGGATGAAATCTGTTACCTCCGAAGGCGGACCGAATATCGATCTGGTTGCGTTCGATATTTCAAGCGTTTATCGCGAAGGCTGTTCCGCTGCTGAAATTCCGTTGCCGATCGTGAAAAAAAATGCCCGAAAAGAAAGGGCTGCTCGGGAAAACGGGCGCGCGTGTGTTTACGATGTTTCCGGAACGTGCCATTCCGCATGTCGAAAGGAAAATTTTTCCAAGGGCGTCTATTTTTGAACGGTTTGTTTCTGAAACTTAGAACCGCAGACATTTAGGTTTCTAGGGATAAGAACGAGAACGTCTAAGAGAATGAGGGACGAGAAATTGCCTGCGGAGCGAGCTGTTTCCATTCGCTTTCCAAAGTCATCTAGGAACTCCCGAAGGGAGTGACCCGCTTGCTGCGGACAGGTAGAATCCATCCTGTAGTCCGGAGCTTTGTCGGGAAAACTTCGAACTTAGAATCGTGGACATTTAAGCTTTTGGGCTGAATCGGGCGAAATACGGGGCGGGACTTGAAGCGAACCGCTTTCTCTTGACGATTGTCTAAGCTCTGAGCTCTGTCACTAGCGACGATTCCCTTTTCCGTGAACCTTGGCTTCACTCAACTCCCAACGGACAACTATTATCTATATTTGGGAAACCCTTTTCAAGGAGTTCACAACTATGATGACTTTGAAGCAAGAAGACCCCGAAATTTACAGCCTCATCCAGGAGGAGGCGGAACGCCAGGAATACGGCATCGAGCTGATCGCGTCCGAAAACTACACCTCCAAGGCAGTGATGGAAGCGATGGGTTCCGTTCTTACCAACAAGTACAGCGAAGGCTATGTCGGCAAGCGCTACTACGGCGGAAATCAGGTCATCGACAAGATCGAGCAGCTCGCGATCGACCGCTGCAAGAAACTCTTCGGTTGTGAACACGTGAATATCCAGCCGCTTTCCGGCTCCCCGGCGAACGCCGCGGTCTATCTCGCCGTCCTAAAGCCGGGCGACAAGGTCCTAGGCTTGAAGCTCGATCACGGAGGACACCTTTCCCACGGCCATCCGGTGAACTTCTCCGGCATCCTCTACAACTTTGTCCAGTACGAAGTCGAAAAGGAAACGGGTCGCATCGATATGGACAAGGTCCGCGAAATCGCTCTGCGCGAAAAGCCGAAAATGATCCTCGCCGGTTTCTCCGCTTACAGCCGTAACCTCGACTGGAAGCGCTTTAAGGAGATTGCGGACGAGGTCGGAGCCATCACCATGGCGGACATTTCGCATATTGCAGGTCTCATCGCTGGCAAGCAGCTTGAAAGCCCGGTCCCGTTTTTCGATATCGTAACGACGACGACGCACAAGACGCTCCGCGGTCCGCGTGGCGCAATCATCATGTGCAAGGAAAAGTTTGCAAAGGCTATCGACAAGGGAATCTTCCCGGGGATGCAAGGAGGTCCGCACGACCACATCAATGCGGGTAAGGCGGTTGCCTTTGGCGAAGCGCTCAAGCCGGAATTCCAGGTCTATGCGAAGAATGTCATCAAGAATGCGCAAGCCATGGCAGACGAGCTGATGAAGATCGGCTACAAGATTATCGGCGACGGAACGGATAACCACCTGATGGTTGTCGATATGACGTCGAAGGGCGTTTCCGGCAAGGAAGCCGAGATAGCACTCGAAAAGGTCGGCATTTCGACGAGCCGTTCCACGATTCCGTTCGATCCGAGAAAGCCTTTTGACCCGTCGGGACTTCGCCTCGGAACTCCGGCGATTACGACCCGCGGCTTCGACGAAGAGGATTCTCGAGAAGTCGCGAGGATTATCGACCGCACCGTTCTTTCCCGGAATGACGATGCCGCGCTGAAGGCTATCCGCGAAGAAATCATCGCGCTCTGCAAGAAGCACCCTCTTTACAGGTAGTCGCTCGGGTTTCCGCATAAAGCAAGGAATCTTTCCGCATCGAAAAGTCTCTCCGTTTATCGGGGGGACTTTTCCTGTTTTTTCGACATTTTTCGCTGTTTAAAATTTCTCAGGATTTTCTATTATTTTATGTATGCCGAAAAACTTGCGAAATCAAAATACCGCTGAATTTCAGCCGATGGATGACGACGAAATCGACATTCTGGAACTACTTGGGATCCTTTTGGCCAAGTGGCCTGTCCTTCTTGGATTCGTCGCCGTCGGGACGCTTTGCGGGGTCTTTGTTTCGAACTATATCCGCCCGTCCTATACGAGCGATGCCCTCCTGCAGGTCGATCTGAACGGTTCCTCTCTCGGAATTGCCTTGGGCGACATGGGGGCGCTTCTAGACGGAGCGTCTCCGTCGGATGCGGAAATCCAGCTAATTCAGAGCCGGCGCGTTCTCGACGAAGTCGTTGCGAAGGAACGCCTTTCCTTTTCCGCAATGCCGGTTGCCTTCCTGCCGCGCCTACTCCATACGGAGGGGCGTGTCGATGTCGGATTTTTGAGGCTCCCGCGATTTGATGAAAATGCCAAGTGGTTTTTGGAAGCTTCTGCGGATCCTGCGCTTTCGGACAGCGCCTATCGGATTGTCGGAAAGGACGGGAAAGTCTATCTCGAAGGTCGGGTGGGGGACGCCTACCGGGTTCCGGTCTTGAACGATACGCTTGCGGTCTGCATCCTCTCCATGCAGGCGTCCCCGTCGGAAAGATTCCTCTTAGGCGAAAGCGATGCGCGGGATGCTCTCGACAGGCTTCGCAAGGAACTGAATGTCGCAGAGCAGGGAAAGAAGACGGGCGTCATCCAGATGCAGATAAGTCATCGCTATGCGGACCGAGCCGCGCAGATTCTGAATTCCGTCGCGGATATTTACGTGCGCCAGAATGTCGAGGCCCGGAGCGAAGAGGCTATCAAGACACTCAAGTTCCTCGAAAAGCAGCTCCCCGAAGTAAAAGCCAAGCTTGATTCCGCAGAACAGGTCCTTTCGCTGTACCGCCAACGGGAGGGCTCTATCGACTTGAACGGGGAAGCCCGCTCGGCTCTCGAAAAGCGGATGGAACTCGAAAAACAGCATCTAGAATTAATCCAGAAACAGCAGGAAGTCGCTCGGCTTTTCAAGGATGACCATCCGAGCGTCGTCGCCTTGAAAAAGCAGGAAGTCCAGGTCAAGCGGGAAATGGCGAAGCTCGACGAAAATACGAAGAACTTGCCCTATAAGCAGCAGGAAATCCTTCGTTTGCAGGGCGACGTCGAAGTCAATAGTTCGATATATACGACGATGCTGAACAACATCCAGCAGCTTCGCGTCGTGCAGGCGGGGGAAGTCGGGAATGCGCGCATTGTCGATCGCGCACGCATCGAAATCAAGCCGGTCAAGCCCAAGAAAAAAATCATCCTGCTCGGAGGAGTAGGCGGCGGACTTGTGCTCGGTGCGTGCTTCATCTTTCTCTGTCGGCTTTTCTTTAACCGCGGAATCCGTTCGTCCCAGGAAGTGGAACGGGAAACGGAAATTTCAGTCTATGCGAAAATTCCCGAAACGAAATCTTTGAAAAATCGGGAAAACTTTTCGCTTGTCGAGGAGGATGGTGACGATATCGCTTGCGAGGCTCTCCGAACGCTTCGCACGTCGCTCGAATTCTCGATGCGCGAAAGTTCCCGGGTCCTGCTCGTAACGGGGTGTTCTCCTTCGAGCGGCAAGTCATTTGTTTCGAGGAACCTGTCCGCGCTTTTCGCCCTGAACGGGAAAAAGGTTCTGCTTGTCGATCTGGATTTCCGGGCGAGCACACTCTCTCCGCGCGGACGCAAAAATGGCCTTTCCGATTTCCTCTTGGGACGGATTTCGCTTGACGAGGCGATTGAACATCTCGACGCGTCGGGAATCGATTTGCTCGGTGCGGGGTCCTTTGTGCCCTCTCCGTCGGAGATGGTTTCGAGCTCTGCGTTTGAAAATCTGCTAAAATCCATGTGCGAACGCTATGACCTGATCGTTTTGGATTCGGCTCCGATCCTTCTGGTTGCCGATGCGCAGATTGCGTGTCGCTATGCGGATTTCGCCCTGCTTGTCGTCCGTTATGTGAAGGATTCAATGGAATGTCTCAAGGATGCCGTCGGGATTCTGGAAAAGGCGAATATGCAAAATCGCGCAATCGTCATCAATCGGGTCGTTTCCGATAATCTCTCCTCTTATAGCTATAAATACGGGAGGGGGGTATATGGCGGCGGAAGGCATACCGATCGTAAAAGTTGAATTTTTGGATGAATTTCTTGTCGTATATGCGCTTGCCTGTTGCACTTCTTTGCCTGTGTCTTGTGGTGCCTGCATGTGCGAAAGTTCCGGAACCGGAGGCTAGGCATTATGATTTTCCCCATGCCAAGCGGATGATGGACCGGATCTATTACGGAGACTTGCGCGTTACGGTCTATTGCGGATGCCGCTACGAGAGCAACCGAAAGCCGAACGGCATCGATTTTGAAAGTTGCGGATTTGCTCCGCGGAAAAATCCAAACCGGGCTTCCCGCATCGAATGGGAACATGTCGTAACGGCACACAACATCGGGCTTTCTAGGCAGTGCTGGCACAAGGCGGAAGGCCGCAGTGCACGAAAAAACTGCGAAACGACCGACCCGGAGTTTTCCCTGATGGAAGGGGACCTGCACAACCTTCTCCCGAGCATCGGCGAGGTGAACGGAGACCGCAGCAATTTCATGTATTCCCAGTGGACGAATTCCCCGGAGCCGATGTATGGGAACTGTCGCTCGATCGTCGATTTCAAGACGAGAAAATTCCAGCCGCGGGAAGAAGTGCGCGGAATGCTTGCCCGAATTTCCTTTTACATGGAAAAGACCTACGGCATCAAGCTTTCGAAGGAACGCCGCCGCCTTTTTGAAATTTGGGACAGAAAATATCCGGTAAACGCCTGGGAATGTGAACGCGATGCCCGGATTTTCAAGGTCCAGGGCGACCATAATCCGTTTGTCCATGAACGTTGCCGCAAGGCGGGCCTGATATGAAAACTCTTGAATTTTCCGATTTTCTTTCCCGGCAGGACCTCGGACGTCTTTCCGATTTTTCGAGGCTTCGCAATGGAACTCTGCATGTGGAAGGCCTTTCGGACGCGGCTTCCGCCCTGATGGTCGCGGACCGTTTTTACAAGTATCCGCAGAGCATCCTTGTCGTGACCGAAGACTATCGCAAGGGGGAACTCTGGCTGCAAAACCTGCAAAGCCTTTGTGGCGAGGAAAACGTCTGCTTCTTTCCGTCGCTCGGGGTGAAGCCTTACGATATGAAGACTCCCTTTGACGGCGTTCTCGAAGAACGCTTGCGCTTTTTCAGGATGTCGCGGAGAAACTCCCCCTTTATCGCGATCTGCCCGCTGGATTCCTTCCTGCTCCGGCTTTCCCCGGTGAATTCGTTCGAAAGAAAAAAGCTCGTCTTTCGGAAGGGGGATCAGGTCGATCCGATGTCGCTCCGCAGGACGCTTGGCGATATGGGATTCGTGGAGCAGCCTGTCGTCGGGACCGTGGGGGAGTTCTCTGTCCGCGGATGCATTGTCGATATCAACACGTTCATGCAGAAGCATCCGGTCCGGCTTGAATTTTTTGGCGATGAAATTGAAAGCATCCGGTCGTTCGATATCTTTTCGCAGCGTTCGATTAAGCCTCTGGATTCCGTGGAAGTCTATCCGCGCGGGGAGTTTGTCCTGTCTGCAGAGGAAAAAGCGAAGATTCCCTTTGGCGAGGAAGATCTTGTCTGGTGGCGCCGTCCAGAATACGAATCTCTTCCGGCGAGTGTTTTCGATTACATGCCGGATGCGGCTCTTGTGCTCGATCGGGAATCGCTCCTTGCGGAATCAGCCGGGAAACTCGGCCGTGCCCACGTAACCGCTTACGAGAAAATCCTTTCGTTCAATCGGAAAGTTTCGCCGCCGCTTGAAATCTGGTGGCGCTTTGACGAACTCCGCGCCCGCGTTTCGGAACATCCTGTCCTGGACTTGACGGATGCCCGGATGGATTCGCCTGACTGGATTTCCATCCCGTTGCGCCTGCAGTCCCGGGGAAATCTTGGAACTAGCGCCATTGCAAAGGATATCGAAGCCTTCGATGCGGAAGGGGGAATGGTTTATCTGGTCGCGCATTCCGAGGGAAGTGCGGATAGGCTGGTGCATCTGCTCGACGGTGCGCCGCTTGCGGGAGTCCTGATCGGAGAGCTCTCCGACGGCTTTTTCGCGGATTCGGAAGGGGTTGCCCTTCTTTCGGAATCGGAAATTTTCAGCCGGAACGGAAAATTGAAGCGCAAGCATTCCGTTTCGAGCTCGGTTTCCGGCGCACTCCTTGTCGAATCGCTTTCTGTCGGCGACTACGTTGTCCACGAAGATCATGGCATCGGGCGATACCGCGGTCTTGTCCGTGAAAAAATCGGGGGTGGACTTGTCGATTGCGTCCTGCTCGACTATGCGGGGGGCGACCGCTTGAAGTTTCCCGTTTCGGACCTGAAAAAGATCGAACGGTTGCCGGGAGGCGAAGAGGGTGAAGCTCCGGAATTGGCGAGTCTCGGAAGCCGCTCGTGGGAAAGGCTCAAGGAACGGGTCAAGAAGCGCGTTGTCAAGATTGCGAAGGAGCTGGTCCAGCTCTATGCGAAGCGTGAACTCGTCGAGGGATTTGCTTTTCCGCCGGATTCCCGGATGCAGAAGGAGTTCGAAGACGCCTTTGAATACGAGCCTACCCCCGACCAGCTTCGCGCCACTGCCGAAATCAAGGCCGATATGGAAAATTCGCACCCGATGGACAGGCTCGTCTGCGGGGATGTGGGTTTTGGAAAGACCGAAGTCGCGATGCGCGCCGCCTTTAAGTGCGTTTATTCGAAAAAACAGGTCGCCGTTCTCGTGCCTACGACCATTCTCGCTGCGCAGCATTACGAAACATTCAAGGAACGATTTGCCGCCTTCCCGGTAAATATCGCCCTGGTGAACCGTTACCGGACAGCTGCGGAGAAAAAGGAAATTTTTGGAAAGGTGGCGGAAGGCAAGTACGATATCGTCGTCGGGACCCATGTGCTTCTTTCGGAAAAAAACGCATTCAAGGATCTGGGCCTTTTGATAATCGACGAGGAACAGAAGTTCGGCGTCAAGCAGAAAGAAAGGCTTCGGGAGCTCCGGTTGACGGTGGATACGCTGAGCATGAGCGCGACCCCGATTCCGCGGTCCCTGCATCTTTCGCTTACGGGCGTCCGGGACATTTCCCTTATCAATACGCCCCCGATGAACCGCTTGCCTGTCGAAACGAAAATCCTTTCCCGGGATGACGCTGTTCTCGCCGAGGCCATCCATGACGAACTTTCGCGCGGCGGGCAGGTGTTCGTTGTAAACGACCGTGTCCAGTCCATCGGGCATCTGGCGGAGGATGTCGAAGCGATGGCTCCCAATGCCCGGGTCGCCGTTGCGCACGGGCAAATGGAGGATCGCGACTTAGAGCGCGTCATGGACGCGTTCCTTGCCCGGGAGTTCGATATTCTTGTTTCGACGAGCATCATCGAGAGCGGTCTGGACGTTCCGAACGCGAATACAATTATCGTCATGAATGCGCATCACTTCGGCATCAGCCAACTCTACCAGATGCGCGGACGCGTCGGGCGTTCGGATGTTCTCGCCTATGCCTATCTGGTGATTCCGAAGGACGGGATTATTTCTGCGGAATCGAGAAAGCGCTTACAGGCCCTGGAACAATTTACGGATTTGGGTAGCGGATACCAGCTTGCGATGCGGGACCTGGAAATCCGGGGCGCGGGAAACTTGCTTGGTTCGGAACAGCACGGCTTTATTTCGGAAGTCGGTTTCGAAACCTATGTACGGCTAGTCCGCGAAGCGGTCGAGGAACTCCGCGGTGGCGGGGAGAGCGCTTCGAAGATCGAACCGCGCGTAGAACTTCCTGTCGACGCCTTCTTGCCCGAAACGTATATCGCAGACGGGCTTTCCCGGATTTCCGTTTACCAGCGGATTGCCCGGGCTGTAAACCGCGAAGAATTGGCGGCGCTGTATTCGGAACTGGAAGATAGGTTCGGACCGGTTCCGCCTCCGGCCCAGAAGCTTTTCCTCGTTTCGGAAGTTTCGCAAATTGCAGCGAAGCTTCGAATTCAAGGGGTCGAAATGCGTCGGGGAATGCTTGTCTTTTCCTTCGTGGAATTTCCGCCGCCCGATCCGCGGATGCTCGCGGAACTTGCCGCAACGTCTCCCTACGGAATGCGCTATGTGGGAAATTCTCCGTTGCAGGGAATCGTGGAACTCGGTCGAGGCGTTTCCGATGAAGAGGCGTCAAAGGCGACGCTCGAACTTTTCCAGGCGTTCGCGAAGATCGTTCGTTGAGAAAAATCAGGAAACAGGTATCAGTGATCAGTGACTAGCGAGCAGCTAGGGAACAGGGAGAAGGGATTAGAGAGGAATTAGCAATTAGCAATGAGGAATTAGCAATGAGGAATTAGCAATGAGGAATTAGCAATGAGGAATTAGCAATGAGGAATTAGC
>CAKUXP010000031.1 GCA_934700345.1 uncultured Fibrobacter sp. | reverse complement strand
TCCTTGTTTGTCGGGGACGCAACGCCAGAAGGCTAAACCGGACCACCGGCCTAGCCGGTGGTTTTGAAGAATCACAATAAACGCAAAAATCCCGCCGGATGGCGGGACATTCTCTTTCGTCAAAAACCGAATTACTTCTTGGCGGCCTTGGACTTCTTGGCGGTAGCCTTGAGTTCGGAACCGACCTTGAACGAAACAACCTTCGTCGCCTTGATCTTGATCGATTCGCCGGTGAGCGGATTGCGACCCTTGCGAGCGGCGCGTTCCTTGACACTGAACGTTCCAAAGCCAATGAGCTGAACAGGACCGCCCTTCTTGATGCCTTCGGTGATACCGTCGAGGACAGCGTTCACGGCTGCGGTCGCGGCAACTTTCGTTTCGATGCCGGCGGCCTTCTGGACAAATTCAATGAGTTCTTGTTTGTTCATGGATTGATTCTCCTAAGTGAATTTTTGGTTCAATGATATTATTATACCTTTTTTTCGGCATAAAACAAGAGTTTTTCTCAAAAAAAATCGTTCAAAAGCTTATTCCGTGGGGATTCTCACGCATCCGGGGGAGATAAATCCTTGCGGCGGCGGGGAAAAATGCGGTGTTCCACATATTCCTGGAAGATGGCGATGACGATACAGGTGAAGGGAATCGCACAGACAAGCCCGATAAAACCGAGAAGCTTTCCCCAGACGGAAATCGAAAGGAGGATAAGGACCGGAGGCAAGTTCATCTCCGTCCCAACAATTTTCGGGATGATGAACATATCCTCGATAATCTGGATAACCAGATAGATTCCCGCAATAATCAGTACGACTTCCCAGAACGGAAGCCCCGTGTCGAACGAATAAATGATCCCGAGGAATAGGGCAATCGGCATACTCGCTACCTGCAGATAGGGGACCATGTTCAAGAGCCCGATAAAGAGACCGAACACGATTCCCATCGGAAACCCGATGATGCCAAAAGCGATAGCGTAGAGAACACCGACAAGAAAGGCGACAAGGCTTTGAGAGCGGAAATAGGATTTCATCAGAAGATTCGTTTTGCGGAGAAGGTCCGGCTTTTCGACGGAATCCAGCGGAACCAGGATGCGGAGCTTCCGGGAAATCTTCGGCATGTCAAGCATCAGGAAAGTCGTGTACATTGCGATAAAGACGACACTCACCAGAGTAAGCGCCACGGACGCCGTTCCCGAAAGAACGCCCATCGCTCCGGGTAGAAGTTTCGCGATCATTGACTGGACCGTTTCCCAAAAGCTGATGTCCTGCAAGGATTCCAGGAACTGGGAACCGACAGCGAGATGTTCCATTTCACCGCGCCAATCCGATGGAATCAGCGCAAGGAACTTCTGGATCCAGGCGCTATCCGCCATGAAATTCTTGACAAGCGTCCCGAATCGGCTAAATTCCGCACTGATCTGGGGAATAAAAATCAGACATACGAGAGTAAGCGCCGAAGCCATCATCACGAGCGTGATCACCGTAGCGGCAACCCGGGCAAGGCCCTTCGGAAACTTTCGAAACCTCGGACGGCGAAGAAATATCCGGCAACGGTCCTCGATCATGTCGACTATCGGATTGACGATGTAAGCGATGAGAAACGCTCCGACAAAAGGCGTCAAGACTCCGCGCAGATAATAGAGCAGGGCAACGCCACAGGCACACAGGAGTACGATGGAAACGTACTTGAGGATCAGTTTAACATTTGCGGACGCATCGCCCGGCATTTTCTGGGATTGCAACTTTTTTTCCATACTTTACCATACACCGGATATAGAGAACCGTTACCAAAATCAATATAACTAGACATATCCAGATAAGTACACGGTTCGTGCCAAAAAATTCCAGTTTCCTGATCTCGATTTCCGTCGGAAGCCCGAGGAGGGAACCGCGCCCCGTCTCGACAGAGACCAGCAAGACATCGTCGAGGTAGAGATTTTCGTCATGATCGATCCCGTGCATATCCAGCCAAAGTTCTCCGGGCCTTAAAAGCGAAAGCGGGAGACGTTTTTCCGAGTAGAAGCGCGTCGCGGGAACATCCATCCGGAGCGGGCGAAAGCTCAGGACATCGCTTGGCCTAGAAACCGCCGGATCCCTTGTAAATAGGACAAGCGCGACATCCGCATTCGCACGGAATTCGATGGCGATAGAATCCATATCCGAAAAATCCACTCCGGAAAGAGACAGACTCTCTAGACCGCCCAAAAGGGGGAACTCGATTCCCGCATAGGGATGGTACAAACCGGAATTCAACAAGGCGGAAATGGCGACGATGCTATCGCTTTCCAGAAAACCGGCAGACGAAAAGCCGCCTTCCCGAGAATCCGTATAGATCCGGGGAATCTCGGAGGCTCCAGGCCACAGGACAAGGGTCTTTCGATGAAACGTCCCATAGACCGCCGCGAGAACGGCGATGCTTGCTACATAGAAAACCGTCCAGCGACAAGCGATCCGTTTCATCTTTTCTTCTTGATAAATCCGAGTGCGATGACAACTATCAGGACGCTCACGACAAGGAATATGGCAAGTTCGATCGTCCCCGTCCCCTTTGCGGAAACGGAAAGTATCCGAAATTTCATCGGATTGCCGCGCTTCGCTTTCCACCCCGGCGTGATTTCAAAACGCGCGACATGTTCCTTGTGACGCTGTACAAGTTCCTTGTCTGCACCCGTCTGCGCAAACCAGAAATCGGGAACGTAAAACTCATCGAAGGCGATCGCTATCCGGTTATCGCCCTTTTCGAGCGGGACTTCCTTGAGCATCTGTCGGAACGTATGGAGCGAATCCCTGTTGGTCACATCCGGATCGAATGTCCAGACCTTGACGATGATTTCGCTTGCGGTTTCCGAATATACGCGCAACAGGACAGAATCCACCAGGCTCCAGTTTTCGTATCGCCAGTTTTTCGCCGGGGAGCGTCCTTCAAACGTCCAGATGATCCCGCACCACGCATTCTTGGAAACATCCGCGCCGAGCGTACATTCAAAATCCAGTGCAGAATCCGAAACCGTCATTTTTGAAACCGAGGTTCCTCCATCCGCCAGGTCGTCATAGACGAAGACGCTTTCATTTGTACGCAACGGAAAAACGGAAATAAAAAACTCTCGCTTAGGGACAAGTACATAAGCGATAAAGATGCATACGACCGCGACGCTCAGGATTGCGATGCGTTTTGCCATCCGGTCTCCGAACCGTTTTCGAGAATTTCCTTGAACTTCAAGTTATACTGAATTGCTTCGAACGAATCGTCTTCGGCATCCCCGGAACCAAAAATCTTATCCACAAGCCTTGAAAGCAGGACGATAAAGGCGAAGTGGTGCTTTTTCTTCGCGGAAACGAGCATTCCATCCGAAAGCGTGCCCGACATCCGACGCAAAATCTTCGCCATCACCGAAGCGGGCAGCTGGAACATGTTGCAGCATGTCGCCACTTTTCCGGGAAATCCGTAATCGGGCAGATTCCCCGAAACAAGCTTTACTCCGTGATCGATGCACCCAGCCGATTCATCGGGCTCCACCCAGTCTCCCTGGCGCCTTTCTAAGGCCAAAAGCCACATCGCCCGCGTTTTGTCAAAGACTTCACGCCGAAACGCCATCGTCTTGTCGCTCGGGAAAAAGGTGGCAAGGCAATGCGGGCAAATGCGCAAGTCTAGACGGGAAAGTTCGACGCGTTTTGTTTCGGATTTGCAAAAAGGGCACGTGCTGTTCATCGTTTCCAGAAAATAGTAAATTTTAGGCTATGGCAAAAGTAATCTCTGTTACCGTACAAAGTTTTCAGACCGAGGTGATGCAGGAAGCGGAAACCCGCCCGGTCGTTCTCACGTTCGCTTCGTCCCAGATGCCGGAATGCGCCAACTACAATGCGACGCTCGAAAAGCTCTCCGCGGATCTAGACTTCACGCTCGGCGAAATAGACCTGGACACACCGGACAACATGGCCTTCGTCCAGACATTCCGAATCCAGTCGCTCCCGTTTGTCGTCGTTCTTTCCAAGGGGGAAATGGCCGACGCCATCCAGGGAACCCTTTCGGAAGAAGAACTGAAAAAACGGCTTTCGCCATTCTTCGTCTCGGAAGAAGAACGGCAGAGGATAGCGATCGAAGAAGCGGTCGCAAGCGGGAACTTCAAAGTCGCCAAAACCGCCATCGAAGCGGAACTCGCCAAGAAATCCGACGATCATTTTAAAATCCTCCTCGCCAAATGCGAACTGGGAATGGACAACGCCGAAAGGGCGAAGGAAATCCTCCGGGAAATCCCGGAGAACAGCGCGGAATCCGCAAACGCCAAGTCGCTCATCGAGCTGATGGATCTTCTTGTCGAAGCGGCAAGGACTGACACGGTCGAAGACGACGCCAAGGCTTTCCGGACAGCCTGCCAGGCTGCGGCCCGAAAGGACTACCGCGCCGCGCTCGAGGAATTTTTCCGGCTTGCGACGACAAATCCCGACTTCCGCGAAGGTGCGGCAAGAAAATCGATGCTCGTCCTGTTCAACGTTTTGGGACCAAAGGATCCACTTACCTGGGAATACCGTTCCAAGCTGAACACGATGCTCTTTATCTAAACGATTCCCGAGGCTCCATGCGAAAGATTCTATTTGGGCTTTTCCTATCCTTGCAGTCGGCACTCTTCGCCGTGGATTTCCCGATTCATCGCGAAGTTCTCGACAACGGTCTCACTGTTCTCCTATACCCCAACCACCAGGCTCCGACGGTCAGCTGCCGACTGTTCTACGTAACGGGTTCCGTAAACGAGGTCCCCGGGAAATCCGGGCTTGCGCACCTGCTAGAACACGAGCTTTTCAAGGGGACAAAAACGGTCGGGGTGACGGACTTCGCCAAGGATTCCGTACTCATGGCAAAAGAGGATTCCGTGATGGCGCTTGCCCGCGAAGCTCTCTTGGAAAAGGATTCCGCCAGGGCAAAAAAGTTTCGCGCGGAGTACGACTCCCTAGTCGAAATCCAGCGGCAGTTTCTGGTAAAGGAAGAACTCTGGAGCGCCTACCAGCAAGCGGGCGGAACAGGACTGAACGCTTTCACGACAGACCTGATGACTGCCTACATCGTAACGCTTCCGAAGAATCGGATTGAACTTTTCCTCTACCTCGAAGCGGACAGGATGCAAAACGCCATTCTCCGGGAATTCTATTCCGAGCGGGACGTCGTCCGCGAAGAACGAAGGATGCGCTACGACGACCGACCGACGGGCCGCTATTTCGAGACGCTGAACGGAATGGAATTCGAAGCGTTCCCCTACCGCATTCCGACAATTGGCTGGCCTTCGGACATCATGAACCTGACCCGTGAACAGGCGGCAGAGCATTACCGAAAGTATTACAAGCCGCGCAATGCGATTCTAGTCCTCGCCGGAGACCTCGACACGATCCAGACGATGAAGCTCGTTAAACGATATTTTGAAAACATTCCCCCGGGAGAATCCTTCGCACCGATTACGGTCCGCGATCCGGAACAGGCCGGCGAGAAACGACTCACCGTTTACCGACCCGATGCCCCTAACCGAATCGACATCGCCTTTAAGACTCCGGAAATCGGCGACGAAACGCTCTACGCGCTCGACGTAATCGAAGGGGTTCTCAACGGGCGGTCAGGGAGGCTATACAGGAAACTCGTCGAAGAAAAGGGAATCGCCACCGCCGCCAAGTCGGGCAACAGCGTAAACAAGTACGTTTCGGAATTTTCGATCTACGTTTCCCTGCAACCGGGAGCAAATCCCGACTCCGCAGAAGCTCTCGTTTGGGAAGAACTCGAACGCCTGAAAACCGAACCTGTTTCCGAACGCGAATTGCAAAAAGTGAAAAATCGCGCCACGATGGCTCTCGTCGAAAGCTTCCAGGATATGGAAAATGTCGCAACGCAGCTCGCCTGGTACGAAATGTTCGGCGATTACCGTCTTCTTCTGGATTGGCCGAAAAAGCTCGAAAGCGTGACGCCGCAAAAGGTCCAGGACGCGGCAACCAGAATATTCCGGCACAGGAACGCAACCGTCGGAAGATTGCTCAAAGGAGACGAACGCTAATGACGCCTAAAATTTTCTTTTTCGCTGTCGCCGCCTCGCTTATCGCCTGTTCGGGAACATCCACAAAGGAAGCGGCACCGGTCGCAGAAATGCCGACAATTGAAAAGCCCGCGGAAAACAAGACGGAAATTCCAGGTTTCTACAAGGATATTTCCTATCCCGAATTCAAATATACCGCACCGTTTCCGGCAGACTACCGGGTAAAAATTTCCGACAGCATCACGGGATACATCCAGGAAGACCGGACACTTCCCCTGATTCATTTCAACATCTTTTTCAAGGATCCTTTTGTCGCCGACAGTATTTCAAACGAAGCGGCCTACGAGCTCCTGTCCTCGATGTTTCGCCGCGGAGGCTCCACGAAACTTTCCCCGCAAGCCCTAGACGATTCGCTCGAGTTCGTCGCGGCGTCACTCGCCGGAGCCGTCGGAACCTTCCAGAGCGTTATCGGCATCGAATGCATGACCAAGGATTTTCCCGCCATCCTCTCGCTCGCCAAGGACGTTTTTCTCTCGCCGGCATTTGACGAAAAGGCTCTCGAAATCCAGAAGGCAAACGCGGCAAAAGCCTACGAGCACCGCTTCGACAATCCGTCGGGAATTCTCGCAGCACTGGACAGATTCGCCAACTACGAACCGAATCCACGTCTCTGGAATGCGACTGCCGATGAATTTCAAAAGGTTTCCCGCGATAATCTGCTGAAAATCGCCAAGGGACGCTTCCATTCCGGACGCATCGTCTTTGCCGTCGCCGGAGACTTCGACCGGGATTCCATGGAAACCGCACTCCGGGAATACTTCAAGGAGTGGCCGTCGAACTTCCAAAACAAGACGGAAGTTCCTCCGATAAGGCTCAGGAACAGACCCGGAATCTACCTGGTCGATAAAGACATTTCCCAGGCGAACATTTCCATGAGCGCGCCTTTTGTCAAGCGCCCCCATCCGGATTACTACCCGACGGCGGTATCAAGCTTTATCCTCGGCGGAGGCTCGTTCTCGTCGCGCCTGATGTCCCGCGTTCGCTCGGACAACGGTCTCGCTTACAGCATCTACAGCACAGTCGACAATGACTACCGCAACACGGGGCTTGCGACGATCGCTCTGCAGACAAAGGTGGAGAGCGTCGCCGAAGCGCTCGGGCTTATCCGGGAAGAGACCCAAAAGCTCGCCAAGGAAGGACCGACCGAAGCGGAACTCGAACAGGCGAAGAAGGCGCTCATCGAAAGTCTTCCGCGCCTTTTCGATTCTCCGGCAAGCACGATGGTTCTTTTTGCCAAGGGAGAACTGCTCGGTAAAAAGGACTCCCACTACATTGATTACGTGAACGAAATCAACAAGGTGACCGCGAAGCAGGTGAAGCAAATGATAGCCAGGTATTTCAACCCGGACAGTATGACGGTTTCCATCGTCGGTCCCGCCGAAAAGTTAAAGGCCCTAGGGACATTCACCGTCATTCCGCTAGACAGCCTCGATTTCAGAAAGTGAGCCGCGATTGAAATTTTTCCTATTCCTGCTCTTTGCGATATTTTCGCTTTCAAGCGCCGGGCCGACAAAGGACGAGCTTCGGCGCAACGCCTGCGCCGCGGCAAAGGCGTGCCTCGGAACAACCCTGCCGAGATGTTCCGAACAGGAACTCACCCCTGTCGAAGGCGTTAGATTCGACCCGGACTTCTGCGGACCGTTCAAAGATCTGAGAGATCGCGGAATCGATTTGCAAAGCCCAGTCACCTTTGAAATTTTCGGGCACCTCGGAAGCCGCTATCGCGTCATCTACGAGACATCGGGAAAGCTTCCCGTAAGCGGCGACATGATAAGCTACCTTTTCGACCACTTCCCGTTTACGACAGTTCTTGTCAATCTTTTCCAGGGAACCGAATATACCATTCACTATAATTCCGCAAACCAGAGGCTTTTCAGCGGCAACAACGGGGGGCATCTCTTCGGGGACTTCTACTGGGTCCTCCAAGACAGCGCAGGAACCGGAAAAGGCTTTCACAACGTTTTCTACGGAAGCGGTCGTTGCAAGATCCTGAAGTGGAACCTACATGGAATCGCCGTCGCCATTCTGGACATGCACCCGGAAAACGGGCAGACGCATTACCGATTCAAGGCTATCGTCTTTCCGGCAAACGCCGTTCTCAATTCCATCATGAAAATGGGATTCTTCCGCGACGTGGTCAATTCCAAGATTGCGGAAATCATCAAGAACATTTCGGAATCCTCCGAGAGCTACGTAGCGGGCAACCACACACCGGTTGATACATCGTCCATTCTCAAAAGTCCGCGTTTTGCTCCCGAGCTTGCCGAATTCCGGGAAGTTGCCGCCGGGAAGATCAAATGGACTGTCGGCGACGCTGTCGAAAAGAGAAAATCTGCGCAACGGCAGAAGCCCGTTTTCGTCACGGAAACCCCGATGGTTTTCAAACAGATGAGTCTAGGAAAATAGAAGGCCCTATGGAAAACTACACCTATTCCTCTCCGGAAATGCAGGCAAAGATCAAAGAGCTGCTTCCGCGAATTACCGAACATCGCCGTAACCTTCTGTTCAAGGTTGTGCAGAACCGCACAAGGCATTTCTGCATGGTCCTCGAAGACCTTTTCGACCCGCACAACATTTCCGCGGTCATCCGGACAGCAGAAGTTTTCGGCATCGAAGACGTACATGTCATCGAAGAGGTAAATCCATACAGAATCAACAAGTCCATCCTAAAAGGATCGATCAAGTGGATGGACATCTACCTTTACAAAAAACGAAAGGCGTGTCTCGAACACCTCCGGAAAAAAGGATACCGGATTGCGGTCGCAAGCACCAATACGAACAATTCCGTCCTAGACCTCGATCTTTCAAGACCGACGGCCTTTTACCTCGGCAGCGAATTTACGGGAAACCATCCCGATACGCTCGCAGCGGCAGATGCGGAATTCAAGCTTCCACAATACGGCATCACGGAATCCATGAACGTTTCTGTCGCCGGCGGAGTCCTGATGTGCTACCTCGATCACTTCATGCGACAGAAAGGACGGGCGACATATACGCTCTCTCCAGGCGAGCGCGACGCGCTTCTCCTTGAATGGCTCGAACGGCACTTAAACGACGAAAGTGCGAGCAGCTCCGTCAAGCGCATCGATGAATAAACTAAATTAAATTCCGCGATGAAAAAGAATACCAGTTTATATCTCGCTGTCGGACTAGTCGTTCTGCTGGCCATCATCATCCTGATTTTTGGCCTATTCTTCCTGAACGACAAGGATCCCCGCGAAGTTTTCGACACCTACTACCTGCGCTTTCCGCAAGTAAGTACGCTGACGCTAGACGATCCGGTGAAAATCAACGGGGTAAAGCTCGGAAAAGTCGAAGACATCTATCTTTCGGGAAATCGCGTACTGGTCGTTGTGCGAATCCGCAACGATGTCAAGATTCCCGTCGGATCCGAAATTCGCGTCCAGAACATCGGCATCATGGGCGAACGCCAAATCGGAGTCATCCTGCACGATTCCTCGGCGCGCTACGCTCCGGGCGACACCATCGATGGGCAATTCGATGCGGGAATCGCAGAAGCCCTAGGCCTTGCCGGAGAAATCATCGACTCGACAAAGGTTCTCATCACATCCGTCCACCAAGTAATGGATTCCACCATCGCCAATCCCGAATTCCGAAAACAGTTCAGAACGATGATGAACAAGGCGGAAAACCTGGAAGACAGACTTTCCCGAATGCTCGCCGATACGGATCCGCAAATCAGGAAAAGCCTCGAAAACCTCAACGCGGCGACGCTCAAGGTCAATGCCCTGCTCGATACGACGGCGGTCCCTGTCGGAGAACTCCTATCTGACGCAAGCGGACTGATGAAAGATGCGGGAAACGTCATCGGGAAGCTGGATTCCGTCACCGACCGGCTGACATCCATCACGAAGAAGTTGCAGACAAAGGACAACACGGCGGGAATTCTCCTGAACGACCGCTCTCTTCATGATGACCTGCTTCAAACGCTCCACTCCGCGGACAGTCTCTTCAAAATCATCCTCCAGGACGGTCTCGACGTCAATCTGGACCTCTTCTAGCTCTATCGGGTAATCTATGCAAAGCAGAGAAATCGTTGTTACAAACAGGCTCGGCGTACACGCTCGCCCGGCGGGAATGATCGTCGATATCACCGGGAAATCCAAAAGCGACATCACCCTGGAATACGAAGGGAACAAGGTAAACGCCAAGAGCATTCTCAACGTAATGATGCTCGCCATCACGCCCGGATCCACCGTGAAGTTCAGCGCAAACGGCGAAGACGAAGAACAGGTTCTCGACCAGCTAGAACAACTTTTCCGCGAAAATTTCCATGAAGACCAAAACGGCTGAAAAACAGAAAATCCGCACCGTCCTTGTCGGAGTAGCGGCATCTCCCGGTTACGCATACGGGCCAATTCGAAAGATCGAAAACAGGAAGTTTTCCCTGGATCCTTCCGCACTTCCCGAAAGCGCGCTCGCCGCGGAAGAAAATCGCTTTATCAAGGCGGTGGAAACGACTGCAAAAGAAATCGAGAACCTGAAAAAAGTGACGACCGAGCGTCTCGGGGAAAGCGAGAGCCGAATTTTCGATTCGCACCTGATGATGCTCAAGGACGCCATGCTGATAAGCCCAATCGTTTCGAGCATCCGCAAGGAAGCCCACAACGCTCGCTGGGCGGTGCACAGCACACTCTCCGCCCTGATCACCCAGTTCGAAAACAGCAAGAGCGAAATCATGCGGGAACGCTCCACGGATCTGAAGGAACTCTACAACCGGCTGCTTTCCGCACTTGACGAAGCCGTTCCCAAGCGCACCGAAAAAAAATCGTCGGGACCTGCGCTCATCATCTCGCACGAACTCACACCCGGCATGTTGATGTCCATCGAAAAGGAAGAGGTTCTCGGATTTGCGACAGATATCGGCGGACGAACCAGCCATATTTCGATTCTCGCCCGGGCGATGCAACTTCCGGCGGTTTCCGGCCTGCGAAATATCTCCCTGATAATCGAGGAAGACGACTCGCTCTTCATCGACGGCACGGGCGGCATGGTCATTATCAACCCGAACGAAGACGACCTGAACCGTTTTCGGGAAAAGCTCGCCGTTTACAACAAGCAGAAGCAAGAACTTTTCACGATGCGGCAACTAGAGCCGATGACGCTCGACGGCAAGTACATCACGCTGCAAGCGAACATCGAGCTTCCCGTCGAAGCGGAATCCGTCCTCGACTTCGGTGCAACGGGCATCGGGCTTTACCGTTCGGAATTTCTCTTCTTCCGGAAAGGAACGCCAACCTGCGAAGAACAGGCTGCCGCATACGCACACATTTTAAAAAGACTGAATCCGTATCCCGTCGTCATCCGGACGCTCGACGCAGGCGGAGACAAACTCGTAACGGATATTTCCGCGACAGACGAGGCGAATCCGTTTATGGGCTGGCGTTCCATCCGCGTATGCCTTTCCCGCAAGGACCTCTTCAAGGAACAGCTGCGCGCACTCCTTCTCGCAAGCCGATCTGGGCATCTCCGCATCATGTTTCCCATGATAAGCAGTTTAAACGAACTGCGCGAAGCGAAAAAGCTTTACCAGGAATGCCGCACTCAGCTTCTCAACGAAGGCATCACCCTGCCGGAAATAAAAATCGGCTGCATGATAGAGGTTCCCGCAGCAGTCATGATGGTCGATGTTCTTGCCAAGGAAGTCGATTTTTTCAGCATCGGGACGAATGACCTGATCCAGTTCACGCTCGCTGTCGATCGTACAAACGAACTGATAGCGAACCTGTTCGAACCGCACCATCCCGCTGTTCTCAATATGATTGACCGAACCGTTCACGCCGCCCACCACGAAGGGATTCCCGTCTGCGTTTGCGGTGAAATGAGTTCAGATCCGCTATCAACCCTTGTCCTCGTCGGTCTAGGCGTCGATGAACTGTCCATGACTCCATGGAGCATCATGGAATGCAAGAAAATCATCCGGTCCGTGAACTACGAAGATGTCAAGGCAACCGCCCGAACCGTTCTCAAGATGGACACAGCGGCAAGCGTCAACCGCTATCTCCGGCAAAAATACCTGCAGATGATTATCGATCTCGGCATTTCGAGTTTCATCACGTCGCATGACGTCAAGAATCCTTTGGCAAAAGATGGTTAGAAATATTTTTCTCCTGGCATTTCTCGCCTGCACGGCTCTTCAAGCCTCAGAAAACGGGTCCAAGGAAGAACTGGTCTCCGGCTACGATTTTCAGGACAGGATCATCCGGTTCAACCGCAGCCAAAAAAATTGTGACACGCTACCGGAAAGCATCGAAAAGGATTTTGCCTGCGCGGCAAAGGCCTATTACAGCGACAACTATTCTGTCGCCATTTCCGCCTATCGAAACCTAATCGGCAAGGATTCGAGCATCGACAAGAGCATTCTTTCCCGAATTGCACGTTCGGAATTCGAAGAAAAGCGATACGCAAAGGCGCAAAAGACCATCGCCGAAGGCGACAGACGCTTTCCCCATTCCCCCGAATGGAAGGAATTTGCGGACCGCATCCGGCTGGACATGACGCTGGAAAGCCCAAAGATAAAGCCAAAAGCAAAGGCGGACTCCATCGAATCGTTCCTAAAAAGCTACGGAGACGATCCGCGCGAACCAAAACTGCGCTACCGGAAAGGCGTCCTGCTCGAACAGGCGCGGCACTTCAAGGCGGCAAAAAAAGCCTACCTCTATGTCATCGCCCACCCATCGGAATACGGCGATGCGGCCTGGGATGCTCTCCGGCGGATCCGGAAACTTTCTCCCGTCGAATCCCTGGACGAAAAAATCACCTATGCGAACAGGCTTTGCAGCAATGGCTTTCACACGGAATGCGTCGTCCTCATCGATTCCATTTTTGCGCTAGATGCGTCCAAGGCTCCGGTCAGGGATTCCTCCCAAACGCCCGAATTAAAGAATTCGGAAGATTCCGTGCTCTGGAAACTCCCATCGAGCACGCTTTCCCTAAAAGCCCGAATTTCCCTCTGGGAACACCAAGCCGCCGCGTACCGTAACCTCAAGAACGATTCGCTCGCCATCAAAACGTACCGTTTCCTCGTCGATAGCGTTGAAGCCCGCGCCACATGGCTGCAATCGCTCGTCCGCCTCTACCGCGCAAACAAGATGGGCAAGCAGGCAAACCAAATCGATTCTCTCTTCCAGGAAAAGTTCCGCTATACGCTCCAGAACGCAAACAATATCTGGGTAAGAGCCTTTGAACTAGAACAGAAGGAGATGTTCACCGAGGCCATCGCGAGCTACGACTCCCTGAACAATCCGAAATTCAAGCAGAGCAACAAGCAGAAATGGGCCGATTTCCGAATCGCCCTATGTTATTTCAAGCAAGGCAAGATCGACTCCGCAATAACCGCATTCAACAAGGCAAGGAATTCGGATTTTCTCTGGAGTTCTAGCGGAGCCAGAATGTTCCTCGGCGACATCTACTACGCACAAAATAAGCCGGAAGAAGCCAAGGCGGCCTACCTCGACTGCATCAAGGACTTTCCGGTCGGCTATTACGCACACCGTTCCCGCGTCAAGCTCGTCGAATACAGCCTCCTGGATTCCTCCGCGGTTCCCTGGCTTGCGCCAAAAGACCTGTCCGATTCCGAGACGACAAAATGGATCCGTTCCGTCCAAGGCGGAACCACCGACACGTCCCACAGCACGGAACGCTACCAAAAAGTCAAGCGACTTCTCGACCTGGGATTCGCCGAAGAGGCTTACGACATTTTCCATTTTGCGAAAAAGAAGAACAGGTCCCGTCTGGATTTTCTTTACAGCTATGCAAAACTCTTTCTTGCCTACGACGAACTCATCCAGGGATACGCCTTGGCGCGTTCGTTTCAGAACCTCATTCCGAGAAAGCACCTGGCCGACGCACCGCGAAACGTGATGAAGGTCCTCTACCCGATGCCGTTCAAGGACAAGGTTTTCGCCGCTGCGGATTCATCCATCGACCCGCTATTCGTATATAGCGTCATGCGGCAGGAATCCACGTTCAACTACCTGATAACAAGCCCGGCCAACGCCTGCGGCCTCTTGCAGATTATTCCCCCGACTGCCAAGAAGCTCGCCAAGGCAGAAGGCCTAAAATCCTTTTCGCCGAAACTTCTTTACAACCCCTATGTAAATATCAGGTTGGGCGTGCGCTATCTCAAGGATCTTCTCGTCGAATACGAAAACGACCCGATGTATGTCCTCGCCAATTACAACGCCGGGCCAAGACCAGCCAAACGTTGGCAGGCTGCGGGCAAGAATCTCCCCTGGGATTTGCGCGCCGAGGAAATCAGCTACTGGGAAACACGCGACTACGTGAAGCGGGTCATTGGAAACTACTGGGTCTATGCAGAGGTATGGAACCGCTAAATGCTTTTCTTCGTTCTCACATTGGGCGCGGCGATCTGCTTTGCATTCGGAAACGTCCTTTCGAAATCGGGTATCACGGCATCCGGTAAAAAAGCGGACATTCATCATCCGATACGCTTTCTCTTCGGATTTCTTTCGTCAAAGCGCTGGTGGACCGGTTTTTCCCTGTCCGCACTCGGAAACGTCGGCAACTATGCGGCGATGGCGCTTTACAACCTGAGCCTCGTCAAGCCAATATCCGCACTGAATCCCGTTCTCACGGCGATTTTCGGGCGCATCTTTCTCAAGGAACCCATCAACCGCCGGATCGTACTCGCCATCGTCTGCGTTCTCTGCGGCCTTCTCTGCGCAGCTTTTGAAATCGGCGAAGAAGCCGGTTCCCAGGACACCAAGGCTCTATGGATTTTTATCTGCGGAGCGAGCCTTTTCGCCTTCGCCAGCTATGCGATTTTCCGTCGAAACGAAGTTAGCGATTCGCTCGTCATGGGAATCGGCTACGGACTTTCCGACATTCTCTACAAGAGCCTCGCCATCGATGCGACCGAAAAGGGAATCGAAATGTCATGGAACGAACTTCTGTTCTGGATTTCGGACATCCGGCTATATGCGTTTCTCGCCGCCTACCTCACCGCATTTATTTTCACCCAGATAGCCTTTTCACGCGGGCGCGCCCTATTCGTCATTCCCTTTAGCGCAGCCATCGGAGCGGTCGTTCCCATCCTAGCCGGAGCGGTCGTCTTTTCCGAACCGTTTCCGCCGACAAAAATCGCAAGTATCGCTTTGGTCATCGCCGGCTCAAGCCTTTTCATCGCAAGCCCGCGACAGGTAATCCAAAAGACATTGCAGAGGAAATTCTATGCAGACAAGTGAAATCTGGTACAAGGCAACCGGCCACTGCAAGGCGTCCGATTACGACATCGCCACGGTATTTCTCATGGACGCCGGCGTCGGCGCACTGGAAGAGCTCGAAACATCGACGTCCGATCGAACCGATTTTTGCTTCTATGCCGATTCCGCCGAAAAGCGACTAGCGATTATTTCCAGGTTTCCCGAATATCGCTTTACAACCGAAGACGAAATCGCCAAGGATTGGGATCGCTGGTGGAAAGATCGCGCAACGCCCGTCCACGTTTCAAAACGCCTCTGGGTCAGGCCGCCGTGGGTAAATTTCACTCCCGAGGAAACCGATTCTATCTTGATCGAGCTCGAAGCGAAAAGCGCCTTCGGTACAGGCGACCATGCGACCACGTCCCTCATCGCCGGCATGATTGAAAATCTCGATTTAAAAGGAAAGAGTTTTCTCGACATCGGAACGGGAACGGGCATTCTCACGATGCTAGCCGACAAGCTCGGTGCGAAACTCGCCATCGGAACGGAAATCGACCTGCTTGCCCTCCCTTGCATCGCCGAAAACTTTGAAAGGAACCACTGCGAAAACGCACTTGCAGTCTTCGGGTTTCTGGATGTATTCAAAGCGGGTACTCAATTCGACCATATCGTCTGCAACATGATTCGCACCGAGTTCTGGCCACTGCGAAAAGACGTGGAACGGTTGCTCGCACACAAAGGACACTTCATCTTGACGGGGCAGCTCACCGCCGAAAAGGACTACGTGCTCGACTGGTTCAAGGAATGCCGGTTCAAGACGCTCCGCGAACAGACCCGCGACGAGTGGTGGTGCGTCGAAGCGGAACGTCCCTGAGGAAACAATGGAAACGCTTTTTCTGAAAGCCGCCCGCGGTAAGACAACCGAAAAGCCAGTCTGGATAATGCGCCAGGCAGGCCGTTACCTGCCGGAATACCGGGAACTTCGCCAAAAATTCCCCGATTTCCTCTCCTTCGTCAAAAATCCGGAAGCCGCAGCGGAAGCGACTCTCCAGCCAATCAAGCGATTCGATCTCGATGCCGCAATTCTGTTCAGCGACATCCTGGTAACGCTTCCCTATATGGGATTCGACCTGAAGTTCGTACCGGGCAAAGGTCCCGCCATCACAAACCCTGTCCAATCGATTTCCGATGTGCAAAGTTTACACAATGTCGATTTTGAAAAGAATCTGGACTATACGGCAAAAGCAATCAAACTCGTACGGAAAGGACTTTCCGAATCGAAATCTCTCCTCGGATTTGTCGGCGGTCCGCTGACAATAGCCTCTTACGCCATCGAAGGGGGAAGTTCAAAGGATTTGCTCCGGACAAAGGCTCTTTTTTACAACGAACCGCAAACATTCAAGGCCTTTCTGGATTTTATCGCCCAAGTCACAGGAGAATACCTCGCCTTCCAGGCTAAATGGGGGGCGGACGCCCTGGTCATCATGGATTCGTGGGCGGGGCATCTCGCCAAAGCGGATTACGAGCAGATGGCAAAGCCTTA
The DNA here is from genome assembly GCA_934700345.1 of uncultured Fibrobacter sp. Lineage (GTDB taxonomy): Bacteria > Fibrobacterota > Fibrobacteria > Fibrobacterales > Fibrobacteraceae > Hallerella. The sequence goes on along the minus strand of CAKUXP010000031.1, from coordinate 9,392 downwards.
CACGGAAAAAGTAATTTCCATTGTACATCGATTCACGGATGCACCGATCATTCATTACGCCAACGGGGCTTCCCACTTGACCGAATCGATCCTGACGCTCGGCGCAGACGTTTTCGGCGTTGATCACCGTTCGGAGCTTTCCTCGCTTTTCAAAAGATATCCGGCAAATGTTTTCCAAGGGAATCTAGACCAGGCGCTTCTTTTCACCAATCCTTTGCAAATCAAACTCCGCACGAGGGAAATTCTCGAATTGGCCAAAGACCGTCCGCACATTATGAATCTCGGACACGGAATCTTGCCAGAGACACCGACTGAAAATGTCCGCGCCTTTATCGACGCGGTCCGCGGCGTTTAAGGGTTTAATCTTCTGAAGTGTCGGAAGAATCTTCGCACGCGGCTTCCCAGTCGTGTAGATCCTTGCCGAAAGATTTGAGCGATGCGGGAATGTCCGACGTCTTGTATGGGTAAACGCATGAAAGCTGCAGATTGTTTACTTCGCATCCGTTGTTATAATCGACAAGTTCTCCGTTTTCTTCGGCGCATCGATTTGTAAAATACGCGGAATCGCGAACGCAATTTTTACTCCAGTAGGCTCCGGAAATAAGCCATCCGACGTAGCTTTCGCTGGAATCGGAATTCCACAGAATCCGGTAGGTGACCGTTACGGAGCCTTTGGAGCATCCGAGAAGTCCTTGGACGCCGTTTTCTTCGTAATAGGCGAAAATGTAATCGTCAGAACCGTATAGTTCAATCGCTTCCGTCGTAAAACGGTAGGACGTTTTGGAAGACGATGTCATGCTAGTCATATCGTCAACGGAACCCTTCACGTCCTGGGAACTTCCGGTTTGATTCGTTGTGTCAATAGGAACAATGCCATACGAAACATTTGATGACGAAGAGCTTTCCGTTGAAGACGAAGAATGGACTTCCGCTGTTCGTTGTGCGCCTTCGGCCGAGGCGTTTGTGCTTCCACTCGAAGACTCGGAGGAGCAGGCGCAAAGGAAAATCGCCAAAGCAAGAGGAATCAGGTTGAAAATATTCATAGGTTTCTCCTTGTTTTAGTTTGTTTTTAAGAGGTTGTATCCGAGAATCACGTTGTCGACTTGCGCATTGCGGATGCGTTTAATCACAATGGTTAAGTCGGTTGATGAATTTGTTGTAAACTCAACTAATTCAAAAGGATTGTTCGGTGCGGATGATGAAGCGATTAAAGTTCCTCCTTGGTAAATGAATAAATCTAAATCCTGGGAGAGCATATTATGTTGCATCACATAGCTGCCTAGAGTAAGCCAAGATATTGCGATCCGGTAGGTTTTTCCAGAGTCAATGCTTGACTCCGTAAACCGGATGCATGAATCTGCGCCAAAGAATCCATCGTTGTTTCCGTTCCAGTAGGCAGATCTTGTATTCCATGCCATTTTGGAGTATAGCGGAAGCTTTCGAATCCGGTGATAATTGTCTTTGTCCCCTTGAAAGTACGAATTGTTGATGTATTTTGTACTGCCGGTCATCATCAAGGCTTTAAACATTTCCGGGTGATTTTTGAAAAAAGAATGCTGAGATAGAACATCAGCTGCCATTGCGGCTGTATAGGGTGTTGATGCACTTGTTCCGTTGAATGTCCCGTTATAGGATTGGACGCTGCCGTTTACCGAGAGGCTAAAATGCGGGTCATTCGGAAAGTAAAAATGGGTAAAGTTGACGACTTCCGGCTTTTGATTTCCAAGAGAGGGATTTTTCCATCCGGAATATGAAGCGTATGTATAAGAATCGGGATTTATTGCTCCAACCGTAATAGCATTAACGGCTTTTCCCGGGGATGTTACATAATTTGTGGAACCTCTTGTATTGCCAGCTGCAACGAATTCTATAATCTTGTTTGAGTAAATGTAATTGTCCATACTTTGATCTTCAGCCGTGTACACGGAATCTGCACTATTGGACCATGAATGAGAACCAATGTATATTTGGGGTGAATATTCCGACGGGTCCTCTGGATAATTTTCTTGATCAAAACCGTAAATCATTGCGTTTGGGGCTGTTGTTTGCAAAACGCGGACAACTTGTGTCGGATGAGAGCGGGTTCCACGAATACAGGTGTTGCCTTGATTATACAAAGCAGTGTTTGTATGACTTAATTTTGGACAACCGGTTTCTGTAAAATAAACGCCTATTCCCTGTCCTTTGTATCCGTTTGAAAAGGCTGAGGTTTGAATTTGTGATTGAAGTCGAATAAGTGAATCGCTATAATAGATAGTGTTGCCAACCGTAGTGTCATTGCTCAACATTTCCGGCTCTTGAAATTTGGAAATAAATACAATGTCCGGTCCGTTCATTAAGGACTTTATTTCTTTCGCCGTTAAATATTTGATTTGAGGTGCTCGATATGTCCCGATCTCATTTTGTTGTTTGATGGCAAGTTCTTTGATGCTTTCAAAGTAGTTGACTTCGGGCAACTGTTCTCCATTCAACCAAAATTTTTTTTCGCTGTTGTTAGAAGACAGTTCGTAGCGGCCTTGAACATTTGTTTTTAAAGAATGGTTTAATGGAGTAAAATCAACTACAACTTTTATTTTTTTTGAGGAGTTTTCTGTTAAATAGAGGGTTGAATCCTGCGTTGTCCTTCCTAAAATGTCTCGCTTTGCCGCTTTTAAAGAAAATTCATTTTGCTGTGTATCGGATTGAGCAATGAATGCGGCAATATCTTTGCTCATTTTACTTATTGGAGTAAATGTGGGCAATGGAATGTTTTTACTGTCTAGCAGTTGGGCATTAATAATGGAGCCTAGCCCAAGAATGCCAAGAATGAGTCTTTTCATAATGTCCTCCACAAGGAAAAAGATTAAAGCTAAAAATTAAATATACTTTCTAAAAGTAAAAAAAAACAATATTTTCGCACACTATCTCTATGCAAAAATATAAAATTGCGATCAAATGCGCTTTTTTGTATAAAACAGGTGTTTCCCTGTGAAATCTTGAATTTGCTTTGCCGGAGGTGGCTTATACTACTTTCCCCCGCCGGATTTGCCACAGAAGCCGGTAGAGGGCAAACCGGAATTTTTGAAACAGGGCCATTCCGAAGGATTTTTTGAAGCCCAGAAGCCATTTCGGGTCAAAGTCGCTGTCCGGCGAACCGAACTTTTGGATGTGTTCGACGTAGTCCGTCCGGAGCGCTTCCCGGGCGTCTTGGTCAAAGAAATAGAAGACATCCGACCGGGTCCATCTGCCTTCCAGAAGCTTACGCTTTACAAATCCGCATTGTTTTTGGATGAGTTCCGCATAGGAAAAAAGTACGGGCCCTTGGGTGTGAAAGAGCGCCGCGAGGGAAAATCCCCGTTCGCGCAAAAAGACGCTGGTCCCAACTTCCTGCCGCTTGACCGTGTCGTAAAAATCCAGGCCTTCGGGCTCGTCGAGAAGCCGTTGGCAAAAAGGCGAAATGGCCGGTGCCTTGAAATACAGAAAAAACGACTGCAGGTGAGGCGCAAACTCGTCGTTTTCCGTAAGCGACACGACATCCGCCGGATTTTCTTCCGCCGCATTGAAAAAGGCGAGAAAACGGTTCTGGAAATAGACAATGGAATCGTTCACCAGAACGAGCCTTTCCCATTCCTCGCGACGGAACTTCGCCGTATATTGGATATAGCGTTTCCACATTCCAAAGTCATAGCCGCGGTTTTCGGTAAAGAAAAGCTCGATCCGGTTGGAATTCAAAAAAGCATGGGACGATGCGTCCAAATCGCGTTCATTGGTGAGATAGACAACCGAAAACCCTGTTCGGCAAAGCCCATCCAAGGCATAACGCACATATCCCGGCAACGATTCTCCCGTCTGGTACGAGGCGTAGAGAATCTTCCGCAGAGGTATTACTTTCTGTTCCGGCATCGGTCAGCGTTTTTTCGAATGGATCCGACCGGAATCCCGCCGGGAATTGCCAAAGCTTCCCGTCTTCTTCTTTCGACCGAAAGCCTTCCCCGAGCGGCGCGTTTTATTTCCGAAACGACCTTCTGATTCCGACGAGCGTCCGCGACTCCGACCGTAGTCCGCACTCGCGGACCGATCCGTTTTCCGCCTGTTCGCCTTGCGGTCTCCGCCATAGGATTCGCGGACTTTCCGCCGTTCACTCGGGCGAAGGCTTGAAAGTTCGCTTTCATCCGGCTGCGAGACAAGCCCGAGTTCTTCGGCGACTTCATCGCGGGATTTTTCCTTCATCTTGCCGAGCCTGCCGTCGGAAATTTTGGAAAGGATAGCAAAGTCCGCTTCCCCGCGAACCGGATTCGTGCGGAGCAGACGGACCCGAACCTTGTCGCCGCGCGCAAAGGTTTTCCCGCTACGCTTTCCATAGACAACGCCCTTGTCCGGATTAAAGATATAGTAATCGGAACCGGCGATATCCCGAAAACGCACAAGCCCTTCCGCCTGCGGATCATCGACGCCGACATAGATACCCCACTCCTGGACGCCTGTCACCGTTGCATCGAATTCCTCGCCGAGGTGCTTCCGCAAGAGCCAGGTTGCACAGACCTTGAGCGACATGCGTTCCGTTTTCTGGTTCTTCACCTCGTTCGCCGAAATTTCGGAACAGACCGACACCACGTCCCAGGCGCGCTTCGCATCGGTTTCCTCCCGTGTCTTGCGCGAAAGTTCCCGGTGACACCACAAATCCGCATAGCGGCGGATCGGGCTCGTAAAGTGCGCATAGTCCTGCCAGTTCAAGGCAAAATGACCAAAGCAGTTGCTATCGTAATGCGCCTTCTGCATACTGCGCAAAATCCGCATGATAATTTCATCATCGCCTTTCGCCCGCGCAATCAAGTGCTGGTAAAGCTTGAAGATTTCCGGGTTCAGATTCGTATCGCCACGGCGAGGCTTTCCCAGTTCCCGAAGTGAAATCGGGCTGTCCTTGAACAGGTCGGGCATCAGGTAATACAGTTCCATGATATCCTTCGTATCGGGAGCTTCGTGAACGCGGAAAACACCCTGCAATTGCCGACGTTCCAGCTCCTTGGCACAGCACTGGTTCGCTATCAGCATGCATTCTTCGATCCAATGATCCGACTCGTTCTCTTCGCGAGGCACGATTTTTTCCGGTTCGCCGTTCTCGTCGAACTTGCAGCAAAGCTCCGTACTGCCGAGTTCCAGGATTCCCGTTTTTCTGCGGTTCGCCCTGAGCAAGTCCGCGACATCCTGCAAGACTTTCACGTGTTCATCGCCGTTTTCTAAGCGTTTCACCGCTTCGCCATAGGTAATACCCGCAGTGATGTTCACAAGGGTCTTCTTGAATTCAAAGCTTTCGACATCTGCGTTCGCGTCGAGTTCCATAAGGCAGCTGAACGCTAGACGGTCAACGCCCTGGTGCAGGGAACACAGGTCGCTAGAAAGTCTATCGGGAAGCATCGGCACGGCGGTCCACGGCAGATACTGCGTAAAGCTGCGTGTAAGAGCTTCGTCGTCAAGCTCGGAGCCTTCGGGCACGTAGTGGCTCACGTCCGCAATGTGCACGCCTAGGTGAAATCCCCCATCGGGACGCTTTTCGACCGAAATCGCATCGTCATGGTCCATCGCTCCATCCGGGTCGATACACAGGATATAAGTCTTTCGCAAATCGATCCGCCCATCGACCAAATCCTTTTCCGACGGTTCTTCCTGCTTGTTCACAAATTCCATAATGGAATCGGAAAAGTCCGATGGAAGCGAAGCGTCCTTCATAAACTGCGTTTTGACCGCATTCCAGGAAAGTTCGCCTTCCATTGACGAGCGGTCGAGTTTCGCAAGCATCGAATGCTTTAGTTTCGGATGCGGATAAAGCGTAAACGCAATCGTATCGCCGTCCTTGCCGGGCGCCTTGCTGCGGTGCGCCATTTCATAAACTTTTCCCGAAGCGGAATCGGTGACTTTCCACCAGTCCTTTCCGTCCGGGTTCAAGACTCCGCGGTGAACGCGGCTTTCGTCATCGTCAAACGTCGCCTTGCGACGGCTTGTCGCCGCCGGACGGCGGTTATCCTTTCTATCCGAATCGAGAGTTTCGACCTCGCTCTTTCCTGGCGTATATTCCTTGTTGCTTGTCCGGGCGAGCGTTCCTTCGCTGACCATTTCGGCGAGAAGTTGCTTAAAAGCCAATTTATTGTGTTTTGAAATGCCCATCGATCGGCGGAGCTGGCTACCGACCATCGGCTCGTCGCGAACCACGGCGACAATCTGTTCTTTTGTGGGCAAATTTTGCATCATATATCTCCTATCTGTCTAGAAAATAGGTAAATCGAATACCAAAAATCAAAAAATCTCAAAAAAATCCAAAAAAGGAACAAGGGATGCAGGCTTCCCGCAAACCGGATTCCGCTTACGCCGAAAAGCTATATTTCCATTGTGGAACAGACAATCGTAGCCCCTGCCAGCCCGAACGGCACATCCGCACTGGCCGTTATCCGTGTCAGCGGACCGGACACCCGCACCATCCTGAAAAGAATGTTCACAGCCGAAAACCCGACGCCGCGCATGGCGACGCTTTCAACGGTCCGTCATCCACAGACAGGAAAGCATATCGATTCGCTCGTCTTCATCTTTTACGCAGGCCCGAATTCCTACACAGGCGAAGATTCCCTGGAACTTTTCCCACACGGAAACCCGCTGATCGTCCGGAGCCTTATCGGTTCGATGTGCGAAATTCCAAACGTCCGCATCGCCTATCGCGGGGAATTTACCAGGCGAGCCTTCCTGAATGGCAAAATGGACCTGGTGCAGGCGGAATCCGTCGCCGACATCATTCACGGGCAAACGCTTGTCGGCATTGAAAACGCGCACAAGCTTCTTTCGGGAAAATTTTCGAGGGAAATCCGCGAGCTTGCAGGCAAGTTAAAGGATCTCTCCGCAAGAATCGAGCTGGACGTTGACTTTGTCGAAGAGGAAGCCAACCCGAATATAGGCGGCTGGAAAGAACGCCTTGACGAAATTCGGCAGCGCATCCAGAACCTAATCAGGCACTTTAGGAATTCCGGAGCGCTTAACCGCAAACCGCGAATCGTTCTCTATGGAGCGCCAAACGCCGGAAAGTCCAGCCTGCTAAACGCTCTTCTCGAAGAAGACCGCGTACTCGTAAGCAACATTCCGGGGACGACCCGGGACTTTATCGAGGTTTCGCTTGCGCTTCCCGCCGGAGACATCACGCTAGTCGATACCGCAGGCATTTCCGAAACCCCGCAGGGCGAACTGGACAGACGCTCCATGGCCCAAAGTGAATCCGCGGTAGAATCCGCCGACCTAGCCATTTGCCTCGTCGATGCCACAACGCTTCATTCCGAAAAGGCCCAAAGGCAAATCGCCGAAGCGAAAGGAAAAAAACACTGGGTGGTTCTTTCGAAGTCGGATCTGATTTCTTGCGAAAATTCTACCGACGGGAAAAATTGCGCGCAAATTAACGTTTCGGCAAGGTCCGGCTACGGACTTTCCGCGTTCAAGGAAAAACTGAACGAAACGCTTTTTCCGCAAGGCGAAAGCGGCGACGAATACTGGATTACAAACGAACGCGAATGCGCTGCGCTCCGCGAAGCGGACAACGGTCTCGTGCGAATCCAGGACCTGATAGAAACAAATCCCGCGGTAGAACTCATCGCCTTCGAAATGCGCACGGTCCTAAATTCCCTAGCATCCATCACCGGCGAAATTTCAAGCGAAGACGTATTACAGGCAATTTTCAACGGCTTTTGCATCGGAAAGTAAAGTTCAGAAATCCGCATGAACGCCAAAAGTCAAGAACATTCAAATTGTTTCACGCCCTAAATCCCATATCCCTATGAACTCAGAAAACAAAATCGCCCTGATTATCGATTGCGACAATGCCAAGGCAGACGCCATCTACGGCATTATGGAAGAACTTTCCAAATACGGAGAAACCAATATACGGCGCGCCTACGGCAACTGGAAAGGCTCGAATCCCTGGGAAGAGGTTTTGCATCCTTTCGCCATCCAGCCCGTCCAGCAGTTTCCCTACACACGGGGAAAAAACGCCACCGACTTGGCAATGACCATCGACGCAATGGAAATTCTCTTCACGGAAAATGTCGATCTGTTCGCCATCGTCAGCAGCGACAGCGACTTTACGCCTCTAGCGATGAAGCTTCGGGCAAAGTCCAAACAGGTCATCGGGTTCGGAGAAGAAAAAACGCCTCAGCCATTTATCGACTCCTGCAACACGTTCACCTACATCGACAAGTTTAAAAAACCGACAGAAAGCGACGACTCCACGAGCACCATCGAGAAAATCGACAAGAACAAACTCCGAGGAAACACAAAAATCATGAAGGCAATCCGCGAAGCGATCAACGAAAAATCCGATGACGACGGCTGGGCGGAAGCTTCCGCAATTTCGCAACAGATAAACCAGCTGGTCCGTCTGAGTCCGCGAAGCTTCGGCTATACAAAATGGGCGCAGCTGATTCGCGCCACGGAATACTTCGGAGAGCGCAAGAATTCCAAGGGACAGGTATTTTTCAAAAACAAGAAATAGCCATAGTTTTTCACGATGCAGCAAGAAATTCTGGACCTCTGCGAACGCATTTCGCACGTCACCTACGAAAACCTGACAAAGATCATCCGCTACGCCCAAGCGGGAAACGCGGACAACGCCCGAAAGCTCGACGACAGCTATGAAAACAATCTGGACTCCTGGATGGGCGGCGGAACATGTTTCAGTCTGACATGGCACCTTTACCAGGAACTCCGCCACATGGGATACGCACCGAAACTTCTGATGGGCGACAAGCGCATCGAAAAGAATATCCACTGCGCCCTACTGTTACCCATCGACAGCGAAAACTTTTTACTGGATCCGGGATACCTGATTTTCGAACCGCTGAAAATTCCGGAAGCGATTCCTTTCAAAAAGTCTCAGGCCTTTTTTCCGCTGGTTCCCAACGCGGTGCGCCTCGACTTCGAAAACGGCGTCCTCGGGCTTTTCACGGGTTCCTTCAAAGGGCCGCTCAAGCTCCGATTCGAATTCGACATCCGGGGAGTTTCCCCGCAGGAGTTTCAAAAGCATTGGAGCGAATCCTTTAATCGAGAAATGATGACCTATCCCGTTTTGAACAAGCTCGACCGGGAAAAGGGAATCCAGTATTATTTTCAAAAGGGGAACCTTCTCGTCCGCGACAAAAACGGTTCGCATTTGGAACAAATTCACCCGTCGAATCGCGTGGAACGCCTGCACGAAATTTTCGGAATAGACAGGGAGACCATCGAACGGGCGTTGGGAATTTTGAACTTCCGGTAATCAAATTTCCGGCTTAAGTGTCAAAAGGATACCTAAAAATGGGTATCCTTTGCATTAAGAATTTATCCCTAAATAATATTGAAAAATTCGCAATGCGTTGCTATATTTTGCGAAAAAAAAAGCGAGGCGC
>CAKUXP010000030.1 GCA_934700345.1 uncultured Fibrobacter sp. | reverse complement strand
CGACGCCAATTATAGAAATTCCGGAAATCCCGTCAAGGGCTTTTCTCGCTATTTTCGCTTGTTTTTCACTTGCAACATAAAAAACATCCACAAACGCATTCAATCTTCTAGATATTTACATTATATACACAAAAAGAGTCGCATATTGGACATAATCGGCAAAAAATCTTTCTAAAAAAATTCAAGAATTCATCCCTAATCATCAAAAATGAAGTCAAAAGCCAGCCGGAAGCCTCGAAATTTTTCGAAAAGGCAATTGAAGCGTACCTGTTTTTATGGTAAACTCCGTTATAACCGAATTTTCGCCCACTCCCCAAAAAAATCTAGGAATCCTCCCCGCCCAATCCGGACAGGATCTTAGGCAAACCGATCGAGATCGTGCGGTCCCCGGAATCGGATTTTTCGCCTTTCCGCAAAACCTCGGAAAAAGAAAAACGAAAGCCCGCATTTGCCATCGATATAAGAACAGACGCAATCCGGCGGCTTGCATTGTTCCGAACTCGAGTTTTTGAAATCATCGACTTTTTTTGCTTCCGAGTATAGGTGTTGCAACCGAACCTTCTTTGCCGTGCTTCGAAATCTGTCGCGCCTCCAGATCTTACACACAATTCCTTCAATGCAGTACTTTCATAGAAAAAACCTTCACATCCACCAGCATTTCCGGGGATACAGGCGTTCATTCATCCTCCTCCAAGTTCTCCAGCCCAACGCATCATCTCCTTACGAAAATTTTCGCGCACGGCGTAGTTGTTGAAACGATCCAACTAGAAACCGAACAGGTACAATGTCCGCTTTTTATTGCGCTTCAGTGCGCATTATGTAAGACAGGTCGGCAAGTTCAAGCGGTTCGGTACAAATTAATCAAATAAATCTTTAATCAAAAACAGAGCAAGTCCTAGGCTCGCTACAGAAACAAAACGCCCGATAAAAGTATCTCCCTTTTTACATTGTAGGCGACTTCCATAAATTCCTCCGCAAATCGAACCGGCGGAAACGCAGACAGCGAGCCCCCATTCCACTTTCCCCATCCCGACAAGGCCAACCGTCGAAACGAGCAAAAAGGATCCGGTCAAGGCGTTCTTCAAGGCGTTCACCCGTAAAAGGTCAAGACCCGTATAACGGGTCAGCGCAATAATCTGTACGAAACCGACTCCGACTTGCACCACGCTACCGTAGATCCCGACAAGCAGAAATCCGGCAAAGGCGAACGGAGATATTCTTTCAACAGGCCTAGAAGGCGGCTTTCCTAAAAAATTCCGTTTGACACGGCTCATGATGACGACAAAAAAGATGGCGACCGAAAGAATACATTGAAAAAAACGATCGTCGATTTTCGCCAGGAAAAAAACGCCGCAAAGCGAACCGATTAGCGTAGGACCGATGAGCATCCGAAAAAGCCGCACATCAAGCAACCCTTGCCGAAACAGCTGTACCGCCGAAGCGAGATCGCCGACCAACAATCCCAAACGATTTGTACCGTTTGCAACCGTCGGAGGAAGCCCGCAGAAAATCATCAACGGCAAGCTGACCGAACTTCCTCCGCCTGCGATGCTGTTTATCGCGCTTGTTAAAGCCCCTATCGCAAAAAATACAATGTAGAGATACCACTCGTATCCAAAAATCATTTGGCGAGTTCTCGCAATAAGAATTCCTTGTTGGAAAGTACGGTCGCCCGTTCCCCGTAATTCGGTGCAAAATCCAGGCACAGGTCAAGTTCACCGACAGCGTCCTTTAAAGCTTGCGTCCTGTCGGACGTACTACGTTGGGACTTGGCAAAGAGCGCTGCCGCACGTTGGCGTTTTTCCGTACAAAATTTGGATCCGAGAGAATCCAGTTCCCGAACCGCCTCGCCGCGGAGACTGCTCGATTTGAGCTTTAGGAAAATATCCTTGGCTTTATTCCACTGGGATTCCGCTGCCAACTTTTGCGCTTCTTTCAACAAGAGCTTCGGGTCATGATTTTTCCAATACGATTCCGACATGGCCGCATTTTCCGCACGCAGCGAAGAAATTTTTATCAAGGATTTCCGTAACTGGAGCGTGTCGGCAAAATCCGGATAACGCAAAAGTAAATCGGTAAGACCTCGTTCCGCATCGTCAAACTCCGCCTTTTCGATGGCGACCGTAAGCGCGGCATCCCGATATTTTTTCACCTTTTCAAAAGTTCGGGAATAGGCCAGCCGCAAAACAGAATCCACCAAGAGCCGAGAAGAATCGTCCAAGGCAAAAGTCCGGATAGAATCGGCAATCATCCTGATTTCCGAAAAGTCCACACGGCGAGCGTTCGCATTGGAAAAATCGATCAGAAGCCTTTTGAGCGATCCGTCGTTTGCGATTGCGTTTTGTTGATTTTTTTCGACAAGCGACTTCGCATATTTTTGCCATTCTTCCCAAAGAGGATTCAAGACAAAAAACTGTTCGACGATGGCGGAAACGGAATCTTTCATTCCTAAGGCATTGAAAGAATCCGCGCGAGACAGGGCCTTGCGAGCGATTCGCGAAATCTCGACATACACATCAAACGGTTCCGCTTTATCGGGAAGCAAGCTGTCCGCTTGAATGATCACATTCTTGAAGGAAGCGGAATCGGGAAGCGGAATCTCGACCGTACCGGATTTCTCGATCTCCGCTGGTGCAGAAGTTTCTTCCCGGCGCGCTCCCTCCGCATTTTCCGTTGGGGAGTTTTCCGTCCGCGAAAGCGGTTCCGAAACTTTCGGCACGGGAGACGTCCCCGCACAAGCCGAAAGCAGCACAAGACCCAAGGCAAAAAGACAGAACCCGATTCTAGACATTATCAAAACCCTTCCGGTTCAATGGGAACAAAAGCTTTTTCGCCGAGGAAATCCTCGGGCAGTTCAAAATCGTCATTTTCCTGCCTGGTTCCGCCCTGATCCGCCCGGCTGGAATCTAGCGGAACGCTTGGCATGGAAAGCGACGTGACAAAGCCCGCGTTTGCCGCATTTACCGCTGCAAACTCCATCTGGGTCTGCGGCGTATATCCCGGGACGTCAAGCAGGGGAACATTCTTTCCCTTGCCATCGGCAGCATAGGACGGGAGACCCGTCATCGGGTGCACAGGAATTTCCCCGCGTTCCGTCACCAACCGGAGCGGAATCTTGCCGGAAGCGAGCATCGAAATATCCAGGAAATCTACCTTGGAATTTTCCCCGCGGATTCGGATCATGTTCCGGGCAAAATCAGCCCATTGCGGAAGCCCGCCCGAAGCCCCCGCTATGCGCGTACGCCCAAATTTCAGCGGGCGATTGTCGTCAAAGCCCACATAGCTGCCGATCGCCACGGCGGAATCCGCCGCAAAGCCGTTCTTATCGGGAACAAATGTCGGGACCGCCCCCAGGAACGACACATTCCGGTAATCGTTTGTCGTGCCGGTCTTTCCAAATGTCGGAAACAGAAGCGTCGCATCGCCTCCCGGCGATGTCATTGTCATGTTTCTATACTGGCTGAAAGCGGTGCCGTACCGGAAGACGGAATGGAGCATCACAGCGACCTGTTCTGTCAGCGTATCGGAAAGGATCTTCTTCGCCTCGACCTGGTTTTCAAACAGCAAGCGTCCATTCCTATCGCGGATTTCCTTTACCAGGCAAGGATCGTTCCAATCTCCATCGGTGCACTTGTAAACTTTTCCCGAAAGAAGCGTCTGGTAGGCAACGGTCATTTCGGCAAGCGTTACTTCGTTGACACCTAGCGGCATGCTGAGAACCTCGCGAAGCTTCCCGTGAATACCGATTTCACCGGCGAACCTCGCAAAGGCGGCCATCGCCACAGAGCGTTTGAAATCAGGCCAGTAGCGCAATTTTTCGACCGAAGCGTAATCCGCATTCTCGCTCGGGATCTCCATCATGCCGTTGAGCCTCCGGATATCGGAAAGTTTCAAGTCGGGATATATCTCGTCGTCTCTCGGAACCGAATCATTTTCGCCTTCGGAGGAGAGGGTTTCCAAATCAGACGCCTTGAGAATCGATAGATAGCGCAAGAAGTTGTGGTCGAATTTTGCGAAATAGGGCTTTTCAAGCTTGCGGAAACGCTTCTTCCCGTTTTCCACATTGCGCCCATAGAACATATTGCGAACGGACCGCGCTGCCGCCGGGCGATTTTCGTAGAGCAATCTTTCGTACAAATTCGCCTGGGCCTTCGAAAACTCGATTTCGTTTTTCGTCGTTTCATTCAGATAAAGCCCGTACTTATCGCGAAGCCGTTTGCGGTAGTCGTCAAGAGTCTCCTCTTCACCCTTGAGAAATCCATTTTCCCGAGCAACTTCTGCAAACTCCCCGTCGGAAAGCTTATCGAGCAGATGGTCCAGAAGCCAGATGGTCGCAATGTTTTCGGAGCGGACAGCTGCCCAAAGGATGCTGACCGTTTCGCCCTTGTTCTTATGGTCGGGCCGCGGAAAGTAAAAATCGTTTTCGAACTGGAAAAGATTAAAATCGTTTTCTAGTTCATCCAGGTAATGCCAGCCGTATTTTAGGGCCGCACAGAAAAGAAGCGGTTTCCAGCTCGAACCCATCTGTCGCTTTGCCTTGAAGGAACGGTCATAGCCCGAATTGTGGAATCCCGCCTGGCTCGCCACGACCATTCCGTTCTGGATGGCAACCAGCGCACCTTGCAGAACCGGTTCCGTTTCGATGACGCAGGGAACCGCTCCATTTTCCAGCACGGAATCCTTGACGCTAACCAGAAGGACAGAACCTTTGGAAAGCCTTGGCGAAAGAACGGTTTTCACGTCGGCGTTCATCCGCTTTCCAAGTTCATCCAGATCCGACTTTCCCACGTGACCGAGCAGCTGCCCAAAGGAAAGATAGATGTCCGAGAGCTTTCCCTTTTCATCCGACTTCACGGAATCCACCGCGCCATACAGGTAATCTCCGATGCGGGCAAAGGCCGCGCGGTTCGGCAAATCCGACTTGGGAAGCGCGAAGCCGCCGAGCTTGACCTGCAAATTCGAGATGTTGTTCTGGACGGCACGCTTCGCCGCCGCCTGGTAATCCGCATCAATTGTTGTCACAATGGAAAGTTGGGCCTTGCGCCAATCGGAAATTCCGTTCTTTTCGAACAGCTCGCGATAAAAATCCGAATCGAACTTTTCCTCTATACGGGAAAGCTGCGTGGAAAGCGCAAACCGGAAGTTTCCATGGCGAAATTCGAGAGGCTTTGCGAGCGCGGAATCCATCTCGTCCTGCGAAATGTACTTTTCCTCGACCATGCGTCCGAGAACGTACTTCAAGCGTTCCTGCCCGCGGAGAACGGCCCGGTCACGACGCTCCTGGTTTCTCTGGATAAACGGATCGTAGTTGAAAGGTCCCTTGACCGATCCCGCGATAAAGGCGCATTCGGCAAGCGAAAGCTCCTTGAGATCCTTGTTGAAAAAATACTGGGCGGCAATCGCGACGCCTTTACCCGTCCCCGAGACATGGAACTGGTTCAGGTAAAATTCAAGAATTTCTTCCTTGGAAAAATGCTTTTCCATCCGAAGCGCATCGATCAGCTCCTTCCACTTCGCCTTGACGCTGCGTTCTTCTCGCCCGTAAATGTTCTTGACCGTCTGTTGGGTAAGCGTCGAACCGCCCTGGGCAAGCCTTCCCGCCCGGATGTTGTGGAGCATCGCCCGGGAAAATCCGGTGATGTCAAAACCGCCATGTTCAAAATAGCGGGCATCCTCCGCAGCGACCAGCGCATTTACAATATTCTCGGGAATTTCGCCGTAAGGGACGTAAATCCGGTGATTGACATCGAAAAAAGATCCGAGCAGGCGTTCCCCGTCCCGATAATACACGCGGGATTCCCCCGAAAGTTCCGAAAGGATGTATTCGCGATTAAAGACCCCGTCCGGATCCCTCGTTGGCAGGATGCGGAAAACAACGATATATAGCGGAACTAGGCATAAAAGTCCGACGATAAGCAGGGCGACAGCGATTTTCAGGAGCGTTTTTAAAAATTTCATGGCGATTTACGGCGGTTCTGCTGGATTCCTCCAAAACCAATTTCAATTTTCAAGGAATCCAAATTCCGAATAAAAATAACAAAAAGGATTTTTTCCAAAATTTGAGCTTGAAAATTTTCCGAAAAATATCTAAACTTGTAATCCCCCGAATTAGGGGAGGTGGCCGAGTTGGCCGAAGGCGCGTCCCTGCTAAGGACGTATAGGGGTAACCCTATCGCGAGTTCGAATCTCGCCCTCCCCGCTCTTAAAGGTCTTCGCGCAAGCGAAGGCCTTTAAGCTTTTTAAAGATAGAGACCAACCAAATGAGACGGTTTATTCAAAATCTTTCGCCGAATAGCGTACGGCAAGCCCGATAGCCTTACCAAGCAAACAAGGAACAGCATTCCCTATTTGAACAAGTTGCTTATTTTTTTTCCCTTCAAAGATAAAATCGTCAGGAAACGACTGCAAACGAGCCATTTCGCGAGCAGTAAGCACTCGTGGAAGTTTCGGATGAAGATTCACCCCTCCGTGATTTTCCTTAATCGTACAAGACGCTTCATCCCACGGACACTTCTTCCACGCATCGGAATAGCCTTTATACAAACTTTTTCCTTCCGGGCATTCCATAATACGCTGTTCCATTTTAGGAGAATGTTTTGTCGGAACATGATTAAATGCCGGGTCTTCGGGATGAGAAACGAGATCGGATATGGCCTGCCCCGTAGTAACATATTGTGCAGAAGTGAGAATCGGTTGCGGATGATAATTTTTTAATCCTATACGATTTCCTATGAAAATGACTCTTTCTCTCTTTTGTGGCGTATAATAATCGGCAGCGCAAAGAGTAGTCACATTCATCTCGTAACCGATTGCTCTATAGTCTTCGATAATTTTTCTTTCAACCGCCCCGTTAAGCATACTGCGTAAACCTTTCACATTTTCACAAATGACAAAATCCGGCTGTAATTTTTTAACAATAGCGAGCATTTCCTTGTATAGAGAATTGCGCGGATCATCGACAATGCGATTTCCAGCCATCGAAAAGCCTTGACAAGGAAAACCGCCAGCCACAACATTAAGTCGCCGCCCCGCAAGCTGCTGTTCTACCGTGGAATAAAACTTGTCTTTGCTTTCTTGTAAGGAGATATCCCCATAAATAAAAGGATGATGAAAATTTCGCTGATAGGTCTGCCCCGCTTCTTTGAAGAAATCAAGCCCACAAACGCCTTGCAACCCTGCCATTTCAAGACCTTTACTTAACCCACCCGCCCCACAAAAAAGATCGACAAATGTCATTTTTGAAGGAGACACATTTGTCCATCGAGTAGTTATATCCACCCAATTTACAACATCAGCATTTTTCTTTATATCGCCATCAGTTTCATTTGATTTTTTCAAATCGATTTTTGAAAACAAATCTTGTTGTTGAGTTCGCCAATCAACAAATCTATTATAATCTTCATCGCTTATGCGATACGCATTATTTAGTTTATCCGCTTTTAGTTGCCCGGATGCGATATAGCGTCGCACCATCTTTTGAGATGTTTCCAATAAATTCGCAATTTCTTGGATAGAATAGGACTTCATTTTTTCTTCTCTTCCAAATTTTGTGGTTTATAACCAGGGTATATCTTATTCAAAATGTAATCTATTGTTTCTTGGCTAAGCATCACAGCACAACGTTTCCGATATTCAACCGGATCAAACTGATAACACCCAACACACCCCAACGATTCTGTATAATTTTCATCACCTTCATAAAAAGAGTACGGATTTCCTTCAATATTTTTCGCATCCCACCGTTTATCATTCTTTTTACAATTTTTACAAATCTGCCGTTTTATATCATTCGCAGCTTTACATAGTGGTTGAAAATCATCCAATCTCTGTTGAGACAAATCGGATACACGCATATCATTTTTGCGACCATCTTTGTGATCCACTTCGATTGTCGTATTTTCAGATGTCCCATTTACGCCTAACATTACGCATTTACGCTTAGTAATAATATCTTTTATATCCTTCCTAATGTTTTGACAAAAATGCCGTTCTTTATCCTCATTATACCCCACTAACTTGATTGCTGTAATCGCATTTCCCGAACCACCTTTTTGGAGTTCAACTTTATACTCTCTTTGCAAACGTGAAGATTTCCTACCCCAACTCCAACCATTCCCAAGTTCTAGCTTTTTATACTTTCCAACAAATTCAGAAGTATAAACCCATCGACTTTCACCAGTTTTAGCGTCCGGTTTAGCCAAATCAAGAAATAAATCAATCAAATTTCCTGTTGCCATATGCCCTCATTTTACTTTTTTGAACACGAAGATATATTCATGTTTGAATATATAATAACCAAACTTAAGCGCTCGATAACGGTGAATCGCTTCCGATCCAATTTTTCCTCGATTGTTTACTATATCTTTGACAACAATCCCTTTAAGCAGGCAATTAAAATTTTCCTGTATGGCATGCATCACTTCAAACCCGAGAGGGACTACTTCACTATTTTTGTACACATCTCCAACAATTAAAACAAAAGCCCCTTTAACCTTAAGAAAGTCCCACACATTTCGTACAGCTTTTATATAAACATTAATAAACTGGGTTACGTCTGCTATTTGAGACAAGTCTTCAGATTTATCCGTAAACTTTACAATATCAAGATAAGGGGGGTGAGATATAATAAGAGTGACTTTGTCAGTCTGCATAGTTTGTAAATCATTATCAAGCCTATAAACGGTTTCCTCTCTATTACTAATATCACAGTTTTCAATTTTGTACTGAATAGTTCGACAATCCGTCATCTTATTTTGCACATTTTGAATTATTTCTTCATTAATATCAAAACCAATAAAATTTCGCTTAAGAGTTTCACATTCGAAAAGCGTAGTACCACTACCCATAAACATATCCAATACAACATCACCCGGATTTGTATAGCGTTGAATCATTTCGTTAGGTATCTGCGGAGCAAAATTCCCGTGATAATTATTTTCTCTTTTTCCACCTTTCGCCCGGGGCCCCATAATCCAGAGGCTATCCACATTAAGTTTTATATTTTTCCATGTCTTAGAATCCAATTTCATATAAGCAAAAGTATAAAAGTTTTCCCTCTAAAACCTGAGCCAACCGTCGCCTAGAAATGCGACGGGAAGAATCCGCACGGCCTTTTTGTCTGCGGAAAACAGAATCGCCGCTCCGGAAAGAAAATTCAGCCAACGGCTCGGGCTAAAACGGACATCCGTAAAATGCGAAAGGAACGGAACAATCCAGGCATCGTGGGAACAAAACACGTTCAAATCCGCCGAAGAATTTTCCAACAGAAATCGGAGAAACTTTTCGGAACCCTCCGCAAGCGGCAGGAATCCCGGAAGCGAACCTTCGCGGATAAAACGGCAGACCGCCGGATAGAAACCCTCTTTCAAGTAACGTTCATAGTCCGCAAAGCCGTTTACGTAAAAATCTCCCAGGCATTCAAAGCGGGCGACCTTTTCCGGCACCGAAAATTCCGCAGCCCCGCATCCCTCGGCAAAAAGCGCAGCGGTCTCCCGACAGCGGAAAACGGGACTCGATCCGAAAAAGAACAAACCGCCGAATCCGGAAAACTCCTTTCCGGCGGCAAGAGCCTGCGAACGCCCGCGGTCGGTCAACGGGACCTTCGAACCATAATCCTCGTCTTCCGGCGCAATGTGACGACGCTCGGCATGGCGCATCAAAAGGGTCAGACTTTCATCCGGCCTTTTTTGTGATAGAATTTGCGCAGCGGTCAAAAATTTCACGAAAGGATTCCCGCAACAAGCGGCGACAGGGCAAAGACCCAAAGCAGATGTCCCAAACCAAAGCTCACAATGCCCAAAACGAATCCCCCGACGACGTCCGACAGCCAGTGGACCCCAAAATAGACGCGCAAAAATCCCCAAGTAAGCGGAAGGCACATCATCACCAGGCCTGCGGCGGGAACCGAAAGCAGCACGGTCGTCGCAATCGCCAGGTTGTTCATCGTATGCCCCGACGGAAAGCTGTACTTGTCAAGCGGCGGGACCAGAGCCTTGAATTCCGGGATAGCGTCAAAGGGACGCCTGCGCTTCGTAGAAAGCTTTACAGCCCAGTAAAGTCCGAGCGAAACGGCAAGGGACGGGAGAACCTGCGCAAGGACAAGTGCGAGAAACCTAGGGCCGTAGGAAACCAAAATCAAGATCACGATCAACGCCCACACGTAGCCGTCACCGAGCCGCGTGTAGAGTTTTAAAAAACGGTCCACCCGAGCCGACAGCCGATGCGAGTAAAGATACCGCGAGAAACATTCATCCAGATTGGCAATTTCTTGAAACATCGAAGACAGGACCTACAAAAGATTCGCCGCCTTAAGATTTTCAATCGCGTGTCCGCGATGACTAAGCGACTGTTTCTCCTCCAGGGACATTTCCGCAAAGGTCCTTTCATGGCCTTCGGGGACAAAGAGCGGGTCGTAGCCGAAACCTTCCGTTCCTCGGGACGCTTCGAGAATCTTTCCGCGGCACTCGCCTTCGACATCATGTTCAGAACCATTTTCATCGATGAGGCAGAGTGCGGTCACAAAACGCGCCGAGCGGTCCGAAATTCCCTTCAGCTCGCGGAGAAGCTTTTCGTTATTCGCGAGAGAATCCCCATGCGAACCGGCAAAGCGCGCACTGTGGATTCCGGGAGCACCGCCTAACGCATTCACTTCCAGCCCCGAATCGTCAGCAATGACCGTCGCCACGATTTTCCGACGTTTCAGATACTTCGCGACGGCAACCGCCTTGATACGGGCGTTCTCCGCAAAGGTCCTGCCGTTTTCATCGACATTTTCCGAAAAGCCGACATCCCTTTGCGTCTTGAATTCAAAATTCTCCAGATTAAAAGCCTTGGCAAATTCCCGAACCTTGCCCGGATTTCCCGTAGCGATAACGACAAGCCTTTTCATGCGATACCTTCCGCAGGGTGGTCGAGAGCGTTTAGTTTCTGCTGGATTTCCGGAACCTGTTCAAACTTTTCATGATACATCGCGCTCACCTTGCGACACAGAAGTTCGAGCCGGAAACGTTCCCGAGAATCGTTTTCGTTCATCCGCAGTTTGCAAATCGCATTTCCGATACCTTCCACGTCCCCGGGTTCCTTGTACGGCGCCATAAAGCTCTTGAACCGATCGAGACTAGCCTTAAACTCCTCCCCGTTTCCCGCCTGGTACAGAAGATACGGTACGACCTGGCGTTCGAGAAGTTCCTGCAAATCGCCGACAAAGGTGAGCAGGTTTCCCTTGCCCGGCAAAAACTCCCCGTTCTCCGGCTTGCTCGTGATGAGACCGTCGGATTCTATCTGAGAAAGCAGCTCACTGATATAGGACTGTTCTTCGGCGTTTTGCTGTTCGCGATATTTCGCCTGGTAAAAAATCGGGAGGCTCGTGATGCAGAGGTGCGCCTGGCTCATGCCCGAAAATTCCCCGATATAGTAAATGTCAGCGTTTTCGCGCAAAATGTCTTCTTCGTTTTCGTAGAACATGATTTTCGCAGGCACCGGAATGATTTCCATGCTCGACAGTTCTTCGAGACGGTTGCGAAACGATTCGACATCCACCCCATCGGGAAGCTCACCGCCGGTTTCCTTGATGTGCTCGATCAAGTCGTTGATGCCCTTATCGACAGAAGTTCCCATCTCGTGCCGCATAAAGCTCTTGATATTGCTGTTCTTTTCAAATTCGCCTCGGACAGCCAGGATTCCGTTCCGGATCATCGACGGGAACGGTCCAGGCATTGCATCGTTTTTCATCGCCGACCTGAGAATCTTCGCATAGGCGACCATCCGGCCGCAAAGCCTTTCCGGGTTGCCTTTTTTCTGTTCAATGCCTAACATGCAAACATCCTGCTAGTAAAGTTTTTCCGCCGAAATCAGATCGCCGCCGCGTTCCCTGAAAAGAACCGCAGTCGATCCCGGATAGGATTTTTCAAAAAAGTTTCGGAGCGCCTTGACCGCCGCATCGGAATCAAAGCCGATTTCATAGCCGACGTTATCCGACAGGACGATTCCGAAATGAAGCGAACCCGGAACACGCCGGTTGATATAGGCGGCAAATTCCTCGTCGGAATTCACGACGTCCGTCGGAGCGCGACCGTCGATATTCATCGGATCCCGCGAACTCACAAGCAGCGGGTAAAATCTTCCCGAAGCGAGCTGAGATGTCGAAAGGTAAAGCGTATTGCCGACAAAGATTCCGACCGAATCGTCTTGCACATAGCGGACTTCCACGTTGAATTCGCAAGCAGAGGCCTTCTCCTTGATTTCTAGAGCGGACGGACCGCAGGCAAGAAAGAGGCACGCAACGCATATCGTCAAAACGGCTAGGGATATTTTCTTCATGGAGTTCTCCTTTCCATTTAAAATATACAATTCCGATATTCGACCGATTTTTACGAAAAAAAAATCAGGGCCGTCGCAGAATTTCCCTCTTGCCTTTTCCCGGTCATTTTTATATATTATACAATGTTGATTAAAATAATAGGATTTCATCCAAGGAGAAAGATTATGGCAAAAGTCAACAAGATTACCGATCTCATCGGCAACACGCCTCTCGTCCGAATCAACAAGCTGAACGACAGCGAAGCCGAAGTCTATGTCAAAGTGGAATCGTTCAATCCGCTTTCGAGCGTCAAGGACCGAGTCGCGTTCGCCATGATCGAAGCCGCGGAAAAAGACGGACGCCTCAAGGAAGGCTCGGTCATCATTGAACCGACCAGCGGCAACACGGGAATCGGTCTCGCCTATGTCGCGGCGGTCAAAGGCTACCGCATCATCCTTACGATGCCCGAAACGATGAGCGTCGAACGGAGAAAGCTTCTAGCGGCTCTCGGCGCGGAACTCGTACTCACCGACGGAAAGTCCGGGATGAAAGGCGCCATCGCCAAGGCCCAGGAACTCGCAAAGGAAATCCCGGGAGCCTTTATCCCCCAGCAGTTCGAAAACCCCGCGAACCCGGAAATCCACCGCAAGACGACAGGACCGGAAATCTGGAAAGATACCGAAGGCAAGGTCGATGTCTTTGTCTCCGCGGCGGGAACCGGTGGCACTGTGACAGGAGTCGGCAGCTATCTGAAAGGCCAGAATCCAGACGTCAAAATCGTCGTTGTCGAACCGGATACGTCTGCGGTTCTCTCCGGGAAGCCCGCAGGCCCGCACAAGATTCAGGGAATCGGAGCGGGCTTCGTCCCGAAAGTCTATGACCCGAAAGTCATCGACGAAATCTACCTGACAAACGATGTCAAGGCGGGGAACATCGCACGCCGCGCAGCAAAGGAAGAAGGCCTGCTGATAGGAATCTCTTCCGGGGCGGCACTCGAAGCGGCACTCACCATCGCCAAGCGCCCGGAAAACAAGGGAAAAACGATCGTTGCACTGCTCCCGGATACAGGCGAACGCTATCTTTCGACGTGGCTGTTCGAAGAAAAATAACGCATCGCCAGACCTTCCGATTTCGCGCCGCCTCCGCGGCGCTTTTTGTATATTCTCAGAGCTTCCTTTAACAGGGGACAAAAAGGAAACGTTTCATGCTTAACGTAGAGTTTTAGAGCATATCAATTTTTTTTGCCTATGGCTAGCCATTCTCAAATCAGGCGTTTCGTTTTCTGAAACCGAACGGAACATTTTCGACAAAATGATTTTACAATGCAAGCGATTCGTCCAAAACTCAAATATGTTTTGCCAGACGAACAAAGCGGCTTTTACCATCCACAAGAAATGTCAGCCATCAATCGAGAGGGAGATATTTTCTTTTTCAATTCAAATTTGGCAGGAATCTGCTTAAACGAAATTGCCGGCTGTCAAAACCCAGGACAAGTCTGTCTCGGAGACATCAAGAACTTTCAAGAATAAAAATTTTTCTGCCATTCCTTTCTTTGATTTTATTTTTCCAAAACCATCCTGAGATCGTCAATCGTTACGAACAAGTCGAATGCCTTGATAGTTCGACAATCTTTTACGAACTTTCCCTTGTAAAAGGCTATGTATTCTTTGCCAAACTCAATCGATTCCACGTGGACAACCCGAGTCGGAAACTACTCACTCCCCAGTTTTCCCGTCAGTGATTTAGAAAAATGGGACATTATGCCCTATCGTTTGATTTATGGAAAATTAAAAAGATTTTTCAGTTTAACATCTATAACTGCTGTGGAAGCCGCCTAAAAATCAACGCAAACGACACCGCCTTCTTCGTCAAATTACAGGGCGACAACTGGATTTACTACAACGAGTCCAAGGACTCAATCGTTTTTTTTCATCAAGGATTCTCTAGATTTCTACCTGATTACGCTTTTCAAGGCTAACGGAAATTTCGTCAATTATTTTTCTCCGAAAAAAGAAACGCATTGTCCTCGCGAATACGAATGTTCTTCCTGAATACGGGAAAGCTAAAAATGATTTTTCAAAAGATTCCACAAAGACGCATTGATGGCATTACTTTGCCGTAAATTTTCGTCTTCGGAAAAAACGTCCCGAAAAGACGGTTCCCCGCAAATGTCAACGCCGAGGATCTTTCCTTGCACAAGAATTCGCTCCAGAAGTTTCAACAGGTTGTCCGTCGAAAGACTTCCGCCATCCCAATTCGTCTTGAGTTCTCGCTCCGCCAAGACATCCTTGTCGATGGAAATATAAACCGGATACCGGAAAAACTTTTCGTCAAAGTCAAAAGCTTTTCCAAAAGATTCCGCTGCGCATTCGCTTTCCAGAACGACCTGGACTTTTTCCCGATAAGAAGCTTCGATTTCGTTCACCGAAGATTTCCCGACACCGATCAAGAAAACATTTTGCAGGAACGGGTTGGAATCCAAAACGGCCTTGAGCCAGCTTCCACACGAAAGGATTCCGTCGAATGCGGGAGGCTGCATGTCGGAGTGATGGTCGAATACGACGAGCGAAAAATTTTCCGCCACGCGATCGGTCCACAGCTTGCTCAGATAGTGCGTGTTTCCTGAATCGATAAAGTGGATTCCGCCTACCGAAAAATCCTCTATTTTCCGGCGAATTTCCGCTTCCGCCGCCGAATCCAGATAACCGTTGGTTCCCGGAATTTGCGAGCAGTCTAATTCCGCAAGCGCATCATTCCAAAAATTTTGTTTCCGATAGATACCCGAAAAATTCATGACGAGCGACGACATCAAAGGCGTTCCAGTTTAGCGGTAAGCTGAAGATTACGGGTCGTTTTCAGCGAATCGAACTGGACGACATAGCAGGAATCCTTCGCGTTGACTTCGACGACCAAGCCTTCGCCAAAAACAGGATGACGAACACGGTCCCCGACAAAAAAAAGATTTTGCAAAAGCTCCAGACGTTCCGTTTCCTCTCGAATTTGTCGCAAGGCCTTCTCTCGCAAATCCTCCGGCAAGGGGCGGACGAATTCCAGATTTTCCTCGCCTGCGTCAAAGATAAATCGCGACGGATACTTGCTCAGATTGATGTTTCCGCCGCCTTCGTTTTCCGAAAGGAAAAGGCGTTTCCGTGCCCGCGTAAAGGCGACATAGGCGATTCGGCGTTCCTCTTCCAGTTCTTCCATCGTCTCAATCTGCGCACTGGGAAAAATCCCTTCCGAAAGACCGGTGACAAAAACGTTCGAAAATTCCAGTCCCTTTGAAGCGTGGACGCTCAAAAGCTTCACCGCATCCTTGCGTTCTTCCTTGTCCAGGTTTCCGTAAAGCGCGATTCGGGACAAAAAACTTTCCAGGTTTTCATCGACATCCTTTGTCGCATTTTCTACGGTCTGCTTGAATTCCGCCAGATTGTCCAGGCGGTTCTGATCCGCATCCATCCGGACAAATTCCGTGTAGCCTGAGAGGTTCAGGATTTTTTCCAGCACATCGTCCATTTTTTTCTGTGAGACGTCCTTACGCGTTTCCTCGATCGCCTGGACATATCTCTTCGCCTCGGTTCCCTTGAAAATGGCGCTATCTAGATTTTCACGCAGAGCTTCATACAAAGTAATTCTATTCGCCTCGGCGTACTCCTTGAGAAAGGCGATTTTCTTTTTTCCGATTTTTCGACCGGGGATGTTAATCGTTCTCAAAAAGGCGATATCATCCTGCGACGTGAGCATCCGCAGATAGGCGACGACATCCTTGATTTCCCGGCGTTCGTAAAAGGAAATTCCCGACAGGACGCGGTAAGGGATTTTGTTCTGGATAAAAGCTTCTTCGATCGGACGCGACAGAAAATGCGATCGGTATAGGACCGCGATGTCGCCGATGGATTCTCCATTTTCAACAAGTTTCCGGACATTCCCGACAATCCATTCCGACTCGTCTTTTGGCGTCTTCCCGTGAAAATAAAGAGGCTTTGAACCATCGTTCCGCATCGGGATCAAATCCTTGGGATATCGTACGGCATTGCGGGAAATCAATCTGTTCGCCGCATTCAGAATTTGCGGTGAGCTGCGGTAGTTTTCCCGAAAAAGAATCGTTTTCGCTTCGGGATAGACCTTGTCGAAATCCAGAAACAGCCGGACGTGCGAACCTCTCCAAGAATAAATCGTCTGGTCGCTGTCTCCGACAATAAAAAGGTTCCCATGCCTCTCGGAAAGAATCCGGGCAATTTTATACTGCTTTTCGCTCACGTCCTGGAACTCATCCACCAGTACATATTCCATGCGGGTCTGCCACTTTTCGCGGATATCGGGAAAATTTTCCAGAATGTAGGCGGTAAAGTTTATCAGGTCGTTGAAATCCAGGCCGTAATTTTTTTTCTGCTCGTAAAGATAGCGCAAGAAAATCTGCGAATCGCGATCTTTTTCCGTTTCAATCCGCTTCAGGAACGCCTCGTTCGAAAGGCTGGTAAAATCGGGAATATAGGCGTTCGTTTCTTTCCGCGCTTCCAAGACCAGATCGATTGTTCGCTGCATCGTCGTATCGCGCAGCGTGATTTTCATATCGGCAAAGATGCGCTGCAAAATTTCGCGTTCATCCTCGGTGTCGATGACGATAAAACTCTTGGGATATCCCAGAGCGTTGATTTCTTCCTTTAGAAATCGTGTGCAAAACGCATGGATCGTGCTGACGAGTCCCAGGTCCAAACCGCCCAAAACGGCACGGACTCGATTCTTCATTTCGTTTGCAGCGCGATTCGTAAACGTAATCGTCAAGATATTCACCGGAGAAATTCCTAGTTCCGATACGAGATAGCAATATCTCGCCGTCAGCGACTTCGTCTTTCCCGTCCCCGCTCCAGCGATCACGCGGACATAGCCCTCGGTTGTCTTGACCGCAGAAAGCTGTTCCGGATTCAATGCCAAAAGCAGGTCGTCCACGAAACCACGCTACAGGCAAGACTTGACGTATTCCTTCATCGCTGAAGTTTCCTGTTCGGACGGTTTAAATACCGCGCGAAAGCCGTCCCCACAGACGTTGTACTTCTTCTGTCTCAAATGTTCCACGAGAAGCGGTACGCCTTCGCCGCTCCAGCCATAGGAACCGAACACGCCAACTTTCTTGTTCACATTGACAATCGCCGAAAGATGCGCGACAAATTCCCACACGGGCAAAAGCGCATCCCGGTTGAACGTGGAAGAGCCGACAAGAATTAACGAAGCTCTGTTCGCTTCATTAGCGACGATTTCCGGAGGCGTAACTCCCAGATCGAAAAGCTTTACCGAATAGCCGCCATCTCGAAGCGTTGCCTCAGCCGTTTCCGCAAGGAGTCGCGTATAGCCGTAAGCGGACGCAAATGCGACAACCGCATACTTCGAAGGCTCTTCCTGGGAACTCCACTGCGCATAGATATCGACAATCTTTTGAATCCCGTCATCCAAAATAGGTCCGTGACTCGGGCAGACAAGGCTCAGGTCCAGCGGAGCGATTTTCTGCAAGCCGTTCTGTACAAACCTTTTGAACGGACTGAAAATGCAGTCAAAATAGACCTTGAGCGATACTTTGTAATTGTCCATCGACGTGATTTTCGAAAATAGCGGATGGTTCTCCTCGTAATAATGCGCCCCCAGAAAATCACAGGTAAAAAGAGCCTTGTTCTCGGGAATATACGTAAACATGGAATCGGGCCAGTGCAAGTTCGGAGCGATGATAAATTCCAGGCTTTTCGCGCCGAGATCCAGCCGAAGCGTATTCGTCGCCGTAATGGATTCAAATTCCGAATTGGTGATCTTTTTCAGAAACCTGAGCGCACTGGCACTGGCAACGACTTTCGCCTGCGGAGCGAGCTTTAAAAGTTCAAGAAGACTTCCGGAATGGTCCGGCTCCGTATGGTTCATCACGATATAGTCGATTTCCGAAATCGCGCAGACCGACCGAATATTGGCCAGGAATTCTTCGCATTTTTTTTCATGGACGGTTTCGACCAAGGCCGTAGCCTTTTCACCGCGCACCAGATACGCATTATACGATGAACCGAAAGCCGTCGGAACGACCACGTCGAAAACCCGCATATCGGGATCGCTTGTCCCTACAGAAAAAATGCCGGGTGAAATTTCAAGAGCCATCAGGACCTCCCAAAAATCAGTTGCCGCGTTCCGCCATCGAAAAGAGAAACGTTTTCAAGGATTCGACCAGCTCCGTTGCCGGGAGGGAATCCGAAATTTCCATCGCATCGGAAATATGACCGAGAGCGGTTTCCTTCGCCTTGTCAAAAGATCCGGCATTTTGCAATCGACGGCAGATCTCTTCCGGGATTCCCGGATCCGCAGCCTTTTTCAGAAGCGCCAGCAACGCGTTTTTCTCTTCTGTTGAAACCTTCTGGAAATAGTAGATGAGCGGAAGCGTTACAAGCCCGTTGGAAATATCCGTAAACTTCGCCTTGTCCAGATCGGAGGCGCCGATGCCGTAGTCCAGCAGATCATCGATTATCTGGAACGCAATTCCGAAATGCGTACCAAGCATTCCGCATTTTTCAATCCGTTCCCTGTCAAAGCCCGCAATATAGGCGCCGATTTTGGCACTTGCCTCCACAAGGGCCGCGGTCTTCCCTTCAATGATCGCATTGTATCGTTCCAACGAAAGATCGAAATCTCCCGACGAATCCAGTTCGCAGATTTCCCCGACGATAAGCCGGTTTGCCGCAGAAGAAAGCAAGAGCGGAATTTCCCGGGTTTCCTCGTTGATAACGCAGCGCATCGCCTGGGAAAGAATATAGTCCCCGATAAGGACGGCGACCTTGTTTCCCCATTCGACATGGGCTGTCCGCTGCCCACGGCGAACGGTCGTCTCGTCGATGATATCGTCATGGACAAGGCTCGCTAAATGGAGAAGTTCAATGCCCGCACAGGCATGAGCCACCCGCGAGACATCGGGAGTTTCCTTGCCTGACGTAGCGATCAAGGCAAGAATCGTCGAACGGATCTTCTTTCCTTTGCGAGCGATCAGCTTAGACATTCGCTCAGACACGCCTTTGGGCGCGAGACGGGCTACATCGGCAATGACTTCGTCGGACTTGTCCAGGTAGTCTTGAACCTTTCCTCGAACCGATGCCAGAACGGCCAGAAAAGACGGGTGATCTGCGGGATTGATGCTCACGATTAAATATCCAAATCGTTAATGACTTTATAGGCGTTGTCTTCGATGAACTTGCGACGGGGTTCCACGTCTTCGCCCATCAGCATGCTGAACACATTGTCGGCAAGAACCGCATCGTTGATATGACATTTTTTCATGATACGGGATTCAGGGTTCATCGTCGTTTCGGCCAATTGATCCGGATTCATTTCGCCAAGACCTTTAAACCGCTGGATGATAACATTCTTCTTGTCGTTTTCAGCGATAGAAGCCAGTTCGGCTTCGTCAAAGATATAACGGATATTCTTCTTTCCCTGTTCCAAACGGAAAAGAGGAGGCTGGGCGATAAACACATAGCCACCATCGACAAGCGGTCGCATATAGCGGAAGAAGAAAGTCAAAAGCAACGTCTGGATGTGCGAACCATCGACGTCGGCATCGGTCATGATGATGACTTTGTGGTAACGGAGTTTTTCAATCTTAAACTCATTGCCGATTCCACAGCCGAGGGCATTCACCAGATCCTGGATGGTATCGGCGTTAAGGACACGGTCGATCCCCGCTTTTTCCACATTCAAGATTTTTCCTCGAAGCGGTAAAATCGCCTGAAATTCACGTTGGCGTCCCAATTTTGCCGAACCGCCTGCGGAATCACCCTCGACGATAAACAACTCGCATTTCGACGGATCGCGTTCACTGCAATCGGAAAGCTTTCCTGGAAGTCCACCGCTTTCGAGAACGTTCTTTCGCCGAGCGAGATTGCGAGCCTTGTGGGCCGCTTCGCGGGCAACCGCCGCATTGTAAACCTTATCGACGATGGTCTTCACCACAGTCGGATTCTCGGCAAAGTATTCGTCGAGCTTTGCGCCAAAAGCCGTATTCACGAGACCCGCGACTTCGGAATTTCCCAGACGGCGTTTAGTCTGGCCTTCGAACTGCGGCTGCGGAATCTTGATGGAAATAACCGCCGTGAGACCTTCGCGGATATCGTCCGCAGCCAACTGCGTTTCCCGTTTTCCCTTCGGCAGGATTTCTTGCGCATACTTGTTGATGATTCGCGTCATCGCGGTCTTGAAACCGGTGACGTGAGTTCCGCCGTCATGCGTATTGACATTGTTCACGAAACTGAAGAAATTTTCCTGGTAGCCGTCATTATACCAAAGCGAGATTTCCAGTGGATAGGTTCCCGCGACAGTCGTGATGTGGATTGGCGGTTCGAACAAGGACTTGCGGTGCGCATCGACAAAGGAAACGAACGCCGAAATTCCGCCGGGGAAATAGAACGAATCCTTTTTGCCATCGGGCGTACGTTCGTCGGAAAGGGAAATTCGAAGCCCGCTCATGAGGAAGGCGAGTTCGCGGAACCGCTCCGCAAGCGTATCGTAGTTGTAAACGGTTTCCGTAAAAATCGTATCGTCCGGATAGTACTCGACCGTGGTCCCCGTCGTTCCGTCCGAAGGTCCGATGTCCTTTTGATCGGCAAGCGGGTTCCCCTTCGAAAATTCCTGTCGGATGATCCGACCGTTCCTGCGGACCGTTACGATCAGCTTGTTCGAAAGCGCATTGACGCAGCTTACGCCCACACCGTGCAAGCCAGCCGAAACCTTGTACGAGTTACTGTCGAACTTTCCGCCCGCATGCAGTTTCGTCATCACGACCTGGATAGTTCCGATATGCTCCTTGGGATGAATGTCCGTCGGAATGCCTCGACCGTTATCCACCACGCGGATACCGTTTCCCGGGAGAATCGTCACCTCGATATGAGTGCAAAATCCGGCAAGAGCTTCATCGACCGAGTTGTCGACGACTTCCCACACAAGCTGATGAAGGCCGACAGAATCGGTCGAGCCGATATACATTGCCGGGCGAACTCGGACCGCTTCAAGTCCCTCGAGAACGGTAATGTTTGAACCACTGTATTCTTCAGCCATGAAAACCTCAAATTGCGAAATTAGATAAGGCGGATTTCCCTGACACGCGCTGCGCCGAGAAGCCCGTTACACACATCAATAATAGCTTTTTTCTGGTATAGAATTTCCGATTTCCACACGGAATTCGCCGCTTTCAGGAACAAGATGGAATCCTGGAAATCGACGAGTTTCAAGTGTAAAGCCAGATTCTTTCCGAACAGCTTTTCAAAATTCTCCTGCAGGCGTACCAAGTCGTTCTTTTCGCCGATTTGCCCCTTCGACAGGAGCCTAGAGAGAATAACCCCCGCATGAACAGGTTCCGAAAGCGTGTGGTTTTTCGGATTGTTTTCGTCAAATATCATACAAGCAGAAGCTTCGAGAGAGCAAAGCCACCGATGAGAATGCTTGTCATCCCGGCGACGACGGTAGCCTTGGTGCTTTTCCCGACGCCTTCCGCCCCGCTATGCGTGTTGTATCCAAAAAAGCAGGCGTAGCTCGCGATGAAGTAACCGTAGAGCGCGGCCTTGATGAGCCCCACCGCAAAATCCCAGTCCTCGTAAAACATGCGGACACCGTAAAAGAACGTATGGAATGTCACTTCCTTGTAAAGAGCAGCTGTCGCGTAACCGCCGAGAATTCCGATAAAGATGCTGATGACCGTAAGGATCGGGAGCATCACGACCGTCGCAATCAGGCGGGGAGCCAGCAGAAACCGATAGGGGTTCAACCCGAGAACGCTATAGGCATCGAGCTGCTCCGTTACTGCCATCGTCCCGAGTTCCGAACACATCGACGCCCCCACACGGCCGGCAAGAACCATCGCCGTGAGAATGGGGCAAAGCTCGACCATGACAGATTTCCCGACCGCCATCCCGACAAATACCAAGGGAATCATGTCACCGAACTGGTAAGCCAGCTGCCACGCCATAATGGCACCCGTCGCAAGGCTTGCCGCAAACACGACAGGAATACTCGTCACGCCCGTCACATACATCTGCTCGACAATCGTGTGAAAATTTTTAAAGGAACTCGGAACGCTCTTCCCAAGTTCCCACATAAACACGAAATACCCCTGGACTACGCCCAAGAACTTGCGGACATAATGCCCGAGGCTCGTTGCAGCGATGTCCATCACGGCAAACATCAATTACTTTTTCTTCTTTTTGGATTTTTCCGGCGCCTTGGACGGGGCACCGATCGTCTTTCTGTAAAGGCCCATATCGGAAAGATACTTGATAGCTTCCTTGACTTGGGCATCGCTCAGGAGCGTGAACGCCGTACTGGCGGAATCTCCCTGCACCGCGGTCAACAGTTCACGCTTGATTCCGGACATGATGTATTCGCGGTTTGCGTCGAATTGCCTGTTGCGGTCATTTTCGAGCGCACTCCGGAGAGCCTTTACCTGGACTTTCAGCGTCGAATCCGAAAGGGTCTTGGAAGAATCCCCCATGAAGTTCTGTTCCCGGATAAGCCCTTTTTCCAGAATTTCAAGCGTCGCAATCGAATTGCTCTTGATCTTCATAAAGTTCGTATCCTTTAGGCAGAAATCCTTGAAGGCGGTAAACAGGGAATCCGGAACTTGCCAGTCCCCGTCGATTTTTGAGCCCTGCTTTTCGAGCGTAGGACGGATCTTTACGGCGAACTTGAAATACATCGCCATCCGTTCTTGAACCTGCACAACCCAAGGAATCGGGTCGAGTTCGATATCCACATCGGGCGTGATGCCGCCACCGCCGAACATCTTGCGTCCGGCATTTGTGACAAACGTATCGACAGCGACCGTATCCTTCTTCGCGACAAGCGAATCCACCACGTCGGCAGTCTCTGAATCGTCATCCGCGTAGGCTTCCTCCTCGCGGATCTTCAACCCCTTGATGCCGTTCTCCGGCTTGTTGATGCAGCGTCCAAACGGCAGATAGTAGAAAGCAGTCGTAAGCTTCAGCGCGTAACCCTGATTGTCCAAGGGGAAAATCGTCTGGACGGACCCCTTTCCAAAAGAAGTCTTGCCGATGATAAGTCCGCGATCCCAATCTTGAATCGCCCCCGACACGATTTCTGCGGCACTAGCGGAACCCTGGTTCACCAGAACGACCAGCGGGACATCCTGCGGGACGATGCCGTCCTTGCGAGCGCGACTTTCCGTCTGCTGCGTACGCCCGCGCGTACTTACGATAAGGTCGCCCTTTTTCAGAAACAGTTCACCGATTTCCACCGCCTGGTTTAGCAATCCACCCGGGTTGTAGCGCAGGTCGAGAATAATCTTTTTCATTCCCTGCTTTTGAAGCTTGTGGATGGCGTTCACTACCTCTTCGCGCGTCTTGAGAGAAAACGAGGAAAGCTTGATATAGCCGATATCGCTTGTCACCATACCGCTATACGGAACCGCATGGACGACAATTTTTGCCCGCGTGATCGTAAAATCCATCAGCTCGCTCACACCGGACCGCGCAATGCCAATCGTTACATCGGTTCCGACCTTGCCCCGGAGCATTCCGACAGCTTCGTCAAGCGTAAATCCGTGCGTATCCTTTCCGTCGATTTTCATGATGCGGTCGCCGGCCCGGATTCCCAAGTTAAACGCCGGAGTTCCCGCTAGCGGAGAAATTACCGTCAGGACATTGTCGCGGAGGCTAATCGTAATTCCCACGCCGCCGAATTCGCCTTCCGTGGAAACCTTCAGGTCCTCGTAATCCTTCGGGGCGAAGACAGCCGTATGAGGGTCGAGAATGCCGCGCATTCCCTGGATTGCAGCGTCCGAAAGTTCCGCCGGATCGACATTCTCTACATACTTCAAATTGACTTCCGAAAGCACCTTATTCAGGCGCGAAAGTTCCTCATAAAAATCGCCGGGAGCCTTTTTTTCGGACTTGGTCGCCGAAAACGAAACGCTTGCGGCAAGCCCCATGATAAAGGCGGAGCGGAAAAGAACATACACAGGAGACATTCTGGATTTCATGCCTGTAAAAATACAATTTTCATAAGCGGGCAACGATCCCATATCCACCACAAAACGCCTCGGCAACAGCGATTTGATAAAAACGCCCCCAAAAAAAAGAATCCCGCCCGGAGAGAGCGAGATTCCAAAGAGAACAAATCCGGAGGATTACTTGAGCGTGCTGACCTGTACGTCCCAACTTTGGCCGTTCAACGCGACGCGGTAGGTATTCGTCGCCTGGACCTTCATGCCGTTCGTGTTCACCGCAGCGAGAGCCGGCTTTGCAGCGGGAGTGGCATTCGGATCCTTCTTGGGCACTCCGATGTGACGGTTGCCCTTGAGGAAGTCGATACCCTTGTTGCCGCCCTTCGTCTGGAGACATCCCGTGATGAAGATGTTCTCGTCGTTTACCGGAAGTCCGTTGTCTTCAAGCAGTTTCTTGGCAAGGGGAATGCCCGGTTCGAGGATTTCCGCTGCGCACTTGACGCCCGGATGGACTTCCGCGAAAGGCTTCTTGCCCATCTGTTCGGCGGCGATTTTTACCAGTTCCGCATCCGGTTCGCACGGCGTTTTTCCCAGATAACCGAGAATCATGTTGCCGTAGCCTTCGGTGATCTTATGCCACGTATCGAGACCCTTGCTCTTGTTTACCGTATTGACATATGCCTGCTGGAAGTAATACTGGGAAACCGGAGTCACGGAAGAGGCGAAGCCGCCTCGGCGAACACATTCGCTCATGTTCGCAATAACCTGCGGATACAGGTGGAATGTCTTTGTTTCGCGCATCATCAGCGTGTTCGCCGTGAGAGCGCCACCCGGCATCGGGGAGAAGATCACGTCCGAGGAAATCTGGCGGGATTCTGGCGGGAAGTTGTAATCCTTAAGGCATTCGACAGCGACATTGTTCGCTTCCATGAGCTTGGGAATCGCATTGTCATCGACAATGCCGTCTTCGCCTAGGGCAAGCGCAAAGTCGGTCCCCTTGAGAGCGTGATACATGCTGAAAAGGTCGGGTTGGGACGTTCCGCCGGAAAGCGGCTTGCGGGCGAGATCCACGCCGTCCGCTCCACCGTCGATAGCGGCTAGATACTGCCGAAGACCCGTGCCGCACGTTTCGTGGGAATGGATGCGAAGTTCCACTTTGTCGCCGAGGAGCTTGCGTGCACGCTTGAACGTTTCATAGACCTTCATCGGGTTTGCGGTACCGGACGCGTCCTTGAAGCATACCGAAGCAAACGGAACGCCTGCGTCGAGAATGCTCTTTAGAACCTTCTCATAGAAATCCGGATCGTGAGCGCCCTTGCAACCGAGCGGAAGTTCCATCATCGTCACGACGACTTCGTGCTCAAGACCGGCGTTGGTGATGCACTGGCCGGAATAGATCAGGTTGTTCACATCGTTCAGCGCATCGAAGTTGCGAATGCGGGTCATCCCGTGCTTCTTGAACATCTTCGCATGCAAATCGATCATATCGTAAGGCTGCGGAGCGAGAGCCACCACGTTAATTCCGCGGGCAAGCGTCTGCAAACGGGCTTTCGGACCGACCGTCTTGCGGAACGTGTCCATCATGTCGAAGGCGTCTTCACCGCAATTCTGGTATAACGCCTGGAAACGGGCTCCGCCACCTGCTTCAAAATGGGTGATGCCGGCAGCGGCAGCCGCCTCAACAGCGGGCATGAAATCTTTTGTAAAAACGCGGGCTCCGAAAATGGACTGGAAACCGTCGCGGAAAGACGTATCTTGGAAGAGAATTTTCTTTTTCATAGATTTTCCAATGGGGGATTTGCGCCCCCTGTCTGAGGGTCAAAATCAATCTTTAACAATATACAAAAGTTGCGCATCCCTTATTCGCCGTTCCCAAGTTTCAGGGCCCTGTGGACACGACACGGATTTCCGCAGATGCGCTTTGCGTCCGTCATTGCCTATTCCGCTTCGCTATCGTCCGTCGTGCAATTTGGAGAGGAAGGGTTTTCCGTGCACTCGTCGGATGTTCCGCTAGAACTGCTCGAACTTGAGCTAGAACAGGCGGATAGCGCCATGGTAAAAACGATAAACCCTAAGGACAGAACGAGACAGAATTTCTTTTTCATGATTCCATTATAGATTTTTTCCCGAACAAATTCCAGGATTTTCGTCGAAGAAATCTCTTTTTTCGCCAAGACATTTTCGCATCCCGAAGACGCCTGCCGAAAGAGATACCCGCCGGCGAAGCCGGCGGTTCTTCATATGCGGGCCCTGCCCTAGGATGCCAGCTACGCGTCACGT
>CAKUXP010000029.1 GCA_934700345.1 uncultured Fibrobacter sp. | reverse complement strand
TCGCCGCACGTATCCGCGACAACGGTAAGCATCGGATTGTCATCGTTTGAATAGAGCCTTGTCCCTACTCCGACAAGGCAGTTCGCCTGACGTTGCACCGTCTGCTGGACACTGTATCGCTCCGAAGGATCCTTCGCACTGATGAAAAGCGTATCCACGGCCTGATTTCCTTCCAGATCCAGAATCCGGAATGTCTGGCCTTTCTTTATCAGATGCAGCCAGCCTTCCCCGGCAGGAACATCTTCCACATAGACGGCGTCTTCTTCCTTTAACGAACTTTCCAGATACTTTGTGTACATAGCGGACCTCCGATTAAAGGTTGTAGTCGAGTGTGTTGGCAAAGCCTCGGACATTTTCCGGGCACCACGTAAAGCACGGATCGGCAGCGGTCGAGATTTCACAGGGGAGAAGTTCCACTTTCACCGGCTTTCTCAGGTATTCCTTCGACGGATTCAGCGGATGCATTCCCGTGTCGATGACAACAAGCGTATCCATTTCCGCGCGAAGCTCCACAAAATCACCCGCCTTTGAATTGTTTTCCACAAAAGCCATCTTTCCATCCGCCGTAACGACAACCTTTGAAAAGAAATTGACAAGCTCCGTAAAGTCGCGCTTTGTCATCCCGTATTTTCCGATTTCCACGAGAAGCGAATCATATCCGTTGCGGTAGAAATCGTTGCGGAAACGCTGATAATCGTGGACGCCAAAACGTTCCTTGATAAGATTTGCATGGGTGCAACCGCAGAGCGGATCGTGCCACCCGACCGTATCCTTTACGACGCTCAGGAGAATCCGCCCCATATCGCCGTAAAGGCAGCAGTTCTCCGCAATCCGGCAAACATGCTGAATTTTGAGCGTATCGCCCAGATTGAAGCGTTCCGTAAAGTTCTTCGCGTTGTAACAGAGAAGCGAAGCGTTCGCACCGCCTTCCACGTCCGTCAAGCGAATCTTCTGACCCCTCTTTACGATGCGCGAGTAATTCCAGCCGCCAGCGATGACTTTGGAACTTAAGACTTTTTCGTTTTCCATAGGATTACCTCTATCTGTTTTCAGCCGGCATTCTTTCTGCCGACCATGTTTACGATATTGAAAGTTTCACTTGGAGCCTTTTCCGACACCGGATGGATCAAGTTTTCGACATGCTTTCGCAGAGAAACGAATTCCGAAAGGAACAGGCTCTCTTCCGTCCTGGGCCGCGGAACATCGACCGTTACCAGTTCGCGAACCTTTCCCGGATTCGCCTGGAGCGTCAAGATCCTATCCGAAAGAAACACGGCTTCATCCAGATCGTGCGTCACGAAGAGAATCGTAATATCGATGTTTTTCCAGACTTCAAGCAGATATTTCTGCATCTGGGAACGCGTCTGCGCATCGAGCGCGCCAAAGGGTTCGTCCATCAACAGGACTCGAGGCTGGGGAGCCAGCGCCCGTGCAATCGCCACGCGTTGCTGCATCCCGCCGGAAAGCTGCTTCGGGTAGTAGTTCGCATATTTTTCAAGCCCGACAATTTGCAGCCACTGCAAGGCGGTAGCGTCTGCATCGTCATTTCCATAGCCGGAAGCCTCCAGGCCAAATCTCACATTCTGCTTCACCGAAAGCCAAGGGAAAAGCGTGTACTTCTGGAACACCATTCCGCGTTCTGCGCTTGTCCCGAAAACCTTCTTTCCATCAAGAAAGAACTCTCCGGACGTCGCGTTTTCAAGCCCAGCTGCGATGCGGATCAATGTCGATTTTCCGCAGCCCGAAGGTCCGATGATCGAAAGGAACTCCCGACGACGGACACCAAAGGATATTCCGTCTAGGACGCGACGAACGCTGCCATCGCTTTCATGAAATTCCTTGACGATATTTCTCGCTTCAAGAATCATATCAGAGCTTTCCATTGTTCTTTTCCTTCAACGCTTTTTCTTCAGGTGTCAGGCGAAACGCGAACACGTAGTTCCGCGGTCCCATCAATTCCCGGCGAATACGTCCGAGAATCGCGACACGACCATCTTCCCAGGCAAACAGGTCCTTTCCGATTCTTGCAAGAATCATATCGCAGCCGAGTCCGATAATACCGAGGATCATGATCGCCGCATAGACATTGTCAAAATTGCGATACTTCGCCTGCTGGTTGATAAACCAGGTAATGCCGGAGCTCGTACCGACAACTTCCGCTACAATCAGATAGGTCCAGGCCCATCCCAGAAGAATCCGCATATCTTTGTAAAGCTTCGGCGCGATTTCCGGGATGATGACTTTCAAGAGGACACGTATCGGAGACGCTCCGAGAGTCCGAGCCGCTTCTGTCAAGGCGGGATCCGCACGCCTTGTCGTCGCGCTGATCATGGGAACCTGTTGGAAAAAAGTTCCGATAATGATGATTGCAATTTTCGGCGCATCGTTGATGCCTAGAATCGCAACGGCAAGCGCCCCAA
The DNA here is from genome assembly GCA_934700345.1 of uncultured Fibrobacter sp. Taxonomy (GTDB): domain Bacteria; phylum Fibrobacterota; class Fibrobacteria; order Fibrobacterales; family Fibrobacteraceae; genus Hallerella. The sequence continues at coordinate 28,804 of CAKUXP010000029.1, read as the reverse complement.
AGACCGGAGCCGGAAAATAGCGGAAAAATTCAAGGAACGGAGCCGTTAACTTTTCGACAAAGGGAATCGACCCGCTCAGAATTCCAAGCGGAAGCCCGACAAGGCTCGAAAGGAAAAACGCGAGGAACACGATTCGCACCGAATGCAGAATGCTTTCGTAGAACCAGACGTCGCCATCGCGTTTTGGCGGAGTCCGAAAAGCCGTCACAAACGCCATCGCCACTTGGTGCGGAGCCGGCAGGTAAGCCGGATTTACACGAAAACCCTTCATCTCCTTTTCACCGGCATCGCGAAGGCTTTCATTTTCCTCGATGAAGTTTTCCTTGGCGATTTCATCGCCGGCTTCACAAAACATGCTCCCACCGGCATCCGTAATGTGTACTAGCGGATGGTAAATAAACGGCACATAACTCACCGTGCACCAAATCGCAAGCGGCAGTAAAAAGGAAAGAACAGCGAGAATCATCGTTCCTTTTTTTCCGATTTCCTTTCGAATACCAATGGGAGATTTCATGTCTTGATTCCGGGTTGAATAACTTTATATGGTTTTTAACGCAAGCTATTTCGCCTTCAGAAAGTTTTCCGTGAAAGACGAATTGATATAGCGATTCACATCGACATGCTTGTCATAGACCTTGTTTTTCACGAAGAATTCATCGACACGCTTGCTAGAACCGTAAATCGACCCGTAACTTCCATCGTCCTTTTTAAAGTACTTGACCGATTCGCTCAGCCGCAAGAAATGCGTTCCGCCGATAAATTTCGCATATTGGGACTCGGGAACACCGACGCGAGCAGCCAAAATCTTAATCATCTCCGCCTTGTTCTTCGGATCGTTGATGTAGGCGACAACATCATCCCAGGCAGCAACGACCTTTGCCCATTCCGCCTTGTTCTTCATCAGGGATTCTTGGGAAACGGCAAGGACATCGTAAATGATTCCCGGTTCATTCGCACTGGTGTACAACTCCTTGGATCCGCTCACCTTTTCTAGAGCGTTTACGGAATGGGGAACCCAAGCGACAACCGCCGAGACCTCTCCGCTTTCCAGGGTTTGTACCGCTTGATGCGTCGGCATATTCACCAAGGTGACATCGGACTCTTTCAGACCGTTTTTCAAAATCGCATTAATCAGGAGCGCATGGGAAAGGCATCCGATTTCCACACCGACCTTTTTTCCTTTCAGATCCTTGACAGAAGCGATACCCGGAGCACCGACAATCTTATCGTTTCCGTTGCTGTAATCGTTGATTAGAACCGTCACGTTTCGCGCGCCGGTCGCATTGAGGACCATCGCATCGCCATTCGCCACCCCGACAGCATCGACCTTTTTTGCTGCAAACGCATCCATCGACGGACCATAATCAAACCATTCCAGCTTGACATTCACATCGTGCTTTTTAAAGAACCCTTTCTTGTCCGCGATTTCCCAGGCGGTCCATCCAGGCCAATCGCTATAGGCGATTTTCAGGACAGGTTTTTCCGCATAAAGGGAAGCGGCAAAAGCCAAGGCGCCGACAGTCATCAACTTGAACATTTTCATAAAGACCTCGCTTGAAAAGATGTTCGCAAAAAACAAAGCAAAAACAATACCAACTTTTGGCATTTCGGCTTTTTCTTTCAAATTTTCCCGTTTTTCGAACGTTTCATTCTTTTTTCAAAAAAATCCATTGACAACTTTCTAAAATTATTTTATAAAGTTAAGACAAAATTGTATCTCGTTTTCACGGGTTTCGAAACATGGCAAGCAATTCTACCGAAAAAATAAAGCGCATCCTGCTGCACTGCGGGACAATTACCAAGCCGGAACTTTCCAAGGCGACAGGCCTTACCACGGCAACCTGCGGGTATATTCTAAACGATCTGCTAAAAAAAGGCGAAATCGTCGAGGAAAAATTTCGGATGCCAAACGGGGGACGCCCGGCGAGATCCTATCGTTACAATGCGAAAAATCATCAGTATCTATGCCTATGTACTCTTTTTGAAAGCGGCTCGCAAACGATATACTTCCGCATTTTCGACGCCCAGAAGAATCTTCTCGAAAGAGGCGAGTTCAGGGAAAGGCGAATCGATGCAAAGACCATCCGGAAACGCATCCAGAAAATCCTGCTCCGAAATCCCAGAATCAGCTCCATCGCAATCGGAATTCAAGGCGGAGTTAACGGCGGAACTGTCGAATTTTGCGATTTTCCCGAACTAGACGGTACCAACCTCGGCGAAGAACTCTACCAGACGCTGAAAATTCCCGTCCGTATCGAGAACGACATGAACGCGATAGCCCTGGGCTATTCCCAGAAAAACAGCGAAGAAAGGAACGTTGCAATCCTCTTCGTCCCAAAGGGCAATCCGCCCGCTGGCGGATTCCTCGTTGACGGCAACATTCTGCGCGGAAACGCCAACCTCGCCGGCGAACTTTCCTACTTTCCGTTTCCATTCCAAAAGCAGAAACAGGTCGAGATCTTCAGCGATCTCTCCACGGCGTTTCCCTACCTCCTGCAGGTCCTGCTTGCAACGGTGGTCTTCATCGATCCCGCCGTCATCGTTTTCACAGGCGGCTTCGCCAAAGAGCTTTCAACACAAGGCCTTAACGAAAAAATGCACCGGCACCTGAACCGTCCGAATCTCCCCCATCTCGTCTTTTTACCGAATTCGCAAGAGGAATATTTTAGCGGACTTGCGAAAATCGCCGCGGAAACATTTCTAAAAAGCCAGACCTAGACATTCGAAAGTTCTTAGAATTCTTGCAACATTTTTGTCTTTAAAATTTCTTTACAATAACATAGTTGTGCGTATTTTCCAACCGGACGCGTCCGTGCATTTTTTAGAAGAAAAATTTTTCCCTATTCCTTGAAGTTTTATACTACTTTATAAAATACTTTTACAAAGTAGAGGATCTTATGGACTATCGAATTTCATCCCTGCTAAATGCCTACCGCAACCATGAACTTTCTCCGCGAGCGGTTATCGACGAATCGCTAAGGCGAATTGAAAACGCCCCATCTTCCATCTGGATTTCACGGGAATCGTCCGAACAGCTAGACGCCTACCTGAAAAGACTGGACGCCCATTCGCCGGCGGATCTTCCCCTTTACGGTATTCCGTTTGCCGTAAAGGACAACATCGATTTGGAAGGTCTGCCAACAACCGCCGCATGTCCCGATTTTTCTTACAGGCCGAAGCGTTCCGCGTTTATCGTCGAGCGTCTCGTCGAGCTCGGAGCGATTCCGCTAGGCAAGACAAACATGGACCAGTTTGCGACAGGACTTGTCGGAATCCGATCGCCATACGGAGCCATTCCCAACCGGTTTGCACCCGAATACATATCGGGCGGTTCTAGCTCCGGTTCCGCAGCCGCTCTCGCCTACGGACTATGCTCTTTTTCCCTAGGAACCGATACCGCCGGCTCCGGGAGGGTTCCTGCCGCCTTCAACAATTTGGTCGGCGTAAAGCCCACGCGAGGACTGCTTAGCACAAGCGGAGTCGTTCCCGCCTGCAAAAGCCTAGACTGCGTTTCGATTTTCGCCTTGAACCATTCCGATGCCAGATATATCCTGGCCATCGCCGCCGCCGAAGATATCGAAGACGATTATTCCCGAAGCGCACCGTGGTGTGGAAACGGAAAAGCGGAAAGGCTACCGGAAAACTGGACTTTCGGCGTTCCAAAAAATTCCGAACTGGATTTTTTTGGGAACGAGGACTTCCGAAAGGCATTCGACAAAGCCGTCTCGATTTTTGAAAAAGCCGGAGGGAAAAAAGTAAGCATCTCATTTTCCCCATTTCTGGAAGCCGCACGCCTGCTCTACGAAGGTCCCTGGGTTTTTGAGCGTTACGAAGCCGTCGGAAAATTCATCGAAGAACATCCGGATTCAATCCATCCGGTAACAAGATCCATCATTGCGCCAAAAAGAATTCCGCACCCGTCCGAAGTTTTCACCGGCTTTCACCGGCTGCAAGGAAAAAAGAAAATTGCGGACAGGGAATTTTCCAAGGTCGATGTTCTTCTCACGCCGACGGTCGGAACGATTTACAGGACAGGAGAAGTCGAAAAAGATCCGATACGGCTCAATTCCAACCTGGGCTACTACACAAATTACATGAACCTTCTGGATTATTCGGCTCTCGCCATTCCCGCGGGGTTCTCCAACAGCTCCGACCCGGCGGTCACCCGGTTTCCGTTCGGTGTCACTATTGTCGGCAAAGCCTTCGACGATTTCAAGCTTTTCGATGTTGCGGAAAAAGTCGCGCCTCTATTTGAATCCAAGATTGTATTTGCCGTATGCGGAGCCCACCTAAAAGGAGAAGCTCTTCACGACGAGATTTCTCACGCGGAATTTCTAGAAAGCGCAAGGACCGCACAGGAATATCGGATGTTCGCCTTCTCTGACGGAAAGACACAAAAGCCGGCGCTTCTCGCCGGCGGGGAAAAAGATTTTTATGTAGAACTTTACGCGATGAACGCTGCGGATTTCGGAAAATTTGTCGCACAGATTCCAGCACCGCTCGGCATCGGAAAAATAAAGCTATCCGACGGTCGTTTCGTTTCCGGATTTATCGGAGACTCTTCCATCCTGGAAAACGCGGAGAAATTTTCCGTACAGGATATTTCAGGACTTGGCGACTGGAGAAAGTACATCCGTTCCTAAGCCTTTCGATCTTTACAGCCACTCGGGATCGTCAAAGATTTTCCCTATCTCCTTCCGTTCTCCTCATCGGCTTTTAGCTAGGCTTCCCCTGCTTCTTTTAATTCCTTGCAGCAGGAATTTGCCGCTATCGTCTTTTTGACGGTTTCAACGAGTTCTTCTTTTTTCACTGTTCACTCCAACTGCTGAATTTCATCGGCAGAAAGTTTGGCAGCCTTGGCGATTATTTCAACAGAAACGCCTTGTTCCCGCAAGGATTTTGCCATTTCGCGGGCTTTTCGTTTTTCTCCTTCCAAAATTCCTTTTTTGACGCCTTTTTTGACACCCTCTTTGACACCTTTTTTAACACCCTTTTTGACACCTTCCTTGAAACCTTGTTCTAGCCCTTCTTTCCGTCCGCTCTTGATGGCGTAGTCCCGAATGGCTTCGGCATCCCATTTCGCTTTTTGCGCTTCATCGATCATTTTCTGTTCCTCTTTTGTCAATTTAGCTAGTTCCGCAACGGAAAACAAGCGCTCAAACGCAGTCCCCGCGTAGAATGCCGGCATTCTGCGAAGATTTTTGATATTCCTCAGTGCATAGAGCCCCCTGTCGAGCGACGTTTCGAGTTCCTCAAGCGTCTTCTTAAACTTCGGAAGTTCCACAAACGCAAAAGTAAGAGTCCCGCTCAAGTCCGAACAATCTCGTTCCCGGAGTTTTGCCCGATTATCGTTGGAACCGTTGCTGAGTTCCTTGTCCCGAGAATGCACTTCTGTGATCGGGCTGTCGATTTCCCCTTCAAGGACAGCATTCAAGAGTTCAATAAGGCACACTTTATTCGGCGAATCGGGATCGAACGCCTTCTTGAAAGTCCGGTCGAGAAGCAGGTCCGCATAGACGCCCGCGCCTCGATAATTCTCGAAAGTTTTTTCCTTTTCTTCAAATTCCACCTTGAATTCCTTTTTACGGAAACGCCTCCGCGAAAGCAGGTTCGAAACATTCGGCCCACCCTATATAACGATCGAAATCAAAAAAAATCTACCTGTACCAGAAAAAATCCAAAACCGCCCAATACGCCAAATCCTGCGCAACGTGCCGTTTTAATGTTCCTTGAAAATTTACTGATATAATCCTTGACATTTTTGAGATTCGTCTCTTATTCTTGTTGCAGAAAAACGACCAAAATTTTCAACACTCAGGAATAAGGCGAGCGCTCACGTCCCAATTGGGGCGTGGGTCGTTTGCGCTTATTGAGTGTTCGGGTTTCTTGGTCGTTACCTCCGCAGCAGTAAGCCTTCGACTCCACGCCTTTTTATTTGGCCGAAAAAACCGAAGGAAAAGGGTAAAAGCGATCTCATCCGAATCGTCTATTCGTTCAAACGGCTCGAAGATTCAAGCCTCGGCTATTACGGCTACAACAAGCACCTTGAACTCAAAGAGGGCATCGCTGAAGAATTATCGCTAGATGTTTAAAAATTTGCAGGGAATCCGCCATCACTAAAGATTTTCCAACCGGAGCGTTCCAAAAAATTATATTATTCCGCAAATGGCAAACAGAGATTTCACCCAGTACGATTCTCGCCCGGCGATTTTTGGACGGGTCGTTACCAGCGTTTTCCCGAAATATTTTTCGTTCAGGCACCAGCCTCCCGGAAATCTGCGCACCTGCATGATTCCGCCCGTCGTCTTTTGGGAAGTTCTCCGCAACCTTCTTCCACTTATCCGCTTGCGATTCTTTTTGAAAAAGAAACGCAAGGAACATTCCGAGGAAGACATTCGCGTCGCATTCTATTCGGACAACCTCGACGAGGTGAACGGCATCGCGAACAACCTTCGCCACGTCATCTCGTTTATGCGAAAGAACGGTTACAAGGCGGCCCTTGCCGGAAGCGCTTTCAATACGCGTCCGTGCGGTGTCGTCGAAAACGGCTACGTGATTCTTCTACCGCGCATTTTCAGCATGGAACAGCTCGGCTACGCAAACAGCGAACTTGCCATCCCGCACATCGCACCGGCCCTCAGGCTGCTCAAGCGCTACCCGGTCGATCTGATCGAACTCGAAACACCAAGCCCCGGAGCGTGGGCAGTCGCCATCTGCGCAAAGGTTGCAGGCATCAAGGTCCTGAGCCATTACCGGACAGACGTTCCCACTTACACGAAAACGCTCGTCAAGGCCAAGTGGATGCACCGTTACGTCCTCGGACTCATGCGGATTTTCTACCACTTCACCCGACCGGTCGTAAGCCCTTGCAAGGATTACAGGGAAATTCTCATCCGCGACATCAAGGTTCCCGCAAAAGACGTCGAGATTCTCCGGCGCGGAATCCCGCTCGAGAACTTCAGTCCCGAACTTCGCGGCCAAGGCACCTGGGAAAAATTTTCCGACCAGAAAGGCTGCCTCCGCTTCATCTATGTCGGGCGAATTTCCAAGGAAAAGAACCTGCCGCTTCTCAAAACGCTGTGGATGGAATTTCGAAAATCGCACCCGGACGCGGAACTGATGTTTGTCGGCGACGGCTGGTATCTCGGCGAATTGAAAACGGATTTCGAGAATGCGCCGGAAGTCCATTTCGCGGGAGTCCAAGGCGGGAAAACCTTAGCGGGTCTCTATGCGGATGCGGACTTTCTCCTGTTCCCCAGCACCACGGATACGTTCGGGAATGTCGTCGTCGAAGCGCTCGCCTCGGGAACCCCGGCGATCGTAAGCGACAAGGGCGGTCCGCAGGATATCGTCTTTGAGAAAGGCTGCGGCTACATCCTCCCGAGCGACAGCCCCGAAGCCTGGCTGCGCCAGCTCGAAAAATGCGTCGAACTGAAACGCGACGAAAACGCCTACCAGAAGCTTCGCGAAAACGCCTACGCCCGCAGCAAGGACTATACGCTCGAACAGGCGGTCAAGGCCCAGTGGAATTTCTACAAAAAGGTCTATCGCTATTCTTATCGCCATCAATAAATTCCTCTGCGAGTGGTTCATCGAAAACCACGCCGAACTTCCCTGGCGTCCCAAGGATCTGTTTACAAGGCGCGACCCTTATCTCGTCTGGATAAGCGAAACGATGCTGCAGCAGACACAGGTTTCCGCGGTCAAGGATGTTTTCGAAAAATGGATGCGCGACTTTCCGACTGTCGAAGCGCTCGCCGAGGCAAGCGAAGAGTCCGTCTTTGAACACTGGAAAGGCCTAGGCTACTACAACCGGGCAGACAACCTTCTCCGAACCGCACGGCTGATCCGGGATTTTCGCGACGGAAAATTTCCCGATTCGCGATACGATTTAGAAGCCATGCCGGGCATCGGCGCCTATACAGCCGGAGCGATTCTCAGTTTAGCTTTCCACAGACCGGAAGCAATCCTCGACGGGAATCTCATCCGCATTTTTTCACGCCTTTACGGCTGGAACTTCCTACCGACCGACGGAGCGTCCGCAAAAAAAAGTTATTGGGAAAAAGCAAAGTTCTGGGCAAAAGCCAAAGACGCGTTTCTCACAAACGAAGCCCTGATGGAACTCGGCCGGACGGTCTGCAAAAAGGCGCATCCCGATTGCAAAAGATGCCCGCTTCAAGAAGTCTGCCGAGCATTCCTGGAAAACCGCCAAGAGGAACTCCCCCCGAAAAGAAAGGTCCGGCATGAATCGTGGACGGGTTTCGCCCTCGTACTTTTCGACGCTGACGGAAACATCCTTCTCAAGATATCGCCCGACTCGCCCTTTCTCAAAAAACATCTGACATTTCCCCTGTTCGAATACGCGGATGTCCATCGGGACGTTTTCCCCGGAATCGCCGAAAAAATCGTTCCCTTTGAAAACATTAAGCGTTTCCGGTTTGTGGGATCGGTGAACCATTCCATCACACGATACAAAATCTCGTGCCGGGTACTTTGCGCAGAAGTCAAAACGCGCAAAGGCATCGACGGAGAATGGATCCCAAGAGGAATCGTTTCCCGAAAAATCGTATCCAGTCTCGGGCAGAAAATTCTGGCACAGGCAAATGACTTCTGAACTCGCATCCAAGGAAATGTCCGCGGAAGAAGCCGCGGCACTCATCCGCAACGGAGAAATTCTAGGCGTTTCCGGATTCACGCTCGCCGGCTACCCGAAAGCGGTTCCGACCGCTCTCGCAAGGCGCGCAAAAAAAATCCACGAAGCGGGAAGACCCTTTCAGATTACGCTTTTCTCGGGTGCCTCGACCGGCGACGAATGCGACGGAGAGCTCGCCAGGGCAAATGCAATCCAGTGGAGAGCGCCTTACCAGTCGAACAAGGACTTGCGAGCGGCGATTAACCGCGGGGACATTTTCTATACCGATGCACATCTCGGCATGATGGGAAGGCTAGTCCGGAGCGAATTTTTACCGAAACCGACGACGGCAATCGTCGAGGCGAGCGACATTTCGGACGATGGCAAGATCCGGCTGACCTCTTCCTGCGGGAATTCCGTCGAATTTCTCCAGGTAGCGGACCGGATTATCGTCGAATGGAACGCCGCCTATGGGAACTCCCTGTCCGGAATGCACGACTGTTACCTCCCGGAACTTCCCCCTTACACCCACCCGATTCCCGTCACGCGCGTCCTAGATCGCGGAGGAAAGGATTACGTCCAGGTTCCCCTGCAAAAGATCGCGGCAATCGTCCGAACGAACCGTTACGACACTATCCGACCTTTTACGGAACCCGACGAAATTTCAAAAACCATCGCCGGACATATTCTCGAATTTCTAGACCACGAGCGGAAAAAGGGTCGCTTGCCCAAAGGGCTCCCCTACCAGAGCGGCGTCGGCAACGTCGCCAACGCCGTCCTCACGGCAATGGCGAGGGATTCCAAGCAGGAACCGGTCAGTCTCTTCACCGAGGTCATCCAGGAAGCGGTCTTTGAACTCATCCGAGCGGATAAACTAACCGGAGCGAGCGGCACCGCCCTAACGTGTTCCGAAAGCGCCTGGAAGTTTTTCAGTGAAAACGCGGAAGCGCTCCGAAAGAAATTCGTCCTCCGCGCCCAAGAGGTTTCCAACCATCCCGAAGTCATCCGTCGCCTAGGGGTAATCTCCATGAACACGGCCCTCGAATGCGACATTTTCGGCAACGTGAACTCATCGCACGTGAACGGTTCCGCCATCATGAACGGTATCGGCGGCTCTGCCGACTTTTCGCGGAACTCGCTTCTCGGATTCTTTATGACGCCTTCGACGGCAAAAAGCGGCACGATCAGCGCAATCGTCCCCTACGTCGCGCATATCGACCACACCGATCACGAAACGAACATTTTTGTCACGGAACAGGGGCTAGCCGACCTCCGCGGAAAGGATCCGGTTACCCGCGCACGCGAAATAATCGCCAACTGCGCACATCCCGACTATCGTCCGCAATTGAATGATTTTTTAAATTATGGCATCGCCTCCTCGAAAGGAAAGCATATTCCCATCGCTCTTGACCGGGCATTCAATATGCATTTGCGTTTTCTTTCGACCGGGACGATGAAAAAATAACCTCGACACTTTGGAATACTATTTTTCATTCGCATGAATTAGCAATCCCAAAGGAATCTTGAAATGGCTATTAGACAAGAATTACTCGATCAGCTGGAAGAACGCCGCAAGTTCGCCCTTTCCTCCGGCTCTAGTCCGGACAAACTCGAAGCCCGCCACGCAAAAGGGCTTCTTTCCGCCCGCGAACGCATCGACGAAATCCTCGATGCCGGATCGTTCCAGGAAGCGGGAATGCACGTCGATCACGATGTCCGCGGTTTCGGTTTTGAAAAGAAGCGTCTCGCTGGCGACGGCGTCGTCACGGGCATCGGCAACGTCGAAGGGCGCCCGGTGACAGTCATCTCCCAAGATTTTATGGTGAGCGGAGGCTCGCTCGGCAGCCACCACGCCCAGAAAATGTCCGAGGCGATGCAGCGCGCCATCGAACTCGGCACCCCGATAATCAGCGTAAACGATTCCGGCGGAGCGCGCATCCAGGAAGGCGTGAAAAGCCTCGCCGGCTACGGCAAGGTTTTCCGGGCAAACGTTCTCGCATCGGGAGTCGTTCCCCAGGTAGCGGTCATCGCGGGCCCCTGCGCAGGGGGCGCTTCCTACAGCCCGGCGCTCATGGACTTCTGCATCCAGCTCAAGGACAATTCGAACATGTTCATCTGCGGTCCGCAGGTGATCAAGGCCTCGACCGGAGAAGAAGCTCCGCTCGACAAGTTCGCCACGGCGAATGCCCACGCAACCGTCTCCGGCAACATCCACTTTGTCGCAGACGACGACAAGCACGCGGCGCAGATTATCAAGAAACTCTTGAGTTTCCTGCCATCGAACAACATGGAACCGCCTCCGCACAAACTAACCGATATTTCCCTCGAAGACGATTTCGGGATGAACGAAATCATCCCCGAAGACGGGAACCATCCGCTCGATGTCTATCAGGTCATCGAACGCCTTGTCGATCCGGGCGAATGGCTCGAGGTCAAGCGTGACTTTGCCAAGAACCTGGTCGTAGGATTTGCGCGAATCAACGGCATGGTCGTCGGCATCGTCGCAAACCAGCCCAAATTCAAGGCAGGGTGCCTCGACATCGATTCGTCGGACAAGGGCGCGGAATTCGTCATGTTCTGCGATGCGTTCAACATTCCGATAGTAACGCTCACCGACGTCCCGGGCTTTATGCCTGGCCTCGCCCAGGAGCGCGGAGGGATCATCCGCCACGGAGCGAAGATGCTCTATGCCTACGCAAGCTGTACGGTCCCGCTCGTCACGGTCATCATGCGCAAGGCTTACGGCGGAGCTTACATCGCCATGGCCTCCAAGGATTTGGGTGGCGACGTTGTCTATGCATGGCCCACTGCGGAAATCGCCGTGATGGGAGCCGAAGGCGCCGCCAAGATTATCTACAAAAAGGAACTCGCCGCGGCAGAAGACAAGGATGCGCTTTACAAAAAGCTCGTCGCCGACTACCGGGAAAAGTTCTCCAAGCCTTACCAGGCTGCGGAATCCGGCATTATTACCGATGTCATCAATCCCGCCGAGACCCGTTCCAAAATTTCACTCGCCCTGAGAACCCTTCTCTCGAAGCGCGTAAAACGTCCTAACAAAAAACATGGATTAAGCCCGCTATGACAACAACAGAACAACTCGACAGCGCACAGCCGCTTTCGGCAGGTCCGTATCCCGTCCCTGCCCGTTTCAAGGAGCAGCTGGCAAACCTTCCCGATTCGATCAGCGCACCTATCGAGAAGCAGCTCCAGCTGATGCCCGATTCAACCGTACTCCAAATCTACGAATCCGGACACAAGGTCACGGTTCTTTACAAGACAAATGCCGAATCCCGCGAAGCGAACGCCCGACAGGACAGCCTAGCGAACGCAAGCGGCAGCCACGCGCTCCCCATCGCGAAGGCGAAACTCGGAACCGAATACCTCACCGAACAGGGAACGACCGCAACATTCACGCTCGGAAAGCTCGTAGAGTTCCAGGCGACGGGCCTCATCATCGTGATGATAGTCATCGTCGGGCTTTGCCTTATGACCTACCTGATGAACTATGTACTCAACAAGTTCATCCTTTCCAAAATGGCAAAGCCCAAAGCGGAAAATGTCCCGGTCGAAGCCCCCAAGGCGCAACCGATCGCTCCGGCGAAATGCACGCTCGACCCAAACGCTCCAAGCGTGCATCCAGGATTCACCAACAAGCAGCTCCAGGCCTTTTTGAGCATCGCGGCGGTTTCCGCTCTCGATGTCCACCCGGGTCTTTCGAACGAGCAGCTCGCCGTCATCTTTGCAGTCGCAGCAGCCGAAGTTCTCGGCGGTCCGTGCCGCGTCATCAAGTTCAAACCCCAACAGGCGACAGAATGGGCATGGACAACCCAGGGTCGCGCAGAATTAATCACCAACGGGCTTTAAGCCAAGGCAGGAAATATGAAAAAGACAATCCGCATCAGTTTCGAAGGCAAGAGCTACGACGTTGAAGTCGAAGTTCTCGATGGAAATCAGGCAACAAAGGTTTCTGCACCCGTATCGGTCGCTCCGGCATCTGTCGCGGCACCGGTAACGGCAGCCCCCGCACCGGTCGCAGCACCTGCAGCGGCTCCGGCTGGCGGCACCCCGGTTCCCAGCCCGATGATGGGAATCGTATTCAAGCTCAAGGTCAAGGTCGGCGACGCCGTAAAGAAAAACCAGGAAATCGCCGTGCTCGAAGCGATGAAAATGGAAAATTCGATCGTCTGCCCCTGTGACGGAACGGTCGCCTCCATCGCCGTCAAGGAACAGGAATCCGTCTCGGAAGGCCAAGTCCTGATGACAATCGCATAAGGAACGCGCTATGAACGGAATCTTAAACTCCGTCGCAGAAATGTTCACTACGGGAACGGGATTCTCCGCAATCAACGGCCCGATGATCATTATGTGGCTAGTCAGCTTCGTGCTGATGTATCTCGCTATCGTCAAGAAGTACGAACCGTTGCTTCTCTTGCCGATAGCGCTCGGCGCGCTCGCCGTAAACATTCCGTCCCGCGGCTTCTACGAAGGCGGCTGGGGCATCGAAGGAATGTTCACCCCGACAGCCGGCCTGTATTACTATATCAGCCAGGGCATCCACCTGGAACTCTTCCCGCCAATCATCTTCCTAGGCGTCGGAGCGATGACGGACTTCGGCCCGCTCATCGCCAACCCGCGGACGCTCCTCCTCGGCGGAGGCGCCCAGTTCGGAGTCTTTGTCACCATGTTCTGCGCGGTCGCTTTTGGCGGATTTTCGCTCGGCGAAGCGGCGTCCATCGGCATCATCGGCGGGGCGGACGGTCCCACGTCCATCTTCACGGCAAATAAGCTCGCTCCGCACCTGATAGGCCCTATCGCAGTCGCCGCCTACACCTACATGGCTCTCGTTCCGCTGATCCAGCCTCCCATCATGCGCCTGATGACCACTCCGAAAGAACGCGTCATCCGCATGAAGAGCCTTCGCAAGGTCGGCAAGCTCGAACGCATCGTCTTCGCCGTCATGGTGATGGTCATCTGCGTCCTGGTCGTTCCCGATGCATCCGCACTGATCATCATGCTTATGCTCGGAAACATTTTCAAGGAATCCGGCGTGGTCGACCGCCTTGTCAAGACTTCGCAAAACGAGCTAATGAACATCGTCACGATTTTCCTCGGAACATCCGTCGGATTGACCATGGCTGCGGACATCTTCCTCCAGCCAAAGACCCTGCTGATTATCGCAATGGGGGTCGTCGCATTCGGATTTTCGACTTTTGGCGGTCTTCTGCTTGCGAAAATCATGAACAAGTGCACCCCGAACAATCCGGTAAATCCGCTAATCGGTTCCGCCGGAGTTTCCGCCGTTCCGATGGCTGCCCGTGTTTCCCAGCTCGAAGGCGCCAAGTACGACCCGCAGAACTTCCTCCTCATGCATGCCATGGGGCCGAATGTTTCGGGCGTAATCGGCACGGCGATTGCCGCCGGATACATGATTTCCCGGCTCGCCTAAAGATTCGTACGGAATTCGAGAGAACCCGGCATTGAACGGGTTCTCTTTTATTTTTTAAACAAAAAAGCAAGATTTCCGCAATCAGAACATTAACAAGCATTGACATCGTCAAATAAAGAACTTATTTTATCAAAAGGTAATTTAACAAAATCTTTTGGAGTTCTTATGAAACATAACCATCTCCTTTTCCGCATTAGCGGGCTAATCAGTTGCGCAATAATCAGTTGCGCAAGTATCGTTTCATGTGGAGACGATTCTTCTTCCGGTTCAAAAGACGGCGGAGAAACAGGCAAAGTAAAGACTGTCGCCGATTTGGGGACATGCCTTTCTGCGTTCGAGGGTGACACCTACTTTGTCGAAGAGAAGAACGGTGATTACACCTGCACTTCCGGGACGTGGACTCCCCAGCCAAGCGTCGGAACCTGTACGGACTCGCTTGCAAGAGAGGGGGCAATCAGACGGGAGGGCAACAAGGGTCTCGACTCCTACGGGACGACCTTCGCATGCAAGGATTCATCCTGGACTCCTGCGACAGACACCGAGAAGGCGCTAGGGCGCGCATGCGTCAAAAAAATAGACGGACGTCTCGCAGACGACACAACGGGCAAAAAGCCGAAGACGTATATTTGCGCGGGAACGATCTGGCGCGAGGCGACCGGTGTAGAAAAGGCGACGAAGAAAGTGTGCGCGGCAAACATCTATGGGATGTTTGCGGCAGATTCTGCGGACAAGAAGCTTCCGCTATACGTCTGCAACGGCAAGAGTTGGAGACCGGCCAGTGCGGCAGAGAAGGCCACAGGGCTTCTCTGCGACAAGTCCATAAATGGAGATACGGTGGCATTCTATATCTGCAAGGACACGGTATGGACGAAGGACACATCGTCCTCGCTCAAGAAGTGCACGGAGAAGCTCGAAGGCGAAGTCGCGAAGGAAGCGAACCCGTTCCGCACAGTCGGGCTCTTCGCGACAGCGACGGACTCTAGTTACGTCTGCGACGGCAAGAAGTGGCGCGTAGCCACCGCGGGCGAGGCTGCGACGGGCAGGCTCTGCACGGAAAAGCTCAACGGCGATACACTCAACTGGTATGTCTGCGACGCGTCAAGGAACGACTGGGACCCCGTCCAAGGAAGCGGTCTCGGGGAATGCACGGCGGAGAACATCGACAGCGTATCCGTCGAGCCAAACCCGCACATGAAGAAGGGCGACAGCCTGTTCGTGTGCGACGGGAGTACGTGGAACATCCTCACGAAATCCCTCCTCGGCACATGCGACGGGACTCTCCAAGACAGCGTACGGCGCGAGACCAACTACAACCTGAAAAGCTTCGACAGCCTGTTCGTATGCGACGAGAGCAAGTGGGAAAGCGAGAGCAAGTACGCCTTCGCGGACGGCGTACCGTGCACAAACAACCTGAACGCGAAAGTCGTCGGAAACAACCTCTGTCTCGATGGCGAGTGGCGCGAAGCGACGGAAGGCGAAATCGAGATGGGGGCAGCCTGCACCGAAGCGACAGAAGGCGTCGTCTCTACGGAGAAGAAAAAAACCTGCAAGTCCGGGAAGTGGGAAAATGCAAGCGCTGGCGAGCTGGCGACCGGGAGGACTTGCTCGTGGGCAATCCGCGACACGCTCCTCAAGGGATGGGTATGTAAATCCTACGTGAATCCGGATGCGACCGAGCACGAAATCGACGTAGGATTCGAAAAATGCGCAGAATCGGACGATTCGCTGATGATGAAGTTTTTTGAAAACGAACTATCCATTTACGACTGCTCCGTATGGCGGCATGCGAGCGCCGGAGAAATCGCCAACGGGAAGATTTGTACGGCAAAGCTTCAGGACAACATGGTCCACAACGGATTCGTGTGCGAGGATAGTTTGTGGCGAGAAGCGGACGCCGGGGAAAAAGCGAACGGATTCGTGTGTATCAAGGACAGCCTCTACAAAGTGAGCAAAGGATATGTATGCGAAAAGACTTCATCGACATCTTACGGCTTCAGGACGATAAAAGAAGGCGAGAAAGACGGATATATATGTGACAAGGATTCCGTCCGAAGGCGTGCTGGTTCCTCAGTTTTTTCATACAAATTGCCTTATATAGACATCGATTACGTATGCGAAAGGGGATCCGACTCCTGGAGAAAGTCGACAACCGCAGAAAAAAAGACACAGATGCTCTGCAAGCATAAGGCCGACAACAGTGCCTATGGAGACTCTGTCTATTCCTGGCTTTCTCCATACAAGCAGCCGTATATGTACACCAGCAAAGAAGATTTTTACATCTGCGACTCCAGGGCGTCGGACTGGCGAGAACCGGATGCCGGAGAAAGAGCGACAAGGAAATTCTGCAACGACTCCCTGTACCTGACCGTCAAAAACGGCTATGCATGCGATAAAACCAACTCCAATTACAGGTGGAGAGTGGCCTCTACGGCGGAACTCGCCGCAGAATACGTCTGCAACCCGACCAAGCAAAACGAGCTAACGAACGGTTACGTGTGTGACGGCAAATCGTTCCGCACAGCCAGCACGGCAGAAATCGCGGTTGGCGGCATCTGCTTCGAAGCTATTTCCGGAAGCCACTTTTTGGGAAAAGACGAAAATTACGCCGAAACTTTCGACTATATGCTATACAAGTGCTCCTGCGCAAGCAACGTTTGCAGCTGGAAAATGCAGGACTACATAACAGACGAAAGGGACAATCACAAATATCCCGTCGTCACAATTGGCGGAACGACATGGATGGCATACAACTTGCGCTATAAAACAAAATACGGCAGTTACCGATATTACTGGGCAGAAGCAATTGACTCTATCGCTGAATTTTCCAGTTCCGCCAACAAAGCGGGATACGGCAATGCCACAAAAACTACGAAGCCCACCCGGGGAATCTGTCCCCAAGGATGGCACATACCTTCTTCATCCGACTGGTACGCTCTCCTCAACTCTACCGCCGCCATCTTTGGATTCAACCCGATTTATAGCAGCTCTGAACGCGATTTAGCCGAAGTGAAGGCCCTAAAGAGATGCGGGAATTCAAAGACCAACACGGAATCCTGCAATACGCTCGGTTTGAGCCTAGACTCCGAGAAGTACTGGACGTCGGATCGCTATAACGAAGCACAAGCCCAAGCAGGATGTGCGCCCAATTCCAATCTTAGCGAGTCGGACTGCAAAAAAAAATATGCGGAAGCCGTAAGTGTCACAACAAAAGAAATCAAGAGAATGCAATACCTGCACAAAAACACAAACCTCTACGTTCGTTGCGTCAAGGACTAGCCGCTACCCGGTCATTTTTATGCGACACAAATCGCCTAGACGTGAAAACCGTCTAGGCGATTTTTTAATTTTCTAAATTTTCCAAATGTTGTTTTCCAATCGCCTTAACAAAGCGGCCCTTCTCTTTACCGCACTTCTTTTTACAGCGCCGTACGCCGCTTCGCCGTTTTTTTCCGCCGAGCGTAGCCGCAACCTAAGAACACTCGAAACGACCCCGCTCCTTTTCGAATATCACCGCGAAACGGTCTCCGGCTCGGAACAGGTTTTCTACTACCCGCGGCGCGACACCGGCTTTCGGAAAGGTTTTGCGCAAAGCGAAAAGCGCGCACTGCTCGGCTACCAAGATGAAAAACAGGCGATAGCGGCAAGCCTCGTCGGCGGTATCGATTACCGCGGCGGCGAACGTCTCGGCGACACGATCTGGCCCGGAATCGACGGGGGAATCTACCTGCGCGGCTACCGCGATTCCGTAGAGTTTATGCTCGATGCCAGGATCTACATGGAAAACCACAGCGCGGACTATCCGAAATCCTTTGACGGCGAATTCGTCGAGTTTCAAAAAGAGGAAAACAACAGCGGCGTGGAATACGCTAGCTATGCGCGTTACCGCGGGATGTTCGCCATCAACATGGGATTCGGACGCCTGATGCTCGCCCGAGACGTTTTCCATTTCGGTCCGGGCTACTTCAACAACCTGACGCTCAACCAGTTCGCCCTTCCCTACAACACGCTTTCATTTGAATTTCACGTCGGCCCGCTCTCGGTCATCAGCCTCTACGGCGATCTTCGCATCTACAAGAACAGTATGAGCCGCAAAAATACCAACGACCGCAATCTGTATGCGCACCGCTACGAACTCAACCTCGGCAATCTGGTCCTCGGCATGAGCGAGACGCAAATCCTCTACAACGAAAACAAGCCGTGGCTCTTTGTCCCGATCGTTCCCCTGTTCATGGAAAAAGGAAACTTCTCGGAAGACAACAACAACGGAGCGCTCGCCTTTGACGCCAACTACCGCCTCTTTCAGCTTGCGAGAATCTACTCGGAGTTTTATATCGACGATTTCGAAAGCCCGGTCAGCCTCGTCAAGAACGACAACATCGAAGCGAAATGGGCCTGGATGGCCGGAGCCCAAATCGGCAAGAATTTTTACATTCAAAACAAATTAATCGAAGCCGGAGCGATTGCGGAATACGCCCGAGTCGAACCATACGTCTATAGCCACTTTCACCCGAACACGGCCCAGGCGGCAAATCTCGGGGAACCTCTCGGCGCACCGAACGGCCCGAACAGCCAAGCGATAGACTTCGCCCTTTACGCAAGGCTTGCGAACAGGCTGAACATCAACATCCGCAATTCCTGGATCTGGAAGGGAACCGATTACGGCAGCGGCATCAACGATTCGACCCCGACGAGCAACCATTTCAAGCTTCCCAAGAAATTCCTCGACGGAGCCGGCATGAAATATTCGCTTTCGCCGGCGATAAGCTACAGCGGAGACTACTTTTTCTATTCGCTCGAACTCACTCTTTTCCACGATGAAAAAATCTATACGCGGCTGGGGTTCAAATGGTAACGCTCTACACTCCGGAACTGCTCGCTCCGGCAGGAGACTTGAAACGGCTGGAATATGCAATCGCCTACGGAGCGGACGCCGTCTATGCGGGGCAGCCCGCATTCTCGCTTCGCGCTCGTGAAAACGGTTTTCGCACTTTGGAAGACCTAGAAAAGGGCGTCGAGCTAGCCCACGAAAAAGGAAAGAAATTTTACCTGACAAGCAACGTCATCGCACGAAACGCCAAAGTGGAACCTTTTCAAAAAGCGCTTCTCGCCGCACTCGAATTAAGGCCCGACGCGCTGATCGTCGCAGACCCAGGAATCATTTCGTTTGTACGAAAAGAATCCCCGGAGATGCCGATACACCTTTCCGTACAAGCGAACACGACAAACTACCTGACCGCGCAATTCTGGCAATCCATCGGCATCTCGCGAATTATCCTCTCGCGGGAACTTCGTCTCAAGGAAGTTCTCGAGATCAAGGAAAAATGCCCGGGTCTCGAACTCGAAGTTTTTGTCCACGGCAATGTCTGCATGGCGATGTCCGGACGCTGCATGCTCAGCAACTGGACAACGCACCGCGACGCGAACCAGGGGATGTGCAACAATTCATGCCGGATGCCCTACCGACTTTACGCCAATCCCGAGGTCCAGTCCGATGGCTACCAGGCGCATGAAGGCGATTTTTACCTGGAACGTTCCAATGCGGAACCCGAAAAGCCTGCGGAACCGATTGCGCTCGACGAAGACCGCTGGGGAACCTACTTCATGAGCAGCCGGGACCTCTGTGCGCTAGACGTGATTCCCGATCTCGTCCGCGGAAAAATCCAGAGCTTTAAAATCGAAGGCCGCACCCGAAGCGTCTATTACCTATCCTCGGTCGTCGCCGCCTACCGCAAGGCTCTCGACGCCTGCCTCGCCGGAAAAGGCGTTCCCCAGATTTCCCGAGACCTGATTTCCGATACGGATAGCCGCGGACGGATGCCCGGATTCTTCGCCGGCCCGCTTCCCCAAAACTACGAATCGACACAGGAACCATCCAGGACAGGAGCCGTCGCAGCCCAAATCGAAAACATCGACGACGACGGAACGCTACGCGTCCATGTTAAAAACAGATTCGGCAGCAAGTCCCCGCTCGACTGGTTCGACCCGAAAATTCGCGAAGCCGTTTCCATCTCCGAACTGAAAAACGCAAAAGGCGCTCCGGTCGAAGCGCTGCATCCGGGAACGGAAGGCTTTGTCCGGTTAAATTCCGACGTGATAAAACGCACAGATTTCAAGAATTTCGCATTTTTGGTCTTGAAAAAACATTAAACAGGCGAACAGGATTATAAATTTCTCCCTATGGAAGATTCTAGCGAATACGAATACAAGCAAAGCAAGATTTTTCATGACTTCGACAAGGCGTACGCCGAAGGAAAATACGACTATCTGCGCGAACTTTTCCTGCCCTACATGCTAGACAATATCGCGGACTTCTACCAGTTCAAGAAAGAAAAACTCAAGCAGTTCGCCGAAGCCCTCGACATGCACCAGCTGCTGAAGCTCTATCTGTATTACAAGCAAATGCCGCTTGACATGCGCCGCTATATGGAAGGCCAGAGCGCATCCATCCAGAAGGCAATCCAAGGGACAAGCAAAGAACGACAAGCCGCCGTCACCGACTGGATCCGCGAACATGCGGCGCGACACCGCGATGTCACCGTGAAAACGCAGTGCATTTTTTTCGAGAAAATCGCAAGCCAGGTCATTCCGCCAATCGAAAAAGCGCTGGCGGATTATGAAGCGAGTATCAGAGCTTAGTTGGGAGAACTTAGAGCTTAGAATAGCGGGATTTAAATTGCTGAAAAATAGAACATAGATGTCTGCAAATCTCAGCTCTAAACTCTCAGCACTAAGCTCTAACCACTGATTCCTGACAACTTACAGTTCGCTAGACTGTCAATTCCTCATTGCTCATTGCTCATTGCTAATTGCCCATTGCTAATTGCTAATTGCTAATTGCTAATTTCTCTCTAATCCCTAAAATTTAGACGTCCGCGGGCCACCAATAATTTCTAGCTTTGACTCGTTATGAGCGAAGAAAAAATTTTAAATACAAGTACCGAAGAAGCCGCCGAAAAACCGGTTAATCCCTTTTTAACCCCCATCCATATCGTCGAACCGGCGAACAAGTTGCCGGATTATACGTTTAACGACTTGCCCGCGGATCTCAAGGAAACGCTCGAAAGGCACGGCTGGACAGACCTGATGCCCGTTCAGCGCAAGACGATTCCCTACATGCTTTCCGCCCGCGATATGCTGGTCCAGTCCAAGACCGGTTCGGGAAAGACCGGAGCGTTTGTCATTCCGCTCATCCAGGTTATCGTCCGCGAGCACAAGTTTCCCCAGGCGCTGATTCTCGTCCCGACCCGCGAACTCGCCCAGCAAGTCGAATCGGAAATCGAAAAGATAGCCGAGGGAACAGGGATCAAGTCGGTGGCCATTTTCGGAGGCGTCAATTACGAGCCGCAGCTCCGCGCGCTTCGCGAAGGCGTCCACATCATCGTCGCCACTCCGGGACGCTTGCTCGACCACGCCCAGCGCGGCAACGTCGATTTCCTTTCCGTCCGGGACCTCATCATGGACGAAGCGGACGAAATGCTCTCCATGGGATTCTACCCGGACATGCAGCGCATTCGCCGTTACCTGCCGCGTGAAATCGCCTGTACCATGTTCAGCGCGACCATCCCTCAGACGGTCAAGAGCCTCGCAAGGGAATTCCAGCGCAAGAATGCAGGATTTCTCTCCCTCAGTTACGACAAGGTAATCGCGAACAATCTAGAACACCGCTACTACATGTGCGATGTCATGGACAAGGACAAGCTGACCATCAAGATTCTCGAACTCGAAAATCCGGACAGCTGCATGATTTTCTGCAACATGAAGCGCGATGTCAGCTACCTCGAACAGGTCCTTTCCAACTACGGATTCCGGGTCGGGGCTCTCTCCGGCGATATTTCGCAGAAGCTTCGCGAAGAAACGCTCGAAGCGTTCCGCAAAAAACGCTTGAACATTTTAATTTGTACGGATGTCGCAGCCCGCGGAATCGACGTTACCCATGTAACGCATGTCATCATCTACGACCATCCCGATGACCATGAAGTCTATGTCCACCGCAGCGGACGCACCGCCCGCGCAGGTCGAAGCGGAGTCGCCATTTCGCTTATCACCCCCGTCGAGGAAATCGAACTGCAAAAGACGGCGGTCGATTTCGGCATCCAGTTCATCAAGATGCCTGCAATCACCGAAGAAGAACTTGCGAACCGTATCCGCCAGCGCACCGCAGCGGAACTCGACCGGGAAAAGCGCGTTCTCGGGCAGATGAAAAAGGAACGCCTCCGGAGATTCCTGCCGCTAGTCGACGAACTCACCAAGAATCCCGAAGACAAGGAAGTTCTCGCCTATCTTCTCGACCAGTTCTACTGGAAGGAATACGAAAAGAAAGAAGAAAGACGCGAACACGAAAAGGCGAAATAATGTCAAAGATTAAAGTCAAGACCAAAAAGGAAATCGAACTAATCCGCTCTGCAGGCGCCCTTGCCGCCGAAACGCTCATCCGCGCAGGCGAAATGTGCAAGCCCGGGGTTTCCACGCTCGAAATCGACGATTTCATCGGAGACTACACAAACAGGCACGGTGGAATTTCGGCATGCCTAGGTTATCACGGTTATCCGCGCTACGCATGCATCAGCATTAACGAAGTCATCTGCCACGGCATCCCGAGCAAGGACACGATTCTTAAGGACGGTGACATTGTAAACATCGACATCACGACCATTCTCTCCGGCTATCACGGGGACTGTTCCGCCATGTTTTGTGTCGGCAACGTCAGCAAGGAAGCGCGAGAACTGGTCGACGTCACAAAGCTCTGTCTCGAAGAAGGCATCCGCGCAGCGGCCATGCCAAAGGCCCGCTTTTCCGACATCGGATGCGCCATCCAGCCGATTGCGGACGAACACGGTTTCAGCGTCGTCGAAGACTACTGCGGACACGGAATCGGTCGCGGATTTCACGAAGAACCGAACGTTCTCCACTACGCGAACAGCGAACGCACGCCGATTATCGAAATCGGCAATGTCTTTACCATTGAACCGATGATCAATGCGGGAAAGCCCGGGACCAAGACGCTCGGAGACGGATGGACCGCGGTCACCGTTGACGGTCGCCTCTCTGCCCAATGGGAACACACCATGGTCAAGACAAAGGACGGAATCGATATCCTAACGCTTCCTCGATGAAAGCGCCCAATTCCATGAAAGAGTTCCTGATAAAGAAGACCCTGCAAGAGCATCCGGTCGTCAAGAGGCTCGGGACACTCCATTCGCTTTCTTTAAACACAAACGAACGAACCTGCTCGGCGGAAATCGGACTTGTGGGGGAAGCGTCTCCCATCCGTTTTTCCGTCAAATACGAAATTTCAAGGACTGAAACAGGCGCCGACTTTCAACTCTCGGAAATCCATTCCGAAAAGCAGTGGATCGATGAACTCCTGAAACTTTTCCTAGAAGCAAAAGGCGGACGGCTGAGCATTCCCGTCTCAGGCCTCGCCGCAAAGGCGATGCAGCTATTTCTGTAGGAAACCGCTCCGCCCTTTTCTCCAAAAATTCCCTTCTTGCGTTCAAACGCTTTTCGAGCCTTGAGAACGCCCCGAAAATTTTCTATCTTGCACCGCAGTTTATCAAACTTTCCACGGAAAAAATATGACAGACATCCACAAACATCGAAACATCGGTATCTCTGCCCACATCGACTCGGGCAAGACCACCCTCACAGAACGCATTCTGTACTTCACCAAGAAGATTCACGCCATCCACGAAGTTCGTGGAAAAGACGGTGTCGGCGCTACCATGGACTCCATGGAACTCGAAAAGGAACGCGGCATCACCATCCAGTCCGCTGCGACGTTCGTAAACTGGAAAGATACCACGATCAACATCATCGATACACCGGGGCACGTGGACTTCACGATCGAAGTGGAACGCGCTCTTCGAGTTCTCGATGGAGCCATTCTCGTCCTTACGGGTGTCGAAGGCGTCCAGTCCCAGTCGATTACGGTTGACCGCCAAATGAAGCGCTATCACGTTCCCCGCGTGGCGTTCGTGAACAAGTGCGACCGTTCCGGTGCAAATCCGCTCCGCGTCGCCGTGATGCTCAAGGAAAAGCTGAACCACAATCCGTGCGTCATGCAGATTCCTATCGGGCTCGAAGACAAGCTCGAAGGCGTAGTCGATCTCATCAAGATGAAGGCTTACTACTTCAAGGGCGATAACGGTGACGACCTGATCGAAACCGAAATTCCCGACAACCTGAAGGACCAGGCCCAGGAATACCGCGAAAAGCTCGTCGATTGCTGCGCAGACTTCAACGATGAAGTCATGGAAAAGGCGATGGAAGGCAATTATAACGACATCCCGGAAGAACTGCTCAAGAGCACAATCCGCAAGGCGACCATCGATCTCGCGATGACCCCGGTCTTCATGGGTTCCGCCCACAAGAACATCGGTATCCAGAAGCTGCTCGACGGCGTCGCCGACTACCTCCCGGATCCGACCGAAGTCGAAAACATCGCCCTCGATGTCGATAACGGCGAAAAGGAAGTCGTCCTCCAGACCGACGACAAGAAGCCTCTCGTCTGCTATGCGTTCAAGCTCGAAAACGGCCAATACGGACAGCTCACCTACATCCGTATCTACCAGGGCATGATCCGCAAGGGAGATTCCATCTACAACATGGCGACAGGCAAGAAGGTCTCCGTCGGGCGTCTCCGCCGTATGCATTCCAACACCCCGATCGATATCGAATCCGCGGGTTCGGGAGATATCGTTGCCCTTTTCGGTATCGACTGCGCTTCCGGTACGACTTTCACCGACGGAACGGTCCACTACAACATGACCTCCATGCACGTGCCGAATCCGGTTATCGAAGTCGCCATCGAAGCAAAGAGCCGCGATGACCTCGCCAACATGTCCAAGGCGCTCAACCGCTTCACCAAGGAAGACCCGACATTCCAGGTCTATGTTGATAAGGAAAGCGGCCAGACCATCATCAAGGGTATGGGCGAACTCCACCTCGATGTCTATATCGAACGTATGAAGCGCGAATACAACGTCGTCGTCGAAAAGGGTCAGCCGCAGGTTGCCTACCGCGAAACGATTACGCACTCCGCCAAGTTCGACTATACGCACAAAAAGCAGACCGGCGGTTCGGGTCAGTTCGCAAAGGTTGTCGGCGAAATGCGTCCAATGGCTGTCGAAGGCGATGCGGAAAATACGTACAAATTCATCAACAGCGTTGTCGGCGGACGTATCCCGAAGGAATTTATCCCGTCTTGCGACAAGGGATTCCAGAGCTGCATGGAAGCAGGTTCTCTCATCGGCTTCCCGGTCGTCGGCATCGAAATGGACCTCCAGGACGGCGCCTACCACGAAGTCGACTCTTCCGATATGGCGTTCCAGATCTGCGCCCGCATGGCTTTCCGCCAGGCTTTCGAAAAGGCCGGTGCACAGATTCTCGAACCGATCATGAAGGTCGAAATCAACACCCCGACCGAATTCCAGGGCAGCGTTGTCGGAAACATTTCCCAGCGCCGTGGAAACATCATGGGGACGACCGAAGAACGTGGCGAAACCATCATCGAAGCCGAAGTTCCGCTTTCCGAAATGTTCGGCTACATGACGGACCTCCGTTCCATGACTCAGGGGAAGGCTGAATTTACGATGGAATTCAAGAAGTATTCTCCGGTTCCGCGCAACATCCAGGACGATCTCATCAAGAAGTATGGCGACAAGGCGGCAAGCGCCCAGCGTTAATCCTTCTCGATAGCGAAAATTCAAAAGGCGAACCCGAACGGGTTCGCCTTTTTGAACAGAGAAGGAGAAAGGAAAATTTGAAAAACGCGCCCCGCAAGCCCTACCCTGCGGTTTGCTCCAGCATCCCTTCGCTAAACCAAGGCTAACGGGACGCGTTTCACATTCTTTAATCTATCGAAATCCAACTTGAAAAGCAAGAAAAAAGAACAGGCCCCTTATCCCAACTTGGAACATACCGACAAAAAAGACCGCCAACGGGGACGGTCTAAATACTCTCGGCGGGAATCGAACCCACGACCCACTGCTTAGAAGGCAGTTGCTCTATCCAACTGAGCTACGAGAGCGTTTGCCCGCAAATATAGCTTTATTTTTTTGCCTGGATGCTTTTTTATCCCAATTATCAAATCGGATAAAAATCCTTTTCACCAGAGACGATATATGCAGCATCGATTGTTTCCGCAAGAGTAAGCAAGTAAAGGTCTTTCGGGTCTCGAATTGGGGATTGCCTGTCGAACAGCGTTTACTTCCGCCATCCAAACTTCCGGATAAGTTCACTAAACAGAGACCAGCCCTTTTCGGGGACATCCAGATAAATTCCTTTTGCCGCTTGCTCCGCTAGCATAATTACACCTTCGCGTCAAGACCTACGAACAATACATATTTTCCGCAAAGGAAATGCAAGTTGCCCACATGGAAAAGAGCCTCGGATTATACAAAAAAGATCGCAGCGGTGAGCTACGGTCTAAATTTTTAGGGTCTGGATCCTTCGACAAGCGCTTCGGCAAGTTCAGCGACCTTGCGGCATTGACGCTTCGCATCTAAGTCACAGCGGCTCGGTCATACCCGAGCAAGCAAGGTCACGACTCTCGCCTTACGCATTTGTCGTCTTCGAGGAAATTCATTTCGCGAACGCTGTGTTCTCCTTTTTTAGGGCGTTCCCCACCTTAGTGGCCATGCGCACTAAACAACAAGTTGTTAAGTGCTGTTCGCCCACTTCGTGGGTCGGGCTATATTTGACGCCTTCGGCGTCCGCGGCATCGCCTCAGCAATGAAAACAAGCAAGCTTGTTTTCGCTGCATTCGGCTCGCACGCTGTTTAGGAGCAGCTGTCATCGCTACGCTCGTCGCCCACCTCCTAAAACGGCGCCACAGCGCCGCCCCAAAGGGTCACTTATAGAACACTTGGGAGTTTACGCCCTTAGTGTTCTTATCCTCTATGAGGAATCCCTAACGCAATTGCTAAAAGAATTTTTTCTTTATTTTGGCATTTTGTGACATTAATATTTTGCTATTTTCAAAAATATGAAGCACGAGGCAAAACCATTTATCAAATGGGTTGGTGGCAAAACCCAACTTTTGGACGAAATCCGTAAGTATTATCCATCGCAGATTGAAAAGTATTGCGAACCGTTTGTTGGCGGGGGTGCAGTGCTTTTCGATGTGCTGTCCAAAACAGCCCCAAAAGAGGTGCTCATCAACGATATCAATGCAGAACTCATCAACACCTATAAACAAATAAAAGACAATTGTTCAGGTATGATAGATAAACTTGCCGTATTGCAGGAAAAATATTGGCGATCTTCGATAGAGGATAACAAATCTCTTTATTTCAAAAAAAGAGAACGCTTTAACACTCTGAAAGTTAACGGGAATAAAAAGGAAAATCTCGAAAAGGCCGCACTCTTTATTTTTTTGAACAAGACCTGTTTCAATGGTCTTTTTCGTGTCAACTCAAAGGGTTTGTTTAATGTTCCATTTAATAATGCGAAAAAGCCACTTCTCTGCGATGAGGATAATCTAAAGGCTTGTTCAAGACTTTTGAAAAATGTTAAGATGACTGTTGGAAGCTATTCTCAATGCAAGGATTTTATCGACAACAGAACATTCGTGTATCTTGATCCACCATATCGACCTTTGACACAAACGGCTGCGTTTACATCATATAATGAAAATGCCTTTGGAGATAAAGAGCAAATTGAACTAGCGAAATTTATTGAAGAAATGTCAAGCAGAAAAGCGATTGTTGTTACAAGCAATTCTGACCCAAAAAATATTTGCGAAGAAGACACTTTTTTTGACAAACTTTATAAAAAATTCACAATTAAAAGAGTCTCCGCTTCAAGAATGATTAATTCAAATGCCAAAAAACGTGGAACAATTAAGGAACTTTTAATTAGCAATGTCGCTTCGACTTTTTAGAGAGACTATATGTTAAAACGAAATTTTGCCGAGTGGTTGAAAACATTCCGAGCGAGTATAGCGACATATTCCTATTATGTGGACTTCAACAAGGTATACAGAAATGTTGATTCTATAAAAATAGAGCTCAACATTTTGAATTCGTTAATCGGTTCAAAAAACATCAAACAAGATTTCGAGCATATTCTTGCGAAGTATCCTGAAGTTGTCAAATGCATACCCGTTCTATTAGCCGTTCGTAGCACAGAAATCCCGGTCAGCGATAAAAATGGAATGTTTGTTTATGAATTTGGAGACATGGTGTATGACGCATCTGTTTATTCCAAATTTATGGAAAAATCAGGACTATTTGACTTGATGAAAAATCATCTGATAGGCAACCTTGTTGAATATGTGGCGATTTCAAGTCGCTAACGCATAACGTTGAACTTTCTTAAAAGATACTCATTAGGGGTCAGGTAGTCAAGCCGTTTTCTAGGCCTGTTGTTCAGATTGTCCTCTATCCATCTGATATAGCATTCGTCGCAATGGTAGTGTCAAGGGTTTTTCGCAAAATAGTTTGTTCCAACGTAGATTTTAGGCCGATCTCATATTCTTTTTCATCTCGCTTTCCACTTCTCTCTGGTTTTCCAGATCGTAGAGGTGCTTCATGTTCAGGTACCGTTTCGTGCCCCAGTCCTTCGATGCCACGTACCTGAGCCTTGCGCAGACCAGCATCAGGGCTGACTCTCCATCCGGAAAGCAGCCTACCACACGGGTCCTGCGACGGTAACGTATATTTTCTTTCGCAAATTCCCGTAAGGGGGTAAAAAAAACAGGATGTTCCAATTTTTAGATTTGAAAT
>CAKUXP010000028.1 GCA_934700345.1 uncultured Fibrobacter sp. | reverse complement strand
GCACTCCAGTATAAATACAGGAACAGGGAGTTCTGGTGCCGGGGCTACTATGTCGACACGACAGGGAAAAGCGCGGCAAAGATAGCCGGCTCCATCCGGCGACAGCTGGAGGAGGACAGGTACGGGGAACAGCTGACCATGCTGGGGAAGATGTAGCCCGTTTACGGGCCTGCCGGTAAGGACCTTTCGCAGATGACAGGCCGAATGCGCGACGTGACGCGTAGCTGGCATCCTAGGGCAGGGCCCGCATATGAAGAACCGCCGGCTTCGCCGGCGGGTATCTCTTTTTGGGGGTTAAGGCTTGTCGCGTCCGCTTTGGATCCGAATTCCGGCGGGTACGCGGTGCGTTAGGAACGGAAGCCCGACGGGTTCGGACAGGCGCGATTGCTATTTTCCCTTGCGCGTTTGGCGCGGCTGGCTGAACGGAAAAATCGGCTCGGCACGAGTCGGTTTTATAACGCGACGGTCCGGCCCCGCGAGCGGGGAAACGCCCTGGATTCCAAATACGAACAACGGCATCGAGTCCGTGTTTACCGATTTGAAATCAATTTTGCGCCTTCACAAGGGAATTTCGACGAACGCTCGCAAAAGCATGATTTTGGAATATTTTTCTCGCCTGAACACAGATGGATAAAGGGATTGCGACAAATTCAGGTATCCAAATGACACTTAATGCAAAGGATACCCGTTTTTAGGTATCCTTTTGACACTTAAGCCGTACTTTTTTATATTTTGCGTATGAATTTTTTAAAGTCGCTTGTCTTTTTTCTTTTCGTGATTGCTTCGCAGGCGTTTGCGATGCTTGATTCTTCGCCTAGCGGAATTGCGGACGATTCTCTGGCGACAACGGTTCAGACGAAACACGCCGGGAAAAAAGGCGGCATTCTGGGAAGCCTCCTACCCGTCGAAAAGGACGAGGCTATCCAGAAAGGAAACTTTCTCGCGGGGGCGACGCTATTTCTCTTGCAGGGGAATACGGACAAGGAAGCGCTGAACATTCTAATCGGCGACCTTTACAAGGCGGACGGCTATACGTTTACGGTCAAGGGATTCGGCGCTTACTTTATCCGCGACGCGATGGCGCTCGGTGCTCGGGCGGGATATTCCCGGACGAAGCTCGATATCGACTATTCGATTCTCGAGGATCTGGCGGATCTTTCGGAACATCGAAAGTATCTGAACAACGGATTTTTCGTGCAGCCTTTTT
The DNA here is from genome assembly GCA_934700345.1 of uncultured Fibrobacter sp. GTDB lineage: Bacteria > Fibrobacterota > Fibrobacteria > Fibrobacterales > Fibrobacteraceae > Hallerella. The sequence continues at coordinate 31,084 of CAKUXP010000028.1, read as the reverse complement.
TGAAGAACTATCTCAAGGTTTTCGATTCCAAGACGGTCTATTTTTTCAACGAGACTTCCGCCTCGGTCGAGTATTCCTACGGCATTTCCCAGTCGGATGACGGCGAGGATCTTTCGAAGACGCGGACGCACGGCTGGACTTTTGAATTCGGCATCAATCCCGGGGTGAGCATCATGGTGCTCGACCGGTTTGCCTTTGAAACTTCGGTCGGGCTTTTGGGGTTGAGCTCGACGGTGATGAAAATCGAGGAAAACGGGGAGCGGCGCAGCGAGTTCACCTACAGTATCGTGAACTTCACTATCAACCTGCTTGCGCTGAACTTCTCGCTGGTCTATTTCTTTTAGGGCGAGGGCGGTTATGAAGAAAGGAATCTGCCTGTTTCTGTTTTTCTGCGCGACGCTATTTGTCGCGTGTGTCGATGATGCTGCGGAACCGGAGCCTGTCCGCCCGGCGTTTTTAAAAATCGTTTTTTCGGGTTTTCACGAGGAATCCCTTGATTCTTCGAGACGCATCATCCGGATAGCGCCCGACAGGGCCTGGATGGATTCTCTGCTTGTCGAAAAGGCGGAAACGGTCGGCGGGGCTAGGCTTTTCCTCACGGAAGATGCGGATCTGATAAGCCCGGAACTCGGCGCGGAACTCCTCGCGGGGACGATCATCTCGATTCGGGATACGGCGAACTTTTCCTTCGTCGTCCTGGATTCTTTAAACCGAATCGTCGCCGTGTGGCGCGTTCTCTGGGAATTTCCAAAATCTTCGCCAGGCGCGGAATCTTCTTCGTCGGGCTCAGAGCCATCTTCTTCGCAAGGTTTTTTGGAAAGCTCTTCGTCGGCGGAAATCATGGAAAATTCCAGTTCCTCCGTCGCCTATCCGCAACTTTCGGAACTATCCGCCGATGGCGGGACCGTGTCCGTTTCCGGGGAAAGAATCTACGTGGAATTGCCCTATCCGTCGGACCTTTCGCGAGTCAGGCTCTTTCCGATGGATTCCGTCCTTGACCTGCGCCGGGAAGTCGAAATGACTTTTCTCGATTCGGCGGGAAACAAATTTACCTACAAGGTAATCGCCGGTTCGCAGATCCCCGGTTCCGATTTTAACGCGCGGGAAGACGCTTTCTGGGCGACAACGAGCGATGCGATGGGGAAGAAAGGGAGCGCTAAGGTTCTCGGAACGTCGTACACGTTCACATCATCGGAGAACCTAGCCGAAAACGGTTCTTCTCTGACCCTTTCGACAAAAGAGGTCGTTTGCGCCTGGGGGCCTATCGCGATTGACGGCGGCTGGAAAACGGCCTCGGGATTTTACTTCGCCGGAAGCTATTCGGGGAAGGACGCCCGCGATATTTATGACCGCAATTATTCGAGCGGAACGCCTTCGACCGACGCGTCGGACATTTCTCTCGATATGACTTTCGGAAAGCCTTTTACGGGAAGGCCTGTCGCTTTCGAGCTTTCCTATGCCTACAGCCACGTAGCGAACAAAAACAAGGATTTTCCCCAGAAAAGCCTTGCCTATGTCGTTCTGCTGAGCGCGGACAACAAGGCGGTCGCCGTGGGGATGCTCTCCGATTCGGCTTCGGTAGAACAGGCGACAAAGACAGCCCCTCTCTCTTACGGGGCGGATCCGGACGGACTTCTGACGGGAGGCTATGCGGGGCTTTCGGACGTTTCTCTGGGATCGGGAGAGGAAGATGTCGAGAGCATCCTCGTCCTGTTTGCTTCTTCGGCTTATGCCCATGTTGTCGCCGGCGGGCTAGCGGGAAATGCCGAAAAGTATCGCGGCGGGGAAAATTCCTCGCTTACGCTTGAAAACTTTCGGCTGGTTTACTAGGAGGCTTTCATGAAAAGATTCTTCCGAAAATTTCGCTTGCTTGCGGCTTTAATCCCCTTTGCCTGTACCGCCGACTACGATACGTTCGGGACCTCGGACTACCGCACGCTTGACGGGATAGAGCTTCTCGAACAGGACGGTTCGCCGGTACTCTACTCCGACGAGCACAGGCTGGTCTTTAGCCTGCTTCCTCCGCCGGATTCGCTCGGGACCTGGGATTCCGTTACCGTCGAGGATATCGACATCAGCCATTTCGCGTCGCTGCATCTTGTCGAAAGCAAGTTCAAGGTCTTTCCTTCGGATTCCGCTTCGCTCGATTCCCTTGCACGGTCCGTCGTGTACGAGAAAAAGGCTATCCGTAAGCGTAGCCGTCTGCGCATTCCTGCGAGCCAGAATTTTTATGTCGTCGTCCTTTCCGAGAGCGGAGAATCTTCCATTTGGCAGTGGTCTTTTAAGATTCCCAGCGTGGAACCGGCGATGTCGAGCAACGGACAGGTCCCGGCATCATCCTCTTCGGTCAATCCTTCTGGGAGTTCAACGGGCGTTGTTTCCAGCAGTTCGTCCGCCGTAACTTCCAGCAATTCGTCAGCCGTAACTTCCGGCAGTTCATCGGGAAACGTATCGACCGCCACGGCCCCGAAAATCCTTTCGCTGCGGATTGCCGGCATGGACGCTTCGATCGATACGGTTTCGAACATCGTCCACCTCGATACGCTTCCGTTCCTTGCGGACCTGGCAAGCCTGGAGCTTTCGGGCATCGAACTTTCCGAAGGCGCCTTTTGCGATGAACTGGAACTTGGCGCGAAACTCGACTTGTCCTCGGGCATTCGGGTGGCGGTCAAAAATATTCTTGGGGAAACGGAAAACTACGAAATTCGGGCTGGCTACCAGCTGCCGAACAGCGGCTTGGATACTTGGAACGGGAACAATCCTCTGCCGGACTCGACATGGAACAACGCCAATACGATTTTGACGACGACAAAAAAATACACGTCCGGTTCGACAATCGGGGCGGAAATTACGACAGGAAACGCAGTGGGGAAAATTGCGAGCGGAAGCCTCTATACGGCAGTCTTCAATCCCAAAGGCGTGGGCACGCTCAGCATGGCGAATTCCTCGACGTGGCCGGACGGCAACGAGCTTCTGGATTTCGGAAAGCCATTCCGCGCGCGGCCCCGGTTCTTCGAGGTCAAGTTCCAGTACAAGGGACAGAACAACGACAGCTGCGACATGTATGTCCTGCTTGAAAACAGGACGGGCGACAAGAACGTCAACCGGACGAAAGACGATGTCAATAAACTGGTCGCTTCCGCCTGGTACCGTTCCGCCACATCCGATAATTCCGGACGCCCGAATCCCGATGTCGTGGAAATTTCCTCGCCGGACGCCCAGGGATTTCGCACGGTAAGGATGAAGCTTCAGTATGGGATTCCGCTCGCCGGTTCCCCGATTGAAAATTCCTCCACCTTTACGGCAATGCTGCAGTCGAAAGACAACCGGGCAATCAATAACGGTCTGCTCCAAGGTTCGGGCGATGAGCCTGTGACGCACATCCGGGTGGTCTTCGCTTCGAGCGCGGCGGGAAACCATTACGTCGGGGTGAAGGATTCGAAATTGATCATCGACGAACTGCGCCTGGTCTATTGAACAGGGCAAAATCCTAGAAGGATTCGACGCGGGACTTTTCGCGCCTTTCGCGGAGTTCCTCGACAACGGCGTAGGGCATTTTCATGCAGTTCGGGGCATAGGGACTGTTTTCCGTATGGAAGTCCGATCCTCCCGTTCCGACGAGTCCGTAATGTTCAGCGAGTTCCCTGTAGCGTTTTGCGACCGAGCCTTTCTGGGCGGGCGAGTAGGTTTCGATTCCCTTGAGGCCCGCTTCGACCAGGTCGGGAATGAGCGCATCGATCCCGGACTTGTAAGGGTGGGCGAGAACCGCGATCCCGCCGGCGTTTTCTATCAGGCGAATCGTCTGCTGGGGATTGAGCCCGCGCTTTTCGACAAATGCCGGGGCGCCTTCCCCCAGAAACTTGTTGAACGCTTCCCCAAAATTCGAAACGTATTCCTCGTCGACTAGGGCCATTGCAATGTGCGGCCTGCCGACAACCTTCCCTTTGCAGTATCCCATTACTTTTTCAAAATGGATGTTCACGCCGAACTGGGAGAGCTTTTTGAGAATCGCCTTTGCACGGGAAACGCGCTGTCTCGCACTTTCTTCGAGTTCCATGTTCATGGCGAGGTTTGTCGGGTCGCAGAAATAGCCGAGAATGTGGACGTCGCGCCCCTGCCACACGGAGGAAACCTCGATGCCGGGAACCAGTTCGATGCCGAGCATGTCTGCGTAGGGCTTAGTCGCCATATAGGAATCGAGCGTGTCGTGGTCGGTAACGGAAATGCAGCGGAGTCCCCGCCGCTTGCAGAGTTTCACGACTTCGAGCGGGGAGAGCGAACCGTCCGAAAGGTTCGTGTGAAGATGCAGGTCCGCAAATTCCGCCTTTTGCCTGGAAGTTTCGTTCATCGGTTGCCAAAAAGCCCCGTGAGAAATTCGGACCTTTTTTCCGCATTGTCGCCTGCGAGTAGACTCAGGTTCAAAAGCGGGAAGAACTGTTCGGAATCAAAGCCGAATCGGTAGGTCGCTCCGCAGACCTTGGCAAGGTAGAGCATCTGGAAAAGCGGCTTCGGTTCGAGATAGATGCTTGCCGTAAAATGCGCTTCGCAAAGTTTTTCCTGAATCTTTTGAAATTCGGGTTCCCCGTAACGGCAGCCGATTCCCGAATGGTAGAGCGTCGCCGTCTGGACGCCGAGCGTTTGTAAGAACTCTTTGTGCCGGGTGTTGGCGAGGAGGAGCGTTCCCGGGATTTTTCGCGTATCGAGAAATTTAAAAAAATCCGCATAGGCGAGAACATTGTCGGGAAGCTCGGGGAGAATCACCAGAAGACCGTTGATCTTGGCAAAGTCTATCGGGTATTTGAACGGTTCGCTGGAATTTCCCGCGCGTTTCACAAACCATCGCAATAGCGATTCCCGCGAACGAAACCTCTGGAAAAAGTATCGAATGGTGTCGGCGAAATATGGCGAAGGTTTCAAGCGTACTCTCCGATGTTAGGCAAAAGAAAATATAAATTTTCCGCAATGAGCAAAATGAAGTTCTACGCGATAAAATCGCCATCCGGGCAAAAAATCGTCACTTCCTGGGCGGAATGCGAACGCTTGACCCACGGGGTCAAGGGCTGCCTCTTCAAGTCGTTTGCTTCTCGCGCGGAAGCGGGTGCGTGGCTTTCCGGGGTTTCGGAAAAGCATCCCGAGGGACTTCGGGTCTATGTCGATGGTTCCTTTTCGCCGGATTTTGACCGTGCCGGCTGGGCCTTTGTCGCTGTCGAAGACGGTAGGGAAATCGCGTCGGAGAGCGGGGTGACGGATTATCCGGCGGAGAGCCGCAATATCGATGGGGAGCTTACGGCAAGTCTTCGAGCCCTCGCCTGGTTGAAACGCGAGGGAAGACCGGGCGTAATCTGCCACGATTACGAGGGAATCGCCCGATGGGCAAGAGGCGAATGGAAAGCGTCAAAACCTGTCGCCATCCGCTACGTGGAAACGGTCCGTGCCTACCCCGACGCGAAATTTGAAAAGGTTCCGGCGCATTCAGGGGTCAAGTGGAACGAGGTTGTCGATGAACGCGCCAAAGAGGCTATCGCCCGTGCGAAAAACGCATCGAAGCGCAGTCCGCTGATGCCGCCGCCCGAAAGCTCGCTGGATCTCTTCGCCTAGTTTTCCTGCTTGCTCAGGCAGTGGAGGCTTCCGCCTTCGCGGATAACGCACGAACAGTCGATTCCGATGATTTTCCGCTTTGGAAAGACCTTGGCAAAGTATGCCTCGGCTTCGCTGTCGAACGGTTCTTCGTATTTGGGAAAGACGAGTGCGCCGTTCAGAAAGATGAAATTCATGTAGGATGCCGGGAGCGTAGAATGTCCGAGCTTCCTTTGCGTCGGAATCTGGAGCGGATCGACCGATGCGGTTTCGCCGTAGTGCCGCTTGAGCCATGTTTCGAGAATCGTGCGGTTCCGGAGCAGGCGCTTGAAGTTCGGCTTTGACTGGTCCGCTTCCCAGGCGACCGCAACACGGGTCGGGGAGACGAACCGCGCTACGTTATCGATGTGACCGTCCGTGTGGTCTCCGCAAAGTCCGTCTGGGAGGACCAGCAGGTCTTCAAGCCCGAGCGCTTCGCGAATCGCCGCTTCGACTTTCCGGATGTCCGCTTTCGGGTTTCGGTTCTTGCCGACAAGGCAGGGTAGTGTCGTGATGCCAAGGCCTTCTCCGTTCACTTCGACGGCTCCGCCTTCGAGGACAAAGGGGTATTCCTTGACGGCAAGCCTTTTCTTTCCCGCGATTTTTTGCGGAACCAGCCTATCGTGTTCCCACGGCGGGAATTTTTCGCCCCAGGCGTTAAATACGAATTGGACAATCTTTTCCCGGCCTTTCTCGTTACAGGCAAAGAACGGTCCATAGTCGCGGATCCAAATGTCGTCCGTTTCTATCCGGATGAATTTCGGCTTGAAAGGTGCTTTGGAAAAGAGCCTTTTCTTCTCCGCAGGCAGGGAAAAATCCGGTTGAACGAGAACACTTGCCGTTTGGAACTGCGAGACTATCCCGATTAAGTTGTAATAGAATTCCAGGATGCGTTTGCGGTTTTCGCCTTGCCAGTTTTTTTCGTTGTGCGGAAAGGCGAACCAGACGGTTTTCTGGGTTTCCCATTCGGCGGGGTAGTGGAGTTTCATGGCGTGTCCCAGTTCTTGAGAATGTCCTTGTAGAGATCCGTTCGGCGATCGCGAAAATGCGGCCACCATCTGCGGTTGAATTCAATCTCGGAAAGGGAAAGTTCCGAAACCGAGGCTCCGCAAAATTCGGGGCCCAGATTTTGGATAACGTAGCCGTCCGGCGCGGCGATGAAGGAATTTCCCCAGAAGGTGAGATTCCTTTCCGTGCCTATCCGGTTTGCCACGAGGACGAATACCCGGTTCGCGATGGCGTGACCGCGCATCACGGTCATCCAACTGTCCTTCTGTCGTTCGTAGAGGCGTTCCGGTTCGCCGCTGTCCCAACCGATTGCCGTCGGATAGATCAGGATATCCGCACCTTTGAGCGATTCGATGCGGGCCGCTTCGGGAAACCACTGGTCCCAGCAGATAAGGACGCCAAGCTTCCCGGCGGAAGTGGAAATCGGTGCAAATCCCGTGTCGCCCGGGGCGAAGTAGTACTTTTCGAAAAATCCAGGATCGTCGGGGATATGGCTCTTGCGGTAAATCCCGGCGATGCTTCCGTCCCGCTCGAAGACGAATGCGCTGTTGTAGTAGATTCCGCGGGCGCGTTTCTCGAAAAAGGGGAATACGATAACGCTTCTTATTTCCCGCGCTACATTCTGCCATTCGCCAATAATGGCGTCGTCCTTTTCGATGGCGCAGTCGAAACCTTTTTCGCTTTCTTCGACCGGAAAGTAGGGTGTATGGCAAAGTTCGGGCAGAACCAGGATATCGATTTTCGATTCCTTCAGTTTGCGGGCTTCGCCGAGATACCAGGCGTTTGTCGCCTGGGTGTTTCCGAGCCATTTTCCTTGGAGAATTGCCGTGCGGATATTTTTCATGGGAAAAAATCTAGAAAACATCCGCGTGCGTTTTTCGGCTTTTCTAATTTGTATAGCGTGAAAAATCGAATACCGCTTGCCTTTGCCGCTTTCCTCTTTTGTGTCTGGTTCTTTGCCGGCTGCGTTTCGTCGTCTTCGAAAGGAACGCTCCCCGAGCGGTCGCCCGCAAAGGACGGAACTTTCTGGCTTGTCATCGATTCCGTTGCGCCGAATGCCGAAATTCGCCGGGTACCGGTCAAGAATTCCGCATCGCTTCCGACGAGAGCCGCCCTGGATTTTTCCATGTATTTCAAGAACCCGATCCGGGAAGCGGGCAAGTTGGAACTTTCCGAAGGCGTCGCGGCGGTCGAATTGCCGAAAGGGGATCTTCCGTTTCCGATGTTCGATAGCGTTGCGTTTTCCATGCCGGAAGTTTTGTCGGGAACGCTTCCGGTCGCATGGGAACCGTTTACGAAATATCTTTTCGCAAGCGGTGGAGGAGATTCCCTCGCCGCAAAGATTCGCAGCGTGGAAAGCGTCAAGTGGGGACGAACGGACATTTTTGCCGATTTCCAGAAAGTGGAAGCGCTTTGGTTTGTCAATGATTTGACAGGAGCGTCCTTTTGGGCGGAAGTCCATCCGCGGAAATGGACTGGAGTTTCCCCGTTTTGGGGAAGGCTCCGTTACCGTCCGACAGAGACCGAGTCTAAGGCTTTCCTATCCTATACGTCCGATACGCTTTCGCTTGAAGCCTCTCTCGACTGGGCGCGAACGCTTGCCGCCTACCTGTATCCGTCGCTCAATACGGACCTGGAACCTGTTCCTCCCGAGGGTTCCTGGTTCGGGAGAAGTCCTTTTGTCGTGATGCGCGGAAACCCGATGGGAACGCCGCTTTGGGTTGCGCTCGATGTGCCCGCCTTTCGGAATGTCCGTACGCAAGATTCCTTGAAGAGCGATTCCGGTGAATTTGTACGCAAACCGGATACTTCTTCTTTCTGGAGGCGGAAAACATTGGAAAGTTTGCAGGGCGCTTGCCAGGAAACGCCCGGGACGAAAGCCTTCAAGGCGAAGCTCTCCGCGGTCCTGGATTCTTTGCCTTCGGGACAAAACGCCTGGGCTTCCGAGGGGATGCTCTGGTTTCGCCGCGATGCGAATTCCCTTCTCGCCGAAGATTTTACGGCGCAGGATTCGCTCCACAATCCGCTGCCGCGTTTGCTAGAACTGAAAAGCGAACTGGATTCGCAGAACATCCAGTTTCTGGTCGTTCCCATCCCGACGAAGGAATCGGTCTATGCGTATAAATTAATTCGGGGAACTTCGGATACGCTCTGCGTCGATGTCGCCGGGCGTGCGTTTATCCGAAAGATGCTTGAATCGGGACTAGACGTCCTTGACGTTTTCCCGGTGCTTTTGGATGCGCGTTCTAGCGATGGCGAAAACGGTTTTGCGTTCCAGAAAAACGATACGCACTGGTCTTTAACCGGGCTTCTTTCCGTGATGGAGCTTCTTGCCGAAAGGGTGACCGCTTACGACTGGTATGTAGCTTCGGGAGCGAGACCCGGCGCGCTCGAACTGCGCGATACGACGATCCTTCGCGAAGGCGACCTAGTCGCCCAGCTTCCCAAGTCGGAACAGGGATTTTACTTTCCCGAAACGCTCGAAGTCAAGAAAGTCTATCGCGACGGGAAACCGTATCGCGGAGATAGGAACAGCCCGATCCTTCTGATGGGGGATTCCTTTACCGGAGTCTTTGAATCAATCGACGGGAAATCGGGAGGTCCCGGTTCGCTTCTCGCCTTTGCGACCGGCTTGGATGTCCAGACGATTACCAGCTGGGGTGGAGGTCCCGGGGTGCGGCATCGGGTCATGAAGGACAAAAAGACTCTTCAAACGAAACGCCTGGTCATCTATATGATGACGATGCGCGACTTTTACGCTTCGCCGATGGAATGGGATGCATTACAGTAAACGAAAAATCATCGCCGTGTTCCTTGCCGTGGTCGTTTTCGGGACGGCTTTCTCCTTCTTTTTGGGAACAACGAAGTCTTCTCCGGTTTCCTTGCGGGAGAGCGCCTGCGCCTTTGAAAACAAGGAAGCTTCCTGCATCGATTCCTCGGAGGTATGGAAAAGCGGGCTGTGCTATTTCGACAGCGTCCTGGCGAAAACCGGCGATACGGTCGGAGCGGTAAAGGCTCTTTTCTGGAACCACTGGAATCTGCGCTTTGTCGGGCAGGAACGTTCGGGCAATCCCGATGCGATTTTTCCTCGAAGGGTTCTTGAAAACGGCGTTTCTTCCTGCGTCGGTGCGACATGGCTTGCCCTGATGCTCAGGGAAGCGCGAAACATCCGGTTGGATGCGATTCTCTTGCCGGGACATATCTTTTTTCGGATAGGCGACACCAATGTGGAACCGAACCGTTCGGGATATTCCTATACCGATGCGGAATACCGGAAAAAATACGCAGCAGGACCGTGGACGGGTTACGAATTCACCCCGATCCATAAAAGGCAGTTCCTGGGAATCGTTGCGTTTAACCTAGGCAATGCGCTTTTGAAAACGGATCCCGAAAAGTCTCTCGCCTGGTATAAGGTCGCAAACGAATTTTTCCCGGCGTATCCCGGCATTGAAGCGAACCGGATCATCGCTATCAAAAAGCTCAGCCGTTCCGAAAAGAAAAGGTGAGACCCGTCGTATTCAAGATTCTTTTTTCGCTGGCCACAATCCTGTTCGCCTTCTTTCCCTTGACCGATACGGACATCTGGTGGCACTTGGCTTCGGCGCGGGATTTTATCGAAAACGGTCCGACAGAAAGCGACCCGTTTTGCTGGACGCCTTCGCGCTTCCCATGGATCAATGTCCATCTTTATTTCCAGCTTGCCGTTCATTCCGTTTTTTCGCGATTCGGGAGTTTAGGACTTGTACTTTTCAAGTCTATCGCCTGGGGAATCGTCGCTTTTCTCTGGGTGCTTCCCGTAAGGCGTCGGGTCTCTCTCCTCGGGTTTTCTGCGGTGGTCGGGCTTGCTTTTGTTTTCCGCTACGCTTTGGAATGTCGCCCGGTTTTTGCTTCGATGCTTTTTCTAGGAATCTTCTGGAATCTTCTGCCCGAATTCGAAAAGCGTTTTTCGGCGCGCTACTTTCTTTCCGCTGTTTCGCTGCTCGTCGCAGAATGGCTCTGGGTGCGGACTCAGGGACTTTTCACGCTCGGGTTTGCGATGTCCTTCTTGTGGCTGCTTTTTTCCTGGAAGCGCTTGCCGCAAAAACAAAAATGGGGTAGCGTAATCTTTTTTTTCACGCTTCTGACTGTTCCGCTGTGGCATTCCCAGGGTTTCTTTCTGTGGCGCTATCCGTTCGGGCTTTTGGATCGTCTTGTCGGCGGTTCATCGTCATCGCAAATCTTTTCCCGGGAAATCGCCGAGAACCGTTCTCCGCTGACGCTTCTTTTCCGCGGGGAAAACGAAGTCGCGATGATCGCCTTGCTTTTTGCCATTCTCGTTTCCACCGTTTTTCTTCTCCGCCGCTTGCGCACGGAAATTTCGTTTCGCTCGGCATGGCTCCTTGCCGTCTGCGTCCTTGCCGTTATCGCGGAGCGAAATCTCGCCCTTTTCCTCTTTCCTTTTGTGTGGCTTCTCTGGGAAAGAATTTTATCGGCAAGAGAACTTGTCCGCTTTCGCCGATGCGAAACTTGGGCCGGATGCTTCATCCTGGCTTTTACCGTCGGATTCTTTCTTCGGAGCGTTCCCGCCTACATGCGGAGCGGTTCGTTTGTTTCCGTTTCAGCGGAGCGCGTTCCGGTCGGAGCAGCATCGTTTATTTGGAACCATCCGCTTCCCGGAGGTTTTCGAATTTTTCACGACGACCGTTCGGGCGGATTTCTGGAATGGAATATCCGGGGCTTGAAAACCTATGCCGACGGAAGATTCATCCTCAAGGATTCCGCTTTTCTTTCGACGTATCTCGGCTATGCGCAAAATCCGGAAACCTTTTTTCCCGACGCGGATTCGCTTCACATCGGGCGAGTACTTTTACCGGTTCGCTATTTCACCCCGTGGAAAAATCTAGCTTCCGAGGTGGCAGGAAATCCCGAATGGCAAATCGTTTACTCGGACAGTTTCTATGTCGTGATGGACCGCCGGAATTTTAATTTTTAAATTTTCGCCATGTTCTTTCTGAATCTTTCCCGCCTTCGGATTTCACTCGGCTTTTTTCGCCACGGATTTCTTGTCCTAATCGTGTCCTTTCTCGGGACTCTCTTTGCGAGCTGCGCGGACGAGGCTTCTTCGGCGAATCATCTCGACGATTCCTTTCGGAACTTTTCGCGGATTCTTTCGAAAGGCGATTCCGTCAAGCTGGAAGCGACCGGGCTTGTTGCGCGTTTCACTTACGATTTTTACATCGGCGATCACGAGGTGACGCAGGGCGAATATTTCCAGATGACCGGCGTTCCGTTTGCCGAGGGAAAGGAAAATTTTCCGGTGATGAACGTAACGTTTTACGATGCGGTTCTCTATGCGAACGCGCTTTCCCGTTCAATGAAGCTCGATTCGGTTTATTCTTGGACATCGAAGTCCATAGATGCGAACGGCAAGTGTGTCTATCTGGATGGATTCCGTACAAATTATTCCGCAAACGGCTACCGCCTTCCGACCGAAGCGGAGTGGGTCTATGCGGCGAAAAACGGATGGAATCCGAAAGCTGCCGGCTGGAATTCGGAAAACTCGGACTATGCGTCTCACGAAGTCTGCTCCATCGGGAAAAACCGGAACGGTCTTTGCGACATGGCGGGAAACGTCCTCGAATGGACCGGAGACTGGATGTCTAGTCTCGGCGATACGGCGGTGACGGATTTTGTCGGCGGAAACGCGCCGAACTCCTTGAACGAAATCATCGTCAAGGGAGGAAGCTTTCGCAACGCGTCGGAAAACATCTCCCTGAAAAATCGCGGAGATGTTTATACGGTAACGCCATCTATGTCTGTGGACTATGTCGGCTTCCGGCTTGTCCGCGGTTCGATAGGGATTCCGGATTTCGCGGACAACCAAAACCAGACATCGGATTATAACATTTCCGTCCTTGCCGACGCGAAAGCTTTGAAAAGGAAAGTCGGCACCTTTGTTTCGACGCTCGCATTCCGCGATGATGAAACGGGAAACATCGGATTTGTTCGGTTCGCCACTTCAAATCCGCAGGCGGTAGAAATCCCCGACACGATAGATGCCTACCACCCGGCGATTTCCCCGGACGGGAAGCGTGTCGCCTTCTGCACGCGTCCCGAGGGGATTTCCGGCAGGTCGGACCTCTACGTGCGCGACCTCGACGCGAAGGGCTCGAACCTCGTGAAGCTCGATGCGGAAAGCGCGGCTATCCCGCGATGGCGAGTCGTCGGGGCGGACACGCAGATAGTCTATGTGACAGGCGCAGGCAACAACTCGGACGCCGCGGAGTGGAAGCTTGGTTCGACGTGGGCTGTCCCGTTCTCGGGCGGGAAGTTCGGGACACCGGAGAAGCTCCTCGACGGGACATACAACGGCGGCGTCTCCGCGGACGGGAGGCTTGCGGTAAGCGGCGCGCGCCTTCTCCGGGCGAACGCGGACGGCAAGGAATCAGTCTGGTATTCGGGCGAGCAGGCCTGCAACGCGTCGCTCTCGGACACGGCGAAACGGACGCTCTTCCTCGACTTCGGCGGCGAGACGGGGAAGTCCTTCGCCGGGAAGGGCTACGACGCCCACGAGATGCTGCTTGTCGCGGACAGCTCGGGCAAACTCTCGGAGATGGTCCCGTCGCCCGCCGGCTACGCCTTCGACCACACGGAATGGGTCCGCGGACGGGAAGGCCTCGCAGTAGCGACCCTCACGGACGCAGGGGGCGCTCACTCGAAAATCGCGCTAATCGACGTCTCGGATTCTAGCGTCCTCGAACTCGCCGAGGGGCGGGAACTCTGGCATCCGGACCTGTGGGTTTCTAACGCTTCCTCGCAGAACATCGAACTTGATCCGGACAGTGCGGGGGTGTATCTTCTTCCTAATGGTACTTCCGAAGATTTGTGGCTTCCCTATAAAATGGAACTACTTTGGAAATATAAAGATTCTGCCAATGTCGTTATAATGGGTTCCTCAAGAGCCTTGGATGGTGTTAATCCTAATTTATTCAGTTCAAACTTTTTTGCCGTCAATTTGGCGCAAGTTCCGAATAATCCTTTCTTTTCGTTTGATTTTCTCACTCGCTATATTTTGCCGCATGTAAAAAAAATGCGCTATTTGGTTATTTCATTGGATTTGGATATTTGGTATTATCAAAAGGAAAACAGTTTTTTTATATGAACTATAAAAAATATCCGGGTTTTGTTTATGATACGGATTCTCATCGTCAAGTAAATCCATTCGTGGCGGAAAACAACAAAAAAATCCCCGGAAAACGAATCCCGGGGACAGTCAAGTTTCTAGCTTGTCGTTTCCAACCACGAAAAGGACAGGCGATGAGACTTAACCGAGGTCTAAGATACCAAATTAAAGCCTTGCTGGATGCCGGGCATTCGCAGAAAACCGTCGCAAGCCAGCTGGGAATCTCCCCGGGCGGGCTTTCCAAGCACGGCAGGAAACCTTACCACAAGCGAGGACCGCTGAAGGACAGGCGCGGCTCCATCGCGGGCCGCATACCGATTGCGCTCAGGCCCGCCGCGGCCGACATGAAGAACCGTTTCGGAGACTTTGAAATCGACCTGATCAACGGTGCGAACCATGTCGGCAACGTCTTCACCGCAAACGACAGACAGTCCAACCTCTGCATTCTGGAACCGCTCGCCACGAAGGATGCCGGCGACCTGGCCGATACCGTGATTGCGGCGTTCGAGCCTTACAGGGAATTCCTGCACGCGATTACGTCCGACAACGGAAAGGAGTTTGCCGGGCACGCAAGGATAGCGAGGGAACTGGAAGTCGGGTACTGTTTCGCAAGGCCCTACCACTCGTGGGAACGCGGAGCGAACGAGAACATGAACGGTCTGATACGGCAGTACCTGCCGAAAGGAACGTCCTTTGGGGACCTTACAAGGGAACAGGCGAAGCGGATCGAGTGGAAACTGAACAACAGGCCGAGAAAGAGACTTGGATTTTTGACCCCGCTAGAGTATATTTCTATACAAGTTAAACAAATTTACTTGGCGACTTAAATCCGCCTGATGAAAACCATGGATTTTGGCAGAACAACTATTCCAAAAGTCTTTATGAAATGACTAACAATTTCTTAGAAGGAAAAATGGATACAGAAAGAAGTTTAGAAACACGCGGCTTTGATAATTTGGTGCCTTGTGGAGGATGGGGAAATGCGGAAATAGCTTTTGACAGCAATCTGGCTGTTATTCAGGCAGACATATTTGAAAATTATGTTGAAATAAATCGCCAAATAATAGAAACAGCAACGCAAAAGGGAATTACCGTGATAGGCGTCATTTTTCCGCAAAACCCCGATTATCGAAAAACAGGCGCTTGGGGACGTTATGGGCTTAAACGAAGTCTAGCTCTTTCAGTTCTTGATAGGTTGGAAAAAATCAGCACGATAAACCCTAGATTTATTCTGCTCGATGAAAATTTAATGGGTGAGCATGATTATGCGAATTCTATGGCAGCCAATATAGATCATTTATGCCCTAGCGGCGCAGCCAAGCTTACCGCCCGCCTGGATTCCCTGTTGAGGACATTGAAATGAAAATCGCCCTGCTTGGAATTGTGTGCACCTTGATATTTTCCTGCTCGGAAAGTACTTCACCCTTGCAACTTGACGCAAAAGTTTTTACGCCGAATGTTTCCGTGGAATCTGACGCTAGGACTTACCTCTTCGATACATTGGGCGCGGAAACAGTGAAAATCGTTTTTCGCAACGACGAGACGGGAAACTTGGCCTATGCAAAGCTCTCGAAAGATTCAACAATTTTGCAGGAATACGATTCGGACATCGATGTCTATCATCCGGTGATTTCCCCCGATGGAAAATGGGTCGCTTTTGGAACCACACCGGAACCTGTCGGAGGAAGACTCTTCCGGGTCTATCTGCAGCGTTTGGACGATTCCGGTTTGCGGATTCCTGTCGAAGGCGATGCCGCGATTCCTCGCTTTCGCATCTTGCCTTCGGGCGATACCGTTCTGATCTATGTTTCGACAAGCTATATCAACGATGACGACTCCGAGTGGAAATCCCAAGCGACATATGAATCCTTATTCCGAAACGGACGCCTTTCCTCACCAAAAAAGCTTTTTGCAGGCGCCTATAACGGAGGCGTTTCCGAGGATTTGCGGTTGGCTGTTACCGGTTCGCATTATTTGCGCGTCCATTCAAGTCTTTTCGGCATCGAAAAGGATACGGTCTGGTATGACAGCGCGCAGGTCTGCAATGTTTCCTTATCGACGGACGGATCGCTGCGGACGCTATTTCTCGATATGGCATCGAAGCGCGGCCAGGAATTTTCGAAAGCAGACTACTTGCCGCATCATCGGATTCTCATCGCGGATTCATTGGGTAATTTAATTGGAAGTCTCCCTTCTCCGGAACCCTATTCCTTTGACCATCCGGAATGGGTCTATGGTTCGGAACACTTGATTTCCGTCATGGTTACAAGCGATGTGCATGAAAAGGTTTTCCTTCTCGATGTTCGGGATTCTTCCGTCCATCCGATTATTTCCGGCGGAGATCTGTGGCACCCAGACATATGGATAAAAAAATGAAAAAAGTTTTTATTGGATTTTTGGCGTTTGTCCTTTGTTCTTGTGGCGATTCCTCGTCCCAGGCTAGCTTTGAACCGGTCGATATTCTACCCGACGAAAGCCACGCCGGGATGATGCACGTGAAGGCAGCGGGAAAGTCGGCAACGCTCGGTTCGAACCGTTCCTCGAAAACGGACGAGCTTCCGGAAATGAAGGTCCTTTTCTCCTACGACTTTTCCATCGGCGAGCACGAGGTCACCTGCGACGAGTACAATTCCCAGGCCTCGCATCCGCAAAAGTGTTCGGGAAATGTTCCGGTAACTAACGTCACCTATTTCGACGCAGCCCTTTTCGCCAACGAAAAATCGAAAGCGGAAGGTCTCGACACGGCCTACGAGTATGCGTCCGCCGTCTTCAGCGAAGCGGGCAACTGTACGGATCTCGGGGCGTTCGCCTTCCACCCGGAGCGGAACGCCTACAGGCTCCCGACCGAAGCGGAATGGATTCTGGTTGCCTCGCAGGACTTTCGACAGTCCGTCTCTTGGAACGCGGACAACTCAGACTATCAGCTGCATTCCGTCTGCTCCGTGCCGGACAAATCCGAAATCTGCGACATGGCCGGGAACGCGATGGAATGGGTGAACGACTGGAAAGGAAAGTTTCGCGATACGGTACTTGTAAATTTTGTAGGCGGATCCGATGGGGGAAGCCTCGGGGAGCGCGTACTCAAGGGCGGTAGTTTCCGCAATGCGCCGGGCGCAATGACGCCCTATTCCCGCGGAGACGTCTATGCGGTAACCTCTTCGACATTCGCGGACTATGTAGGCTTTCGGCTCGCCCTGGGAAAAATTCCCGATGCGGTCTATCTGGACAAGAACGGCCAGGCTTCGGATTCCCCGGTCCGGATCAAGGCGTCTTCGTATGACATGAAAAACAGGCTGGGATCTCTTCGGGCAAAACTTGTCTTTCGAAAGGACGAAAGCGGTAACTTGGCGTTTGTTAATTACTGGAACGCTTCGCTCTCCGTCACGGAAATTTCCGACACGCTAGATGCCTACCACCCGGCGATTTCCCCGGACGGGAAGCGAGTCGCCTTCTGCACGCGTCCCGAGGGCATCTCCGGCAGGTCGGACCTCTACGTGCGCAACCTCGACGCGAAGGGCTCGAACCTCGTGAAGCTCGATGTGGAAAGCGCGGCTATCCCGCGGTGGCGTGTCGTCGGGGCGGACACGCAGATAGTCTATGTGACGGGCTCGGGCAACAACTCGGACGCCGCGGAGTGGAAGCTTGGTTCGACGTGGGCGGTCCCGTTCTCGGGCGGGAAATTCGGAACGCCGGAGAAGCTTTTCGACGGGACGTACAACGGCGGCGTCTCCGCGGACGGGAAGCTTGCGGTCAGCGGCGCGCGCCTTCTCCGTGCGAACGCGGACGGCAAGGAATCGGTCTGGTATTCGGGCGAGCAGGCCTGCAACGCGTCGCTCTCGGACACGGCGAAACGTACGCTCTTCCTCGACTTCGGCGGCGAGACGGGGAAGTCCTTCGCCGGGAAAAGCTACGACGCCCACGAGATGCTGCTTGTCGCGGACAGCTCGGGCAAACTCTCGGAGATGGTCCCGTCGCCCGCCGGCTACGCCTTCGACCACACGGAATGGGTCCGCGGACGGGAAAGCCTCGCGGTCGCGACCCTCACGGACGCAGGGGGCGCGCACTCGAAAATCGCGCTGGTCAACCTCTCGGATTCGAGCGTCCTCGAACTCGCCGAGGGAAGAGAACTCTGGCACCCGGACCTGTGGGTGGCAAACACCTCCTCGCAGAACATCGAACTCGACCTCGACAGCGCGGGAGTGTATTACGCTCCCGATTCTAGAAATCCGATGAACGGCTATTCCGTGGAACTTGCGATAAGATTGCAGAACTTTTGGAAGAATCACCAAAAAATTGAAGCCGTATCTTTAGGATCCTCCATGTTGTTGGATGCTATCATTGAAGATTCTGTCAAAACATATAATCTAATCCATATGGAAGTTCCCATGGGAGGCCCTTATCTAATGGAATATCTTCTAGAGCATTATATTCTTCCGTATGCATCAAATTTAAAGGTTATCGTTGTCGAGTTCTCTCCTGGTCTACTATTTCGCGATCATAGCTATTTAAACAGCTTGCGCCTTTGCTCTCCCGGAATTCTCTACGATGAAAACCATTTGAATTCAAAATCTAAAGATTTGATTGTCGAATTGAGTGAAAGAGTGGAATATCCACAGGATATATTTGTACAATCTTATATTCCGGGAACATTTTTGCTGTATCCGGGAACATGGCAGAATACCGAAGTCGCCGTAGATACAACGACTATGCTGTTAGGTGATATAACACAAAAAAGCCTTGCCGTGTATCGAAGAATCAAGAACATTGCCGATTCTTTGGGAGTAAAAATTGTAGCGGTAATGCCCCCCCACAATTCTGCATATCGCAATACGGGAGCATATAGTTTTTTTGGGCCTTCGCGAACGGTTGCCCATATGTTAATAGACAGCCTTGCTTCGATGGAATATGTCATTTTGGACGAAAATAGAGATGGGTTGCATGATTATGCAGATCCAGAAGCCAACAACTCGGCTCATTTGAGTATTCTCGGTGCCGCCAAGCTTACCGCCCGCCTGGATTCCTTGCTGCGAACTTTAAAATGATATTTTTATTTTGAACTAAAGAGGAAATATGAATCGTTTGAAATTGTCTGCTCTTTTCGCTCTTGTCGCCTGTTCCTTCACCCTAGCCGACGAAGCCCCGACCGGCGCTCCGGTCGCTCCGACATCCGACGAAACGGCTGCTCTCGCTTCTCTCAAGGGAAGGCTCTCCGGCAAGATCGTCTGGTCGAGTTCCCGCAGCCATTCCACGCATGATCTGTGGCTGATGAACGCCGACGGCAGCGAACCGAAACAGCTCACCAGCTCACAAAACGTCGATTGGTTTCCGCGCTTTTCTCCCGACGGAAAAACAGTCATCTTCACGCGTTCGAAGGGCGGCTGGACCCCGGAAAACGATGCCAACTATCCTGAAAAGTGGGATCTCTGGATGGTCGATGTAAACGGCGAAAACGAAAGGAAGGTGGCGGACAACGCAACCTGGGGAACTTTCCGCCCGGATGGAAAATCCATCGTGTTTTCCCGCGGCGCGAACGTCTATCAAAAAAATCTCGGAAGCGGGGAAGAAACGCTTGTCTTAGAAGGCAAGAAGGCTTTTGAAGAAGACGGCATCATTTTACAGGAACCGAACATGTCGCCCGACGGAAAGTATCTCGCGATAACGCTCCGAGGCTCCCTGCGCGAAACGGGCGTTTATGATTTGCAGAACAAAAAATGGAACAAGTCCGGCGACGGCTGCCAGATAGACTTTACCGCCGACGGCAAGCGCATCTACCGCGTCAATCCCACGGGCAACGGCGGAACGGCCGCTCCGAGCGAAATCCTCTGGTTTACGGTCAAGGACGGCGTGCAGCAGGAAAAAATCGGCTTTTTCGGCATCCCGAAAGCGGCGAAGCTCATGGACCTTCCGGGCAGGCGTTCTCACGAATATTTCCCGCGTATTTCCGCAGACAGCAAGTGGCTCGTCTGGGGGGCGACGGCAAAAGGCCACGACCACGACATCTACGACTACGAGCTTTACTTGTGGGAAATCGGGACTCCGGCAAAGACTGCGACCCGTCTGACTTTCCACACGGCGAACGACCGCTGGCCGGACATCTGGCTTGAAAAGTAATGCTCGCCTTTTTGCTTGCCGCTGCGCTCGGAAGCTTTTCCGTCTTGGACTCCGCGGAACATTCTTCGGAACATTTCACGCAAGGGCTTTTCTTTGACGGCAAGGTCCTTTACGAATCCACGGGGCTTTACGGCGCTTCGCGTCTCTACCGCTATCCCGCTCCGGGAATGCCCGCGAGCGATTCCGTTGCGCTAGAAGCCCGCTATTTCGGCGAAGGTTCGGTCAAATTCGGGTCGGACATTTTCTGGCTTACGTGGAAAGAAGGCGTCGCCTTTATCCATGACGCGAAAACGCTCCGGCAAAAAAGTTCCTTTCCGATTCGGACGGAAGGCTGGGGCCTTACCTTGTACCAAAATTCCCTGGTAATGTCCGACGGAAGCGAAACGCTGTATTTTTTTTCGCCCGGTGAAAAGAATGTCTTTCGGACGCTTTCCGTGTACGACGGAAAAATGCCGGTCAAATTCCTGAACGAACTGGAAATTGCGGACGGGATTCTTTACGCGAATGTCTGGCAGTCGGATTCCATCGCGGCAATTGATCCGCAGTCGGGAAAGGTTCTCCGGTGGTATGATTTTTCACGGCTCGCTCGGAATGTCCGCAAGCGAGACGCCCGGGCGGAGGTCCTCAACGGCATCGCATTCGACGGAAAGTTTTTCTGGATAACCGGAAAGTTCTGGCCTGTAATGTATCGGGTTGAATTGAAGCGAGAATAGTTGTTGGAAAAAATCAGGAAACAGGAGGCATTAGCAATGAGCAATTAGCAATGAGCAATTGACAGTCTAGCGAACTGTAAGTTGTCAGGAATCAGTGGTTAGAGCTTAGTTGGTAGTTGACAGAAGTCAGATATCAGTAATCAGTGACTAGCGAGCAGCTAGGGAACAGGGAGAAGGGATTAGGGATTGGACTGTCGAGCGAGCCGTTGTCAGAGCTGAGAGCTTAGTGCTGAGATTTGCAGACGTCTAGATTCTTGTATCTCAGAAGTTTAACGTCTGCGACGCTGTCCACAGCCCACTGAATTGTCGGAGTACGGGAATGACATTGTAGCGTGTCCCGTTCCACTTGTCATTATGGGCTTGACCCGATAATCCGTCCTCCGTTCTAACCCAGAAACAGCGTGGCCTTGGGGGTGGTTGCAAGTTATCGGAACATAGAGCTTCGTATAGAGAACTTAGCTAATCATAGACCGTTGTTAATAACAGTCTGTTCGCTTCAAATTTCTCGTCCCGAATCTAACCGCCAGTTATCCTAAATTCTAAGTTCTCTCAACTAAACTCTGACTATCCACTAAGCCTAGACGTTTGCAGGTCCATTTCTCATTCCGCATTCCTAATTCCTCATTTTCTTACCCGTCCGCGAACTATTCCCTATCCCTAATCCCTGTCCCCTAGTCCCTAAACTTAGATGTCCGCGGTTTTAAAACACCAAACGCTAATTGTCGAAGCTCCATGTAATCCCGTAAAGAAATCGGACTCCTTCCGGGCGGTAACCGCTCGCCGGCTCGTAAAGGCTATGGTTCAGGTTGTCGATTCGCGTGTAGAGCGAAAAGGTGAGAATCCGCATCCGGGCTTCGAAATTCAGCGCGAGATAATGCTTCAGTTCGACAAGTTCCAGCTCGTCGTCTTCGTTCGTCTGGACGTCATAGCGGTTGCCGAACCAGGTAAAGTCAAAGCCGATGCTTACGCCGAGCCTGTTCTTTACAAACTTATCCTGCCAGCGGATGTAACCCTTGTAATAGAGGCTTGTTACGTCAATCGGTCTGTTCTGCTTGGCGAGAGCCTGTTCGCGTTCCAGGTAGAACCGCCAGTTTCCCAGTCCGAATCCGACAGCGACATACCAGTCGAGCGCTTCCGCGTTTTTCAAGTTTATCCACTGGTAAGCGCTTTCGATGGATTCAAGTCCTCCGCCGGAAACCCATCTCTGCCTGATGGGAGAATCCGCGTATTCGTAGCGAAGCCCTGTCCCGTAAAAGATTCCGCCGGCGTCCCATTCCAGGTCCCCGGTCATGCGAAAACGTTCTTCGGACTTTAGATTCTCGTTCGGATAGGCGTAACGTCCGCGATTGAAAAGCTTTAATTCCTCGACATCCGGGAATCGGACATCGTTTTTGAAAGAGCCTTTTACGGCAATGTGCCAGGGAAGCCGGATAGTCAGGTATCCGGAAAGCATCCGTCCCATTTCGACGGAATCAAAGAGGTTCGAATTGCGGAGCGCGCCGCCCTGGAACCGGAAATCGAGAAAGCGGAACTCGTCCGAAATTTCCAGGTAATAAAGTTCGCGATCCTGCTTGAAGCGGGAATTCGCTTCCGTAAACTCGTATTCCATGCGAAGCGTCGGATGGAGCGGAAGCCTTAGCGCAATTCCGCCGTCACCGTTTACCGCTTCGTAGCGAACCTCGTCCTTGACGCCCATCCAGGTCGTATCCTTCCGGGGTTTTCCTTCGGCATCTGTCGTATCCCGGATGTTTTCGGCAAGGTTCACCAGGCTGTCGTATTCGATTTCATGCTTTCCGCTGTAAATACCCGCGCTGACTTCGATTGCGTTTACCGGGCGTATTTTCCCGCGGACTCCGTAGGTAAACGAGTTCAGGTCTGTCTTGAAAGGCCGCTTCAGATAGGTAATGCTTGAATAGTTCGTCGAATCCTGGATAAACCGGTAAGGCGGAGCGTCGTCGTTTTTGACTTGCAGATAGCTCAGGCTTGCAGAAACCTCTCCCCGGGGAAGAAACCAGGTAATCGCCGGCTTGAAGTGCGTCGTGCCGGTCGAAAGGTTCCTGCCCGAAAAGGGGATTTGCGAGGAATCGCGTCCGAGCGCAAAAAACGGCTGGTGCGTCACGTCCTGGTAGCGGAACTCGTCCGAGCCGTCGTCGGAATAGCTAGCCATGCCGATGTCAAGTTCGATACTGTCGAGCAGAAGCCGCCGGAAGTCCAACCCGAAGGCGTTTCCGCTGAAAGCGTACCTCTCCCAGAGAATTCGCGTAACGGGCGTATCGACCGGGATTCCTCGCGCGAAGTTCTCCCGCATGATGCCATTTTCGCCGAACATCGAAAGCTGCGTCGCATCGTAGGCGAGCGGAAACGTGAAAATCCCGGCGAGCTTGGACGGCAAGCGCTTCGACGGAGCGGAAAGTCCCATCGAGCGAAACTCCAGGTCGGGATTTCCAAACAGGGAAGTTCCTAGAACCCATTCCGCTTTCTGGCCTTCTAGGTCGTAAGTCCGTTCGGCAATCTCGCGGAATTCCGCGCCTTTGCGCGCCGTGCTCAACTCCTCGACGGCTATCGCCGGGGAAAACGCGAGAAGGAAAGTGACGAATATCGCAAAAATGGGCATCGGAATACTCTTGAAAAGAAAAAATAGCTATTTTAACGAAAAACAAGCGAGGTTCCGCGATGTCTGTACTCAATGTAAATGAAAAGGATTTTGACGAAGTGATCAATTCGGGTCGCCTGGTGTTGGTCGATTTTTGGGCGACATGGTGCAGGCCTTGCCAGATGATGGGACCTGTGATGGAAGACCTCGCCCTGGAATACGACGGAAAGCTGGTCGTCGCCAAGGTGAATGTCGATGAAAACGAAAATCTTTGCAACCGTTTCGGCATCACGAACATTCCGAACATGAAGCTTTTTAAAAACGGCGTCGAAGTCGGAAATATCGTCGGCGCGGTTCCCAAGACAACGCTTGTTGCGGCTCTCGAAAAGAATTTTTGATTGATTTTTGCACGAAAAAGCCCCGAGAAATTCGGGGCTTTCGCGTTTGAAGCGAAACGCTATCCGTTCATCTCGACTCGGACCTCTTCGATTTTTTGAAGGACTGCGCCGCTTTCGAGTGCGTGGAGCGCCATTTCAAAACCATCCTTAAGGGATTTCGCCTTTCGGGCCGTGTAAAGGGTCGCTCCGGCGTTTAGCGCTACCGCATAGCGAAGCGTCTGGTTTCCTTTGCCGCTAGCCAGCTCAAGGGCGATTTTCGCATTTTCTTCGCCGGTTCCGCCACGCAGGTCCTCGTCGTTCAGTGTGGGAATGCCGAACTCCGACGGGTCGAGCAGATATTCGTAAGACTGGTTCTCCTCGTCGATTTCGTAAACGTGGGTCGGAACGCTCGGGGAGATTTCGTCAAACCCGTCAACGCTCGAAACGACTAGCACGTGTTTCGCTCCGAGCAGCTTTGCCGCTTCCGCCATCGGCTTTAACAGTTTCTTGCCGTAGGCGCCGAGCATCAGGTATTTCGCGTCGGCCGGGTTCGTCAAGGGCCCGATCAGGTTCATGATGGTGCGAACGCCCAACGCCTTTCGGACTGGAGCCGCAAAGCGCATTGCGTTGTGATAAACCTGCGCAAAGAGAAAGACAAAACCCGTTTTCCCGAGAACTTCCGCCGCCTTTTCGGGAGAAAGCCGGATGTTGAATCCTAGCCCCTCGAAGAAATCCGCTGCTCCGGATTTACTTGAGACAGCCCGGTTTCCGTGCTTTGCGACAGGGCATCCGCAGCTTGCGCAGATCAGCGCGGAAAACGAGCTGATGTTGAAGCTGCCTTTGCTGTCTCCGCCCGTTCCGACGACTTCCGCGACATCAACCGTCTTGTCAAACGGGAAAGGCGCCTTCTTTCGGCTGAGCACCGCTGCGCAGCCGGCGATTTCCGATGCCGCCGGGCCTTTGACAGCAAGGGCCGCAAGAATCGCCGCGGTCTGCCTTTCGTCGAGCATCCCGTCGGTAAGCGTTTCCATGAAAAGTTCCGCCTCTTCCTTTTTCAGGTCTTCCCGACGGATCAGCTTGTTCAGAATTTCCGACACGGGGAGCGCTTCTCGCCGGTAGTTGAGGAACGCCCGGAAGAAGGCTTCGCCGTCCTTCGCCGCAATCGATTCCGGATGGAACTGCACGCCTTCGATATCGAGCGTCCTATGCCGGATGCCCATAATGTCTCCGTCCTTTGCCCGCGCGGTAATTTCGAAATCTTTCGGGAGAGTCTTTTCGTCGATGACGAGGCTGTGATAGCGCATGAACGTACCTTTCTTTCCGATGTTCCGGAAAAGACCCCTGCCGTCTAGATCCATTTCCTCTACGATGCCGTGCTTGATGAATTTTGCCTGGACGATTTTCGCCCCGAACGCGTAGCCGATGGCCTGGTGACCGAGACAGATTCCGAGAATCGGCAGCTTGCCGGCAAAGTGGCGAATCGCTTCGACGGAAATGCCCGCATCTTCGGGACGTCCAGGCCCCGGAGAAACGATCAGGTGCGACGGAGAGAGCCTTTCGATGTCTTCGATGGAACATTCCCTGGAGCGAAGAACCTTGACGGGCTCCGACGTGATGTTCGTAATCGCCTGGAAAACATTGTAGGTAAAGGAATCGTAGTTGTCGATGATGACGATCATGGATTTATCCTCTGTAAAGTTTTACGTGTTTTTCGCTTCGATGACCTGGAGCATCGCACCGAGCTTCTCGCAAGTCTCTTCCCATTCGCGTTCCGGATCCGATGCATAGACGATGCCCGAACCCGCTTGGAGCGTCCAGACGTTCCCTTGCTTGAGCGCACAGCGAATAGCGATGCAGAAGTCGAGATCCCCGTCTGCGTCGAGATAG
The DNA here is from genome assembly GCA_934700345.1 of uncultured Fibrobacter sp. GTDB lineage: Bacteria > Fibrobacterota > Fibrobacteria > Fibrobacterales > Fibrobacteraceae > Hallerella. The sequence continues at coordinate 5,617 of CAKUXP010000028.1, read as the reverse complement.
CCTACAGCTCCCGCGTAAAAGTTTCGCTTTTCCCGTTCGAGCGAGGACACGATTTCGATGGCGCTGATCTTGGGGGCACCGCTGACCGTACCCGCCGGAAACGCCGAGCGCAGCACTTGGATGGGCTTCAAATCGAGTCGTGTCTTTCCTTCCACTTCGGAAACCAGATGGATAACATGGCTGAAAAGTTGGCATTCCATGTTGCGCGTAACCTTGACCGTCCCGGGTTCCGAGACGCGCCCGAGGTCGTTTCGGGCGAGGTCCACGAGCATCAGGTGTTCGGCGCGCTCCTTCGGGTCGCTCAAAAGCTTTTCCTTCAAGAATTCGTCTTCCGCATCGTTCTTCCCGCGTCGGCACGTCCCCGCAATCGGACGGATCGAGGATTTGCCGTTCCGCGAACGGACAAGGCTTTCCGGCGAAGATCCGACCAACTGGTAACTTCCGAAATCGATATAGAAAAGGTACGGAGAAGGATTCAGCGTCCGCAGCCTGCGATAGACGTCAAGGGCGGGAATTTCCGATTCGAGTTGCAGACGTCGGGAGGGAACCGCCTGGATGATGTCGCCCGCGACAATTCGCTTCTTCAGTTCCTTGACATAGTGGACATATTCGTCATGGCTTTTCTCTAGGTCTGTCAGGACCTTGTACGGGTAATCGTCTTCCGGGTCTTCCAGGTAGGAGAAATCGAGGTTCGAAAGTTTCTTGCGGATGTTGCGAATGGCCTTTTCGAGATCTATCTCGTGTTCGTTGTAGTTTAGTCCGAATACGTGGAGAGTTTCCGTAAAATGATCGAAAACGATATAGACATGCCCAACGAGAAACTCGGATTCGGGAATTTTTAGCGCATCCTCCTGGTGCGAAAGATGGATGGTATCACATCGCGCGCAGAATTCGTAGGAGAGAAATCCGATACCGGAAGCGGGCAGCGGAATCTTCGCGGGCTTCTCGTTCTCGGATGCGATGCTTTCGAGCGCATCGAGGATGTCCTTTGCCGGGCAAGGCTTACGCGTCCCGTCGATGACAAGAGTGACCCCTTTGCCGTCTTCGATTATGCGGAACGCCTCTTCGAACATCAGGATGGAATAGCGGTTCGCGCCTTCCGAAAAGGATGCCGATTCGAGGATCGCTTTCGCCCCGAGCTTTTTTGCAAGTGAAAAGGGTGTATAGCGTTCCCCTTCGAGGGTGAGATAGACGCTGTCGGTTCTTTTGGTCATAAGGTTTCCTTGGTTTTTAATTTTTCCACGCATAAAAAAAGGCTCCGAAAAGACGGAGCCGCTTGCAATGCACGATTACCCACAAAAGGCTAACACGCGAACTCCGCTTTCGAAGTGCGCCACCACCAATTGTTCATCATGATGCATACGTGTTTCATTTCGCAAATGAAAATAAAAAAGCTTTCGATGCGTGGCAACGGGAAATCGGGAAAAAAAATTTGAAATCGTGGAATTTTCGACAATTTTGCAATTTAGAATGATATATTGAGGAAAAACATCCAAGGAAGTCCTATGAATCCTATCCAACCGCAAGTTTCTCCCAACATCCAGACCATTCTTGAGTCCAAGGGCTTTACCGAAGCCGCTTCCTGGACGCTTGCCGGTTCCGCGGGTTCGTTCCGCAGGTATTACCGAATCGCCGAAAGCGGAAAAACCGCGATTCTCCAGACGAACCTGGCCGCCGACGAGGATTTTCGGCGTTTTGTTTCTTACGGAAAATCCTTTGCCGCTTTCGGATTTCCGACACCGGAAATCTGGGCGGTCGATGATGTCTTCGCGCAAGTTCTCATGCAGGACATGGGAGAGAATACGCTTCTCTCTCTCGTCGAAAAGGATGGGGAGCTAAATCCCGGAAATGTCCGGATTCTTTACCCTGCGACAATCGAAGCCTTGCTCAAGTGGCAAAAGGAAAGCCCGAAGTTCTTTCTTTCGAGGCCGGACATTGCGGCGAGACGTTTTGACTATGTGTCCCTCAAGTGGGAAAGCGATTATTTCCGCTCCAACTACTTGCAGAAGAAAAAGGGCGTTTCCGAATTGCCCGAGGCCGTGGAGAATTTTTTTGCGTCGCTTGCCTGTATGGTCGATACGCATCCGAAAGTCCTGATGCACAGGGATTTCCAGTCGCAAAATATCATGGTCCGCTCCGATTCGGAAATCGGGTTTGTCGATTTCCAGGGGGCGCGACGCGGCTCCATGTTCTACGACATCGCTTCGCTCCTGTGGGACCCTTATGTCGGGCTTTCCGAGGAACTGGTTGCGGATTTCTTTGGCGAATGGTATCTTGACTACCCGCTGTGCGCTCAATCCTTTACCAGGGACGAAGCCTGGACGCTTTTCCTGCAAGCCAGCCTCCAACGTCTGATGCAGGCGCTCGGAGCCTATTGCTTTTTGAGTGCGGAAAAGAAGATTCCTGGCTTTGAAAAGTATATCAAGCCGGGAAAATCGCGCCTCTTCCGCGCACTGGAACTTTACGAAACGCAGAGCCCGTCGCGGCACGAGGCTATCCGGTTTCTCAAGGATTCGCTAGGGTAGTTTCGAGCTGCCAGCGGATGTGCCTTTCCATTTCGGTCCGGGCGTCGAAATGCAGGTTGAACGATTCCGCAATCTTTTCGACAGAAAAGAGCATCGGTTTTTCGGACCAGCCTAGATCCTGTTCCACGATTTTTGCACCGCTTTTTTTGCCTGTCAGATTTTTATATTCGACAAGCATCTTTTCCGCAATGCTCTTCCACGAAATCCAGTTCGCTCCTAGTCCGAGGAAAATTTCTTCGTTGAAATCGCTGTCAAGGAGCCTGTGGAAAATTTTTGCCTGGGATGCCGCATCGATAAACTGAGTCCCATCGTTTTTAATCAGGCGGATGGCGCTTCCTTTTGCGACGGCCTGCGCTATCTGTGCAAACCGCTTGTCCGGCTGGGAAACGCCGTCATGAGGACCGAAAGCGGGATTTCCGAACGTGTAGCCCGGGCGGACGATGTTCCGCTTCATTGCGGTTCCTCGGAATCCCAGGACATAGGCTTCTCCCGCTGCCTTTGTCGCTCCGTAAAGATCGAGCGGGAGATTCGCCACGTTTTCGTTCATCACCGGACGGAATTTTCCCATCGCCGCCGTACTGGACGTGTAGATGAATTTTCGGCATCCGGCCTTTGCCGCCGCCTGCAAGACAAGAACCGTTGCCCGCGTATCGTTTTCGAGCATCGAAAGAGGGGTTTCGCCCCAGCCGAATGCGATATGGATGCAGGCTTCGCAGTTTTCAAGCCCTCTCGTAATGGTTGCCGCATCGTAGATTGTCCCTTCGAGAATCGCCACGTTCGGATGGTTCGAAAGGTAGGGTATCTTGTCGGGATGCCTGGAAAGAATCGTGAGCCGGTGTCCACTTTCTAGAAGTTCTCTCGCGACATAGTGCCCGATGAAGCCCGTCCCGCCCGTGATGAAAACCTGCATATTCCGAATCCTTGTTTGTGGTTGACTTTTTCAAACTAGTATTCTTTTTATGGAGGCGTTCCCCGGAATTTGTAAATCTTTGGAGACCGGACTTAGGAAGTCCGTTTTTGGGAAGCTAAAACAATAGCGCCTTGGATTGCCTGAAATAGGATTAAAACATATCCGAGTAAATGTCCTGCAAGGACTTTTTCTGCAGGTAATCCGGCAATTCCTGAATAAAGGCTTATCGAAATCCATTCGCGCACACCGATACCGTTTAACGATATCGGCAGCATCGTAATAATGATAGTGATTGCCGAGAAAACGATAACCAATCTAAAATCTAAAGAAATTCCAACGGACTTTAGGTATCCATAGGAGGTGGCAAAAACGAGCAATTGAAGCCATAAAGAATCTAAAAGAGATAGGAAAAACTGTTTCTTGTGATTTCTATAAACAGCTAAAGAATTTTGCAGCTTTGAAACAAAAGTTAAACGGTTAGAAATGAATTTTAAGGGACGTATCTTGTCTGAAAAACAGCAGAAAGCAAGAATGGCCACGGTTAAAAGCAGAGCGACAAGCATTCCTAAGATGTATGAAGTGGATACAGAATAATGGCTGCACACCCATGGAAGGGAAATGAAAAACAGGAGGAACAGCATCAACAGTCCTTGAATCCGTGAAATCAAAATGGCTGCGACAGAATTTGAGGTTTGACGAAAACGTTTTCCAAAAGCCAGCGCCTTTATGACATCCCCCCCAAAACCGCCAGGTAAAAAGGCGGTAAAGAAGTACCCGATGGCAATATAAGCATAAAACGTTCGGAAGCGAATTTTCTTTCCTTCTTCAAGCAGAAGCCCTTTCCAACGATTCGCCTGAATGATCATGGAAAGAAAAGTGAAAAAAATCAACAACAAGAGCCACGACAAGGTGGTACGATTCCAATTATTGCCGATTTCTTCCAAAGGGATTTTGTAAAAAACCAAAAGGAGGCCTAAAACACTGACTGACAACTTAAGAAAAAAAATAAAGCGCTTTCTTTGCATCGTCATAATCCGCAGACTCGTTTTGCGGTGGATAAAATCATTTTACTGGATTGTTCCCAGTTAAATGTCGCCGCCCATCGGATAGACTCTTCGGTTTTCTTTTTTTCGTTTAAAGCTCTTGATATCACCTGCGCCATATTGCCTGAATCCGTAGGGTTAAAATAATAGGCCAATTCGCCCCCTACTTCCGGCAATGAGGATGTATTGGAACAAGCGACAGGTGTTCCGCAGGCAAAGGCCTCCAGAACAGGCAAACCAAAACCTTCGTAAAGAGACGGCAAGACAAAAAGGTTTGCAAGGTTATACAGTCCTACGAGATCTTCTTGGGAAACAACACCGGCATGAATAATCAAGTTGGAAATTCCCAGGCTATCTCCATTTGTATTTTCTTTTCGATTGCTAAAGGCTTTTCCCACAAGGATTAATCGACAATTTTCCCGTTCCGGCATTTTTGAGAGGGCTTCTAAAAGTCTAAGTAGATTTTTGTGGGGTAATAAATTCCCGACATAGAGTAAAAGCTTCTTGTTTCGTGGAATCGAAAACTTGCCGTAAAGGTAATCGATTTCCTCTTGTGTCTTTTTTACAAATTCTTTGCCGACTCCCAAGGGGGCAACCGTAATTCTATCGGTCGGCGTATGGAAAAAACGGATGATATCGCGCTTTGTACTTTCAGAATCCGTCATGATATGATCGGCTTTTTTACACGCGATCCAAAAGATGAATTTAAAATACCAGCGTGCAATACGAAAAGGAAGAAACTCGGGATATATCAGATGGGTTAAATCATGGATCGTTACAATGAGTTTTCCGCGGTATAACAAGGGAACATTGCAATGTGGAATATGTAAAACATCCGGCTTTGATTTTCTTAAAGGCTTATAGGGAAACGCCAGCTGTTCTTTATATCCATAAATCGAACAGTCAAACGGAATGAATTCAGAATAATGCCCTTTGTAGGGTTCCAAGTTTTCTTTTTTTCCTAAAACGACGGAATAGTTTACTCGAGAAAGCCATTCACGAATACAGGTACCTATTCCAGAGCGATCGATCATGCGCGCGTCAATTGCCAATTTCATAAAGTCAGATTTTCCCTTCGGCAAGGAGTTTCATGTCGCTTTCGACCATGCGCCGCACCAGCTCCTCGTAGGAGACCCTAG
>CAKUXP010000027.1 GCA_934700345.1 uncultured Fibrobacter sp. | reverse complement strand
ATTTCAAATCTAAAAATTGGAACATCCTGTTTTTTTTACCCCCTTACGGGAATTTGCGAAAGAAAATATACGTTACCTTTCGAATGCTGTCCGTTTGTGACGATTCGGATGAAGAGGATGCGTTTTTGGATAGTACCGTTTTTGTGAAAAATCCGGATGGCTCTGCCGATGCCGAATGGAAAATGTTTTGGCAATGCGGGATGGATTCTTATCTAATTGCCCAAAAGAAAGAGGATTCGCTGTTCATCCATGCGGAATCAAGGCAAAAAGAGAAAACCACGTGTATTTGCTTGGCTCATCTTAACGTGACGATTCCGGAGAAATATCTGGACGCAAAAATTCTTGTGTTAAATGAATTGCGTTCGCGACCGATCAAAATTATCTATTGGGAGTGATTTCCCGATAGCGGCTATTCCTTTTTCCTTGCGAAACGGCGGCCCTTGCCGGGGATGCGCGGCGGAAAATCGAACTTGATCTTTCCTGTGGCTTTATCTAGCAGAAGATAGGCGTCGAAAAGACGGTGCGTCTTGGCGGAGCGAAAACCCTGGATCAGATCTGTCTTTTCTCCGGCGAGGAGTTTCTTTAAGTCGGCGACGGAAATTTCCTTTCCGAGAATGATTTTGTTCAGGTGAAATCCCGTTTTCGCCTTGTCGAGATAGCTTTTTGAAACGTAGGCGGTGAGCGTATCGAAAACGGGGCTTCCGTCGAGCGGCGAGATGCCGAGTTCTTCGCCGAGTTCCGTTTCTCCCGAAGATTCGTCATTATCGAAAACGAATTTGATCTTGTCCTTTTCGAGAACAAGCCCGGCGGAAAATTCCATGCCGCGCTTGGAGCGGAATCCGGTTAGGGGACCGATCTTCCCTTGGGTGAGGAGTTCCACGACTTCTTCCCCGGACATTTTTCTTCCGCCGAGAATTTTGCGAATCTGGATGCCGTCTTCGGTTTCGTAGCGGGAAACGCTTTCGAAGACTTTTTTCCCGTTGACCGGGCTGAATTCGGCTTCTTTCCGGGTATCCTCTTCCTTGAAGTTTCGGATGTTGTTCACCATCTTGGTGGTCAAGTCCTCGATTCCCTTCATGAATTCGGAACGGGTTTCCTTGCCCTTCTCGATTTGTGAAAGCTGGTATTCCCATTCGCCGGTGAGTTCCGGGCTGGTGAGGTTCTCGATTTTCATCGCCCGGGCGACGTGAATCAGACCGAATGCCTTGCTGGTCGGAACCAGTTCCTTGCCGTCGCGGATCATGTACTTGTCGGAAATGAGCTTTTCGATGATGGCGGCCCGCGTTGCCGGGGTTCCCATGCCGCGGTCTTTCATGGCGTCGGCGAGTTCGTCATCCTTGACTAACTTCCCGGCGTTTTCCATCATGGAAAGAAGCGAGCTTTCCGTGTAGCGCGGTGGCGGGTTGGTCTTTTCGGCAGAAATTTCAAATTCCTTTCCGAGCGCTTTTTCGCTTTGAATCGGGGCGATGTTCGCTTCGTCGTCGGAGGCCTTTCCATAGACTTCCTTGAAACCGGGGAACTTTAGGATCTTTCCTTCGGTAAGGAACTTTTCGCCTTCTATTTCCGTGATGCGCGTCGTGTTCAGGTATTCCGCGGGCGGGTAGAAGACCGCGATGAAGCGCTGGCAAATCATCGTGTAAATTTTCATCTCCGCTTCGGTGAGCGATTTTATCTTGTTGCCGGTCGGGATGATGGCAAAGTGGTCCGAAATTTTGCTGTTGTTGAAGATGCGAGGATCCTTTTTTACCCAGCCGTTTTCAAGAGCCTTGGCGGCGAACTTTTCGAGATGCCCCTCCATGGTGGCGAGTGTCTTCTTGACGGTTCCGACGTAATCCTCCGGCAGGGCGCGGCTGTCGGTTCGCGGGTAGGAGGTAAGCTTGTGCCGTTCGTAGAGGGCTTGGGCGATGGAAAGCGTTGTCTTGGCGCTGAAGCCAAATCGGTTGTTCGCTTCGCGCTGGAGGGTCGTCAAATCGTAAAGCGGTCCGCATTTCTGGATGCTGGGCTTGGTTGTCTCGGAAACGGTTCCTGTCTTTCCGTGACATTTTTTGACGATTTCGTTTGCCCGGGATTCGTCCCAGATTCTGTCCTTGTCGGATTTGAGATCGGGGTTGAACCACTTGCCTGCATATTCGGAAGATCCCGATTCGAAAGTTCCCTGGATTGTCCAGTAGGGTTTTGATACAAAGGCGTTTCGCTCTTCTTCCCGATTCACGATCATCGCGAGCGTCGGGGTCTGCACGCGTCCGCAAGGGGTGAGCTGGAAACCGCCGAATCGGCTGTTGTAGGCGGTGAGTCCGCGCGACCCGTTGATTCCCACGAGCCAGTCCGCTTCCGAGCGGGACAGTGCGGCGTCGAGCAGGTTCTGCATTTCTTCGTGTGTTCGCAGATGTTCGAATGCGTCCCGGATGGAAGCTTGCGTCATGCTCTGCATCCACAGGCGGAGAAGAACCTTGTCCTTGAGGCCGGTCTTCCCTTTTTCAAATTCCAAAATGTAATGGAAAATTAGCTCGCCTTCTCTGCCCGCATCGCATGCGTTGATGATTGTCCCGACGTCTTTTCTGCGGATGAGCTTTCCTAGGGCGGAAAGCTGCGATTTGGAGGTCGGAATCGCCTTGAGTTCGAAAGTTTTGGGCAGGATGGGGAGCGTGTCCATTGTCCAGTTCTTGTACTTGTCGCTGATTTCCTTCGGGTCGCAGAGCGTGACCAGATGACCTAGCGCCCAGGAGACAATGTAGGCGTCGTTTTCAAAATGGCTCTTTTCCTTTCGGAACTTTCCCCCGGCGGAAATCGCCCGGACGAGATCCTGGGCGACACTCGGCTTTTCGGCGATAACAAGGGTTAATTTATCTGTAGCTGTCTTTTTGACCATTGCTAACCTTTCCATTTAAAATGTCCGGCTACTCCGAAGAGAACGGCGAATACGGTAAAAGGGGCGTGCACGATTTCTACGGGGAGAAACCATTTGAAAAGCTGCCTTTGCCGGAAGATGCGAAGCCCGCGAAGCTCGACGCAGGAATCCCCGAGTAGCTTGACGATTACCCCGAATACCGTGGCGATAAAAATCTTGAAGCTGACGAAGGAAAGAACGTATCCGAGCGAAAGCGTGCAAAAGAAGAGAAAGACCATTACAAGCAGCGCGACTGTCTTTGGCGCATAGTATGTTGTCTTGGAAGCCCAACGTTTCCGCTGTTCCCAAAGTTCGGGCAGGGTTTCCTTCCCTTGGGTCGTTACGAACGCTTCGGGATTTACGGAATAGCGCGCTTTCCACGGGGCTTCCCGGACAAGTTTCTGCAAGAGAAGATCGTCGTCGCCGCTCTGGATCTTGGAAACCCCTTCAAAACCGTGGACATTTTCAAAAAAGCTGCGCCTGTAGGCGAGATTGTTTCCCGTGCTGGTGATGGGCATCCCCATGGCGAGAGCTCCCGTTCCCGCGATCCGGTAGGCGAGCGTTTCGACCGCCTGCATGTTCAAAAGCCAGTTGGAGCGGTCCTTGGGAAGCTCAATGTAGGAGTGTCCCGCGACAAAGTCGATGCCCGGTTCGAATTCCTGGATCATGGCGCGTATCCAGGTCGGAAGGACGGTGCAGTCGGCATCTGTCAAAAGGAGAATTTCACCTTCTGAAGCCTTGACTAGCTTGCCGATGGCGTTTTTCTTGGCGCTTTCCCCGTCGGGAAGTTCCGTGATAGGGACAACATGAATCCTGTCGGGAAACCTTTCTGCGTATTCGGCAAGTATCTGTGGGGTTCGGTCCGTGGATCGGTCGTCGGCAATCCAGATATCCCAGCGCCCCTTGTAGCGTTGCTTCATCAGCGAATCGATCGTTTTCGAAATGTTCGCTTCTTCGTTTCTTGCCGAGATGAGGATGCTAACCGACGGAAGCGGATTTCGGATGGAATTTCCCAGACGGACCTTTCCGAGCGCATGGAACAGGCGCATTTCGAACGTGGCGTAAAAAACCGCCGTGACGACAAGAAGGAAAATGAACGTATATTCCAGGACAACGAGTACCATTTCTTTTAAATGTAGCTCAAGAACGATTTTCGATGCGGTTTGCGGAAGGGAAAAGACTTGTGTTTTTGACGGAAAAGTTTCGGAACGATTGTTCCCGTTTTCCTTTGACCGGGATTTTTTACCCCGGAAAAGTTTTTATCTAGCTTGCTTTTTCTTTTCATTTTTGGCCTGCGAACGGATACTTTTGAAAGAAAAAGGAGACAGGTATGATAAGGTCTTTTTCATTAGTCTTTGCCGCAGCGACGTTTTTTGCCGCTCTTTCTCTTTTCGGATGCGGAAGCGATTCGTCGAGCGGAGCTTCGGGAGAGAGCGGAAATGTCTGCGGTAACTATATCGCCTATGAAGACGGTCTGGGAAATACGCATTGCATGGATGCGTCCGGTTCGGTTGTCTATTCGGTTTTCTCGGACGGAAGTATCGTACATGCTTCTTTCGGGACGTCTTCGTCGCTTTCTGATTCGTCGGTTTTCGGCAGTTCCTCTTCGGCGGAATACGGGTCGGTGTGCGGGGAGAGTGCCGCACCGGTTTCGGTTGTCGGAAATTTCTACTTCTATAGCGACGCGAACGGCTCCTATTACTATGATGTTTCGAATGCGAATTGTAAGAAAAATTACCTGAACGCAGCTTCGTCAAGTTCGGTAGCGGAATCAAGTAGCTCCCGGAATACGGTTGTCGTCAGCTCCTCTTCGATTGTGTCGAATGGAAACGACCCGACACTTATTTTTAACGGAGCGAACCTTTCGATTGGAAACGACAACCTGTGCATCGATACGGCGGAAACGCTTGTCTGGATTCGATGTGCGGGAAACTACAACCTGATGGGTTCTTCGGAAAATTTTGAAATCGTTGTTTCGGCGGATACTTCGGCGAAGGTGTATTTGTACCTGGATGGTTTGAACCTGAAAAGCCCGAACGATGCGGCTATTTACGTGCAGAGCGCGGATAAGGTTTTCCTTATGCTCACCGACGGATCGGAAAATTTCCTCGAAGACGCTTCGACGAGAACGATTGTCTGGAATTACACGGATGCGGATGGCGATGCGAAATCGGATACGGCTGGCGGTGTCGTCTATTCGAAGAAGGATGTGACTGTCAAGGGAAGCGGAAGCCTGAAAGTGACCAGTGCCTGTGCGGATACGAGCGTCTGCGGAAACGGAATCCACACGACGAAAGACTTGAAAATCAAGGAATCTCCGGCGATTGCTGTTTCGGCGAAGAAGAATGCGCTCAAGGGAAAGCGTTCCGTGGAAATCGAGGGAGGTTCGTTTGCGCTTACCTCGAACTATGGAGACGGCATCAAGTCCGATGAAGAGGATGCGGACAAGCTCGCCCAGGGAAAAGGCTTTGTCAAGATTCTCGGCGGAACGTTTGCTATTACCGTTGCGGACGACGGAATCCAGGCATCGAACTATATCTTTATCGCAGACAGTGTCGGCACGCCGAGTTTTACGATTACCACGGGAAGCGGCGTTGCGAACACGACTTCTTCGGATAACGGGGGCGGAATGCGCCCAGGTCCTGGCGGAAACTGGGGCTGGTCTTCTTCAAGTTCGTCGGATGGCGAAAGTATGAAAGGCTTCAAGGCGGATTCTGCGGTGAGCATCTATGCGGGAAACTTTACCATCAAGGCCGAAGGCGATGCGGTACATTCGAACCATGTCGTAAATATCGAAGGCGGCTATTTCGAAGTCTCCGGCAGGAACGGCATCCACGCGGACGATACCATCAACGTGAACGGCGGAACGTTTCTCGTGACCTATTGCTACGAAGGCTTTGAAGGTTATGTCATCAACCTGAACGGCGGCTACACGAGCGTCTATGCGACGGATGACGGCTGGAACGCTTCGTCGGGAAACGAGCAGGTAGGGTATCTCTATGTAAACGGCGGAACGCATGTGGTATATGCGGCAGGCGACGGTCTGGATTCCAATGGAGACTTTTACATGAACGGTGGAGTCGTTTTCGTGCAGCAGTCCAATTCCGGCGGAAACGGGATGCTCGATATCGGGGACGGAAACTACAAGCTGGTCTATCAGGGCGGAATTCTTGTCGGAGCCGGGACTTCGGATATGTCCATCGGAAACCAGATCCAGGGGACGTATTCCGGTTACGTTTCGCTCGGAGCGAGCGCTGGCGATTTGCTGACTGTCGCCGATGCGAGTGGGAATGTCGTTGCCGCATTCAAGCTTTCCTCAAAAACGGCGGCAAGCGCGGGTCTTTTCATGGTGCCGAACAGTTCGAACTATTCGTTCTATGTCGGCGGGACGTTTAGCGGAACGCTCACGGAAGATGCGGGCGCAACGGGAATCTCGTATGCGACGAGCGGACAGGTGAGCGGCGGAACGAAGAAGAACGGTTCAAGTTCGGGTGGTCGTTGGTAAAAACTAACGGTTATTCGTTTTCGCGATCTTCTTTTTCCCTTTCGATTTCGGAAGGGAAAATTTTAAAGTATTCGCGTTTCTTGTCTTCGAACAGCTGCAACATCCGCTCCTGTTCGAATTGCTCCCGGTCAATATTCTGCATGTAGAATTCGTTTGTGCGAAATTCATGCTTGGTCAAGAGTTCCTTGACCTCTTCGGAAAGATCGACTTCGTCCCACAGGATGAACATGGAACCTATTGCGCCTTCCCCAAAGATGCTTACGTCGAAGCGGATGGAATTTGCGGACGTCGTATCGACGTTTGAAATGCGTGACGCCTTTTGCGGACGGAAAATCACCGGGTCGTTCGCGGCGAACAGAAAAGAGGCGCTTGCCGTCAGGGTGAGGAACAAAGTCTTTGCGTTCATAGGGCGAGGGGCATCCACGGTTTGACGTCGGTCGATGTTTCGGAAAGCATTCCCGCTCGGGCGCGTCGAATGGCTGCGGCGGCTATCATCGCCCCGTTGTCGGTACTGTTGTAGAGAGTGGGGAATGCCAGTCGGATTCCGTGACTTTCGCAGTAAATATTAAGGCGTTCCCTGAGAAGCCCGTTTGCGGAAACGCCTCCACCGACTATGAGCGTTTTCATCCCGGTCTTTTTCAAGGCCCAGATGGTCTTGGATACGAGAATGTCGATGATGGCGTCCTCGATGGACGCGGCGATGTCGCCTAGGTTTTCCTTGATGAATTCCGGCGGGTTAGCTTCGACGTAGCGCCTGACAGCTGTCTTTAATCCACTGAAGGAAAACTCTCCGTTATCTTCGCTTTTGAGCGCCCGCGGAAAGAAGTGAAAGCGTCTGTTTTTCTCCTTGGCGAGCTTGCCGATCGTGGCGCCTGCCGGGTATTTGAGCCCGATGAGGATCCCGCTCTTGTCGAAAGCTTCGCCGGCGGCATCGTCCCGCGTACGACCGAGTAACGTGTAGCGGAATCCGGGTTCTTCAAGAACCAGTTCCGTATGCCCGCCCGAAACGGTGAGCGTCAGGTAGGGAGGGGCGAGATCGGGTTCCGTGAGCCATGCGGCGGACAGATGCCCTTCGAGGTGGTTGATGCCGTAAGCGGGGATTCCGAGGTCGCGGGCTAGCCCCCGTGCAAAACTCGCTCCGACGAGAAGAGGTCCCATGAGACCCGGTCCGCGTGTGAAGGCTATCGCGTCGATGTCCCGGACGGATATTTTCGCTTCGGAAATCGCTTCGTTGCAGATCGTCGAAATTTTTTCGAGGTGGGCGCGTGCAGCGACTTCGGGGACAACTCCGCCGTAGAGCGCATGTTCTTGAATTTGGCTGTAGAGCGGATTGGAAAGAATTTCCAGAGGGTTGTCTCGCAGGATAGCGCAAGCGGTTTCGTCGCAGCTGGATTCAATGCCTAGCCAGATCATTTTGTCTCCTCCGGTTTCTGCCCTGGATGGACTTTTTCCGGCAAGATCTTTGCCGATGCCGTGTCGATAGGCTCAGCTTTCTTTAGGAAAAATTTTTCGGGACGAACCTGGAAGCTCTTGATTTCGTTGTGGATTCGGACGGTCGGTTCGAGGCTATCGACATCTTCGATGGCGAATCGGTTGAATTCGATGAGAAGCAGGATAGAATCGCGTTTCATTTCGGAAAGGATGCCTTTGCCGCCAGAGACTTCGACTGTCGCAAATGCCGGTTCAAGAGAATAGTCTGACCGGTCGTACTTGCCGATTAGGCGGACGGGGACTTTTTCGAAAGATTTGCGGGAAAGCGTTTGGACTTCGACGGAAACCTTTGACGTGCTGTCGCTCGGATAGACGTAAGGCGGAAATTTCGAAAAGTCGAGCGGTACGGAAAAGGTTTGGTTCGAGTCGAGATTTGACTTGGAGATTTCTTGCGTCGGGATTTCGAAGATGCGGGTGAGAGCTTCTCTCGCCCCGGCGACTGTAATTGTATCCGGATCGGGATTCGGCGTCCCCACAATTGTGTAACCGTCCTTTGCGTGGAACGATCCCTTCAGGTGGACTGGGACTATGCGGGAAATTCGCGTATCGATTTCGATTTCCAGGGCGGCGATCTGGTTTGCGCTTTCGTAGCGAACCGCCGGAAATTCCGGGGCGACAAAGTTTTCTTCGGATAAAATAATTCGTTCGAGCCCGAGTTCCGCTTCGTGCAGATCGACGACGATTCTCGCAGAGTTTTTCCCGGCGTTCTTGAGGCGGATGAGATCGATTGCCGTGCCTCGCACCGTAACCGTAATCTGCGAAGCGGGCCTTGAGGCGATGGCGAGCGTTTCCGGGAGGCGCGTAAAGACGAGGGGCAGCTCGATGTCGATTGCCGTCATGCGCGCGGACACGACGTAAAACCAGATGGCGATGCCAAAAATACAGGCGACGATTTTTAATCCGATGTGCTTCATCTCTCTTTCAAAAATAGTTATAAAAAGTTATATTCGTTTGCGTGCTAAATCAAATTCGATATTTAATCTCAGAGGCGTTCCGCGGCTGGAAGGAACATCGCACGGTCGTATTTCCCTCCCTCGTAACGATTTTTCTCTGCGCGGTTCTTCTCGGACTTTCGGGAGCCTTTCTTCTCGGGACTTACCGCCTTTCGGGGGTTGAGGGAAACCTTTACCGCATCGAGGTCTTCCTAAAGGATTCCGTCTCGGAAGATTCCTTGCGAGCCTTGCATGAGGAGCTCTTGAAATTCAAGGAATTTGACACCGTCGCCTATAAGAGTGCCGATATGGCGATGGAGGATTTTAAACAACGTTTTTCGGACGGGATGCTCGACCTGGTCGATGGGAATCCGCTTCCGGCATCGTTTGCCATAACGCTTTCTCCGCGTTACCGGGAACCCGCGATTTTGCACGAACTGGTCCTTGAGCTCGAGAGAAATTCGGCTTTCGATGCGGTCGAGGCTCCGACGGTTTTTGTCGATCGGATTGCCGAATGGAAATTTGCGCTTGTCTTTTGGCCTATTGCGACGACTGTCCTTATCTTTGCGACACTTTTCCTCATTATCGGAAACGCTGTCCGTCTTTCGCTTTTTTCGAGAAAGCTTTTGGTCGAAAACCTGAAGTATGCGGGAGGCTCTTCCTTTTTCATCGAATTCCCGTTTCTCCTCGAAGGCGTCATGCAGGGAATCTGTGCGAGCGGCCTTGCAGCGCTGCTCCTCGCTTTTTTCGAAAATTCCCTTTCGAAAGAAATCCCCGTCCTCGAATTCTACCTTGCCGGTTACAGATGGCTTCTTCTGCTTGTCGTTTTCGCAGTAACGCTTGTCTCGGTCTATTCCAGCTACCGGAGCGTCCGAGGGTTCTTGAAACACGATGCGTCGGAAAACTAGCCCATGAAATTTCGGCTGCTCCTCTTTCTTTGTCTGCTTTTCCTTCTGGGTAACGCGTCGCTTGCGGCAAAAAAGACGACGGCGGGGGAACTTTCTCGGCAACGTTCGGAACTGAAGAATCTTGAAGCGAACCTTGTAAAACAGCGGAAGCGGATCAGGCTTCTCGAATCCGAGGAAAAGGGTGTGCTCAATACGATAGCCATTCTGGACGAAAACCTGAACCGCACAAAGGAGTACGTCCAGCTTCTGTCGCGAAGTGAATCGACGGTGAAAAAGTCGCTTCGGGAGATCAACGGGGAGCTGGATTCGCTGGACATCGAAATTTCTAGACGAAACGCGGCGATGAAAAAGCGGATGCGAAAACTCTACATCCACGGCGGAACGGGAATCTGGGATGCGGTCTATGCCGAAATTCGGGGCGAAACGTCTCCGGAGCGGCAGATCTACTATGTGGATCGACTGCTTGCGCGCGACAGGGAACAGGTTGAAAAACTGTCCTGGCTTTTGCGGGAACGTTCGCTCAAGAAGCGCGAAGCGACCAGCCGTCTTTCGGAACTTCACAGCCTGCAGGCGAAGAAGACCGCGGAAGAGGAAGGCTTGAAGTCCCAGATACAGACGCAGGGAACGGTTCTCGCTACCGTCCAGAAAAACAAGAGCTTGCAACAGAAGGCGCTCCAGGAAATCGAACGAAACCAGAAGACGATGCTTGCGCTAATTCGGAAACTCGAAAAGAAACGGGAAAGGGAAATCGCCGAGGCAAAAAAGGCGAAGCAAAAAAAGAAGTCGCAAAAATCCGGAAAGAAAATCGCGAAGCTGCCCGCTATCCCGGTAAAGCCGATAGGCCCCAAGTGTATGCCGCTGAATGGGGAAATCATCAGCCGGTATGGCATGCACGAACATCCTGTTTTGCACATCATGACGCGCAACTTGGGAATCGAAATTCGAGGAAAGAAAGGCGCAAAGGTCCGGGCGGCAGCGGCGGGAACTGTCGCCATGGTAACGGAAATCGACGGCCGCGGACCGTCTGTCATCATCGAGCACGAAGGCGGCGTCTATTCCGTCTATGGCCACATGAGCGAAATTCGCGTCCGGGAAGGCGAACGGGTTAAAAACTGCGAGGATATCGGGACGGTTGGCGATATTGCCTCACTAAATGGAATTAAATTGTATTTCCAGTTGAGCGAAGGAACCGATACGGTCGATCCTTTGAAGTGGTTGAAAAAGAAATGAAGAAGTTTTTCCTTGAAGGTCCGAAATCCCAGCTAGGCGCGCGAACGCTCCTCGAAAACGCGCTTGTCGAAAACCGTTTCCCGCAAGCGGTCCTCATCGAGGGCGAACGCGGAATCGGCAAGAAGGGGCTTGCAATCGAACTTGCGAAAACGCTCTCTTGCATGGATAGCGAACAGGCGCCTTGCGGAAAGTGCATGGGATGCAGGATCGCATCGGATCCGGGAAATGTACAGGGCTGGGTGATTCCGCTCGAAACCGCCGAGGCAAACGCAAAATCCGCGGTGGATGTTTCGGGGGCTTCCAAGGCGAAAACCGTCGAAGAAATTAAGGCGGAATACATATCGAAAATTTTTGACAATCCCTATTCCGTGTCCGTCTTTTCGGGAATTTCGCAAATTTCGGTGGAACAGATTCGGAGCATGACTGCTCAATTCTCAAAAGCGAGTGTCGGAGTACGTACGGTCATCATTGCCGAAGCGGACCGGATGAACGAAGCCGCAGCCAATGCGCTTTTAAAAACGCTCGAAGAGGTACCGCCGAACACCTATTTCATTCTCACGACATCGAACGGCGGAAGACTTTTGCAGACTATCCGGAGCCGTTGCCTCTCGCTTCGGTTGCCTGCACTTTCTTCTCTCGAAGTCGAGGCGATTGTCCGTCGGGTGTCTTCCGAAGAGGTTTCTCCCGATGCGCTTGGGATGTCCCAGGGATCCCCGGGAATGGCTTGTCATTACAACGAGGATATCGCGGAAAACGAAACGCTCGCTTTCGACTTCCTGAAGGACAGTGTCGAGGGAAACTATTCGGATCTGTTCTTTGAACTGGACAGGAATTTTCCGAAGGGCGCTTCGGCTGCGGACAAGGCGGTGACAGTGCTGGATTTAGTCAGTTTCCTTGTTGCGGATTCGCTTCGGATTTTTTCCGGCGAACCTGTACGGATGCCCGATCAGCGGAAAAATTTGGAACAAATGAATTTGGGACGCTTCGGGGCGGAAGCTCTCGAAAAGGCGATTCTCGACATAAACATCGCATCGGAAAAAATCGCTAACCGTAAAAATTCGACGATAGTCGCTCTCCAGACACTCTCCATCGGGCTCTTTGAAGGATATAAGAAATGAATGCGGAACTTCTCGCCACGTCGATTGCCCATCGCTTGGAAATTCCGCACCTTCTTGCCCGGATTCTCGTGGCAAAAGGATGCTCTTCGGTTGCCGAAGCCTATGGGAAGATTCACAGTGTGTCCACCCATGTTCTCGACCCGTTATCGCCCAAGGCTCCGATGCGCGGCATGGCAGAATCTCTGGACTGGATCTTGCAGGCAAGGAAATCAGGGGAAAAACTTTGCATCTTCGGTGATTATGACATGGATGGCCTGACGGGAACAGCCATTCTCAAGCGGGGACTTTCCGAAATAGGGGTTGACGCTTCGTGTCGTCTGCCGTGTCGTCTGGGTTCCGGTTCCGGCTACGGGCTTTCGGTAGAAACGGTCGGGAAGATGCTTGCCGACGGTGTCAAGTATCTTCTAACAGTCGATACGGGAATTACGGCAAATACGGAAATCGAATACGCCAAGTCGAAAGGAATGCGCGTGATGGTCATCGATCACCATGAGCCTTCGGGCGACGGGCTTCCTCCGTGCGATGTCCTGCTAGATCCTTGTCAGGACGGCTGCCTCTATCCGAACAAGTCGCTTTGCGGCGCGGGTGTTTCGTACAAATTCATCGATACCCTTTTTAAAAAGGAGCATAAAGGCTCTGCGGAAAAATATCTGGACTTGGTCGCACTGGGAACACTTGCGGACTTGGTCGAGATGACGCCCGAGAACCGCTACTTGACGCGGCGCGGCCTTTCGATGCTTTTGGAAAGTCACTGGCCCGGAGTCCGCGAACTTTGCCGTCGACAGCTGGAAAATTCGCCCTATGTCGGCGGTCAGGATGTTCTCTTCCGCATCGCTCCGCTGATGAACGCTCCCGGTCGGATGGACAAGCCCGATGCCGCCCTGGATATTCTGCTTTGCGACAAGGCTTCCGACGCACCGGCACTTTTGGGCAGGCTTTTCAAGTATAACGAGCTCCGCAAGAAAACGGAAGCGGACATTTCGCGGGTCGCTATCGACCTGGTGAAGGAACGCTACGGCGATGAAATTCCGCGCGTGCTTGTCGTCGAAGGGAAATCTTGGCATCCGGGAGTCATCGGAATC
This sequence comes from uncultured Fibrobacter sp., assembly GCA_934700345.1. Taxonomy (GTDB): domain Bacteria; phylum Fibrobacterota; class Fibrobacteria; order Fibrobacterales; family Fibrobacteraceae; genus Hallerella. The sequence continues at coordinate 32,566 of CAKUXP010000027.1, read as the reverse complement.
GTGGCGGCGAAAATCGCACAGACCTTTAACCGTCCTTCCGCTGTCCTCTCGCTTGAAAACGGCATCGCGCAGGCTTCGGCCCGAGCCGTTCCCGGCTTTAACTGGCACAAGGCTCTGTTCGACGTCCGCGACCTGTTTCTCCGCTGGGGAGGACATGCCAACGCCGCGGGTTTCAGCATCCACGAAGAGAATATCCCTATCTTGCGGGATCGCTTGCAGGATTTAGCCGTAGAGCAGAACTACCCGGGCGACGAAAGCATCCATGAAGAAATTCCGGATTATGTTCCGGCGGCGCTAAATGAAATCACCCCGCGCTTTATGCAGGCTCTCCAGGATTTGGAACCTTTCGGCGGGAAAAATCCCTACCCGGTTCTCTATGCGGAAAATGTACGGGTCGAGCGTCTGCGCGAACTGCGCGGCGGACATCTGCAGCTCAAGCTTTCGCAAAGCGGAAGTTCCCAGTTTTCGGCGATAGCCTTCGGGATGGCGGACGCCAAAAGGCAAATCGAAAAATCCCGCAAGACGGTCTCCCTCTTTTTCGAACCTGTTTGGAATGTCTATAACGGCCAGCGGACTATCCAGCTGCTGGTCAAGTCGTTCGGAAAAAGTTAAGGCGAAAAATTACTTCGCGTTCACGGAACGCAAAATCTCGATGAGCTTGTCCTTGCACTTGTCAATAAGGACAAAGGCTTCGAACATCCGGGCCTGCCGCCATTTCTTCTCGTATTGCTCTTCCCAGTTGATGGCGACTTCTTCGGGATTCTCCTTTCCCTTCTGTTCTTCGTTCCGGTACCAGACTTCCTTGTTGATTTCCTGGATGAGGTCGGCCATTTCCGCTGCGGGCTGTAGCGAGCCGCGGACGAGCAGGTAGGCGCGCAGATTGTCGAGCAAAACGCCGTCGCTCGGGTTTGCGCTGTCTTCCTTGGAGATTGTCCAGACACGGTTCTTGTGGCGTTCGGCAAAGCCTAGCAGACGAAGTTCAACCTTGGAAAGTTCGCCTTTTGCGTATTTCGCTTCGACCGCTTCGCGCGGATAGTAGATGGAATCGGGATAGTATTCAATCATAGTTCTTGTCGAGTAGTGCCCGGGGCGGGATTTGAACCCGCACGGCCTTGCGGCCAAGGGATTTTAAGTCCCCAGTGTCTACCATTCCACCACCCGGGCCGGTGTGACGCAGGTAAATATACAAAAAGTGTTGTCAGATGCGTTCGGCAAGGGCTCTGCCCTGGGCGATGCGGGCGGACATTCCGATACCGTCGATTCCGTTTCCGCCCATGAGGATTCCCGGATAGGCCTTTTCGATTTCGGAATACGCCTTTTGCCTAAGAGGCGTCTTGAGATCGTATTGGGGAATCGCTTCTTCGTGGCGGGAAATTTCGAAGAGGTCCGGCTTGAAATTCGGAATCCGCAGAATTTCCTGGACCTCCTTGCCGACCATTTCCTTGAGTGCATCGTCCGTCATGTCGAGAAATTCCGGATGCCGCAGTCCGCCGACGAATACGGCGAGAAGCGCTCCGCCTTTGGGACAGCGGTTTTCAAACAGGGAGGACATGTAGAGGATTCCGAGAACGTTACGCTTTTCCTTGGACGGCATCAGCGCACCGAAACCGTCGAGCGGAATCCCTTCCCACTTGTTGAATCCGATGGCGAGTTCCGCTACCTTGGCGTAAAGGACCTGGGTTGCGTCCGGGAAATTTTCCCTGGCGAACGGAAACGCTTCGAATACGCGGCTCGAACCTGCCGCATAGATTATCCTGTCAAAAGGTCCGAAAGATTTACCGCCTGAAAAAATCTTGTAGGATCCGTTCTCGGGGACGACGACAGGTTGCGCGTTCAATACAAAGTTTTCTTTTCCGACTGCCTCTTCGATCTTTCGAATGAGAACTTCCAGCCCGCCTTCGACGGAAAAGGTTTTCTTCGTCGCCTTTTTTGCGCGTTCCGTTTTCGGTTCCTTCATTTTCTGGATAGATCCTCGGATGAAGCTTCCGTAGTTCTGTTCGAGATTGTAGAGCTTCGGCAAGGCGTATTTGGGAATCATCTGGTCGGGATTTCCGGCATAGACTCCGGATACAAAGGGATCGACCGCATAGTCGAGGAACGATTCGCCTAGGCGTCTCCGGACAAGCGAAGAGAGCGTTTCGTTCGGGTCGGTTCCTGGTTTCTTGAACGGTTCAAGCAGAATCCCGAATTTGTCCTTGAACGAAAAAAGCGGCGTGAAAAGCCCGCTGACAGGTCCCGAAGGCAGGGCGTGCAGCGTGTCCTTCTTGAGGATGAAGCGGTTTCCCGAAAGGCTTGGCGCTTCTTCGAGAAGATTCAGAATGCCCAAATCTTCAAAAAGCTCGACAACTTCGGGCAGACTGACGACACTTGTGCTAGGTCCCGTTTCGTAGGTGAAACCGTTCTTTTGGAATGTCTGGATGACGCCACCGACGTGATTTTCCTTTTCAAATACGGTGACTGCATCTCCGTTTTTCTTGGCATAGAACGCCGCGGAAAGCCCGGTAATTCCGGCTCCGATAATCGCAACTTTTTTCATGCGGGAAAAGATAGAAATTAGAAGTTGGGACAGCGAACGGTTAAGTCTAGGGATTAGGAATGAGGAATTGCTCTGCAGAGCGAACTGCTTTTTTCCCTTCGTCATTCTGGAGAGGCGGAGATTCGCTAGAATCCCGATTCGGAGTAATGGGAATCCTGGCGAGCTTAAAAACGAGAAGTCGGGGACTAGGATTTTGCAAAATGAAACAGCCAATGGGCGGATATAAAATCTTTGACATCGGCGGTTAAATAACCTATATTCTTTGCTACATAAAGAGTTTTGCTCTTGTTCCGAACTGAAAACTTCGACACTTTTCAAGACCCGGTTCAAGGCGAACGCTCACGTCTGCCTCTATCTTTTAGGGGCATCGCTTGGCGATAAGGCTTTGGGCCGAGTCGCGGGAGACCTTTTTGGGGCGTGGGTTGTTTGTGTTTGCTTGGTTTCGGCAGTCGAAGGCCTTCAGTTGGGTAAATGCATTCAATTCCACGCCTTTTTCTTGAAATCCGCGTGGGGAGTGCGACAGGAACAGCTCTTGCCGGGTTTGCTCTTGTTCGACAGCTGAAAACTTCGACACTTTTCAAAACCATAGGATAAGACAAACGTTCGCGCGCCAATGAAAAATGTTGGCGTCGTAGGCATCCTGTTATTTGTGCGGTGCCTGGATTTCGCGTGTATTTTCCGGTACATGCGTTGAACGTTTTCTTGGTTTTCTGTCTTCGCGGTTTTCTTTCGATGAAGAGTGACTCGTTCACTTCCAAGACGAGGAACAAAATGGCTACCGCGATCGAACGGGCGAAAAATATCTGGACGCAAAAGAGCATCGACTATGCGGAGGGCAAGTCATACCTAGATGATCTTTATGCGGTTTACCCTGTTGTCCATAGCAACATCCGGAAAGTGGACGAAGGCGTCATGGCGCGCGTCGAGCGGTACTTCAACGAGCGGGACAATTACAATTTGATAAAATCCCTGCTCGAACTGGATCTGTTTCCGGTAAAGGACAGCTACATCCCCTATCTTCGGAAGTCGGATTCCGCGATCAGGAGAAACCCGAAAATCATCGAGAGAATTTGCGGGGATTTGTATGAAATGGGATATCGGGAAATTTACAAGCGCTGTACGGAACCCAAGGAAGCGAATCGCCAGATGGGCCCGATGTTTCGCAATTGGCTGAAATCCGGTGCGCTCGGGCTTTTTCCCGTTCCGGAAAATTCATTTGTGTGCAATGCGGACAATGCGATTCTAGACGGTTCCGACAGTTCCATGATGGATTTTGCAAGGCGAAAGTTCGGCTACGGGCGAAACAAGGGGTTGGATTTTATCGCCCGCTACAATGGAAGATACGTTATCGGCGAAGCGAAATTCATCTCGGATTTCGGCGGACATCAAAACGACCAGTTTTTCGATGCGATGGCGACCGTGGAGTCGAAACTGTCCGACGAAAGCGTTGTGAAAATCGGAATCATTGACGGCGTCCCTTACATCCGAAACAATGGAAAGCTTTTCAGGGATCTGCTGAAAACGGAATACAACATGATGTCGTCCCTTGTATTGCGGGAATTCCTGGAGTCCCTATGAAAAATCTTCTTATCCAGGGGGACAATCTGGAAGCCTTGCTCTACTTGCGCGATAAGCTCGGGATGAAAGGGAAAATCGATTTGGTCTATATCGATCCGCCTTTTGCGACGGGCGGGGAATTTCGGATGGATAATGACGGACGCGTTGCGACGATCAGCAGTTCTGCGAAGGGCGCTGTCGCTTATTCGGATAAGTTAATCGGTGAAGATTTTATCGAGTTCCTGCGGAAACGGGTTGCCGTCATTTATGAACTGCTTTCCGACAGGGGGTCGTTTTATCTTCACATCGATTACAAAATCGGACATTATGTCAAGGTGATGCTGGACGAAATTTTTGGAATCGAAAATTTTAGAAACGACATTACCCGGGTAAAATGCAATCCCAAGAATTTTTCGAGAATCGGCTACGGCAATATAAAGGATATGATTCTTTTTTATACGAAAGGAAAAAATCCGATTTGGCACGAACCGCGCGTTTCCATGTCGGAAGAGGAAATCGCAAGACTGTATTCTAAAATCGACAAGAACGGAAGACGCTATACAACGGTTCCGATCCACGCTCCGGGAGAAACGAAAAAAGGGTGCTCTTCGCAAAAGTTCAAGGGAACTTTCCCGCCTCCGGGTCGTCATTGGCGTTGCAGCGTCGAGGAGCTCGAAGAATTGGACCGCAGGGGACTTATCGAGTGGTCTTCCAAGGGAAACCCGCGCAAGATAAACTATGCGGAAGATCATCTGACGAAAAAGCTTCAGGACATCTGGACTTTTAAGGACCCGGTAAGGCCGATCTATCCGACGGAAAAAAATCACGAAATGCTCGAAATGATTATCAAAGCTTCATCGGATGAAAATTCAATCGTGATGGATTGCTTTGCCGGTTCCGGAGGAACGCTTGTCGAGGCGGAACGATTGAAACGCCGATGGATTGGCGTGGACCTGTCGGAAACGGCCATTGCGACGATTAGAAAGAATCTAATGGCCCGATGCGCTAGCTTTGCTGATTATGGGTTTTTCCGGTTGGAAGGCGAATCCGGAAAAAGCTTCGGTAGGCATATTTCCGCGGGGTCGTTACGTAGTTGATGCCCATCTAGGAGCGTATCCCTGTCGCAAAGAATTTTGGGAACAAACCTTGGAATTCAGCGTTTTGGAATGTTGAGCGAATCGATTCGGTTCTGGATGGATTCGCTAGCCGCCTTTGAAATCTTTACTTTTGAACTGTCAATCGTCTCGTTTATCTTGTCTGTAGTTTTACTTTGTATGGAATCCTGGGCGGAGGTGATTTTCTCTTCAACTCCGGAGTCGCGGAGAATTTTTGCGTAGAGGGAATAGGCGAGGGAACTGTCCCGCTGCCGTTCCAGATTTCCGCTAAGCGGTAACAGGTAGAGCGTCGAAAGCAAAATGAGGCACGGAATCAGGCCTTTGACGAGTCCGAGAATTCCGCCTGCAATCGCATTGGGGAATGAAAGATGCCGCTTGATGAATTTGTTGATAAAATGTCCGATAATCCGCAGAACGAGAAATGGCAGCAAGAATCCGAGAACCCGTGCGAGAATGATCGTCGCCGTTTCGGAGAAGTTAAAGTTTTCAACAAGAAACTGCCCGAGAAATTCGGGAGCGTAGATAACCCCGAGAGCTCCGCTGACCCAGGCCACCAAATGGATGAGCGTCTTTGCCAGTCCAAAATAAAGCCCGAGACAGGAAAGGATCAGAAGAACCGATCCGCAAAAAATGTCTATCCAGTTCGCTTCCATGGTTTTCGCTTAACGGCAGATAAGAGCCGTGATAAAAGTGGCGAGAAGTGTTCCTGCAAAAGCACCGATGCCGATTCCTATCTTGAATATCGTCAGCCGGGAATTTTTGGGAAGTTCCGGCAGCGGTTCGTTGCGCATCGTGGCCGTAAGCCATTCGCGCATGGGAATATCGAGTTGCCGCGGGTATCCGTCCATAATTTGGGCGAGCGCATCCGCCGCTTCCTTGGTAGATGAAAAGCGATCTTGCGGCTTTTTTTCGAGGCATTTTAAAATCCAGCGGCGCAAGCGGTATGGCGTTCCCGGAGGGAAGTTGTTCATCTTCAGTTTCAGGTTCAGAATATACTGGGATGTGAGTTCCATCGATTCGCCGCGGAATGGGTTCTTTCCCATAATCATTTCGCATGCGATAATTCCCAAACTGAAAATGTCCGAGGCGTAGGTGACGGTGAATCCCTTGACCTGTTCGGGACTCATGTAGGCTGCGGTCCCGAGGACGCTTCCCGGAAGAGTCATGTCCTGTCCGGGATTGGCGTCCCGGGCGATGCCAAAGTCCAGAAGCCGCACTCGCCCGTTTTTTTCGACCATCATGTTCGAAGGCTTCAGGTCGCGGTGGATAATCTGGTTCGCATGTACACAAATTAATGTCTGCAGAATTTCGTGGACAAGGTAGAGCGTAACCCAGATCGGTGGGCGGCTTTGCACATCGAGAATTTCGCGAAAGGTCTTCCCGTCAACATACTCCATTGCGAGGGCGAGCTTCCCGGTTCGTTCTTGCCAAAGCGCATAGGGATGTACGATGTTTGGATGGTGCAGGGCGGCGAGCAGAACGCATTCCCGCTTAAAACGCTGGATGAGATCGTCGTAACCCCGAAGGCTCGGAAGCATCTGTTTCACAACGACCGGGCGGCATAGCGAAGGGTCCTCGCAAAGCCAGATGTCTCCCATTGCGCCTTGTCCGATCTTTTTTATCGGCAAGTATCCGCCGATTTTTGTCTGCTTCGTCCGCTTTCTTGTGCCCGTCTTGGTTCCGTCTTGGGTTTTGGTTTCATCCGTTGCCATATCAGCGAAATATAGAAAATGCGAGGCTTTATTCCAAAGCACCGGAAAATTCATCGTGGATTCTGTAAAACAAATTTTAACGGCTTGGAAAGGCATTCGCTTTATGTAAATTTGTTGCCGGGATTGTGTGGTTTTTAAAAGGAGAACTCTATGCGCTGGCGAAAATTTATTCTGTGCGCAGTTGGCGCACTTCTTGCATCCTGTTTGTCGGAAAGCGCTTCAAGGCCCGATGCGGGTGAAGTTGACGAAATATCTTCGTCGGAAAATCCGGTTTCTTCGGAATGGCAGCTTTTTTCCTCTTCATCGTTTACGGAAGAAAGCTCTTCGTCGCTCTTTGTGCATCATCCTGGATTTGACCCTTGCCGTTTCAACTTTGGCGCGGGTTGGCAGACCGCTCACGAGGATCCTGCGTTTTATGAGGGTCTTGACTATATTTCGGTCTGGCTTGGCGATAACGATTTCTTCAATGCGTTCGAAGCGCGAATGTTCGATGTGACGCGACAGATAAACGCCACTCCGATGATTTACGCCTACGTGATTGCGGAGTTCGGCAAGGACCACGGACTTGCCGATTGCGATACGAAGAAAGATGGTGCGTTTGTCACCCCGAACCACTGTACGGACGGGGCGGAACTTATCCGGAATTATTTCCAGGATTCCATCTTGTATCGTTACCGGGAATATGCGGCGGGTTTCCGGGAGCATATCGAATTCTTTGCGAACCAGGATCCGGATACCGTACAATTTATCTGGCTTGTCGAACCTGATTTTTACCAGTATTCCTATTCGGGAAGTGTCCAGGCGTCAAAGTCTAGCGACCATGGAGGCTTTGCGCAAAACGGTGGAGGCGTTCCCGATTCGATGATGGGTGTCTATTTTTCCCAAATTGTCGATACGATCAAGGCTTATTTGCCGGCGTCCAAAATTGCCATTGATATTTCTCCCTGGGTCCTGGATCAGGAGGCGTGGTATTCGAATTTCGATTTGTCCAAAGTGGATTTCGCAAGCACTTCCGGTGGGAGGACCGCAGCGACTAGCGAAAAGATTCGCGCGGCAAACGCCGCAACATGGAAAGGAATCGCCGATTTGTTAAAGCGTCCTGTCCTGGCCGATGCCGGTTATGATGCCGGGGGCCATGGGACCGGCTACAACAAGGCGTGGGGGAAAACCGAAAACCTGAATGCCCGGATTGCGGACGGGGTCATCGGTGTCACGCAAATGGATCCGGACTCCCTTTACCATGTGAGGGCTTCGATTGTCCGTTCGGAACTTTCCCCGACGGTCTGGTGTACGGAAAACTAGGCGTTCTCGCCGAAAGTGATGAGGTATTGCGAAATCGTCCGATCCCACTCGTAGCGGAACTGGTAGGCATTTCGCACAAGGTAGTTCCAGCTTTCGGGGTTGGAGTTGTAAAGCTGGACCGCGTTCTTGAACTTTCGGATCATCTGGTCCGGAGCCGCAGAGTCATCGACGAGCATCGCGTTTGCCGTGGAAAAATCCCCGACATAGTTGGTGAGCAGGTTCGCGCAACCGACATCCCGCCCGGTCAGGGGAATCGTTCCGCAAGCGAGCGACTTCAGGATCATGCTGGCGGAAGGTTCTGTAGGATTTGCCGCAAACAGGATGTCCGAACCGGCAAGCGCTGTCCGGACGTTCAGGTTGTCCGTCGGGTTCATTTCCATGACCGCCATGTGGGAATGTTCCTGACTTGCTACGGAGTTGTAATAGTTCCATTCCTGGCTGTTCCTGACCGCTCCGACGACAATGAAGACGTTCAGCTTGTTGATATCCCCGAGAAGCGTTGCGAGGGTTTCGGACGTTCGACCGGACTCGGGACCTAGGTTGCAGAACATGACCATGCGGTAGTCGAAGCTTTTGCCAAGGCTCGATTCGAGTGTCGAACGAGCCGCCTTCTTGGCGATTTCGATCGGCTGGGCCGCCTTTGCGTTAAAATCCCAGAAAGGATAGTTCAGCCCGAACTGGATGCCCTTGAGCTTTTCCCTGTTTTGGATGAGGAAACCCGAAAGTCCACCGCCGAGGTGGTCGTTGAGGATTCCGTCGCAGTATCCGGGCGAGGGGAGCAGGACCCTTTTGGCGTAGAAAATGCCTGCCTTGAGAAGACTGACCTTTCCCCAGAACTCGTAACCGTTCATGTTGAAGTCTTGCCGTGGCAGACCGATGCATTCGATCTCCGATTCGGTGACGTGGAAATCGTAGGTGATATTGTGGACGGTGAAGAAAAAGGGCGTATTTCCGAACGCTTCGGGATAGACGGTCTTGGCTATCGGGGCTATCAGGGCTCCGCTCCAGTCGTGCCCGCAGAGAACTGTCGGGGTGAAGCGGATAGCGTCCGCATAGGCGAGGGCTGCCGATGCGAGATAGGAAAATCTCAGGTGGTTGTCGCCATAGGGGATCCTGTTTTCCCCGTAAATTGCGGGACGGTCGAAATAGCTGTCGAACCGGATATAGGCGTAGAGTGGATTTTTCCCCACCCAGACCTCGAATGGCATATTGCGGAGTTTTTCGACTCCCTGGAAGACTTGGCGGTAATCGGACTGGTTTCCCAGAAGTCGCGGATAAAAGGGAGAAATCGTCAGGGTTTCCGTACCGGCGCGTGCGCTGGCCTGTGTAAGCTGGTTTACGGCTCCGCCTAAGGGGCTGGGTTTTGTCCATTCTCCGGATTCCGGGCTGACAGCAAGAAATTTCAATACATTCTCCAAAAAATAATTTACGAAGCGGATGCTTCACCATAAAAATATTTAATTAAATTACAGGTAGAAATCTACCGAACCTTAAATTTTTCGGATAAAGGGTCAAATAATGAAAACAAGACACATCGTCGTTCTTTTGGCGGCTTCGGCGTTCTTCCTCGCCGGCTGTAAGGGTACCAATGAAAAGCGCGGAGACGAGCACCTAGAAGCGGGCCGTTACCAGAACGCAATCAATTCCTATCTGAATGCGAAGGACAAGGGGAAGATCTCTAGCGAATTCTACGACAACTTTACGCTTGCGCTTGCGAAACGCGCCGAGCAGGAAAGCAAGAAGGATCCGCAGAGCGACCTGCTCCATGGACTTTTCGAACAGACCCTCCAGAACATCAATAAGGTCGAAAACGTGGAAACGGCGACGGCTATCGCGGAAGCGCTTTCCAATGTCGGCTTGAACCAGGCGACAGCGGAGGGGGCGAGTCTCGGCAATTCGCTCGACGGCTTTGCGAAGATCGACACGTCGATTACCCTTCTCAAGCGCCTGAACGGCGACTTTGCGAAAATCCAGGCGCTCCGTACCCAGGCGGAAAACCTCTATGTTTCCAAGAACCTTTCGGATGCTATCGATGAAGACGATCCGGTCGTCAAGGAATACAACCTGCTGGTGATGGAACTGATCGCTCCGAAAAATGCGGATCTCCAGCGTGAACACAATAAGAGCCGCATTGCGACCCGTCCCTACTTCCTCATCTTTGGTGAAAACATCCCGAACAAGTCGCCGCTCGTCGATAAGTGGGGCTACGTAATGGCTTTCCCGACCATCCAGGTCGCCCCGACATCTCTCAAAGGCGAGCTCCAGTTCTGGGCTTCGACCGGAAACAACACGGAACTCGACCCGACCCGGATCAAGCTTGTGTCGACCTCGGGCGATTCCGTCTTTGCGAAGCAGGTCGGCAAGGGTTGGTGCGATGCGGAAGTCGTTGTCGGCAAGGGTGACAAGATGAGAATCGAAAAGAAGCAGAAGCCTTTTACCGGCAAGGGCGAACTCAGAAACGAGTTCCAGTGCTCGGTGAACATTGCGTTCAGCTACCCGAACGGTTTTGTACCGGATTATGTCGAGTACAAGGACCAGTTCGGCATCGGTCGCAAGTACTTGGGACAATAAACCTTTGGGATAACGCTTTTGGAAACGTCCGTTTTTTCACGGGCGTTTTTTTGTATCTTTGGAAACGATTTTTATTCCTATTTAACAAGGTAGCACCCATTTGCTTTTTCGTGTCCTTGCCTTTTTACTTGTTCTGACCGCATTCCCGATGGCGCAGCTTTTGGATGTGCCCGAGAACTTTACGACTCCGACTACCGTTCGCCGGGTCCGTGCCGAAGGTCTTGTCAATATGGATGAACGTTCCGTGCTTAGCCGGGTGAGCGTTCGAGACGGCCAGTCGTTCCAACCGTCGGTCTTTACGGAAAAGGTCCAGAAGAGCGTTTCGGACTTGTTCGAAACGGGATATTTTGACGATGTTACCGCCTGGGTGGATTACTTGCCAGGGTCGGAAAGCAAGGTCGATCTGGTGTTTCGCGTCGTGGAACTTCCTGCGCTCGATACGGTATATGTCGAAGGCTGCGACGAGATTTCGGAAGAGGATGTGCGTCTCAAGGTAAACCTCTTGCAGGGAAGGGTCTATAGCAAGAGCGGGCTTGAACGCGACCGCCAGAACATCTTGAACTATTACCGTTCCGAGGGCTATCTGCTTGCGGAAGTCGGATTTCGCGAAACGCCCGTCTCCGATCATGAAAATTCGGTGACGTTCATCGTTCGCGAAGGGCCGAAAGTCCAGGTGGATTCAATCGTGGTAACGGGAAATGACCATGTCCCGACAACGGACATTACCGACCACATGCTGACAAAGCGCACGCACTGGTGGGGCGACGGCGAGTTTAAGGAGTCCGTTTTCGAAGCGGACCGCGATACGGTGCTGAACGCGATAAGGCATTTTGGCTACCTGGATGCGGAACTGAAAGAGTTTCGCGCCGAGTATCTGCCGGATTCGAGTTGCAACTTCTACCTGGGGCGCACCGTTCCGAAAAATCGCAAGCTGGACCTTCTCTACGGGCAGCTAAACCAGGCGATTTCCGACACGGCGAACATCATGAACCGCCTGGCCGGTCGCGTTGTGGAAAAGTCGGCGCATTATTACCGGGAACATCGGAGAAACTTCGCCCCGAATGCGCAGGCTGTTCCGGTGTATGATGTCCAGGACGAGGAGACCGCTGTCAAGATTTTAAATGGGATTATCACGTATGAAGAATTGCGGAATGTCTGGATCAGGAATCTTTCAAAGGATCGCACCTGGAAAAATCCGAAGGTGAATGAACTTTTGCGGAAGCACAGGCGGAATCGCTACGAAGAAAAGCTTCTCGCCCGCTATACGCTCGAAGAAACATTCGGCGCGCTCACGCCTTACGACAGCGTTATCACGTCCAAGTATGTCCGCATCTACATTGACATCAACGAGGGACAGCGCTACTACGCGGGTTCGGTCCACTTCACCGGAAACGAAGCCTTGACGGACAAGATGCTTTCCCGCGCTGTCTATCTCGATAGCGGCGAGGTCTTCGACTATTACGCTTACGAGGCGACGCGCAGCGCAATCATCGCCTCCTACCGCGAAGACGGCTATCTCTTTGCCCAGTTCGACGAAACCCGGAACTTTGTAAACGACAGTGTCGTCAATCTCGAATACCGGATGCGCGAAGGTTTGCCCGCCCAGGTTCACCGGGTGAACATCATCGGCAACACGAAGACGAAGGACAAGGTTATCCGCCGCGAGGTCCGTCTCTATCCGGGGGACACCTACCGCCAGTCGTCGCTCGAACGCAGCTTCCGCGAAATCATGCAGCTGAATTATTTCGACATGGTCTATCCCGACATCCAGGTAGTGGGAGACCAGCAGGTCGATCTGGTCTTTAAGGTTGCGGAAAAGGAAGCGGGAACGGGACAGTTCAGCGCGGGTCTCGCTTACAGCCAGAGCGACGGTCTCACGGGAACCCTCGGCGTGTCGATTCCGAACTGCTGCATGGGCGACGGACAGAGCGCGACGTTCAACGTGGAGTACGGCGAAGACAAGAAGAGCGCTTCGATTGGCTTTGTCGAACCGTGGTTCCTAGACTACCCGATTACGCTCGGAACGAGCCTCAGCTATGCGTGGTGGAACCAGGACGACGACCCGGACATTACGCGCTACGGCGGATCCATCTATGTCGGCAAACGCCTGACCTGGCCGGACGACTATTTCTACGGGCAAATCGGCTACAGCTGGATGATGAACAAGCAGGGCGGAAACGTCGATGGAAGCCTTGTCCGCTATTCGGGAATCGAATCCGCGGTGACGTTTAAACTGATCCGCGATGACAAGAACCTGCCGCAGTTCCCGACGGACGGATCGCGCTATGTCCTTTCCGTGGAAGTCGCGGACGATATCATTGGCAGCGATTTCAGCTTCGTAAAAACGGATCTGACCGTCAAGTGGTGGTTCCCGCTTATCGGAGACCGCGTCGCGCTCGCCCTGACAAATGAATACGGAATCATGGTGGGAAATCCGCTCCAGTATCGGACATTGTACCAGATGGGCGGCGTCCTGGGCTATGACGGCATGATGCGCGGTTACAGCTCGGGCTCGATAGGCTACCGCAGACTAGGCCGCAGCTACCAGTATATCGGTGCGGAAATCCAGTGGGGAATCGTGCCGAACACGTTCTACCTCTTGCCGCTTTTCTTCGATGCGGGAAATGTCTTCGGAAAGCGTTACGACCCGGATTCGAAGGTTTCGAAAAGCCAGCCGAATCCGCTTTCGGAATGGGATCCGTCGAGTCTCAAGCGGGACTTCGGTTTCGGCTTCCGCGTGGTCGTCCCGATGCTCGGCATTATCGGGTTCGACTTTGCCTGGCCGCTCGACCCGGGAGAAACCTATTCCGGCTACGAACGCACGAGCGTGGGCGACATGGAATTCAACTTTGTCATCGGGCAGGGATTCTGATGCGTAAAAAGTCCTTTCTTCTTTTCTTCTTCGCGCTGATTCTTTCTTCGAACGCTTTTGCGGAAGACGGCTTGCGGGTCGCCCATGTAGATTCCAAGCTGATTTTTGAAGGCTACAAGGGAACGAAAAAGGCGCAGGAGGAATATGATCGCCAGGTCGCCAAATGGGAACAGCAGGCGAACCTGCTCCAGAAGGAACTCGCCGCTATCAAGGAAAAGCTCGACAAGCAGTCCCTGATGCTTTCGGACGAAAAGCGGAAGGAACTCGAAGCGGACTATGCGAAGAAGAATACCGAGCTGAAGGAGTTCATCGACCGAGTTTATGGAAGAACCGGGGAGCTGATTACCGAAAACGAAAAGGTGAGCGCCCCGATCATTTCTCTCATCAAGAAGGCTGTGACTGAAATCGCCTTGCAGGAAGGCTATGACATGGTGATCGACCGGGCGACCGGCGCGGTCCTCTTCTGGAAAAACGAGAACGACTTGACGCAAAAGGTGCTGGATTACCTGAACGGAAGGTAAAAGTCTCGTTAGCGCATAAAAAATCTATTTTAGGAGCGGGTGTTAAAATTGTCGATGGAGTATATGTCGGGCAGAGATTTGGCAAAAAAATCAGAAGGTGAAAAATTTTCATTGCTACAACGGCTTCGGACTGAAAAGGCTGGAAAAATTAGCGGCGAAATTTATCATCGCACGCAAATTGACTTGACTTATAATTCCAACCACATTGAAGGAAGCCGTTTGTCGAAAGAGCAGACTCGCTTTATCTATGAAACCCGCACTCTGGAAAGTTCTTCGGAAATTATTCGTGTCGATGACATTATGGAAACGGTCAATCATTTTCGTTGCATCGATTATGGGATAGATCATGCCGAAAAAAGGCTAACGGAAGCGCACATAAAACACCTACGCTTACTTTTAAAGGCGAATACATCCGATAGCGATAAAGATTGGTTCGTCGTTGGGAATTACAAAAAGCAGCCCAATGAAGTTGGCGGTGTGGAAACGGTTCTCCCGAAGGATGTCCGTCGGCGGGTGAAATCTCTGCTTTCTTCGTGTGATGTGATAGGGAAGATGAATTTTGACGATATCTTGAATTTCCATGTGGAATTTGAACGGATTCATCCTTTCCAGGACGGCAATGGACGTGTCGGGCGGCTTTGATGTTTTGGCAATGTTTGCGGGACACCTGTCTTTTGGCGCAAGACGGCTACAAAAAACTGCTGGGGTATTTTCAGGTTGGGTAATGGAATTATCAAACAAATAATTAGAATCTTAGTGGCTAAAAAAAATTTAGTCTATCGAATTTTTTATAGGAGCATTGAAGTATGAATATTGGAACATTTTTGCAGGTTTTTACAGATCCTGTAACAATGGTCTTTCTTGTTGTGTCTTTTGTTCTATTTGGTTATTACCTTAGAAAGGTTTTACAAGTTGATAAATGCAATAAGGAGTTACGTTCTGCGGCTTCAGGAAACAATATTCTGGAAAATTTAAAGAAGTTGCACTCAATTAAGTTAATTGCAAAGAATTATGAACGTAGTATTTGTTTTGAGGATGAAAACGGTAAGAAACGAACGTCTGGTTTTGCTTCTGATTATTTAAATCTGCTTGATGTGCTTTCGGTTAAGAGAATTAACCGACAGGCTATGGGAGCTGCGGCGGGAATTCTTGTTGGTATTGGCGTGCTTGGTACATTTGTTGGTTTAAGTCTTGCTGTTGCAGAAATTTAAATGGGAGCGAATGTTGACATTCAGGCTATGTGGTCTAGCATAAACACGCTTCTTGGGGGCATGAAAATTGCTTTCGTAACATCTGTGGCGGGTATGTTTCTTTCTTCCATTTACACATTCTTTGAAAAAATAGCCTTAAACAATTTGACAAAGACTTGCACTCTAGTATCTGATAAACTTGATGATCAATACTACATATCTGAACTGGAAAAGCAGAATATTGAAATTAATCGTCGGAACGAACTGTTCTTGAAGCAAATAGGAACAATTGTTCATGACATCAAGTCTATTGACGACGATGCCAATGAGTTGACGATTGGCAATATGCTTCGCGATATTAAGCAGTGTAATGAAAATCAGGTGAATGCAATCAATTGTGTCGCGGAAGAAGTTTGCAACGGATTGGGCGATCGACTAAAAGAACTTGGAGACAGAATGGTCGATGCAATCAGTGATCCGAAGGGAGGTTTAGCTGGTGGTGTTATTGAACAACTCAAGACTGCTATCAATGAAATGCTAATAAAACTCAATGAAAGTGTCGATAAAGGTGCTGGCTCTAAGTTGGAAGAGTTAGGTTCTCAATTACAGTCTGCTTCCGAATCTTTGAAACTTTTACCTTCAGTTTTGTCTGATTTGACGAATCGATTGCGCGCTGATATCGAGCAAATTGAAGGTCGTGTAACATCGATGAATGAAGCTTCCGCTCAAGTTGGCGTGAATTTGGCTGAAAAACAAGGAATGTTGAATGCGCAGACTGAAAAACTAGTTGACGGATTCAATGAAGGAATCCAGAAATCTTGCAAAATGCTTGAAGCAATGTCTAATACATTAAATCAATTGGCTTCTGTGCAGCAGCAAATCTCTGTCTTCTACGAAAACATGAAGGCGACTTCATCTTCTGTAAAATCTGCCGTAGATAATCTCGATTCGGCCCAATCTGGTTTTATGCAAGAAACGAATGAAACGTTTAAGAACATTCGACAAACGAATGAGGATTCCGTTTCCATAACAAGGAATATAATGAACGAGGTTCGCAACACGATTCAGCAGACAAACGCAAGTACTGGAACATTGATTGGCGAGTCCAAAAAACTTGCGCATACATATACTCAGGAGTTTGAAAAAATCCGCTCCGGGATGGGTGGTATATTTGACCAGATGCGAAAAGGTTTGGATGGCTATTCGGACTCTGTAAAAGAAAATACAGGGAACATCCTAGCATCCTATTCCAAGGAAGTCAATAAGGCTATCCAAAATTTGTATTCGTTAGTTCAGCAATTATCTTTGATTGGGCAGCCGAAATAGGATTGTTTTTTAATGGCAAAGAAAAAAATAAATGATGATTTTGGTGAACAGGATCAAAACCCGTTTGCTTTGTCAACGGGTGATATGATGTCTGTTTTAATGTTCATTTTTATTTTGTTGCTTTCCGCAATGATGATTCAGGTTCAAAATCAATCAGAAAGAATTGAAAAAGATCGAAAACAGGATGAAGAGAGTATCAAAAAGTATGAAACTTTAAAAGATGGCCTTTACAATAAGCTTGTAGAAGTATTTAAGGAGGATACGATTCGGTGGAATGTCAGCATAAGAAGAGATAGCATGAGTGTAATATTTACAAATCCAGATATCCTGTTTGATTATAATAGCTATTCCATTAAACCTGCGTTTAAATCTATCTTGAACGACTTTTATCCTGCGTATATGGAGGTCCTGTATGATTCAACATATCGTGATGATATCGAAGAGATTAGGATAGAAGGACATACGGATAGCCGTGGGGGCTATATATCAAATATGGAACTGTCTCAGAATCGAACTAGGGCTGTATTAGACTATTGCTTAAAAATTGATTCTTCGGCTGTGTATAACGATTGGTCCCGAACAAGAATTACAGCCAATGGGCTATCCTTTAGTCATCTAGTCTATGACGAAAATAATGAAGAAAACCCAAATCTATCTAGGCGTGTTGAATTTAGAGTGAGAACCAAGGCGGAAAAGTATTTGGAAAAAATTTTAAAAGACCGATTGGAACGTAAAGATGGAACCAATCCTTAAAACATTCAATATTGATGCGTTTGTAAATCGTGCAAGGGATTTGGATAAAGAAATCCAAGGCTTGTTGAAGTCTAGAATTGCGGAAGTTAAAAAACTTGGATTGGATGTTGCAAATGCGTATAAGATTCCTTCTCCTAAGGAAGAAATTGAACGGCTTAAAAAGAAGATTGTTCTGTGTAAGGATGTTCATGATAAGTCGTTTACGCCATATGAATGCTTCCTGATGAGTTTATATATTTCTGATCTTTCGGATAACAAAGAGCTTAGTTCATCTATTGTCGGAATTCTCCGTGAGAATTGGAATGAACTATTTATCAATTCTTTGTGCTGTTTTGTGTTGAATCATTGGCGAGATTTGGAAATGTCCGACCGCTACCTACCGATATATGACTTATTCTATGAAAAAATTAGTACATATAGCAGCGAGTGGGATCGTTATAAAAATTGGCGTGATAATATTCAATATTTTGAACGGAAGGAAAATGAAGCCTTTGATGATGTCTCTGGTCCGGCAAGACTCGGACTTGATGCGAAAGAAAAGAATTTTCCGTTGATTGATATTCCTGAGAAATTAGGTTTTCCGAAAGAGTTTTTTCATGATGAATTTTATCAAGAAACCATTCTAAACTATTATGCGAATATAACGACAATTCCAGATGATATTAAGGATGTTTTGGATTCGCATAATAACACAGATACCAATAAGCTTATAATTTCGAGGCTTATAAGAGACTCCGTTAGAAGTTCTGGCGAGGCCAATGAACTGATGAAGCAAAGAACTTTTTTGCAAAATTTAGCTATTGAGAAAATTGGACATCCGTCTGAGTATGGTAAATGGAATTTGATTGATTATCCTGAAGCGGATAGAAAACTTGTGAAAAAAGCGGCTTCTATATTGAATCATTGGTTGATTGAACAATATATTGAAGAAATCTTCTCTAAATTTATTAACGATCCTAAAAGAAAAGAATTCTGGTTAAAATATGCTAAAGCGAATGCAATTGATTCTGTTCGAATTGTTGGTCCGGTTGAGGTAAAGGAGCGTTTGGAAATGATTGAATCAATCAAGGAATCTTTAAAGTATTGTTTTGTTTTGGCTAAGCGAAGAATTAAGGAACAATGTGCCTTCATTATGCAAATTCGCGGATGTTATTTCATTGAATTTTCCGATTTGGGAAGTGTTTATGTTTATCGCGATGATAAATGGATTAACAAGTTTCTTTCTGATAATGAAAAATATGGGAATTCTATATTAGGATTGAAGAATACCGTATTTACTAATGGTGTTAAATCAGATTCTGATTTTAAGATAAACCATTATTCTAATCTGGCTTGGGTCTCTGAATTAAGTGAGTTTATTAAGGAACTTAAAGATGTTTAAAATAAGAGATAATTGCTTTGTTTTTCAAATAGTAGATAAAAATGGAAAAATTAACCACTTGGAGCCTGCGTATCTAGCCTTGCGTCAATTGCTCGATGAAGGTTTTGCATCGCTAAATGTTAATGGAAATGTGAAAGTTCCTTTTGATAATGTCTATGCTTTGGATAAGCTAGATTGTTCGTTGCTCGGTTTACCAAAAATATATCCGTATATTGTTTATGTTGACCTCAAAGGGATCTTTCCAAACAATATGGAATATAAAATATCTTATCGAACTTTTGCTGGCGGAGATGTGCTTCCGAGAATTCGTCGTCTTGGGCCTGTTGTGACTTTAAATGTGAGAAATTCGGAAATAGACTACCTGCTTACACAGGAGCAATTTGCTCTTGTAAATGCAATCGATGAATATAACGCATTGCCTCGGAATGAAAAAATTCAATCGACAAGCTTAAAACGATTTGCTGAAATTAAGGAATTATCGCAAAAATCCGCTTCAATATTATTAAACCAAATGCTGAATAGTCGAAATGTAATATTGCCTAAAAAAGTGGTTCTTGATTTTTCAAGAAACGCTGATGATGGTATTTTATCTGTTGCGCCAAACTTTGGAACGGATGTTGAAAAAGATTTATTAAGTTCGTTTGATAAAAATTCATCGATTAAGGATGTATATACTGCTGTAAATAAAAAAATGGAAAAATCGCTTGTTGTTCTCGATGAAAAACAACAGACCGAGTTGAAAAAAGTAAAGCAATATCGTAAAGTGGGTGATCCAAAGAAAATCAAGGCTCTTGTAGAACATCCGGAAGAGGTGTTTGACCCTGAAGTTTTGAGCCTTGATTATTTGTATAGTGAACGTGTTATCGGTATTGGGCTATATACACCGAAAATATATCCTTTCGTATCGCCTTATAAATCCCAATGGATTCCGTCTTTTGAAGTGGAAGATCGTACAAATGGAACAACTAAGATTTTTATCAAGGATGTTGCAGACTTGATGGAATTGGAGGATGCGATAAACCAAGCAGAAAAGCTACGTAAAAATCATTGTGAGTTCAAGGGAGCCAATATAGGCCTTGACGATGCAAGACAAATGCTTGAAAAATCCCGTATTCAACTTAATAAGCAAGAAACGGTGACGGAATCAGGTGCAAATTCTATAGAAGGAATGGCCAAAACTCATAAAGTCTTGCTGATTGAAGATAATATGGATAAGCTGGGATACAAGGTGGATTCCGATCATCTTGTGTTGCCCGAGTCTCTAAAATTCAAAGCGAATCCGAATTTAGCTTCCGAATTTACGTTGAAACGACATCAAGAGGAGGGAATTGCCTGGTTGCAGGATTTGTGTATGAATGCTGCAGGTTGTCTTCTTGCTGATGATATGGGATTAGGTAAGACGCTTCAGGTTTTATATTTGTTGGATTGGCATGCGCAATTCCATAATTCCAACAAACCGTATTTGATTGTTGCTCCTGTCTCTTTGCTAGAAAATTGGTCGCGGGAATACAAGCGCTTTTTTATAAATGCAATGCCTGTATCTATTTTAGACAAGGTGCCTACAAATAGGGATGATTTGTTTATAAAACAACATTCGTATAAACACATTATGATTATTGGCTATGAGGCTATGCGCAGGGCTCAAATTTCTTTGGGGGCGATAAGTTTTGCAATTGTCGTGTTGGATGAAGCCCAGAAAATCAAGACTCCATCTACGATGGTTACGAATGCGGCAAAGGCGCTAAAAGCTGATTTTCGTATTGCGATGACAGGTACACCGGTTGAAAATTCCTATATGGATTTTTGGTGTATTATGGATTTTTCTATTCCGGGATTGTTGGGAAATGCAAGGTCCTTTGCTCAAAAGTTTCAGGCTCCTTTAAAAATAGCAAGTACTAACGTGGATGAAGTTGGTCGAGAACTACGTAAAAAAGTTGGTGGCTATTTCCTTCGTCGGTTAAAGACTGAGCTATCCGATGAACTTCCTAAAAAGAAAGAAGAAATGCATTATATCGAAATGCCTTCGGTTCAACTGGAACAGTATATTAATGTAATTAATATGGGCTCAGATGCTCGAAAGAATGAAAGAACTCCGGCTCCATTGCAACGAATACAGGAACTTCGTAAGGTTTGCGATCATCCATATTTGGGAATGAAAAATGTAGAAGAAATTTCTGTTGATGAACTGATAAAATCTTCTGCAAAGTTAATGGCGACCATACATATTATGGATGAAATCAAGACAAAGAATGAAAAGGTTATTGTGTTTACTGAACGTAGAGATATGCAACGTATGCTTCAGCGAGTGTTTTTTGTTAAGTATAAAATTGAAGTGTGTGTAATTAATGGTGAAACTAGCACAAGATCCAAAGGAAATAATGTAAGTCGACAAACTGTCATCGATCGTTTTCAAGAAAAACAGGGCTTCAATATTATCATTATGTCTCAGTTGGCTGCTGGTGTGGGGTTAAATGTGACTGAGGCAAACCATGTAATTCATTATTCACGACATTGGAATCCGGCAAAAGAAATGCAGGCTACGGATCGAGTTTATCGTATAGGCCAAAAAAAAGACGTGTACATTCATTATCCTATGGCTGTAACGCCTAGGTTCGCAACTTTTGATGTAATTTTAAACGATCTTCTCGCTCGTAAGACAAGTTTGGCTACGGCATCCTTGTATCCTACGGATCAGATTGAAATTACCCCTGCGGAACTTGACAAAAAGTTATTTGGTTGTGCGATTAGTAATAAAGGCGAAAAGCTTTCGATTGAAGATATCCATTCAATGAACGAGTTCCTTTTTGAAGCATTTGCGGCGGTGGTCTATGAAAAGTTGAAATTTACAACCATTGTGACAGAGCGCATAGGAGATAAGGGGGTTGATGTACTTGCCGAAAAAGAGAATGAATGGTATGCGATTCAATGTAAAAGAAGCAAGAATCCTATTGGTCCGGAAGCAGTCAACGAAGTTGTAGCGGGTGTCAAATATTACGAAAATAAATACAAGAAAGTTTATGAACCCGTTGTTTTTACCGATTCGGAGTTAACTTCAACAGCACAAGAACTTGCCAATGTAAATCACGTAAAAATTATTACAGGCAAAAAGATTGAAGAATTGATTGTGAAGGAACCTGTTTTTTGGAAAGATATAATGTTAAAAGATGCTGATAGGGTTAGCGGAGTTTCCGGAGATTCCGATGATTAGAATGTTTTTCCTTTTCCTTTACGCTCTCGTCTTGCTCGGTCGCAGACGGCAGATTAACTATATCGATGTGTTGGATAATTTGTACGAAAAAACGCGGACGATTTTAAGCGATTCTGTGAACAGTCCAAAGTTCGATGCTATTATGGAAACCCTTTTCAAGCAGCCGATTTTAACATCTAAGGCTCTGTCCGAACGTTTAAGCGTATCCGTAGGACAGGCGAAACGCTATCTGGAAGTTTTGGAGAAAAAGCATGTCCTTTTCGGAAGTGACCGCAGACGGAATAAGCTTTACTGCTTCTTGGAACTCTTGGAGGCGATGCGCCTTTTCTGATTTCTGTCTGGGCGGATTACGATGCTGATGCGAATTTTGGGGAATAAATATTTGCTTTTCTCGCCTTCTTCCCAAATCTCGATTTATATTTTAGTTTGTGAAAAATATCGATGGTCGCACTCAACTTCTGGCCATTTTCGGAAACCCTGTCGGTCACAGCAAGTCTCCTTGTATGCTCAATGCGGTTTTCGAAAAGCTGGGCATCCATGCGGCGTATGTGCCGCTTTCCCCCGAGCCTTCCGATTTAGGGAAGGCCATTCTGGGCTTTCGCGCGATGAAGCTTTTAGGCGCGAATGTCACGATTCCATTCAAGGAAAAGGTCGGAGAATTTCTCGATGGGCTTTCGGAAATTTCCCGCTTCACGGGCAGCGTGAACACGCTTTACTGGGAAGACGGAAAAGTCGGCGGTCGCCTGCTCGGGACGACGACGGATCCTTACGGTGCGCTTCTTGACCTTGCGGAAAACGGCGTTTCGGTAAAAGGCTCGCGTGTCGCGATTCTCGGAAACGGCGGAGCGGCTCGCTCGATCGCCTATGCGATGCTTTTGGAAGGCGCGGAAAGTCTCACGATCGTTTCTCGGAATGCTGATCGCGGGGCGGAACTCGCCGCTGCGCTTTCGGAGGCTTTCCCGCAAAAGCCCGCTGTCGGACATGTTCTCTTTGGCGAGTTTGGAAAAATCCGGGATTCGCTGGACTTGGTCTTGAACGCGACGAGTGTCGGGATGACGCCGAACGAAGCGGATTCGCCGCTTCCACGGGAAATGCTTTCGAAAAAATTTGCCGTGTGCGATATCGTTTATGCGCCTGCGGAGACGAGGCTTCTTCGCGAAGCGAAATCCGTCGGCTGTAAAACGGTCGGCGGTTCCGCGATGCTTGTCTATCAGGGGGCGAAAAGTTTTGAATACTGGTTCCCCGGAAAAAAGGCGGACATTTCTACGATGAAAACGGCGATTGGCCTTGCGGAGGAAAGATGATGGAATCCTTGAACCAGACGGTCTATTTTACGGGTTTCATGGCGAGCGGCAAGAGCCGGATCGGGCATGCGGTTGCGGAACGCTTTCATGCGTCGTTTATCGATACCGATGCGACAATCGTGGAGCGAGAGGGAAA
Organism: uncultured Fibrobacter sp.; assembly: GCA_934700345.1. Taxonomy (GTDB): domain Bacteria; phylum Fibrobacterota; class Fibrobacteria; order Fibrobacterales; family Fibrobacteraceae; genus Hallerella. The sequence goes on along the minus strand of CAKUXP010000027.1, from coordinate 9,082 downwards.
GAGCATTTCGGAAATTTTCGAAGAGGATGGCGAAGCGGTGTTTCGCAAGATGGAACTTTCCCTAATCGAGGAAATTGCGGCGGATCCTTCGCCGAAGGTGGTCGCCCTTGGCGGGGGAACCTTGACGCAAGGGGCGGTCGTATCGCTTATTCGGAAAACGGGATTGATCGTCCGTCTCTGGGCCTCTCCGGAAGTTCTATCGGAGCGGATCGGTCGCAAGGATACGCGTCCGCTGATGTCCGGGCTTTCGCCGGAGGCTCGTCTCGAAAAGGTCAAGACGATGCTTGCCGAAAGGGAAGCGCGCTATGCGCTTGCCGATTTCAGCGTGGAAAGTACAAACGAATCCGAGGAACGGGTCGTTTCTGCCGTACTGCGCGGGCTGCAATTCTGGAAGTCCCGGTCGGTCTATGTGGAGCCTTCCGGCGGTTCGCACTATCCGATTTTCATTGGACACAAATTAATCCCGAGATTTTCAACGCTCCTTTCCGGTCTCCGACTCGCTCCAAACGATTCGTTCCTCGTCTGCACGGATACGACGATTGCAAAGGCCCAGTCCCGCAACTTGGGAATGCTCCGGCACGAGGCGGGCAATTGTCCCGTTTTTAAGTTTCGGGCGGGGGAAATATTCAAAAACCTGAACAGCCTGAATCAGCTTTTTACTTTCATGCTCCGGAGGCGCTTTAGCCGCAAATCGTGCCTGCTCCAGCTTTCGGGCGGGGTTGTCGGCGACATGGCGGGCTTTGCCGCGGCGACGTACCAGCGCGGAATTTCGTTTGTGCAGATTCCCACGACGCTCCTTGCGATGGTTGACAGCTCGGTCGGCGGAAAGGTGGCGGTAAACCACCCGGAAGGAAAGAACATGATCGGTGCGTTTTACCAGCCGAAGGCGGTTGTTTGCGATTTGGATACGCTTTTGACTCTTCCCGATTCGGAATATCTCGCGGGTCTTGCCGAAGTGGTCAAGTATGGCGTGATTTATGACGAAGCGTTTTTTGCGTATCTGGAAGAGAATGTGCAAAAGATTCTTTCCCGGGATGCGGAAGCTTTAACGCATATCATTCGGCGCAGCTGTGAAATCAAGGCGGAAGTCGTCGGCATTGACGAGAAGGAACTCGGGCTGCGGGCGATTCTGAACTACGGGCACACCTTTGGGCATGCGATTGAAAACTTGCACCACTATGAGTTCTCGCACGGTATCGGGGTAAGCCTTGGCATGCGGGTCGCTGCGCGCCTCGCCCGGATGCTCGGTTTGATTTCGAAGGAAACGGAAATGCGCCAAGCGGCGCTTCTTGATGCCTACGGATTTCCGAAGACTGTCGATAGCGTTACCGCCGATGCGGCCTGGGAAGCGATGGGCGTCGATAAGAAAGCGGAAAAGGACAAGCGCGTCTATATCCTTCCGACGCGAATCGGCGAAGTGAAAAAAGTTGCGAATGTCGAAGAATCCCTAGTCAAGGAAGCCTGGAAAGTTGTTTTGCCGGAGGTATCTGCATGAGTATCCTGGTAACGGGCGGAACGGGCGCTCTCGGATTTCATATCCTCGCCACCGTAACGCGGAACGGCGAAAGCCTTTTCAGTTTCAGCGACGAGCAGCCGCAGCCATGGCAGAAAATTTCCGATGTGGTCTATCGCACGGGAAACCTCCTGAACTTCAAGGACGTTCTCTCCGTGGTGAAGGAAACCGCTCCCCGGGCCATCTTCCATTTGGCAAGCCAGTCGAGCGTGGGGCTTTCGTACAAGAAACCTTACGAAACGCTCAGCACGAACCTGCTTGGAACGCAGAACCTGCTCGAAGCGGCCCGCCAGATTGTTCCCGAAGCGAAAATCCTCCTGCTCAGTTCGAGCGAGATTTACGGACGCGCTAACGGGACGCTTCTTACGACTCTTCACAAGGAATCGGATCCGCCGAATCCGCTGACCTCGTATGCGACGTCCAAGGCCTGCATGGAACTTTTGGGCAACCAGTTTGTAAATGCCTACGGAATGCACATCGTAACGATTCGTCCGTTCCATTTTACCGGCCCGCATCACAGCCGTCGTTTCGCGATTCCGTTGATTGCGAGCCAGCTGGTGAAGATTAAGAAGTACGGGGCGGAACCCATCATCTATTCCGGGAGCCTGGATGTGAGCCGGGATGTTCTCGATGTGCGCGATGTGGCGAGAGGGCTTATCCAGGTCTTGCAGGCGGGAAATTCGGGCGAGGTCTATAACATCTGCTCGGGAAAATCCTATACCTTCCGGGAGCTGACCGAATACCTTGTCGATATTGCGGGAGTCGATGTCGATTTCTGCTTCGATCCGTCGAAGGAACGCACGCTTGACATTCCGCTTCTTGTTGGCGATCCGGCGAAAATTACCGCCTTGGGATGGAAACCCCTGATCACGATGGAGGACTGCCTCAAGGATCTCTACAGCGAAATGGTCGTGCGGCTGAAGATGGAACGGGAGATAAAAGGCTCGTTCAGCTCTTGAATCCGCTTGATTTCTATATTTTGGAATTATGATGTTTTCGCAATTGACTGAATCTCTGGAATCGACGCTAAAAAATTTGCGTGGGCAAGGAACCCTGACCGAGGAAAACGTAGCGGACTCGCTCCGCGAAGTTCGCCGGGCCTTTCTCGAAGCGGACGTGAGCTTTAACGTCACGCGCGACTTTGTGAAGGCGGTAAAGGAAAAGGCGATGGGAAAGGAAGTTCTCACGTCGGTGACGCCCGGACAGCAGATTGTCAAGATCATTCACGATGAGCTGGTCGATGTCATGGGCGGCGAAACGAAAGAACTTGTCCTTTCGGGAAAGCCCCCGGTCGGCATCATGATGGTCGGTCTCCAGGGATCCGGCAAGACGACTTTTGCCGCGAAGATTTCCCTTTATCTGCGGAGCAAGCGCAAGAAAAAACCGCTCCTTGTCGCGGCGGACGTCTATCGCCCGGCGGCTATCAAGCAGTTGCAGGTTCTCGGCAAGTCCATCGGGATTCCGGTGTACGACGAGGGCGAAGGAAATCCTGTCGAAATCATCAAGCATGGGCGCGAATACGCGGAACAGAACGGCTTTGATGTCGTCATCTACGATACTGCGGGTCGCTTGCAGATCGACGAAAAGCTGATGCAGGAACTCGAACAGGCTCGCGATGCGGTGAAGCCCGAGGAAATCCTCTTTGTCGCGGATGCGATGATAGGCCAGGAAGCGGTCAATGTCGCGGAAACATTTTTCAACCGGCTGAATTTTACGGGTGTCTGCCTTTCGAAGATGGACGGCGACGCTCGTGGCGGTGCGGCGCTTTCGATTAAAAAGATTACGGGCGTTCCCATCTGCTTTATTGGCGTGGGCGAGAAACCGAACGAAATCGATCTTTTCCACCCGGACCGAATGGCCAGCCGAATCCTCGGCATGGGCGACGTGGTGAGCCTTGTCGAAAAGGCGCAGTCGGTCATCGACGAGCGCGACGCGAAGGATCTGAAGAAAAAAATCCTGAACAACACGTTCGATCTGGACGATTTCTTGAGGCAGCTCCGCACGATTAAAAAGCTTGGTCGCATCAAGGACATTCTGGGACTTATCCCGGGCCTGAACAAGCTCCCGCTCGACAAGATCAACGAGAAGGAAATGGTCTATGTCGAAGCGGTCCTCAGTTCGATGACGGCCAAAGAGCGCAAGCATCCCGATATCATCAACGGCAGCCGCAAGACCCGAATCGCCAAGGGATCGGGCACGGACGTTCCTCGCGTGAACCAGGTTCTCCGCCAGTTCGAGGACATGAAGGCGATGTTCAAGAAAATCGGCTCGTTTGCGCGAAAGCAGAATGGCGGCGCACCGGTCGGTTCGAATTACACGCCACCCAAGAAGAAGAAAAAGAAGCGCTGATGCTTGTCGTCGCAGACAGCGCGATCCCTTTTTTACAGGGCGTTTTGGAGCCTTTTGCAGATGTCCGCTACATGTCCGGCGCGGAAATCCGTTCGGCTGACGTGAAAGATGCCGATGCGCTGTTCGTCCGGACGCGGACCCGTGTGGATTCAAGCCTTCTCGAAGGTTCCCGGGTGAAGTTCGTTGCGACGGCGACAATCGGGACGGATCACTTGGACAAGGCGTATCTCGATTCGAAAAGGATTTTTTGGACGAACGCGCCGGGATGCAATGCGGCAAGCGTTGCGCAATATGTCGCTTCGGCGCTCTTGAGCCTGTCCCAAAAATTTGCGGAGCCGCTTTCCGAAAAGACGCTCGGAATCATCGGCGTGGGGCATGTCGGCAGGGAAGTTCTGCGGGTGGCGAAAGCCCTGAACATGGATGTTCTGCTCTGCGATCCTCCGCGAGCCGAAAAGGAAGGTTCGGACAATTTCGTTTCCGAGGAAGAGCTCCTCTCGAATTCCGACATCGTGACGCTTCACGTGCCGCTCGAAAGAACGGGAAAATATCCGACCTATCATTTGGCCGGTAAAACTTTTTTTGAAAAAATGCGCCCGGATGTCTGGCTCCTGAACGCTTCGCGGGGAGAAGTCGCCGACGGAAACGCTTTGAAATCCGCACTGAAAGATAAGCGTTTGAATGCAGCGGTTCTCGATACTTGGGAAAACGAGCCGCATATCGACCCGGAACTTTTGCGTCTGGTGGACTTCGGGACGCCGCATATCGCAGGTTACAGCCGGGATGGAAAGGCGAATGCGACGACGCAGATCGTGCACGCCTTTGCCCGCTTTTTCGCCGTAGGACCTCTCCAGGATTTTCGGGCTGCACTTTCTTCGGATTTGCCTGTTTTGGATGCGCGCGAAATTTATGGTGCGGAAGCTCTCGCCCGGAAACTCGTTCTCGGAACATACGACATTTCAAGGGATTCGGAATCGCTCAAGCAAAATATCGCAGACTTTGAAAAACTGCGCAACAGCTATCCGGTCCGCAGGGAACCGGTCGCCTTTCGGGTCCGACTTGGCAAAGCCCAGTTTGCATCCCGTCACATGCTCGAATGTCTGGGCTTTACGATTTTCCCCGACTAAACTAACTTTAATTTCATGAAACCGATTAAATCTTTGGCTCTTGCCGTTTCCCTTTTCGCCGCATCTTCCTTTGCCGAAGACGGTATGTTCTCCGACGCTCTTCCTTCGAACTGGAATGCCGATGTCCTCGCGTCCCTCCAATATACGCGCCAGCATTACAGCAACTGGAATAACGGTTCGGACGGTGTGAACACGAACGTCTGGATTCTCAAGTACGATGCCGACGTGACGGCTCATTTTTCGCATATCGACTGGCGGAATGTCGTCAAGCTCGAATGGGGACAGACCTACCGCAAGGGCGCAGGCACCCGCAAGACGAGCGACAAGATTTTCATCGAAACGACCGCTTCGGAAAACGACTTCAAACCTTTTGAACCTTATGCCGGTTTGCGCTTCGAATCGCAGTTTTCCAAAAGCTACACCTATACCGATTCGTCGAGGACGCCGGTCTCGTGCTTTATGGATCCGGGATACTTTACCCAGATGGCCGGTGTCGCCTATGCGCCGAACGACAATTTCCGTCAGGGATTCGCCTTTGCGAACCGCATGACTTTTTCGGACGGATACGGCTGGGCGGACGACAAGGATACGAAAAAGTTTGAAAAGTTCAAGGACGAACCGGGCCTCGAAAGCGTAACCGAATACAAGATCGGGTTCTCGTCGCTCGCTTCGTTCAAGACGCGCCTCTGGGCGTTTGTGAACTTCAAGGGCTTTGACGAAATCGACGGCAAGTGGGAAAACAGGCTCGACGTGACGATTGCCCCGCTGATCGTTCTGAGCGTGGGACTGGACCTCGCTTACGACAAGGACATCGACGAGGATACGCAGTACCGCGATGTCGTGACTCTGGGTATTACGTGGCGCTGGTTCTAACGTTGTTTTAGAAGTTTGAAGTTTTCCCCCGGGATTTTTTCTCGGGGAATTTTTTTTACCCGACCATCATCTTGTTTGTCGTTTTCAGGAACTTTGCCGGGATGGGATGTGCCAGTTTCCATGTGATGTTGATGGGACTTGAACCTTCATGGGCGACGCATTGGACCTTTCCGAGGCATGTATATGTTGACGTCACACCGGTTTCCGCATCTTTTTTGCTTTCGCGGACAAAGAGAACGACCTGGTTTCCGAAATGATGCCCGTTGATGTAGCGATTTCCCGTTTCGGATGTGTCGGATGTCGTGCTTTGGCTCTGCCAATGGAAAAGCGTTTCGCTAATTGAATAGTCGTTGTAACGTGTCGTTTCGGAATAGTCCTTTTCGGATTTGTCCAAGGTGACAAAAAGCAGGTCAAGTTTTTTGTCGGCGAGAAATTTGACGCCTTCCCGCATGGAACTTGTCCTTAGAAAATCGCAGGCAACTAAAATTTGATCCCTGGAGTAGGAACAGTATAGATCTAGCGGACAGGCGAAATCAAGGTCGATAGGCGCATCGATGAAATCGATTTTTTCATGGTTGAATTTCAATAGTTCGGAAAGCTCCCGGCACAGAATCTTGTTTTGAAGAATCTCATCGATACTGGCTTTTACGCTTTCAAACCGTTTTGATTCTCCCCAAAAAGTGTATCGAAACATTTGGAGCATCCGGAATTCTTCTTCCGTGTAATTGCTTGGGAAGCCGTTTTCCAGAATATCCAAGATGAATCGAATGAATCTCCGGGAGTTGATCCGTGCGAATCGTGTGAATGCCGACGTAAAATTTTTTTCTTCGGGCTCGGTGAAGTTTGGCAGGACCCCTGCCGAAACGCATAGGCGGGAAAAGGAATTCTTCTTGTAAAGACGCAGAGGATTGAGGTGATAATAATTCAAGAAATTGGAAAGCGAAATCGCTAATCCGGAATCTTCTTCGAAAGATTTTATCTTTTGTACAAAGGCGTTTTGGCTGCTGAATGCCGATTTTATATTTTCTAAAATGTATTCGACCGCCTTTTTTTCCAGTTGGATGTAACAGCCTTTTGGCGCGGAGATAAACCCTTTTTCGATTTCGTGCGCAATGCTTTTGTGACTGTAGGAAAGAAGAGCCTGGAACTTTTCTTCGAAATTGTATTTCCTGTTTGCCTGTCCGATGAAATCCAGAACGGTCAGACAGTCCTTGTTCTCGGAAATCCGCAGCCCGCGACCGAGCTGTTGCAGGAAAACGGTCAAGGACTCCGTCGGCCTTAGGAATAGAACCGTATTGATTTCGGGAATGTCAACGCCTTCGTTGTAAAGATCGACGACAAAGATAAATCGAACTTTTCCCGAAACGAGCCTGTCTTTTGCCGCGGAGCGTTCGCTGTCGTCGCTGCTCCCGGATAGCGCGATAGACGGAATTCCCATCGCATTGAATTCGTCGCACATAAATTCTGCATGTCTTACCGAAACGCAAAATCCCAACCCTTTTACTTGCTGGATGTCGGTTACATATTTGACAACGGATTCCGCAATAAGGGTTGCCCGTCTTTTTGCAACGAGCGAATTGACCGTATAGACATTGGACAGTTCGCTTTTGTCGTAACCGCCGCGCGTCCATTTTAAAGTGTCCAGGTCAACGGAATCCGTGATGCCAAAATACTGGAACGGGCAGAGCAACTTCCGATCGATTGCTTCGGGCAGGCGAATCTCCGCTGCGATTTTTCCGTCAAAATAATCAAGAATGTTTTTCCCATCCATGCGTTCCGGTGTAGCGGTTAAACCGAGAAGAACTTCTGGTTTGAAGTGGCTTAGCAGTTTCTGGTAAGTCGGCGCCGCGGCGTGATGAAATTCATCGATGACGATGTAGTCGTAAAAATCGGAAGAGGTCTTTTCTGCGAAGTTTTTCGAGTTGAAAGTCTGGATGGAAATGAACAGATGTTTTAAATCGTTCGCTTCGTGGTTTCCCACAAAAAGTTCGCCAAAGTTCGGATCCTTTAAAACGGCTCGGAACGTGTAAAGGCTCTGCGTTAGAATTTCTTCTCGATGAGCGACAAACAGAAGCCGCGTATGGCTTTGCGGATTATCCTTGCAAAAGTTTTTATAGTCCAGGGCGGAGATGACAGTCTTTCCGGTCCCTGTCGCCGCAACAACCAGGTTTCTATATCGACCGTGGACTTTTCTTTCTGTCTGGAGACTGTCGAGAATTTCCTGCTGGTAAGGGAACGGTCGGATTTCAAATGAATAGCTTGGATTCGGGACCGTAAAACTTTTTTCCGCTGAAAGCGCTGCCCGCAGGCGGCTGCAGTCGTTTTCCGTGTAAAGTTCAAATTCTCTTGAATTCCAATAGGATTCGAAATTGGCTCGGATTTTTTTGAAAATATTTGGCAGGGCTTTTTGCGTGATTTTCAGGTTCCATTCCAGTCCGCTGGAAAGTGCGGCGTTGGAAATATTGGACGAGCCGATATAGGCCGTCGTAAAACCGGTGTCGCGTTCAAAGATATAAGCCTTGGCGTGCAAGCGCGTGCGGGTCGTGTCGTAGCTGATTTTGATCGTCGTGTTGGGAAGCGTAGAAAGCTCTTCGATGGCTTTCAAATCGGTCGCTCCCATGTAGGATGTGGTTGCGATGAAAAGTTCGCCTCCGTTTTGCGTAAAGGCGCGAAGTTCATCGAGCAAGAGACGGATGCCGCTCCATTTGATGAAGGAAACCAGCATGTAAACTTTGTTGCTGGATAGAATTTCCTTTTTTAGTTCCGAAAACATCTGCGGTTCCTTCTCGGCTCCGGTAAACAGGGAACTATCGACGAGGGATGTTTCCGGTCGGATAACGGACGCTTTGGAATTGATGGATAAGATACTGTCCTTTCGATGGAAAACGGAATCAAGCAGCCTGTTTTCTAACGGTAGCATTTCTTCGGCTTTTGCCTGGATGGCGGAAAGGATCTGATTTGTCGTTTCCAGTTGCTTTTGGATGCCGTATTCGGATTTGTGAAGTTCCGCTAGTTTCACCAGTCGGTTTTTTAAAATATTTGCCACATATTGCGATAAAATTTCGGGAGAATTTTCACTATCGAAATCCGATGTTCTGATATCGATATCTTTGGCATTGCTGGCGGATATTTCCTGTTTGAGCGATTTGTTTATCAGCTGCTCGTAAAGACCGTCTTTTAGCATGTCTGTCTCCGCCTTAAAGTGTTCCGAAAAAACGTTCCT
>CAKUXP010000026.1 GCA_934700345.1 uncultured Fibrobacter sp. | reverse complement strand
ACGTGACGCGTAGCTGGCATCCTAGGGCAGGGCCCGCATATGAAGAACCGCCGGCTTCGCCGGCGGGTATCTCTTTGATGGGATGCGGTTTACGTTCCAGCCTTCCCCTTCTTCCACGCCCCCCAGCCGAGCACGAGGAGGAAGATCCCGAGCGAAACCGCTCCGATCCAGAGCGAAACGCGGACGGCGTCGGACTTGTATTCCAGGCGGACGGTCGAACTTCCGGCGGGAACAGCGACGGCGCGGAGCGTCCCGAAGGCCTTGTAAACCTTTGCCGGCTTTCCGTTGACAGTCGCTTTCCAGTAGCGGTGGAAATTTCCCGAGGAGAGGAGTAGTGCGGGAACATCGGACGAAACCTGGTATGTCATGTCGTCCATCTTGGGCTTTGCGACGAGTTTCGCACTTCCGCTTGCCGGAACGCTTGCCGGGGAGAATCCTTCGGGAGCTTCGGAAAGGATTATCGTGTTCTTGTAGTCGAAACCTTCGCGGAGAGCCTTGACCGCTTCGGTATCGTTCATTACGGCGAATTTCGTGTAGAGCCTTCCGTCGAAGTTTTTGTGCGGCAACGGCGCGAAAGCGGTTCCGCTTTGCGAATCGAAAATGACGTCGCCCACGTCCATCAGGTCGAGGAACGCATTGTCCGCTTTTCCCTGGATAGCCTGGTTTATGTTATAAAGGTAGTTTTCGTTGGATTGTCCGCCGCGGAAAAGCCTGTAGCTAGCGAGTTCGTTGTCGTGGAATCCTTCGGCATTGCGCATTCCGTAGAGCGGGAACGAGTTCGCGCTGAATGCGTCGTTTCGGGAAATGGAAAGAACGCGCGGACGGCTGAGCGGATCGGGATGTTCCCGGAGTACGCTCTGGACCAGCGGCGAATTGGTTTGTATGTAATCCTTTCTTTGGACGTTCTGGACGAATGCCGCGTCGATGGTGTAAAGTTCGATGGCGGCGAAGATTCCGACAAGAGCCGCTTTCTGGATCGTAGAAAGCTTGCTTGTGAAAACGAACCACGAACCGACCGTTGCAATCAGCGCAAGGATGAAGCTCGGCAGGATTTTTGCCGCGGAAAATTCCATGACGCCCGTGTTGAGAGGGCGGAAGTACATCGCTGTTTCAACATTCGAAACGAGGTCCTGGCCCGAGAAAAGGAAAATCCCGACGAGGATGAACGGGAAAAGAATCGCGCCGAGTTCAAGTTTCGACGAGCCTTGGAATTTCGTTTCGAAGGCGGCGGCGAATTCCTTGGCGGAGAATGGCGCGTTCCTGTCGAGAATGTTCAGCGTCGCGATGAGGATAATCCCGTAGGCGATTGAAACGAGAAGCCCGGGGACGCCCAGGAAGGATTCCCAGCAGAAGCGCGAAGCGCATACGATTCCCAGCAGTGCGAGGAAGAGGAAAAGGCCCGCTTTGAGCGAACGCCTGTTTTCCGGGTTCTTGAATGCGGAAACGACAGGTGCCGCCATCATGAGAGCGAGAAGCGGCAGCCAGAACATCGCCATGCTCGGTGCGCGGAAACTCTTCATGCCGGGGACGATGGCAAACCAGAGCTTGAATAGCGGGGAATGCGCCCCCATCGCATACGAAAGGGCGACCGCGCAGCCGACAAGCCAGAAAGCCGCCATGCGGCGGTTCTTGCGGAGGAACAGCCCGAGGAACGCGAGGAACGTGAGGACGATGCCCGCGCTGTCGTGGTTCAGCTTGAACGAGTTGTGTCCCCAGTAAAAGGGAGAACCTTGGATTCTGGCTTTTTGAAAGTCGGCGTAGGGAATCGATATGAGGGAGCTGCCGGAAAGTTCCGGACCGGCGGCGCCGTTTTTCTGTTCATAGACGTCCGCGCCGAGAAATCCCGGGATGAGCATCGAAGCGAGTTCTTCCTGGTGGAGCGACCAGCTTGTCGCATGTCCGTAATTTGTCTTTTCGCCCGTTCCGCGGACCGATTCCGCTGTCGTGTAAAGGTAAGGCGGAATGATCTGGAACGCGGAAATCCCGAGGGCGATGGCGAGCGCTCCGGCGGCGATTCCGAGCTTTTTCGAGCGGATACCCCAGGATGCCCTGAGCGCGAGCGTTTCGAAGAGCGCGTAGAAACCGGCACCCCAAAGGAACAGGTAGGTGAGCTGCAGGTGCGAACCGAGAATCATCCACACGACGGAGAGCGTAAAGAGCGCGAAGTATCCGAGGCTTCCTTCCCGGATGATCTTTCGGATGGAAAGCAGCGCGAGCGGCGCGACGGCAAATACCATCATCTTCCCGTCGTGACCGCCATAGACGTAGGTGAAGTATTGCGGGGAAAACGCATAGAGAAAACCGAAAAATGTTCCCCAGACTAGGCTTCCCGTCAGGTTCTTGGCGAGGGCAAAAGCCGAAAGGAACGCAACCCACAGGATGAGGATGAACTTGAAGCCGACTGCCCGGGCGGGATCCGTCAGAAATTCGGTGAGGACAAGCGGGTGGTAGGCGTCGCCGAAAAGCGCGTCGATCGTGGGAACTCCGCCAAGGCGCGAATCGTCCCATTCCGAAAGGACGAGGCTCTGCGCGCGCAAAACCTTGCTGCCGATTCCGTTCAGCTGGTCGGAATTGAGCATCAGCGTGTTCGCATCAAAGACGAAAGCCCGGAAGACGAAGAGAAGGACGATGAGAAAGGCGAAGCCGATTCCGGCGAATGCCCCGAATTTTTTCAGAGTTTCCTTTTGCATAGTCGCAAGGTAAAAAAAAGCCGCCCTCTTGCGAAGGTCGGCTTTTCGAAAACTTGGAATATCGCGTTAATCCGCGGCATTTTCGTCGAGCGAACGCGATTGCACGATGTGGTAAATCGAGAACAGCGAAAGCAGGAATACGAGAACGATTCCGAGAACCTTGATTGTCTTTGCCATGATGAGAACTCCTTGTTTACAGACCTTAATCTATCTAAAAAATGGGAAAAAGGCAACGCCTACGAATCTTTTTTCACGATAATGCAGATGGCGGGGAGCTTCTTTTCGGCGGAGATTTCGCTCTGGATGATTTCCGAGGTCTCGATATGGCAGGGGAGGTTTTGCAGCAGAAACTGGATGCGTTCCCGGCTAAAGCCTAGCCAGAGGTGTCCGTGGGTTTCCCGGAGTTCCTCTTCGCTGTGTTCCGCGAGGTCGAGAAGGGCGAGCGTTCCGCCGGGGGAGAGCAAGCGGACCGCTTCGGCGAGGGATTCCTGAGGACTCGGCGCATGGTGCAGTACCTGGCTCATCAGGACTAGATCCGCGCATTCCGCCGGGAGCGGGATTTTCCGCATGTCCGCACAGATCGATTCGACGTTTTCGACGCCTTTTTCCCGGGCTATCGCCTTGACGCCGTGGACGGTCGATTCGTTGATGTCGATGGCCGTCACCTGCTTGCAGCGCTCGGCAAGCATAAAGCTCAGGTCGCCGCCTTCTCCGCATCCGATGTCGATTGCGTGTTCAAAGGAAATCATCAGATGGGCGAAAAGCGAAATCTGCGCCTTTAGGCTTCCGCCCGCTTCCGAGAGCTTGTGGAACTTTGCCGTGTAGCCGTTTCTCCGCCCGATGAGGAGATTTTCGACCTTGCTTTCGACGATTGCCAGGTCGGGAAGCTGTTGCCAGGCCTTGGAAATCATTTCGTAGAGTTTGCGGCTTAGATAGAGGTCGTCCGAAAGTCCGTAAAACGCCTTCGTCCCTTCGCGCCTGTCCTTGAGAAGTCCGCAGTTCGAGAGCTTTGACAGGTGCCGGCTTGCGTTCGACTGGTGGATGCCGAGAATTTCCTTGAGTTCGTTGACCGTGAATTCCGAGTGCGAAAGGATCATTAGAATTTTCAGGCGCATCTCGTCGGAAATGGCGTTGAAAAGTTCAAGGCTCGGCGTGAGCGGTTCTAGGGCAGGACTTTTTTTGCGCATGGATAAAATCTATCTTTTTTTGGCGATGCGTATCGGGTTTGTTCTCGTTCTTTCGTTTTTTTTGCTTGCGGGGTCGGTGAAGGTTCGCGCGGCGGATTCTCCGTATGGAATTTCGCTTTCGGTCGATGTGCCGCTGCTCGTGCTTGGAATCGGAACGTCGCTTGCGGGGAATGTTCGCTACGCGGGGATGGAGGCGCGCTCGGAACTCCCGGACAAGGACAGGCTCTTGCCGTGGGACAGGCCCTTTGCCGGGAACAGGAACCGCATTGCGGACCGGACGAGCGACTGGATGAGTTTAGCAATAGTCCTGCCCTTTGCGTGGGAAGGCTATAACTGGAAAACGGGAAAAAGCGATGCCGGCGAAGTGGCGACTTTTCTTTTGACCGCGTTGGAAATCGGATTCTTGCAGAACGGGATGAACCTGCTTGTGCGGAGCGCCCGTCTGTGGCCGCGTCCCGAACTGTATTCGTCAAAAGCGGATATTTCTCGCGGAGAGTCCTGGGGATCGTTCTATTCCGGACATACGAGCGCAGCGTTCGCCCTGGCTGTCTTTAGCGGCATGTGGTTCGAGGCGAAAAATCCGGGTTCGTCGCTTTCGCCTGTCGTCTGGGGTGTTTCGCTTGCGTCGGCGGCTCTTGTCGGCGCGCTTCGCATCTGGGCGGGAAAGCATTATCCGTCGGATGTTCTCGCCGGAGCCGCTATCGGTTCGCTTACGGGCTTTGCCGTCTTGCGGCTTCACCGTCAGTCGCATGTTTCGCTTACGGCTCTTCCCGGCTATTTGGGAATTGCGGTTCGCTTTTGATGCGGGCGAATTTTATCTTTGCGTTCGATGAAAAGTTCCCACCTGCTTCTTTGGCACTTCCTCGCGGTTTTTACGGTTGCCGTCTGGGGCGCAAGCTTTGTCTCGACGAAGATTCTTTTGAATGCGGGCTTTCTTCCGACGCACGTCTATCTTCTCCGTTTTGCTTTCGCCTACCTGATTCTCTTGGCCGTCTCCCACGAAAGGCTTTTCGCGAAAACTTTGAAGCACGAGACGATGCTTGCCTGCTGCGGCCTTACCGCGGGATCGATTTACTTTATCGCGGAAAATACCGCTCTCGGACTTTCTCTTGTTTCGAATGTTTCGCTGATCGTTTGCGCAAACCCTTTGCTCACGATGGTTTTTGGAGGGCTTCTATACCGGAGCGAGCGGCTCGGGAAACGCCAGGTCGCGGGGTCGCTTCTTACTTTGTGCGGAATGGTCCTAGTCGTTTTGAACGGAAAGTTCATTTTGGAACTTTCTCCGGCGGGAGACCTGCTCGCCTTTGTCGCGGCTCTTGTCTGGACCGTCTATTCGCTGATTGTCCGTCCGCTTTCGGAAAGCTATTCGGCGCTTTTCATCTCCCGAAAAATCTTTTTCTACGGTGCGCTGACATCGCTTCCCGTCTTGCTTTTTGTCGGGGTAGATATTCCCTGGAGAGCGTTTAAAAACCCGGTTGTCGCAGGGAACTTTCTCTTTTTGGGAATCGTCGCTTCGCTTTTCGGCTACGTGATCTGGAACAAGGCATTGCGGGTCATCGGGACGGTTCTCGCTTCGAATTACATCTATGCGATTCCGCTTGTTTCCATCGTCCTTTCGGTGATTTTTTTGCATGAAAGGATTACACCTGTCGCCGTTCTCGGCGCGTTTCTAATTCTTTTCGGGATGGTTCTCGCTGAATACCGGAAAAAGTAGCGACGATGAAAAGTGCTATATTGGGGGCATGTCCGTTATTTTTGATTTTCCCTATGTCAGGAACCGGTTCTCCCCGGTCCGCAGAGATACCGTCCAGGTAAAAGTTGGTGATGCCCTTATCGGTGGAGGTGCGCCTGTCCTTGTACAGTCCATGACGACGACCAAGCCGAAGGATGTGGAAAAGACCGTCGCGGAGACGATTGCGCTTGCGGATGCGGGCTGCGAACTGGTTCGCATTACCGCTCCGACGCTTTCGGATGCGCAGGCTCTCGAAGAAGTGATGAAGAAAATCCGGGAGGCGGGCTGCCGTGTTCCCGTGTCCGCGGACATCCATTTCCAGCCGAAGGCGGCTTTCGAGGCGCTCAAGTGGGTGGAAAAGGTCCGCATCAACCCGGGAAACTTTGTCGATTCGGGCATCGCGACGCTTGACAAACAGGTCGATAAAAATTTTGACGAAGGTCGGGAAAAGGTTTTCGAAACCTTCACGCCTTTTGTGCGGGAGGCGAAGCGTCTCGGTCGCGCGATTCGAATCGGGGTGAACCACGGTTCGCTTTCCGCCCGGATGCTCTACCGCTACGGCGATACGGTCGAAGGCATGGTCGAAAGCGCGCTGGAATATCTCGCCGTCTGCGAAGCGGAACATTTTGACCAGGTCGTGGTGAGCCTCAAGTCCTCGACTCCGCGCGTGGCGATTTGCGCTTACCGGATGCTCGCGGCGCGACTCGAAGCGGAACATTTTAAGCCGTATCCTTTCCATGTCGGCGTGACGGAAGCGGGCACCGGCGAAGACGGAAGGCTCAAGTCCTCTGTCGGAATCGGTTCGCTGCTTCTCGACGGCCTTGCGGATACGATTCGCGTGTCGCTGACGGAAGATCCGGTGGCGGAGGTGCCCGTTGCGCGGGAACTCATCCGTGTCTGCGAACTGCCGAAAGACGGCTTGAAGTTCGAAGTCCCCGAATGGAAAAAGGAGCCGTATCACTACGCACGGCTGGAAACTTCCCCGGTGAACTTTTCGGGAGTCTCGCTCGGCGGAAAGGAGATTGTCCGTGTCGGCGAAGTGGCGGATGTCGTAAGCATTTCGGGAAAACCCCGTTCGCCCGAGTTCGCTTTTACGGGACTCTCTTCCCAGGAAATCGTCGAGTTTAAAGACGCTTTCGATATCGCAGCGTTTGCCGCGGGAAATCGGGATGTTCCGTCGGATTCGCTCGTTGCCTATACAGGCGAAAACTTCACGTTCGGCGTACGCGCTCTTGTGTCTGCGCTCGCATCAAAAGGCGCAAAAAATCCGATTCTCCTCTACCGGAAAATTTCCGGAGCGGAAGACGAAAAATTGAAAGTCGCTGCGGAATTCGGTTGCCTTCTCTCGGACGGAATCGGCGATGCGGTGGTCATCGACGCTTCGGACGAAAAGTCCGCGGTCTCGCTCGCCTTTGACATCTTGCAGGCTGCGGGAGTCAGGCGCAGCAAGACGGAATTCATCAGCTGCCCGAGCTGCGGACGCACGCTCTACAACATCCAGCATGTGCTCGGAAAGATCAAGGCCCGGCTCGGCCATCTCCAGAACCTTTCGATTGCGGTCATGGGCTGCATCGTGAACGGAACGGGCGAAATGGCGGACGCCGACTTCGGCTATGTCGGAGGCGCACCCGGTTTCATCAACCTCTTCGAAGGCAAGACGTGCGTGAAGAAGAATGTGCCCGAATCCGAAGCGCTCGACGAACTCGTGGAACTCATCAAGAGCCGCGGGCGTTACGTCGAAGAATAGTTTGTTATCAAGGAACCTTCACAAAGGAACTCACAATGCGTAAAATCAAAACTCTGAACAACATTTCCAAGAAAGGTCTCGATCTCTTCGGGAACGGCTACGAAGTTTCGGAAAATGTCGAATCTCCGGAAGCGATTCTCGTCCGCAGCGCACAGGTCGATACGGATTCTTTTGATGGTCTGCTCGCTGTCGCCCGTGCCGGCGCCGGCGTGAACAACATTACCATTGACAAGGCGAGTTCGAAGGGTGTCTGCGTTTTCAATACGCCGGGAGCCAATGCGAATGCGGTCGCGGAACTGGTGATGACGATTCTCGGAATGGCCGTTCGCCATGTGTCCGAAGCGGAAGCCTGGGTCAAGTCTCTCGACCCGAACGATCCGGCTCTCGACAAGACGATCGAAAAGGGCAAGAAAATGTTCGCGGGGACGGAACTTGCCGGAAAGACGCTCGGCGTCATCGGGCTTGGAAAAATCGGCGTTCTCGTTTCGAACTATGCGCGCTGGAAGAACATGAACGTGGTCGCTTACGAACCGTATCCGAGCGCAGCGAACATGCACAAGCTCTCGAATGTCGTCACCGTGGTGAAGACGATTGAAGAAGTCATCGCGAAGTCGGATTTCATCACCGTCCACGTGCCGTTCATCAAGGGCGTGACCGAGAATATGCTGAACGAAAAGAATCTCGCCGCCTTCAAGGGTTCTATTATCATGAACTTTGCCCGCGGCGGCATCGTGAACATGGACACGGTTTACAAGATGCTCGACGAAGGGCGTCTCCAGACTTACCTCACCGACTTTGCCGACCCGAAGTCGATGAAAAATCCGAAGATCAAGATTTTCCCGCACTTGGGAGCTTCTACTGAAGAGGCCGAGGAAAACTGCGCGGTGATGGCTGTCGAAGAGTTGAAGGATTATTTGGAATTCGGCGTGGTCCGCAATTCGGTAAACTTCCCGCCGCTTGACAGCTTCCCCCATGCGGAAGTCAAGAGCCGCGTCGTCGTGATAAACCAGGACGTTCCGAACATGATTGCGGAAATCACGAAGGTCTTTGGCGCGGCGAACATCAACATTGCAAGCTTCAGCAACAAGTCGAACGGCAAGATAGGCTACAACCTGATCGACGTGGAAACGGTCGTCGATGATTCCATTATCGATGCGCTGAAGAAGCTCGACAAGGTGATTCGCGTCCGCGTGATTCACTTCTAATCTTGTAAAATTTGAACGCTTTTAAGTCGCCGAAATTTTTCGGCGACTTTATGTTTAAATACAAAGTAATGGAAAATAGAAGAGTCTTTTTCTTGGAAAAAATGTTGTGCGCTTTGGTTAAAATTCCGTTTCGATAAATTTACTTGCGATTTGATTGGAGACGTGTTATCTTTTTCTTGTTGAGGTTATGGTATGGAAAATTTTCCCGATAAATTTTTATTTGTCCGCGATAGACGATTTGTGCAAAATCCTCTGTCTTTGCCTGATTGTTTTGCCCGCCGATGCGCTTCTTTGTTGTTTTGGGACAGGAAACGTCAATTGAAAAAAATAAGGAGTTCCCATGAATGCGAAACTGGTTTTGTCGATGGCCTTTGTGCTCTCGCTCTGCGTGGCTTGCTCGGAAAGGGATTCGGGCAAGCCGGATGTGTCCACAGTGGAAACCGTGGGGGTGAATTATGTTAAGCAACCTGAATTGCCTGAAATTTTTAAAGAAAAATCGTTCACTACAGCGAAAAAAAGATGCGCACCGTCGTCCGATGAAGCGAAATGTATTTGTGAATTCCTTAATCCTCCAGGTAGGCTTACTTATTCTCTTGATGGTAAGGCCTTCAAATGCTATCGTGGAGTGCTTTTGGGAGAATGAGTATAATGAATCAATCATAAAACGTTTAATGTCGTCTTTGAAAATTCAATGTGATACGGCTTTGGGTGGTGGTGCTGCGTTTAATGGAATGTATGAACTTGTTAAGAGTTGTACAGGTTCCGATGGGGCGACTTTAGATTCTGCAGATTCTGGATATGGAACTTGGAAAATCGTCTATTCCTGCAATACTTGCACGGCAAAGAATATCAAAAAAGATGTCGAGGATTTCAAGAACTCGTGTGCGGAACAGTGCAGGCTGACGGACTATGTTTGTTCGTTTACCAATGGGGAATGGGGGCATTCTTTCCCTTTGCCCAAGATCTGCGGAAAGACGGACAGCACGCTTTCAGGATGTTCGGAGAGCAGTTCGAGCTCGGAGGAAAGCTCGTCTTCTGGCAATTCCTCGTCCAGTAGCGGTGAGAGTTCCTCGTCCGGTTTTGGAGAAGAGGAGTCCTCGGATTCGGGAAGCGGTTCTTTGTCAAGCGGAGGCGGAACTCCTAGTTCAAGCGGTTCGGGCTGTTCGGGGGAATATTGCGATGTGGCCAATGCGTCTCAAGGGGAATTCGGGTTTGTTAGTTCTGTTTACCCTTGCGGAAAAAAGATTGGGATTTATATTAGAGAACTAGGTTGTAAATATTGTAGAAATGATGAGGGGTCGATTTCTTATTTGTGGGCTGGATACACTGGTTTTATGAGTTTGCCGAATTTTATTGGCTCTGCTAGGTTTCTAGAAACGTCTTGCGACAGTGGACGCTTAAAGATAGTTTCCAATCTGTCTCCGATAATGATTGGGAATGGTGGAGAGATAACCGGATATCAATGTTTTTCCGATGAAATAAACCAGAGCTTGAAAGAATATGGCTGTAATCGGTATTCGCCTCTTGAACTCTGTAAGCGTAATAATAGCAGTTGGATAGATGATTTTTGTTCGGATACGGTCAAGGTTATTACAGGAGCAAACTATAGATGTGCTTCTGAAAGCGATTCCTCTACGGTTGCCGGTTGTGTTCGTGTTAAGAATAAGGATTGGCCTTATACTTATTTTTTAGAGAGGAATGGCGAAATATCTTATTCAGAACCCTTTGTAAATAGTGAAGATTATGTTCTTCCAAGAAATTATAGGGAATATTGGAACATGGATTCGTTGAAAGGTCTTCTTTCCGCGTGTCCGGTATATAGTTCATCTTCCGAATTTAACGACATGGCTTCTTCCTCGGAAAGCGAAGAAGTTTCGTCATCTTCGGCGTTTAATGGTCTTCCTTCGGCTTCTGAAGGAAATTATTCTTTCGGCTTCGAAATGACATCTTCAAGCGTCTTGATAGGCTCCTCTTCCATGGGGAATTTTGGAAATTCTTCGTCCAGTTTTTTTATGGGTCTTCTTCTGCTTTGCGAAGTGATATATAATGAAGACAAGAACAATGTCAGCCATGCGCGGATTATGTTTAAATACAAAGTAATGGAAAATCAGCGAGTTCTTTTCCTTGATGGAAAAAATGTTGTGCGCTTTGGTTAAAATTCCGTTTCGATAAATTTACTTGCGATTTGATTGGAGACGTGTTATCTTTTTCTTGTTGAGGTTATGGTATGGAAAATTTTCCCGATAAATTTTTATTTGTCCGCGATAGACGATTTGTGCAAAATCCTCTGTCTTTGCCTGATTGTTTTGCCCGCCGATGCGCTTCTTTGTTGTTTTGGGACAGGAAACGTCAATTGAAAAAAATAAGGAGTTCCCATGAATGCGAAACTGGTTTTGTCGATGGCCTTTGTGCTCTCGCTCTGCGTGGCTTGCTCGGAAAGGGATTCGGGCAAGCCGGATGTGTCCACAGTGGAAACCGTGGGGGTGAAAGATGAAAGAGTTTCGCCTGTCAAGTACGAATTGCCTTTGCCGGTACTGCCTGATAGCATTAGAAAACACTCGGCATCGTATCAAGTTGAGCAAGCGATTGAACGGTGTTCCGAAGAAAAGGAATTCATGTTGTGTGTCTGTGGTAATGTTCGTGGTTTGCGTGTTTTTCCTTTTAATGGAAAAAAATACGTATGCCCTAACTAGTTGCTATGAAAACGAAGAGATCGCTAACGGTGCTCTAAGTGTATTTAAACAGCTGTGTGATACATCCTTTGGAGGAGGGGCTTCGTTTTATGGCAGCGTCGTTTATAAAGCAGAATGCATGGAATCTTCGGGACTTATTCTTGAAGATCGTTTTCAAGTGACTTATTCCTGCAATACTTGCACGGCAAAGAATATCAAAAAAGATGTCGAGGATTTCAAGAACTCGTGTGCGGAACAGTGCAGGCTGACGGACTATGTTTGTTCGTTTACCAATGGGGAATGGGGGCATTCTTTCCCTTTGCCCAAGATCTGCGGAAAGACGGACAGCACGCTTTCAGGATGTTCGGAGAGCAGTTCGAGCTCGGAGGAAAGCTCGTCTTCTGGCAATTCCTCGTCCAGTAGCGGTGAGAGTTCCTCGTCCGGTTTTGGAGAAGAGGAGTCCTCGGATTCGGGAAGCGGTTCTTTGTCAAGCGGAGGCGGAACTCCTAGTTCAAGCGGTTCGGGCTGTTCGGGAGAATATTGCGATGTGGCCAATGCGCCTCAAGGGGAATTCGGGTTTGTCGATAAAGTTTATCCCTGCGGAAAATCTGGATATTATATTGCGGGGCGTGGAAGCTGCGCGGCATTGGGCGATATGCCAAAACAAGGAACGGTAGCTTTTATGAATAAAATACCTTCATTTGTTGGTGATGGAGGAAAAGTTCAGTCTGACTATTGTGAAAATCCTACGACGTTAAAAATAGTTTCAGAAATGCCTGTTATTTTGAGGAACTTGAGTGATCCTTTTGTTACAGAGTATATCTGTTATTCCGATGAAATAAGCAATTCTTTATCAGAGAATGCTTGTTTTGAATACACGCCAAAAGAGCTTTGTGATAATCGAAATAGATTTTGCTCGGATACGATTAAAGTTTTGCAGAGCGGAAAGTATTATTGTAATGATGTGATCAGTTTGTATAACACGGGAACAAAAGATGGTTGTACGGCTTCTAGGAATTTTAATGTATTTTCGCTGGATTCTTCGGGGCGGCTATCATGTACCAGTGAATATACGGGATTTGCTTGTGAAGTTCCTGGTAATATTTGGAATGTTTGGAATAAAGATTCCTTACTTCGTCTTGTTCGTTGGTGCCAGTATTATAAGTATAGTTCATCTTCCGAATCTAGCGACATGTCTTCTTCCTCGGAAAGCGAAGAAGTTTCGTCATCTTCGGCGTTTCATGATTTTTCTTCGGCTTCTGAAGGAAATTATTCTTCCGGCTTCGAAATGACATCTTCAAGTATTTCGATTGGCTCCTCTTCCATGGGGAATTTTGGAAATTCTTCGTCCAGCTTTTCTGAAGAGGCTTCTTCCGCTTCGGGCGGTTATGTGTCATCTTCATCGAAAGCAGAAGGCTTTGAATCGGAAACTTTTGTCGCGGGAGAGAAGCAAATTTATTCACCGGAACAAGTTTTTAACGATGGTCTGCGAAATATGGAAATCGGCAAGTGTTATTCCTTGAATCCCGAACGCGGCATCCAATTCGGTTGGATAAACGACAATGCGCAGGATTCCTGGTGGTGGATGGAAGTTCCCTGTGATGGAAGCGTTCCGCTTATTGAAACGACTTCTGCCGGTTGCTATGAAAACAGGCGTGGACCTACCGCTATCTATTTACCCGGGGATTGTTTTTCCGGTGGTTTGGACAATATGGAAACCGGCAAGTGTTACGCCTTGAATCCCGACCGCGGCGCCCAATATGGCTGGATAAACAACAATGCGCAGGATTCCTATTGGTGGGTGGAAGTACCTTGCGAAGCGGATGATTCGGAAGATGAACCTGTCTGCCCGGAAAACGAAATCTTCTTTAAGCGAAACGAGCCTCTGGAAACGTCGGAAGATTCGGTAGAAACTTTAGGCGAATCGGTTGTCGGCCTGTATGATGCTCTAGGGAGAAAGCAAAAACACCGGAATGTTTTTGGAAAAAGGAATGCGTTCTATGCAAGGAAAGCGCATCGAGACAGAAGAACGGTCCGCGAATTCTTTGAAAATTGGAGCGTTTCTTTCAAGACGGTTAGCGGGTATGTGGAGGCAAAGACCGAACTCGGATTTAGAAATGTACATTTTGACTGTGTATCGCAAACAAAAACGATTATCGTGGCTGATTTGTATATGAAAACTCCCAAAGATTCTATTGATAAAGTTGTCGATTCGGATGACGAACGGTTGCTCGCCCACGAAAATAGGCATGAAGAAATTTATCTTCTGGAGGGAAATGACGAGTGGAAAGAAAAAATTTCAGTAAATCGCAACCGATTAACGGAGAAAAATTCCTGCTACATCGTCAAGAAAACTTTTTGGCCGGTGATGGAAAAAAGATACCGTAAAATGTTGGAAATACAAAACGCCTGGGATGATGAAGACAAGAACAATGCCAGCCATGCGCGGATAAATATCGACTCTTTGGTCGTACTTCAAAAAATAAAGTGGAATGCCGAGCCTTGCTACAAGGAAAATTCCGAATGAAAATTTTCATCGCCGTGTTTTTGCTCATCGCATCCGCTTACGCGCAAGAACCCGTGGCGGAATACTGCGCCGTTTTTATCGGGGAAAACGCCTACGAACTGCACCTGACAAAGGACGTCGAAGTTCCCTACGATTCCAGCTGGAAAATTCCCGACTCTCTCCCGGCAAATGTTTTAAAGTGGAGTTACGGCTATTTTTTGGAAGCTCCGAAAATTTATGAAAAACGCTGCGCTTGTTGCGACGATAGCGAAGAAAACTGTCTGTGTTTTCGCTTGAAGGGTGGTGGCGGTGGTGGAGTCTATAGCTGCGTTCATTGCGAAACGCTCATGCGGAAAGTACCCCCGTTAAGCCGTTACGTGGGGATGGAACACGATCCTCTTTACTCGATGCGTTTTGAAATGATCCACGCCAAGGATTCCTTGCCCGGATTTTACGGAAAAATTTTTGACGGAAACTGGTCTGCGAGCCTGTCTTCATCTATCCACCTCTCGGCGAAATTTCGGGCAAAAATCGTGGGAGAATGCGAAGGGCCTTTCACCGTGGCGGAGTACTGTCTTTCGAGCAAGGGGGAATTTCTCCGGGCAAATGTTTTGGACTACATAACGCCGGTTTCTTTTTTCGATAAAGCGGTGGAAGCCTGCGATGGCGGATTTGAAAGCGTCAAGAATCTGGCGGTTGATTTTGAAGAGCTCGGGGTTTTTACGATGGGGCCTTATGTGGAGCGGCAAAAGAGCAAGGGCGTTTTCCTTGTCGATTCGGTGGTGAAGGTGGCGATTCCGCAGTCGCTGCCGGTGGGAAAATTCCTAGACGATAAGGAAAAACTGGAAAATCGGACCTTTTTGGCGAAATGGGACGCTGCGTTGACCTGTAATTCTCGAAAAATCGAGCGGGAAGTCAAGTTCAAGATTCGGGTCGCGGAAAAATGTCCCGAATCTAAGGAAAAGGTGGTGCGAGGAGGTTTTCCAAGGGGCTTTGAAGGACTTTGCCAAATTCATCGGGAACGCGGCGAATGGTGTAAAATCGATACGGCGAAGATTAACCGCTGAGTAAACGCTGTTTTTTTTGGGGAGGGAAAAGGGAAAAGTTTTGTGTCCGATGAAAGGATATAACAAAAAAGCCTCTCTTTGCAGAGAGACTTTTTAGCGGGATGGACGAGGCTTGAACTCGTAACCTCCGGCGTGACAGGCCGGTGCTCTAACCAAAATTGAGCTACCACCCCATTCTGGGCGATAACGGATTCGAACCGCTGACCCGCTGCTTGTAAGGCAGCTGCTCTGAACCAACTGAGCTAATCGCCCTTATTTCTTCTGGCTTTTACCACCCCAGAGAATTCCGATGGGAATTACTACCAGGTAAGCGAAGACCAAAATAATCGGTGCGACCGTCAGCGATACAGGGTTGTCCGCAGGCCCTTGAGCGAGACAGACAAATCCGATCACAACCAACAAAGTTCCGAGAGCGACTAAAAGAATGTTCTTTTTCATAACTTTCTCAACCTTGTCTTCGTGTTATCACCGTTAGGGTAGCCCAAATATATAAAGATGTTTTTCAGGTGTCAAGGGTGGTTTGTGAAAAAAATGAAAAGTTTTAATTTTTTTTGTGCGAACTGTATCATCCGTAGTATTCCGCTAGAAATAGCCGATATATATTATGGGTAAAATTTTTACGAGGTTGTCTATGTTAAAAAAATGCCTGGTACTTCTTTCGCTTGCCTTGCTGTCGGATGTGGGAGCGAAAAACCTGATTTCCAATGGTGACTTGGAATACGGAGACGGAGGCTGGTATCTGTGGAATAACCCAGCGGGACCTGCGGAGGCGTCTGTGAAAATCGGTGAGCCGGGAATCGGTTTCGATGGCTCGCAGGGAGCCGTGGTGACGATTCGGAAAAAGCCGAAGGACTGGTGGGGCCTGCAGCTGCAGCCGCCGAAATTTTTGGCGGATACGGCCTTTTACGAGTTGACTTTCAAGGCAAAGGCGGACAAGGGAGGGACTATCAATGTGGTCGTCCAGGGCGGAATGCCCGATTACCGGCAGAAAACATCCGCCTCGATGACGCTTTCACCGGAGTGGAAGACCTATCGGATGAAGTTTTTCGCCGACGAAAAAGGCTACGGCCTGAACAATGTCGTCTTCCAGCTGGGATTTTTGACCGGAAAGGTTTTCTTTGACGAGGTGGAGGTGAATCCGGTCGAAGGTGGCTTTGACAAGGAATGGTATGCGAAGGCGGACGCGCGGATCGATTCCATTCGGAAAAAGGAGCTCTCGCTTGCGGGCTTTAAACCAGGCGATACGGTGCACGTGACGCTTGAACGGCACGATTTTCCCTTTGGAACGGCTATCGCTTTTTACGGGAATCCCAAGGACAGCGTGGAAAAATGGTATCGGAAGACGGCGAACAAGTATTTCTGGGCAGGCGTTCCCGAGAACCTTTTCAAGTGGCCGGAATACGAGCCGAAAAAAGGGAAAATCCGCAAGGAGGAAATGCGTGAATATCTGGACTTTGCGAAGGAGAACGGTTGGAATTTCCGGGCGCACACCCTTGTCTGGGGAATCCAGAAGTATAACTATGATAAGCATTGGGGAATCCAGGGCAGCTGCAAGGATATTTCGAAAAATATCAAGATGCGCATTGAACGCGACATGAAGGAATACAAGGGGAAAATCCCGGAATACGATGTGTGGAACGAGCCGATTCACGAAACCTTCCTCTTTGACAAGTGCGGCTGGGGGCTTCTCGACAGCGCTTTCGTGTGGGCGCATCGTGCGGACCCATCGGCGAAGCTTTACATCAATGATTACAACGTGGTCGCTTTTGGCGAGACGGAACGCTACTACGAACTGATCCGGGGAATGCTAGACAGAAAGGTTCCGGTGTCGGGAATCGGCGTGCAGTGCCATTTTAACGGGGCGAAGGTTGTACCCGCGCTTATCAAGGAGCGGCTCGACCGTCTTTCGGAACTGGGCCTTCCCATCAAGGTGACTGAATTTGATATGGGAACGCAGGACCGGGGGACGAATATGACGGAAGAGATGCGGGCCGATCAATACGAAATGTTTATTCGAACCGCGTTCAGCCATCCGGCGGTGAAGGGAATCTTGTTCTGGGGATTCTGGGACGCTAGGCATTGGATTCCCGATGGCGGAATCATCGCGGCGGACGGAACGGAAAAGCCCGCTGCGAAGCGCATTTACGATTTGTGGCACAGGGTCTGGGCTACCGATGAAACGCTTGTCGCCGACAAGGACGGGAAGATACGCTTCCGCGGATTTCCGGGAATGTATCGGGTAAAGTCCAACGGTTCTGAAAAATCGCTTGGGATTCGCTAGGGACGCCTTATCCTGAGACAAGAACTCCCCGCGCCAGGCGGGGAGTTCTTGTCTGAAAAATAATCGGCAGAGACTAGATTCGGCGTCCGAACCTTCCGGCGGCGAGCGCCGCGGCGGGATACTTGACCCGGGTGTGGTAGGTCCCGTCGAGGCTCTGGAGAAACGCCTCGGAGAGCCTTGACAGGTCGCGTAGGTTGAGACCGCTTTCCGAGAGCTGCCCTTCGTTGAGGCGCGCATTGATGGTCGTGTTGATAAGGTCCCTGAGCTTTTCGGGCGTGGGGTCCGGCATGGCGCGGCTCGAAGCTTCAATGACATCCGAAATCATGAGAATCGCCGCTTCCTTGCTTTGCGGCTTCGGACCCGGGTAGGTAAAGTCTTCGACATGCGTATTCTCGGGATCGTTCTTTTTGGATTCGAGGTAGAAATACTGGACAATGCCTGTGCCATGGTGCTGCGTGATGCCATCCGCGATGACCGAAGGCAGGTTGAATTCCTTGGCGAGTTCGACGCCCTGCGAAACGTGGCTGATGATGATCCGTGCAGATTCAAGCGGAGGAAGGCTCTTGTGCGGATTTAGCCCCTGCTTCTGGTTTTCCGTAAAGAATTCCGGGCGCATTGTCTTGCCGATGTCGTGGTAGAGGGCCATGGTGCGGACGAGGAGCGAGTTCGCTCCGATTTCGTCGGCGACCTTTTCGGCGAGGTTTGCAACCTGGATCGAGTGGTGGAACGTTCCCGGCGCAAGGTCAGAAATGCGCTTGAGGGCGGGACGGTTGAAGTCCGAAAGTTCCATGAGGGTGAGGTCGGTCGTGATGCCGAAGACCCGCTCGGCGAGGTGGACTAGGAGGACCGAGGAGACCGCGCAGCAGAAGACGATGTTGATGGAGCCGGCGATGAGCGTCGGGAGAAAGATGTCCATTTGGAAGCGGTTTCGGAGAAGAAGCTGGATAGCAAGGGCGCAGACAAAGGCGATGAGCGCTTCGAGGATGCTCCAGATGAATTGCGAACGGTAACGGATGCGGTTTAACCCGTGAAGCCCGGCCCAGGAAATCCCAAAGGCGAGGATTGCCGTGGAAAGATCGTAGCCGGAGAGCATTCCCAGAAATGCGGCGGAGAAGGCGGCAAATATCGTTCCGAGCTGCCGGTCGTAAAGGACTGTCGCGATGACCGGCGAAAGGATGAACGGGTACATCCAGATGACGTCGAAATCCTGCGGAAGCGAAGGTGTCGCCTTTTGGATGTAGGCGGAGAAGTAGTGGATGGCGGCAAAGGCGCCTAGCTGCAAGATGACCAGTACGATGATGGACCAGAGTTCCCGGCGGTTTCGGATGCGTCCGAACTGGAAAAAGTAGAAGTAGAGGAAAAACAGCGAGACGATGATTGCGATAAAGACGATATGGCCATAGAGAGCCGTGACGTGTCGGGATCCTTCCTCTTTCTGCAGGGCGTTTTGCAGGGCTTCAAGGCGTTCGAGGATGTCCTTGGTGACAATCGATCCTTGCGAGACCAGTTCCATGCCGCGGGGAATCATGCCTTTGGAGGCGTTCACCTGGGCTTCCGCCATTTCTTTCCGGTGGTCCGTTTCCTTGGCGAGGTAGAAGACGTTCGGGAGCGTGAATACGTAGAGGGCTTCGTAGAAGGCGCTTTGGAGGCCTTGGCTCTTGAAATTCTGCTGCAAGTCGGTGAAGGCTTCGTCGATGGCGCGTTCCCTCGGCTGGATTCGGCTTGCGTCGAGTTTTCGCTCTTCGCTGTCGCGCACCAGGGATACTTCCGTTTTCGTGTAAGGGATGAAGTTTACGTCCTGGAGGCTGTAAGTGTCGCGGAAAAGTTGGACACTCGTGTTACTCGGAGCAAGAAGCGTGTTCGAAACGCCGTTTTCGAGCATCCTGCCAAAGACGCTTTCGAGGGAGTCCGTGGCGCGCTTGCTCGAAGCGAGCTGCTGGACCGCCGTATTGGAAAGACGGTTTGTAAGCTGGTGGAAAAGTTGTGCCGCCTGCTGGACCTTGATCTGTATGGACGAATCTTCCGCGGAAGCCGTGGAAATTTCTGCCTGGAGAGTCCGGTACTTGGCGATGTTTGCCAGGTAGGCTTTCAGGTCGTTTCCGATGCGGACCGTTTCGTCGTGGTTGAATTCGAAGACCGCATAGACCTTGTCCGCCGCCCGGGCTTTTTCGTTGGCGATTTCTTGGGCGGATTTGGGAACCTCGAACGAAATCGGAGCGATAATCGTCCGTGGGCTGATCTGTCCTAGGTGGGGAATTTCCGATTTCTGCGCGAGGTCGCGATCCGGAAAAAGGAAAATGGCCATGACGACGAGAATCGCCCAGCCGACGAGAAGGTGCCACTTGAGGTTTTTTCTGTTCATTTTTTTCCTCCGGCTTCATAGGCCTTGACGATTTCGCGGACAAGCGGGTGCCGCAGGACGTCGGTTGCGGGGAACGAAACGTGCGCGATGCCCCGGATCTTTCCGAGCAGACGGATGGCGTGGGCGAACCCCGAGACCTGTTTCGGTCCGAGGTCGATTTGCGAGGAGTCGCCGGTGATGATTGCCTTGGAATATTCGCCGAGTCGCGTTAAAAACATCTGCATTTGCGGTATCGTCGTGTTCTGGGCTTCGTCGAGGATGATGAATGCATGCTTGAGTGTGCGTCCGCGCATATAGGCGAGAGGTGCGACTTCGATTTGTCCGCCTTCCTGGTATTTGCGCAGCTTTTCGGGGGAGAGCAGTTCGGAAAGGCTGTCCTGGATGGGACGCAGGTAGGGGGAAATCTTTTCCTTGAGATCTCCGGGCAGATAGCCGAGGGATTCCCCGGCCTCGACTGCCGGGCGCACAAGGCAGATTCGTTCCGTTTCGTGGAGCTCTAGACTTGCGACGGCGATGGCTACTGCGAGAAAAGTCTTTCCCGTTCCGGCGGGACCGTCGGCGAAGATGACGTCGTTCGTTTCGCAGGCCTTGATGAGTTTCGTCTGGGAAGGCGTCCTTGCGGAGACGGGAATCCCCAGCCGGTTTCGGAGAAGGGGCGTTTCGGGGACAAAATGTCCGGAAGCTCTTTCGGGAAATGCAACGTTCCTGTCGAAAAGCCTAGAAAGGAAGCCTTGCGAAAGGAATGTTCCGTTCTTCGTCGCGATCTTCAGCTGGTCGAGAATGGCGAGCGCTCCCTGGATGTCGGATTTTTCGCCTGTTTCCCGAAGGATAAGCCCCGGGAGCCTTGAAAGAATCCTTATGGAAAAACGGTCTTCCAGCATACGGAAAACCGTTTCGTTTTCGCCTGCGACAATCCGTTTCAGGTCGTCGGACAGGGAATAGCGGACATCCTGTTCCATCGAAGATTACTGGGCGGCGGTCGCTTCTTCGGTCTGCGTCGAGATGCCGAGCTTTGTCTTGGCCTCGAAGATCTGGCGGCGGAGTTCGTGGTTTTCCTCGGTCGCCTTGAACGCTTCTTCCTGGGTCTTCTTCAGCTCGTCTTCATCGACCTTTTGGGAGGCGGTGTTTACACTTCCGTCTTCGGAGTATTCAACACCGTCTGTTGTATCGCTTGAACCCTGGCGAGAGCCGGCGCAGGCGGCAAGAGAGAGTGCGCAAAGGGAAGCGAGTGCGAGTTTCCAGATTTGAGATAAAGACATTGTAGCTCCATGCGAAAGATGTTTCTTGAAATATATATAGAAAAATAGGGATTTTTGAATCGGGAAAGGTAAAAATTTTAGATTTCAGAGCATGAATCGCTATTCTCAAGTCTTTTTGGAGCCTTCTGGCGGCGTGCCGGCGGCGGATGTCTATCGTTTGCGTCGGGAAGCCTTGCTCGGCAAGCTGGAATCTATCGGAATCTTTAACGGAATCGAGCGGGAGCCCGGTTCGGAAGAGGTATTCGCCAGCACGTGGACGCGCTTTGTCCAGGACCCGGCCTTTCTTTTCTTGACGGGAGTGAATCAGGCGGGGTGCAAGCTTCTGCTTGACCCGTTTGCGGAAAACGTTCGGGAACGGGAAGTTCTTTTCTTGCCGGTGAAGGATGCGAACAAGGAATTCTGGACCGGGGCAAAGCTCGCTTATTCGGTGGAAGGCCTAGACGAAATGCGCCGCCTGACTGGCTTTGAAACGATTCTTCCCGAACGCGAGTTTTGGGATTGCCTTTCCCGGAAAGTCGCAGCCCGCCGCCCGGAGTTTCTCGAAGCCTTTTATCTCGAATTCCTGTCCGAAGGGAAACCGCGGAGCGTTACCGGCGATCACAACGCGAAGTTCGCCGAGGAATTGAGGCGCCGCTTTGAGCCCCAAACGGAAATCCGTAGTCTCGCCGAGAAGCACTTTGCGCAGCGAATCGTCCTGGATTCTTTGCGGATAGGGGATGTCCGTCGGGCGGAAAACGTTTCGCGAAAAGCCTTTGTCGAGCTTCTCGGGAACCTGAAAGGCATGAAGAGCGAACGCGAAGCGGGGCTTTTTCTCGACTACCGGATGCAGGTCCGGAGCGACGGCGATCTCGCTTTTCCGACGATCGTGGCGAACGGGAAGAACGCCTGCTGCCTGCACTATGCAAAAAAGGACGAACCGCTCGAGCCGGGTCGGCTGCTTCTGCTCGATTTCGGTGTGCGGGTAGGGACGCAGCACAGCGATATTTCGCGGACGGTTCCGGTGAGCGGGCGTTTCAATCCGTTGCAGAGGATTCTCTATTCGATCGTTCTCGATGCGCAGAAGTTCCATGCGAAAAACGTAAAGCCCGGTAAAAAACTCGCCGACTTGGACCTGCTCGTGTGGGACTTTATCGAAAACGCGCTTTCGGAACGCTTCCGATCGATCGGCGGTAAATGCGGGCTGCTTTACGAAAAGCGTCCGCACGGGGTGAGCCACCTGATAGGCGAACAGATTCACGAGGGCGATCCGTTCCGCCTATACGCGAAGCGTCCGCTCGAACCGGGGATGATGATTTCGAACGAGCCGGGGCTTTACGGGCATTTTGAAATCGATTTGGAAAATGTCCATTACGCGGAGGATATCGGCATCCGCATCGAAAACGACCTGCTTGTGACGGAAGGCGGCTGCGAGGATCTCTCGCAGGATATCCCGCGGGAAATCGACGAACTCGAGACGCTCCTCGCCTAAAAAGCTATCTTTGTAAAATCGCGATGAATTTTGCACCAAGGTTCTTTATGAAAAAATGGATTTTTCTGAGCTTTCTGCTCGCCTGTCCCTCTGCATTTTCCATGTGGAACGAATACGGCGTTATCCCTTCGACTTTTGAAGTGGAACTGAATGCTTATGGCGCGTTTTACCGGTCGGCTTACCACGATGGGGATGACCGGTCCCTGTCCGACAAGGAGTCGCAGCTGAACCTGGTTCCGACGGTTCGCATTCGCCCGGTCAAAGGCCTGGAATTCAACTTTTCCTATCCGATTCGGGATGACGGTCTCAAGAACTCGACGGGAACGTGGGGACCGATTCTCGGTCTCAAGTATGGCGGTCCTTCATCGGCAGGCTTCCTCGAATTCGTGTTTCCCGCAGGCGACAAAAAGCTTCTCGGCAACGGGGAAAATCCTTCTCCGGCGCTCGTTTTCGGCGGAACGAACTTTTATGGCAGCTGGGAATCGTTCGGCGTACGTCTCCATTCCTGGTATTTCTGGGATTTCAACAAGTATTCTGCAGACGAACTTTATTTTTTGGTTCGCCCCGAGTTCAACTTCGGGATGATTCGCCTGGGGGTGGGCTTTCCGTTTGAATTCCTGTTCGGAAGCGACGACGCCTGGGTTTCCAATACGCCGGGAAATGTCCGTGCGATTGGCTATACGGACGACGACGAATTCGGCTATACGATGGCCATTTCGATTGAACCAAAAGTGGCGATTGCTCTCGGAAAGTTCGACGTGGAGCCTTACTTCTCGATCCCTCTCTGGGAATATACGAACGATGCCGCGATTCTCATCGACGGCTTTACCTTGGGTTGCGCTCTGCGCGTCAAGTTTTAATCGCCTTTTCGAGGTTTGACTATGTGGAAAATCAAAGGTGCCTGGCCCCTATTTCTTTCGATATTCTTTACGAACTTTGCCCTGATGGGGCATTTCGTCTTTACGCAGAAGGTCATCGCGACGCATTATTCCGGGTCGGAACTTCTGTTCTGGGGCGCGCTCCTGCAATCTTTCTTTCTCCTTCCGTTCCTTTGCATGGTGGTTCCGGCGAGCTTTTTTTCGAACCGCTTCTCGAAGAGCCGCGTCATCGCCTGGAGTTCCGTGGTGATGACCGCCTCGTTCATCGCAACGGGCGTTTTCTACACGCTTAAGTTCTACAACCTCGCAATATTCTTCACTCTCCTGACCGCTTCGGCGTTTGCGATGCATAGCCCGGCGAAATACGGCATCCTGAAGGAAATGTTCGGGACGAAACTGCTCGGCTACGCGAACGGCTTTCTCCAGATATTTTCTGTCGCGGCGCTCGTGCTTGCCGCCTTGATGGTTCCGGGACTTGACGCGGTGGAGTCCACGTTCGATTCGGCTCCGACTGTAAAGGAGTTCTTGCGGAAGACCGTTGCGTGGCCGTGGGTCTTTATGGGGGTGAGCCTTCTTTCTACGGTGTTTGCTTTTTTCGTGCCGAAGGTCGGGCGGGAATACGCTTCGGCGCGGCGCTCTTCCGTGGTGCGGAACGTGGTGCATACGTGGAAGCTCCCGACTGTCCGAGCGTGCATTGTCGGCATTTCCATTTTCTGGGCGGGCGTTCAGATCTTCGTGATGGTTTTCCAGCAGGATGCGACGGGTAGCGAGACGATTGCGCTTTTCAAGAACGGAATTTTCTTTGCGGTTATCGGGCTCATGTTCGGGTCGTTTATCGTGGCGCGGGCTTCGAAGGATTTTATCGAGACGGGACTAGTTCCGATGGGGGCTCTCGGATCGTCCATCTGCCTTTTGCTCGTTCCTGCGCTTTCTTCGGCGGTGGCTATTGACATTCTCTTTCTGCTGATCGGTTTTTTTGGATCGATGTTCCTCGTGACGCTCAACGCACTTCTCCAGTTCAACACGGTGCCGACGAACTCGGGACGGATTCTTGCCGTTTCGAACCTGATTCAGATAGTCATCCTGGGACTTTTCCTCGGGCTGGAAACGCTCATCATCCATTATACGCTGAAGCTTTTCCCGAACGAACAGCACCTGATCTTTCCGATTTTCTTCTTGCTGCTCGCGCTGATTTCCTTTATCGGATTTACCTATTCGCTCAAGCATTTGCCTCAGGCACTTCTCCGCTCCCTGCTCCGCACGTTCTTCAGCTCCTACAAGCTGAAAGTCCTGGGCTTGCAGCATATTCCTGACGAGGGACCGGTGCTTTTGATGGGAAACCATTTCAGCTTTATCGACTGGGCTGTCCTGCAGATGGCGACACCGCGGCCTCTCCGCATCGCAAGCAACAAGGATCATTTTGAAAAGTGGTATTTGCGTTGGGTGCTCAAGCGCATGGGCGTCATCCGCATTCATCGGAAGAACCCGAAGGACGCGATGAAGTCCATCCACGAGGCTCTTCTCGCCGGCGAAGCGGTTGTGCTCTTTCCGGAAGGGGAGATTGCGAAGACGCCTTTTATCGGGCCTTTCCGGCTAGACTATTCTGCGGCTATCGAGGGTACGGAAGCGGTGATTGTTCCGTTCTACATCCAGGGCCTCTGGGGAAGCCGTTATGCCTATTCCGATTCCCAGCTGTTCGGGCCGAAGGTGATGCGGGTGATTACGGTCGCGTTCGGTTCGCCGGTTTCAAAGGAGACGTCGCCGAACAGGATCCGGAACATCGTCCGGGAAATTTCAATTGACGCCTGGAGCAATTCGCTCAAGTACTACAGGCCGATTGCGGAATCCTGGCTGAAGGCCTGCAAGAAGGTTGTCGGGGCGGGACCTTCCATCTACAGTCCGGACGGGGCGCATCTTTCGGGCTACAAACTTCTTTGCGCGACACTTGCTTTTAGCCGCGTTTACAAGAAAATGCTCGCAGGGCAGAAAAATATCGGCATCATGCTTCCGCCGTCCGGAGGTGGTATCATCGCGAATCTTGCGGGCTGGGTTCGCGGTATGGTCAACGTGAACCTGAATTACACGTCGTCGCCGGATATCGTGCTAAAGTGCATGGAACGCGCGGATATAAAGACTGTCATTACCAGCCGCGTGTTCCTCGAACGCTTGAAGCAGAAAGGAACGGATTATTCCGTCTTGTCGAATAACTGCAAGCTTGTCTATGCGGAAGACGTCCTGAAGGGCATTCCGAAACTTTCGATGCTCTTCCATATGGTCATGGGCGTTGTGCTCCCGGCTTTCCTCATCAAGTTCTTCTATTTCAAGAAAATCCGATTGTCGGATACCGCGGCGATTCTCTTCAGTTCGGGGACTGAAGGAATACCGAAAGGTGTCGAGCTGACGCATTACAACATGATAGGAAACTGCCAACAGCTGTCGTGTATTTTCAACGCGAACAAGTCCGACGTGATGCTCGCGGAGCTTCCGCTCTTCCACTCGTTCGGGCTGACGGTAAACGTTCTTCTCTGCCTTGTCGAAGGGACGCCGATTGTGGTCGTCGCCGATCCGACGGACGTGAAGACGATGGCCCGGGTATGTGCGGAGTTCCGCGTCACGGCCTTTGTGGGAACGCCGACATTCCTGCGCGCCTTTACGGTGAACCGCTGGGTGCACCCGATGTGCTTCAAGTATCTGCGCCTGATCATCGCCGGTGCGGAAAAGCTCCGGCCCGAAATCAGCACCGCGTTCCGTCTCAAGTTCGGCAAGGAAATTTTTGAAGGCTACGGCTGCACGGAAACGGCTCCGGTCGCATCCGTCAACTACGACAACATTCTCCTCGACGATTTCCTCACGATGCAGGTGAACAACAAGCCAGGGACTGTGGGAATGCCGCTTCCGGGGACGCTCTACAAGATTGTGGATCCCGATTCGAACGAGGAGCTTCCCGTCGGCGAGGACGGCATGATTCTCATCGGCGGCTGCCAGGTGATGAAGGGCTACCTCAAGGATTCCTCGCATACGAAGGATGCGATTGTCAAACTCGAAGGACGTCGCTGGTACCGGACGGGCGACAAGGGGCATCTCGACGAGGATGGATTTCTGACGATTGTCGATCGCTACAGCCGCTTTGCGAAGCTCGGCGGCGAGATGATTTCGCTCGGCGCGGTGGAACTCCGCATCAACGATACGAAGATTCTCGAAGGCGGGGATTACATGGTGACGTCGATTCCGGATAGCGCGAAGGGCGAATGCGTCGTCTTGCTCTATTCGGGAATTGAACGGGAACCGGCGGATATCCTCCGCGCGCTCCGCAAATCCGGAATTCCTCCGTTGATGGTTCCCGGTATGGCCTTCAAGGTCCCCGCGATTCCGAAGCTCGGGACCGGCAAGGCGGACTTCAAGGCATCCAAGAAGATTGCCCTGGAACTTTCACAGAAATAGGCGTTTACCCTGCGCATATCAGCGCTCGGTTGCGTAGTATTTCTAATATTTCCCCAAATCAAAGGATTTTCATGCGCATCAAAGGCCTGTTCCCTTATTTGGTTTCCGTTTTCGCCTCGTCTTTCATCCAGATGGGGCTTTTTCTTTTTTTTGAACAGTGGGTCAAATATTCGCGGAAGGATGCCGGACTCCTCATCGGCAGTTCCGTCTTGCAGGCGATGTCCTTCGTGCCCTATCTGCTCTGGTTCCCGATTGCGGGATTTCTCGCGGACCGCTTTGGAAAGGGCAAGGTTGTCGCCTGGTCGTCCCTGGGGCAGACCGCCGGGATGATCGCTGTCGGTGTCCTCTGGGCGATCGGTTATCCGCAGATCGCCGTGTGGTTTGTACCGTTCATCGCGTCCGCCTTTGCCGTGGGAAGTCCCGCCAAGTATGGCATCGTCAAGGAGATGTTCGGCTCGGAGCGCCTTTCGACGGGCATCGCCCATATGTTCAGCATGATGATTGTCGGCGCGCTGGTCGCTTCGGTGGGTGTCATTGGTCTTTATCATCGGTCGGCGACGCTTTTCGGCGTGGATTACCTGCTCTGGATTCTCGTCGGGGCTTCGGTCCTTTCTTCTGTGGCGGCGTTTTTTATTCCTCGGACAGGGCGCGAACGCGAATCCCTGCAGATCCGTTCGCCGGGGAGAATTTTCCATGCGACATGGTACATCGGGCTTTCCCGGGTCATCATTACCGGGCTTGCCGTTTTCTGGGGGCTCGCGCAGGTCTTCGTAATGCTTTCCTGGAACCTTTCGGGAGAAGGGTTCATTGACATTGTCCGGAACGGACTTGTCTTTTCGGCGGTGGGCATGATTTTTGGCGGTTATCTCGCTTCGCGATCTTCACACCTGTTTATCGAAGTGGGACTGATTCCCGTTTCGGTTCTCGGCTGCGGCGTGTGCGCGTTCTTCATTCCGTTCGTGGATAATCCCGTTCTCATTCGGATGCTCTATGCGTTCCTCGGGCTTTTTTTCGGGGCGCTCGGCACGGTCCTCAATTCGCTTCTCTTGCTCTATTCCCGCCCGGCGTCTTCGGGGCGGATTGTCGCCGTTTCCAACATGGTGACGATGCTCTTTCTCGTCTTTGTTGTCGCCCTGGAAGTTCTCCTTCTCAAATCGACATCTCTTGACCGCGAAACGTTCCTCTTCCTCTTTTCGCTCTTTCTTTTCGCTGCCTTTGTCTGGGCGTTTATCCGCTTTCCCCAGTCGCTGCTCCGCACGGTATTTCGCGCCTACTACATGTTCCGCTACGATTTAAAAATTACCGGAAACGAGAATATCCCGATCGAAGGTCCCGTACTTTTAATCGGGAACCACACGAGCGCAATCGACTGGATTCTCTTGCAGATGGCATCTCCGCGGTCGCTTCGCATGGCGGTAAACGAAGACAAGTCTGAACACGGATTTTCCCGCTGGATTCTAAGGCTTCTCGGCGCAATCCGCATCAACCGCCGGAATCCGGAACCTGCCATGGCGGAAATCCGGAAGGCGCTTCTCCACGGCGAAGCGGTCGTCGTTTTCCCGGAAGGGGAGCTCTCGAAATCTTGCCACATCGGGCGCTTTTCCATCGACTATTCGAGCGCCATCCGCGATACGGACGTGAAGCTCATCCCGTTCTACATCCAGGGCGTTTGGGGCGGTAAGGAAAGTTATGCGAGCGAAAGCGTGAGTTTCGGGACGAGGCTTACGCGAATCGTTTCGATCGCCTTTGGCAAGGAATTTCCGGCGGATACCGCCCCGGCGAAACTGCGAAACATCTTGCGCGAACTTTCGATGTCGGCATGGGCAAAATCGCTCTCTTACTACCCGACGATCGTCCCGTTCTTTCTTGCGGCAGCGAAGCGGCGCGTGCGGCACCGGGTCGCGATTTACAGCCCGCTCGGAAACCACTTGACGGGTTATGGCCTTGTCCGGCTGGTCTTGAACTTTTCACGTGCGATTCGGAAAATTTCCCATCGGGAGAAAAATGTCGGGTTTATGCTTCCGCCGTCTCCCGAGGGAATTTCCCTGATGCTTTCCATCTGGAGCGCGGGAAAGACGAGCGTCAATCTGAACTATACGTCCGGCGTGGAATCCGTCCTCAAGTGCGTGGAACGGACCGAAATCCAGACGGTCTTTACGAGTCGGGCTTTTCTCGACAAGTTGCAGAAGCGCGGACAGGATTACTTTGTACTGGGAAAAGTCGCAAAGCTCGTCTGCGTGGAAGATCTGGAGAAGTCCGTCGGTTTTCTCCATCATGCGCTCGCCTTTGTCGCGGCGGTCGCCTTGCCTTCGCGCCTGCTTGAATTTTTCTTCGTCAAGTCCGTAAAGCCGGACGATGTCGCCGTCATTCTCTTCAGTTCGGGTTCGGAAGGGACGCCGAAAGGCGTAATGCTTTCGCACCGGAATCTCGTATCGAATACGCAGCAGGCGAATGCGGTCTTTACGCTTCGACCGAACGACGTGATGCTCGCGGAGCTTCCAATCTTCCATTCGTTCGGATTGACCGTGACGGTTCTCTTGCCGCTTTTCGAAGGGATTCCCCTGGTGACTTGCGCGGAGCCTACCGACGTGAAGACGATTGCGCGAGTCTGCGCCGAGTTCCGGGTGTCGATTCTCGTGGGAACGCCGACTTTCTTGCGGGCTGTCGGCCTGAACCGCTGGGTGCATCCGATGTGCCTCAAGCATTTGCGGCTGGTGCTTTCCGGGGCGGAGCGTCTCCGTCCGGAAATCAGGGACCTTTTTGCGCGCAAGTTCAAAAAGGAAATCTACGAAGGCTACGGTTGCACGGAAACGGCTCCGATCGCGACTTTCAACACGGAAGACGTCTTGCTCGACGATTTTCTGACGATGGAACCTTGTTCGAACCTATCTTCTGTCGGAATGCCGATCCCTGGCGTCGGCGTAAAGATTATCGACCCGGTTTCGAACCGGGAGCTTTTCCAGGGCGAGGTAGGGATGATTCTCATCGGCGGTCCCCAGGTGATGAAGGGCTATTTCAAGGATCCGGAGCGGACGAAAAATGTCATTCTGGAAATCGGCGGACATCGTTGGTACAAGACCGGGGACAAGGGAAAACTCGATGAGGACGGCTTTGTGATAATCGTCGATCGCTACAGCCGTTTTGCAAAACTTGGCGGCGAGATGATTTCGCTCGGCGCGGTCGAAGGCAAGCTCAACGAAACGAAGATTCTGGAAGGATTCGACTTTATCATCGTCGCGATTCCCGATGAAATCAAGGGCGAACGCATTGTGCTGCTCTATTCGGGAGAAAAGGACGCTGACGAAATCTTGCGCGAACTTCGCAAGTCGGGGATTCCGCAACTGATGATTCCCGGAGCGGCCTTCCGCGTTCCGCATGTCCCGAAGCTCGGTTCGGGAAAGGCGGATTTTACAACGGCAAAAAAAATGGCGGTGGAACTGTGTGCGAAGAAGTGACGATTTCCCGGGGGCTTTCCAAGAAGCGGACCGGGCGTTTGCTCGGAGCGTGTTTTCTCGCTTTGGGTATCTTCTGGATTGTTTTGTGCGCGGTCCTCGCCTATGCCGATGGATTTACCGAGGAAACGGTCGGGATGGCCGCGGCCCGCTACGAGAGCTTTACCGGGAAAATCGCGCTAAACTCGTTTGAAGAGGACAAGCTCCTAAAGCAAAAAATCCTTTTCGCGAAAGAGACTCTCTTGCCCTTGCTTTCGGCTTCCGTTCCGGTTTCGGCGGTTCTAGGGGTGGTCTCTATCTTGGCGAGCCTTGTGCTGCTTTTCTTTCCGGTCCGGGCGGCTTCGGCTTTGGTGAAGCTGCGGCTTTTTAGGGAGTATTCGGGCGACGAACGGAAAGAAGATTTTCCGAGAATCTCCCGGAAAGTCCTTTACGGCATTTTGATTGCCGTGGGAGCTGTCGTTGCGATAGCCTTCGGGGTTCTCCTGACAGATCCCTCCCGAAAGACACCGGAAAAGGTCGCGCAACTCGAGCGGGAAGCCTCCCGTTTTTACCGTCTGGAAAAAGCCTACTTTGCGAAGACAAAAAAGCTCGGTTCCTGGAAGCAGATAGGCTACGAACCGGAAAGTTCCGATTACTTTGTATTTAAAACATCCGGAAGCGGATTGTGGGTCGCGGAAAATTCC
Source organism: uncultured Fibrobacter sp. (assembly GCA_934700345.1). Classification (GTDB taxonomy): domain Bacteria; phylum Fibrobacterota; class Fibrobacteria; order Fibrobacterales; family Fibrobacteraceae; genus Hallerella. Next base: position 15,978 of record CAKUXP010000026.1, on the reverse strand, counting down.
GATCCCTGGGAAGACTGTCCTGCCTGGAATTCGTGGCGTATCGGTTTTGAAATTTCGGGAATCTTTACCAAGGAATTAAAGGCTTTCGTTCGGCTGCCGAAAGATTCCTTTTGCAAGTCCCTCACGCCGGAATTCCGGAAATCCGTTTTGAAAGCGGGGAAGTTCTAGATTCAAAACGAAGAATGTTCGCGTTTGAAAGCGTCCAACTGGACTTTCAATCCCTTGCGGACGCTCTCTAGAAACCGGATGTACTCTTCGCTCTGGTAATCGCGATAGGTCCAGTCGAAGGCGTGAAAATGCCCATCCTGGAAATAGAGCGTCGGTTCCACGTAGATGCCCTCACGGATATAGACGCGCTGCCTCTGGTCCTTTGTCGTCGCGAGGAAAAACTGCCCGAGCGTCATGTAGCCCGGATCGAGATTTACGGGGCGAAAATTTTCCGTGCCGAATTCTTTCGCGAAGGATAGTTCCAGTTCGTTTGTCTGCAATTTAATCTGTACGATTTCTTCCCGCGGAATCAATTTCTTGTAGGTGACGAACGCCCGGACGGGAGCTTCCCCGATTTCTTCCCGGTAGTAGTTGGTGAAGCGGAACGGAAACGCGGAAAGACTTTCGTCTTCTTCTCCGTAGAGCGCGCCGAGCCTCGGACGGATCTGTTCGACGAGTTCGGGGCTTCTCGCGAGAAATCCCATGACTAGCCGCACCGGCGGCGGTGTGTGCGCCTTTCCCATTCAAAACCTCTGCCTTGTCGGGTTCCGATTCATGCGCCTAAAAATACTAAATTGGTCCTATGCAGCAGTATCTCGATTTACTCCAGGACATTTTGGACAACGGTGTGGACCGCTCGGACCGCACGGGAACCGGCACGCGTTCCGTTTTCGGCAGACAGAACCGCTACGACCTTTCGAAGGGATTTCCGTGCCTCACGACGAAGAAGCTCCACTTGCGGAGCATCATCCACGAGCTTTTATGGTTTTTAAAAGGCGATACGAATATCCGCTACCTGCACGACAACAAGGTGACCATCTGGGACGAATGGGCGGACAAGGACGGAAATCTCGGACCCGTCTATGGTTTCCAGTGGCGGAGCTGGCCCACGCCGGACGGCGGGCACATCGACCAGATTCAAAACCTAATCTCTGGGCTGAAGAAGAATCCCGATTCGCGGCGGCATCTCGTCTGCGCCTGGAACGTCGCGGACGTCGATCGAATGGCGCTTCCACCGTGCCACTGCCTTTTCCAGTTCTACGTGGGTGGCATTGGGGCGAGCGGCAAACGCAAGCTCAGCTGCCAGCTCTACCAGCGCAGCGCGGATTCCTTTCTAGGCGTTCCGTTCAACATCGCGTCGTATGCGCTGCTCACGCTGATGGTCGCCCAGGTCTGCAATTTCGAACCCGGTGAATTTGTACACACTTTCGGGGATCTTCATTTGTACAAAAATCATTTTGAACAGGCGAGGGAACAGCTCTCCCGTGCGCCGCGCGCTCTCCCGACGATGCGGATAAATCCCGCAGTCAAGGACATTTTTGCGTTCCGTTTCGAGGACTTCGAACTGAAAAACTACGATCCGTGGCCGGCTATCAAGGCGCCGATTGCCGTGTGAGTTTGGCTGCGGGCGTTTCGGCGTTTGCCGATTGACGTACATTGAATTTTGTGGACGAATCGGTATAAACCGGTCCGACAAAACAACTTCGAAGTCTCTAGCAATTCCTTCGATGCTGGTATTCCGAGATGTTTCGTCAACTTGTGCATTTCGGTCTTCAATTGATGAAATTGGCAGAACTCGACGAGAAATGTGATCCGTTCCGTGTAGCGGCTATCTGCTTGACGGTCCATATTCCCCTTTGAATACAATCCTTCAATAGCGCTTGATTTTTCTGGAACTCGGTGCGAATACACGTTCACAGTTCTTGCTGAGCCTGCGCTGCTTGCCCTGTTTTAGCCCCATTTTGATGACATTGTTTGAATCACACAAAAAAAACAAATTTTTCCCATAAAAAGAAAAATCTGCTGAAACGTCTTTATTGACAATAGGTTAGAACAATTTTTAGACACCAAAATATCATAGGAAATATTTTTTTTGTACAGACTTACGTTTGATTAAGTTTACAATCTTTATCGGATTTTGTAATTATATTTGTAATATGCTTTCAAAAATCCTGCAGTTTTTGTTAGTTCTTTGTTCCGTTGTGTTTTCGCAATCTGTGGAAACGGGCGATGCGTTCAATAAATACATGTCCCCTGATGGCGGGATCAACCCTTTGTCGGGAACGGTTGGCTTTCGTGTTCCCCTTGCAACGCTGTCGGCAGGGGGCGTATCCACCTCGTTTGCCTTGAATTATTCGGGTAATGTTTCCCAGAATGTCAAAAATCGTAACGATATAAGTCCAACAGGCTGGGTCGGTTTAGGCTGGTCTATGGGTTTTGCTAGAATCGTTAGCGAAAACAACCGTTCGATGAGTCTTTTGGATGATTTTTATTACTTGATTACCGCAGAGGGGGTTCGCTATAAATTGGTTTATGAAGGAAACCGATGGTGGATTGAAGGTCTGCCGTATTGGTTAGTAGAAAGACGAACTGAAATGAAAGTTTTGAGTGGAAAAACCTTTGAGATTGTCGTGGGATGGGTTCTGACGGATGATTCGGGCAATAAGTACCAGTATGGAGATATGTCTTATTGCTTGACCAACGCTTTGGATTCGGCCTGTAGCGCGCAAGGGGCGACTGCGTATGGGCTAGGTTTTCCTGCATTTGGGCACACGGGCGAGTCTATTGACGGGGACGATGTCCCTTATCCCGTTTCCTGGAGTCTAGCCAAGATTCATGACTGGAAAAACAATACTTTAACATATTCTTATTGCCAGTTTCAAGAAAGAATAAAGCATGGTTCATGGACATCTCGAAACGGATATACAAAAGAAACTTACTTAAAAGAGGTTCGTTCCTCGATGGGTTCTTATGTAAAGTTTGTTCTTTCGGATAAAAATGAAGGTGATTTTGAAGGCGAAGCGGTTGATGCTGTCGGAAAAGAAGAACTTTCTGCTGGCGATGAAACGGATGCGTTTGTGGATCCTCTAGAACGAAAATTCTTGTCTAAGGTCGAACTTTATGGAATGGATGGCGAAATTCTGCAAACGGTTGGTTTCTGTTATAAAGCTCTGAAAGTTTCTCCAAGCCTGGATGCCGACGAAAACAAAAAATACGTCAAGCGTTTATTGACGCGGATCGTGTGGGCGAATGGCTCGGGAAAGGAAACGAAACGGGAATCGTACGAATACTACGATAACGTGTATAAAGCGTATCTGAATGATTCTTATGCGTTGGGCATGATGAAGGAAATTCAAGGGGCGAACTGTGGAAGAGTATCGTTTGACTATGTCTATCAGGCCATAGATAAACAACCGTTGACCGTTCATTCGGAGAAGCTTCCGGTTGTCAGCGTATCGATCGGCTATCTGGAAGATGGAACTCCCTATTTACTCGGTATTGATAAAAACGAGAAGAAGGTCGTTGTGTATTATTGGCAAAATGGAGCCTGGAACATTCGAAAGGAACTGGGCTCGCTGCCGTATCATGAAGAAGGATATTTTATCACGGCGAAAAACAGCTGGTTTGCCTATGTAACAGGGAGGGGGGATGGTTACGATATGTATCCTGTCGTATGGGATGGTGCTACGTGGCAAGTAAAGCCTCGTGTCCATGACGATGGCGATAAGGAATTGGTGCTTGCCGGCCCTAATTATATAGTGAAAGGCAACCTGTCTTCAACTAAATCCACCTTGACGCTCACGGTCCCCTGGACTCTATGGGGAGGTTCCTTTGCAATAGATACTCTATCGGCTGATGAAGGGCGTATGGACAATCGGTTCCTTCAGATTTACCCGTCGGAAAATCACATTGCCGTTTCTTATGTAGGTAGGGATTGGGGAAACAACTACCGGGTGAGAATTTTTTCTTTCAAGTACGATGCTTCCGGAATTTCCGTTCAGAAAACCTATGACAACGACGACTTGGACGACGACAATCGTTACTATTGGGGGAACGGCTATTTGTTTGGTGCCGTGGAGTCCGCGGGCCTTTGGGGACAACGGGCGGAAGCGTATCATTGGAATGGTGGCGGCTGGACAAAATTGCTTAACTACGATGTCCATGGGGTTCAGGGCGTTCCGAGGGCGCAGGCCGTAGGTTATAACTATGTCGCCATGCGACACAATGACAACGATGACCTGACGTTATTCGACTGGGATGGTGAATCCTGGCGGATTCCTTTTGAAAACAGGAATATGGTCCACCATGATGATATTGACCTTTTGGAAGAGGCGGAATGGGATGCCGTCGGAAGCGGCAATTTCTTTGTGACAAGAAGACCCAAAGTAGACAACATTATTGAAATACCCTATTTTTGCCGGCCGAAATTCAAGCGCTGGGGCGTAAAGTGGAAGTGTAAATATGTGAGAGCGTGGAGTGAAACCCATCCCGGTGCGAATGTCGAATTGTTTGAACGGCAAAACGGTGGCGAGTGGATAAGGCATGGAGAGGTAAATACGGATGGTTCCAAACACAAAAAACATTTGGTTGTCGGCTCGAACTGGTATATAGAAAAGCGTTCCAATAAAGCTTGCCTGTGGGACGGAGTAAAATGGAACGAGGAACAGCTTGACATAAATTGGAGTCACTTTAAGGATGTCCGAAATCCGGGCGGACAGGGGCCTGCTACGGTCGAGGTCTTTGACGAGTCTTATGCAATCGGTGATTTCTTTGCCGTTGAAGGAGCAGCCAAAACAACGGAAGCCGGGACAACAACGATCTACTATAAGAAAAATGATTCCTTTGTGAAAAACAAGGGGGTGTTACTTGTAGAGAGGAAGACGGTTCAGGATCCAATCGTTGGCAAAGAGTATTCCTATAAGTATGTCTATAATTTTGACAAGGCTCCAGATGTCGCCTTTGACTATGTAAATAATACACCTTTAATAACGACAGTTCGCATCGAATTGCCTGACAATTCAGGGACGATCGAGAGAGAATTGTGCCCGGTTGATTACAGTGATGTTGGGCTTGGACTTGGAAAAATTTGCGCGGAAAGAACCTATGCGGGGGAAGTTGTTGAAAAAAGCGCAATTTCCAAATATACCCGTTACCGTAACGCAAATTGGCCGAATCTGTTGCATGTCGATGCGGTCAGTTCGATAGAAACTTACATCAAGGGAGTCAAGGGCAAGGATTCGATAGAGTATAATATTGCGCTCAATGGACTGCCATCAAGAAAACTATTCTTTGAAAACGGTTCGAATGATGTCTCTAACGAGCAGGTTTTCAGGTATTCTGCGGAAGAATATGCATTTGAACGTAATGAAAATCATCTCCGCAACCCTTTGCTTTCTTATTCATGCATGCCCAATTGTACTTCGGGAAAAGTAGTACGTGCTGCGGCGGCCCGTTATGCCGCTGCAAACGACTCAATGGGAATACCGCACCTTGTTGAAGAATGGGCTTATAATCCTGAGGTTCTCGTAAATGGAAATTCGTTCCAGGGAATGCCTTGGGCGCTTGATGTGAACCCGAGCGCTATATGGAAAAAGAATTCTGAAATCTCAAAATATTGGAATGGTTTTGCCGTAGAACGAAAGGATGCTCTTGGTAACAAGACCGCAAGGGTTGTTGATGATGACTCGATTGCTTTTGAACGCGCCGTGGTTCAAAATGCCGGATTTGATGAAATCCTTGTTGTTCCCGGTGATCGTTGTGGCGAAAATGGCATGGAAGTGACTAGTGAATGTCACTTGTTGCCTTTACAGGGAAGGGCGACCGATGGCGAAGGTGCGTCTAATGGACGCTTTTCAAAAGCCGTGATGGACTTGAGATATGGTTTTTCGGGAGTCGTCAGACAGGCAAGACAAGGCAAATATCGTTTTTCCGCATGGGTCCAAAATGCGGACAACACATCCGCATCGGTTTCTTTAGCGATTAATGGAATACAAAGGCGAAATTGGGCTTTAGACGGAAATGCGGCCGGTAAATGGCACTATGCCGAGTGGGAAGGGAATGTTGAAGCTGGACGGTTGAACGTTTCCTTGTCTAGTACCGGAAATGCGCGAGTCCAGGATATCCGGATGATTCCCGCTGGTGCTGCCGCTTCTGTCAGATACTACAATGCCCATTTTGGAATATCTGTAGTTGAAGTGGATGATCGCGGAGTTGGTAAACACATCACATTGGATGAAAACGGGAGGATGGAAAAAGCCTATGGGGAGGATGCTTCCGGAAATCTTCGGCTTCTAAGCAAAGTGGAGTATGGCGATGCGAAATGCGGCGATCCCGCCTCGGGTTCGGATGACCTGGAGTCTTTGGTTTTTGATGGCAAGCCGATTTTGCGGTCTTCGGCGGATCGAAACTTGCAATATGTATTGGCGGGAAACAAGGAGGATGTCGTTATTTCTTGGGAGCCAGAGAATAAAGAGGCTGCAGTCCGGTATCGCCTGTATGCGGACGGAGAGTCTGCTTCGGCTGGATGGCACTACGACTGTTGCCCTGCTACCGATGGGCTGTATGCTGCGCTTGACGACAATGCCTCATATACATTGGAAATAGATGTCGGGGCGGACAGTGTCGGGATTTATACCGTGCATATTCAGAAAGCCTCTTCCGGGTGGGTTGGCTATGGAAATGTCTTGAGAAAGGCAGAGATGCCGCTGTTTATAAATAGGGGCGATTCCTCGAAAATTGTCTATTCGGCATCAGACGGAGTCTATACGGCTGATTTTAGCGGAAACGCATGGATTGAAAATCTGGTAACTTTACAGAAATCTAAAGCTCTGTCGGGAACAACGTCTGGTGGAAACGGCTATTTGCTTTCAATGCCGCGAATCCTGATGGTTGACTCGACAAGCAACGAAAATGCTGAGCTATTCTCCGGCAATTCAGGGACATGGGCCAACAATGGCCATATTTTTGATCCTTCCGTATATGGACTTGATTTTTCGGTATCTACGAATTCGGTTGGCAATGTCTGTGCGGCCTATGCAAAGACGGCTGCCCATGACGGCACGACGCCTCCGGTACTGGCATCCAGTTGCCTTACAAACAATGTATGGACGCCTGTAGGCGGCTATACGGCGTTTGGGCAGGATTTTGATGCGCCTCCATCTGTTGCGCCGGGTGTCATAGAGAATGGCGACGTGTATGGCGTCGATATGACAACAGGTCCTGGCGGAAAACTCTATGTGGCGTATGTTGCACGAAATCCCTATCTTGAACTATGCAAGGATGACGTAATTGCCGAACATGGAGACAGCGTTTCTTTTCCCAAATTCCTGATGGTAAAGAGACTTTTTGATCCTTCGGAATCAGGGATATCCGGCTCGGGAAGTGTTTGGGCGGGTCCGACCCTTACAAAGGATTCTGCTTCGGGTGACATGCTCCCGAATTATCTAGGAGATTTTGTTTTTGTAGATGATTCAATCCCTCTTACCATGGTGAAGCGGTTTAAGATTGCAGGCGATGCTGACTATATCTATCTTGCCGTGGCTTACAATGTCTCTGTGGATAATACCGGCAAGACCGCTATTACGGTTCTCAGGGGCGAATTTGTCGACACGGAAGATGAAGATGGTACTCCCGAACATAGGCTTAAGTTTACTCCCTACGAAGATGCTTCAATTGTAAATTCTGCAGGATTGCCCGTTGAACAGGAACGCCGGATCATTGCTTATCTAGAAAGCGACGCTCCGTTTGATTTTGCTGTTCGGAACGGAATCCCCTATGTCTTGTTTGCGAATCGTCAGAACGAAGATGGGCTCACCCTTGTAAGTTATCGAGATTCACGGTGGCTTTCTGTCGGCATCCCCGCTTTCGTCAAGGCTAATAAGACGGCGAATTCGGCCAGCTTGGCTTTTGGCTCAAATGGAACCCCCGCTGTTGTTGTACGGGCATCGGATAAAGAAACGAAAAGTCGCAGAAAGCGTATTGTTCCAATGAAGTATGTATCGGCGGATGACGTTGATATAACTCTTTCTGGAATTCAGGTTACGGGTGCCGTGACAACGATTCCGTCCGAATTCCGTCAATACATTTTAAACTATTCGGCCAAGTTATTGTCGGAAGACTCTGTCATTGAAATATCTCCCGCCTTGATGGATCCGCTCGATGTCGCATCCGTGCAGGTGCTTCATAACGGGGCCCAGGTTTCCTATGAGGGCGTCAATTTCTTTGGTGCACTGATATCGTGGGTCGGTTCCATGTTTTCGCCCGGATATAATTTCCAGAAATTGACCTCGGAAATCCATTTGGAACCTGGAGAGAACCGCATAGAAATAAATGTCATCGGGGCTAATGGCGTATCTTTGACTTATGCGATAGACCTGTTCAGGGAATACCCGACTGCGGATTCATCGGATAAAACATTGCAATATAGTGTCAGTACCAACGGCAGTTTGATTCCTGTCGGCACCGCTTTGGATACGGCGCTATATGTCAGCAGGGGGGATAGTTCGTATCGTAAATTCTGCGTTCAGTTCCCGTTCGGCGTCCATCTGTGGTTCAAGGGGACTGCTTATTTCCGTAGCTCTTGCATCGATCTGGATTTCACTAAATCACCGGTAGATACATTGCTTTTGGAAGATGAAAATGGGAATAAGCATGTTATTTTCGTCGAGGATGACAACAGTGCTGAAAACAAGAATGAAGGCGGTGACGATAGTAGCGGAGTTGACGAAAATGAGAACATTCCTTTACCGTATAGGACTTTGTTAGGGCGCAAGGTCTATGCTACGGGATATATGGCCCTTTATGATAGGGCTTCGATTTCGGCCGATGAAGTTGTCGGAAAAACGGTCGAGGTTTGTGCAGGAGCGAATGTCCTTGCACAGATGACTGTTGAAGGCGACGTGCTGTTACGGTCCAATTCAAATGTAGAAGATGTCACTATGGGCGGAAAGCTTTATGTGCAGGATGGGGCCTCGTATGGAAAAATTGAACATCGGGATGTCCATATCGCCGACATACCTGTGAATTATTTCGTTACGGGAATAACGGATTTTATAGCCGGCGTGAATGAAACGGCGACGATATCTTCTGGAGCATACAAGGATTTCCATGCCTACGCAAACTCGGAAATTCATTTTGAATCTGGAGAATACTATTTTGATTCGTTTGTCGTAGAACCGGATGTCAAGGTGTATTTTGACGGCCCGGTTCGTCTGTGGGTACAAAACGGTATCAGCATTGCCGACCGTGCGGGACTCTACAATTCTCCAGGTGGAGCGGAAAATGTATTCCTTTATACGAATACTTCCGGTCCGATGTATTTCGGAGTCTATTCTGATTTTGCGTCCATTCTTGCCGCTCCGTTCGCATCCGTGAGCCTTGCGCCCCGATCCAGGTGGGAAGGGCTTATTTGGGCCAACAACATTTATGTACAGGCGGATGCCGTAATTGAATAGGAGGAAAAATGAAAAAGACACTAATTCTTCTATTCCTGATTGTCGGATTTTCCTTTGCGGATGTCGTCGCCCAACGATACAGCGATGGCAAAATTCATAGGGCGCTCCCTAGCTGGATAGACATGTCAGATGCGCAAGTTGTGCCTTTTTCGGTGAACGGGACTGTTCTCGGTCTTCCTGAAGCGCACCGGTTTACATATATGTCGCGAACATATTCGAATCTTGCCATTTTTGCCGATGGCCGCATTTCGTTTGGAAATTCGACGAACGGCCTCGACAAGGATATTGAGCCGTATTTTTTGCCCGTATCGGCTTCTGTCAATTTGGGGAACTCGTTTAAGTGGAAGTCTTTTGTTGATGCGAATTCGAATTATCTCACCGTTGTAGAAATGGGACCGTTTCTGCATAGGGGAAAATCCTATTCTGTCCAGTCGTCGTTCTTTACAGATGGTGAAATTCGGGTCCAGCTTTGGCAGAATGATGTCGCTCATGCCAAGCCGGAAATGCTTAATTGGATGCGCCCTGTCTTGTATAACGGGACGGTAAAAACGCGCCCGGAGAAGAAACAGATGCCTAGGATGGATATTTATGGGGCGGATGGGCTTAGACCGGGCTGGCTGGCAAAATCGTTCAGTGGGTATGCTGTCCAGATTTCGGAACCGGACGGCGCCGGCAAAGGATTGCTAGTCAATATGGGCGCCTCGTCCGATGCCGGGGGGATTCTTGCCTGCGATTCGTCTAGGGAACATCCTGTAGTCGGGGGCATTCGCAATATTGAAGTGCATATGCTTAATCCGATAGACGTTGACGACAGCCTCTGCATTTGGTATTTTGATGATTTCCAAGGAACCGTCTATGCGCGCTATCCGTCTATGAAGAAGAACCAGAGGGTTGGGGTGTTTGCCCCCGATGGTTATGCCCATCAGTGGGGAGGACTTTTCTATACGTCGCCTTATGTAACTAGGCCTGCTCCAGGTTTCAAGTTTCAACTGGCTTACCCGCAAAACCAGAATATGACATTTAGAATAGGCCGGATTGTATACAATCTAAAGCAACTCCCGTCAATCCGGTTTCTGCCGCCTAAACCATACCGGCTGACCTTTTCGGCTACGGGAAGCGGCCGCGTATCGATGAACTCCCCGTCGGGTACTTCTCCGTTTAGCCTGTACGAAGGTGAAAAGGCTTCCGCTTCAATAATAGGCAAGGCCGGTTCGTCTATAGAACGGATTACGGTGAATGGGAAAAACGTCGTCCTTGATGGTGAAATCGTTTCGAAAAAGCCTCCCGTAAATCCGTCATTTAATGCAATGAGGGCCGCGAATGAATATGTAAAGCTTTTTAGGGTCTATGGAGACAGGCCGTATTCAAAGATTGATTTCGACATCGCGGCGATGCACGAAAATGTGGATGTGGTCGTCAAATTTGCTCCCTGCGAGGCGAGGACGCTCGATGTCGTACCGGAAACGGTGAAAACCGATTCCTACCTTGATCCAATCGGACAGGCCAATGCCAGAAAATTCACATCCGCAATATTCAAGGACGCCTTCGGTTTGACTGTGCAGAAGCAGGACTCCCTTGCCGAAGGAAAGTATATCGTGTCGGCGATATATAGCGACGCCCTCGGAAAGACAAGGTATGAACCGATGTCGTTTGTCCGCGATACGGCTGCATTCGGGTATATGGATATGGCCTGTGAAGCGTGCGTGACGGCGGCGAATGATTATTACGACGGGACCGATTCGACGGACAGGCCGGACGCGGAGGGTAACGCCTTTACGGAATTCGAACCGCGATACGGAAACGGGTCCGGGTCGTTCGGAAGGAGTGCCGGGATAGCGAGGCGGTCTTTTGAATACCGGCAGGAAGTCTCCGAGTCCTATGGGCTGCCTGCGTCTGCGACGGACGGCTTTCTTCATCTGGATTATTTGAACGAAACCAGTATATCGGATAATTTCAGGAAAAGGATCAAGAATCCTGGCGGAAAGCATTTGACGGTATCTCGCGATGCTGAAGGTCGCTATACGCAAAGCGTGACGGACGAGAAAAACAGGCCTGTATCCACGTGGACTTTTGACGGGCAGAAAGAGCTTGTCGTCGTGAACGAGTATGACGGCTATGACAGGTTGGCTCGGTCGTATCTCAGGGACTACCCGGCGTTTGCCGATACGATGGGCTATGATGCCATGGGTCGCCTGCTCTCGAAAAAGTCCAACGACCGGGGGCTTGTGGAATATGCCTATGATTCCCTGGGAAATTTAAGGTTTACGAGAAACGCTCGCCAGAAGGCTTTGGGAAACAACTACTTTATGGCGAATGTATATGACGGCGAAGGGAAAATTGTCGCAATCGGCGAAGTGCGTGGCGGTCATGACTTTGCCGCCCCGAATACGGCGATTGCTTCCGCCGCCTTTACCCCCTTAGTCCGAACCGTTTACGGAAAGCCGACATCCGACTCGTTGTCCCTATACGGGGTGAACCCGAACGGTTCGCTGCTTGGAAACATTCTGTCTCGGATGGACGGAATACGCGATTACGATGTCGGGGCCGTCATTGCCTACAATAACGGCGGAAGCCCCGTGTCGATAAAGATGAACTCATACGACCGTCTCGGACGGAAATCCAAGCAATGGGTCGTTTACCTGTTTGACGATGTCCCTGCGGTACAATTGTCCTATGTCTATAACTTGTCCGACGAACTGGTTTCTTCTTCGTATTCGGAATGGGATGGAAGCGGCTGGACGCAAAAGTCAACAAGGACCAGGACTTACGACGGCAGGGGACGGCTTGTTGAAATACGCGAAGGCAATTCCATGTTGGCTAGCTATACGTACAGTGCAAATGGGAATGTTGTATCCAAACGTTATTACGACGCGGGAACCGAGGTGTTTGCGAAAACCGTTCGGCGCGATGTCTATGGGAGGCCCGTTGTACTGGATTATAGGAACGGCTCTACGGAGCTTTATTCCGAGAACATATCGTATGAGAATCCCTTGTCCGCGCGACAGTCAGCCGTGGCGAGGGTGTGGAACGATGCGGGAACCGCGGGCCGTGTCGTTGAAAATGCGGGCTATACCTATGACTATCTGGGCCGTCTGACGGAAATGTCCGGAACTAGGAATGCAAGCTATCGTTACGACGAACTTGGACGCCTGACTGCCAAGCGCGAGGGTTCCCAAGCTGTAGGGTATTACTATGGTTCTCAGAACCATCAAGGCTACTATCGACCTCATGGTATGACGATTTCGGGTAGAAGCTACACCCCGTTTGAGTACTATTCCTATGACGCTTCAGGAAATGCGTGGCTAGACCGCTATGCCCGAGCCGCGTATGAACTTGATTCGAGGGCCTTGCCGGAGAAAGTGCGGTTGTATCCCGAAGTCCCTGCTGGAATAACACAGGATAACCTGGAAGATTGCGAGTCCTCTGAATCGGCGCAAATCCGCATGGCCTATGACGAAAACGGGCGGCGGGTGTATTTTAGCTACAGTGACGGAAGTTCTGGTTACGGGGAGGCGAACCTGGGCGGGGTGGGCGTTTACCGCAAGGATGGAAGTGGGGATTATACTCTTGTGCGGCAGGACCTGGTTGCCGGCGGCTACCGCAAAGACGGCGCAGCGTATTTCCCTGTGACGGATGTCCAGGGCAATATCAGGGGCTATGCAAATACATCGGGAGTCCAGAGCGCATACGCCTATTACCCATACGGAACGCTAATTGACCTCGTACACTCCAATGCCGAGGATTCAAGACGCTGGCAGGCCAAGGAATTCGATTCCGACTTGAACAAGTATTACTTCGGCGCGCGATTCTATGACCCGCTGTTTGGGCTCTGGCTTGCGCCGGACCCTGCCGGACAGTTTGCGGACCCCTACACTTACGGAGGCGACCCGCTAAACTACATAGACCCGAACGGGGAGAGCGTGACGGCTGCGATTGCGATTGGGGCCGCAGTCGGAGCTGCGATTGGCGGAACCGTTTCGGCGGTGAATTGCAGCGGTGCGAACGAGGTTGGCTGTGGCAGGGCGGTGGCGGGAGGGACTGTTGTCGGGGCACTAGCAGGAGCTGCCAGTGGCGGGGTCGGGAGCGCTGTCAGCGGGTCGATAGGCGGTGTTGGTGGCGCGATTGCTGGCGGGGCTTCTGGTGGAGCGACGAGTGGGACGATCAATTATATCGGAAATGCTATGACAGGGAATGGTTCCGCAGATGGAATGGGCTTATGGACTTCTTTCTGGCAGGGGGCCGTTGGAGGTGCCGTGAGCGGTGGTGTTGGTGCGTATATGGGGAATGCTGGTTGGAATCTACTGGGAAATCGGGGCGCGGAGATTTTTGCCAGTGGTCTTGGTAGTGGAGTAGGTTCTGAATTGAACGGGGATGATTTCTGGGACGGCTTTGCTCAGGGTGCGGTCTTGGGACTTGCTTCATCGATACTAACGGATTTAATGTCCCCCGATTTTGAATACGACGGAAAGGGTTTGGGCGAGGCGAAATTACAAAGGGGTGACATTGTTGGCTGGGGCCCCGATGGCTCTGTCGTGTCGGGAGGAATCCTTGCTGTAACCGGAGAAGACTTCTCCCATGTGGGGGTCGTGGATGAAGAGAATGGCGGTCTGTTTATTCGGGAAGCAACAGGTGAAGGCAAACAAATTAGAACCGAACTAACTGTCAATAAATATCAAGATCGACCTTATAAAGTTTATGGGAATCGGCGGATTGTTCAACCATACGTGGAACAGAAATATGGATACAATCTGGTCGAAACGAACTGTACCAGCCAGGCGACCCGCTGGACGGGCATGAGTTACGCGAACAATCCCGGGATTCTCTACAGACGGATGAACGGCATTACGTCCTTTTACACCAGTTCCACTTGGCAGGGGTATCATCTATGGTGAAGTTAAAAATGACAATATTGGCCTTTTCCTGCATGGTCTTGTGCGGGTGTTTCGTCAATCATCTGCTGAACTATCCGTTTCGTTTAATGGAAAATATAGCTTCCCTTCCAATAGACTTCGATAACGGGGACTCGTTGGTTTTTAAGTTTGACAATATCAAGTCAGACAAGATATTCTATCTTTATCGTCAAAATCTACAGGGGCCTTATAGCGTCGATATATGTACGGATGATGATTATATAGATAATTATAACGTAAAAATTACCGTTACAATGGTTGCTGGTGGTATAGAGCGCAAAAAAGTCAATACATGTTTATGCCGTGGGGGACTGGGCTGTGATGGTAATGGTTGGACTGTGGGTGAAATAAGTTTTCCCCATGATTTTAATCAGAATCAAAAGTTGACGATAATTCTTCAGATCTTGGAAGACAAAGATGACTTTCTCAAGAAACTGAAAAATCCAAAGTTGTGTCTTTGGGCGGGCACAGGAACATTCTAATGAATGAAATTTGCTGGACGCAAAAGTCAACAAGGACCAGGACTTACGACGGCAGGGGACGGCTTGTTGAAACACGCGAAGGCAATTCCATTTTGGCTAGCTATACGTACAGTGCAAATGGGAATGTTGTATCCAAACATTATTACGACGCGGGAACCGAGGTGTTTGCGAAAACCGTTCGGCGCGATGTCTATGGGAGGCCCGTTGTACTGGATTATAGGAACGGCTCTACGGAGCTTTATTCCGAGAACATATCGTATGAGAATCCCTTGTCCGCGCGACAGTCAGCCGTGGCGAGGGTGTGGAACGATGCGGGAACCGCGGGCCGTGTCGTTGAAAATGCGGGCTATACCTATGACTATCTGGGCCGTCTGACGGAAATGTCCGGAACTAGGAATGCAAGCTATCGTTACGACGAACTTGGACGCCTGACTGCCAAGCGCGAGGGTTCCCAAGCTGTAGGGTATTACTATGGTTCTCAGAACCATCAAGGCTACTATCGACCTCATGGTATGACGATTTCGGGTAGAAGCTACACCCCGTTTGAGTACTATTCCTATGACGCTTCAGGAAATGCGTGGCTAGACCGCTATGCCCGAGCCGCGTATGAACTTGATTCGAGGGCCTTGCCGGAGAAAGTGCGGTTGTATCCCGAAGTCCCTGCTGGAATAACACAGGATAACCTGGAAGATTGCGAGTCCTCTGAATCGGCGCAAATCCGCATGGCCTATGACGAAAACGGGCGGCGGGTGTATTTTAGCTACAGTGACGGAAGTTCTGGTTACGGGGAGGCGAACCTGGGCGGGGTGGGCGTTTACCGCAAGGATGGAAGTGGGGATTATACTCTTGTGCGGCAGGACCTGGTTGCCGGCGGCTACCGCAAAGACGGCGCAGCGTATTTCCCTGTGACGGATGTCCAGGGCAATATCAGGGGCTATGCAAATACATCGGGAGTCCAGAGCGCATACGCCTATTACCCATACGGAACGCTAATTGACCTCGCACACTCCAATGCCGAGGATTCAAGACGCTGGCAGGCCAAGGAATTCGATTCCGACTTGAACAAGTATTCCCGGATTCAAATTGCTAATGCATAATTTGAGCGGAATCTGAAGGCCGCAAAAAAGGCCCCCGCAGAACGGGAGC
>CAKUXP010000025.1 GCA_934700345.1 uncultured Fibrobacter sp. | reverse complement strand
GTTGGACCTGGTCTTCCTGTCGTTCGTCCAGGCGGCCTTGATCTTTATTTGGATCAGATAGCGTCAACAGGCCGTAAATCGAGAAGACAGACGAGTTTTTCGTTTTCCGGGAAACCAAAGGCCTGTTCGATCGTCTCGGCGTTGAAACCTCTCGCCCAGAGCGTATTCAGTCCCAGATCGGTCGCTTCGAGCATCATCTGCGTTGCGACAATGCTTGCATCTTCGGGACCGCAATCGTGTTCGTCGCCATATTTCGAAGCCCGGTAGCTTTTCGACTTGTCGTAGGAGACCATCAGCACGACCGGCGCATTGTAGGCCATCCGGGTAAGCCCGCGAATTTTTCCTATCATTTCGGATGACTCCAGGACCCTTACGTAAACAGGCTGTGAATTGGTTGCCGTCGGAGCGATACGGCCCGCTTCGAGAACCGATTCGAGTTTTTCCCTTTCGACCGTCCTTTCGCTAAAAGAACGGCAGCTATAACGACTCTTGGCTAGTGCGATGAACGACATAGAAACCTCGAAACCAAGATAGCAAAATCGCAAAGCGGGCAATCCACCTCTATAAAAATTACAACAAACAACAACACTTTTTACTTTTTATCGGTCCGCTAAAAATTTTTTTCGTGTATTTTGACAAACAGAAAGAAGGAGATATCCCATGAGCATATCAAAAAAACTATTGCTTTGTCTAGGAATCGGATGCATCGCCGTCCACGCCCAGGTTTTGACATGCCGCAACGGTACATCCCAGCAAATGCGAACCGTAAACAACTACGATTACGAGCTGTGGAGCCAGGACGGAGTCGGAAACGCGACGCTCAATATCACGGCAAACGCAAATCCGGAAAACGGCGGGACATTCGAAGCGGAATGGAGCGGGACCGTGAACGTTCTTTCCCGTGCGGGAAAAAAATTCAAGAACAACGAAACCGTCTCTTCGGTAGGCAACATCACCATCGATTTCGAAGCGACCTGGAATTCTTCCGACAATGTCAAGATGTTAGGCATATATGGCTGGGGTTATTTCGCCCAAGGAACACAGCCAGCAAACTTTTCCGACCAGATAGAATACTACATCATCCAGGACAGAGGCAGCTACAATTCCGCGACACAGGGGACCAATTGCACCCAAAAAGGTTCAGCGACCATCGACGGCATCGAATACAACTTTACCGAATGCGATCGCATCGGCCAGCCGATGCTTACCGGAAACGGAAATTTCAAGCAATACTTTAGCTACCCGGCAAAAACAAGCAGCCATCGGACAAGCGGTCGCGTTTCTGTTTCCAGGCATTTTTCCGAATGGGCCAAAGTCGGAATGTCCATGAACAAACTTTACGAAGTCGCCATGAAAGTCGAATCCTACACGGGAAATACGGGAAACGCCAGGGGAAACGCCAAAATAACAAAGAACATCCTGTGTATCGGAAATTCCTGCGAAACGGAAAATTCTTCCTCCAGTTCGAGCGCCTCGAGCGCCTCATCCAGCAGTTCCACCCTATCCGCCAATCCAACCTGCGACGATTACGATCCGGCATTTTGCGGAGGAATTGAATTTGTAAACGTTACCGGAAACACCGATAACATCCCCTCTTCCGGCGAATGCCTGTATATCGAAGATTTTGAAGTCATCCAGCCTGCGCTAAATTCCACGGTAACTATCAACGGTGAATCCAACACATGCGGTTCGGAATGGGACGACTGCAATTACAATACAAAGCCAGAAAAGAAAGACGGAGGATTTTACGTCTATGTTGCAGACGGCGAAATCAACGCGTATGAAAGCAACGGCTGGGTCGGTATCGTTGCACGACCGAAGCCTCTCTGCAACGCCCAGGGAGCGAGCAGCTCAAGCGGAACAACCGCCCTCCGCAAGATTACGGAACAAACGTTTTCCGTCAGACGTTCCGCCGACAGAGAGCTTCGGATTCATTCGGCAAAAGCGACCGTTCTGGAAATTTTCGACATGCTGGGAAACCGCGTTTTGGAAACTTCCATCCAGGCAGGAGATCAGTCGATTCGCCTCACCATCCCGGGCGGGCATTATCTAGGAAAAGTCCGCGGAGAAAAACCGTTTCCGATTACACTCCGCTAATTAGCCTCGCAAAAGAGCCGAACACTGTTCGGCTCTTTCAAGAACCGGGACAAGTTTCCGACCGGGAGTCTCTAGCAAAAAATATTTGTAAATTCATTTTCATGAAAGAAAAACTCCTTGCCTATATCAAAAGCTTCCAGTGGAAATTTCTTTTCCTCTTCGCAGCCTTCTGCATTGCAATCGCCGTCATCAACAACCTGCGGGTAAGCGACGACAAGTCCGTCGAATGGTTCGGCACCCAGGAAGTTCTTGCCAAACCGGAGTAAACCATGAAGCGTCATCTTTTTTCCGGCATACTCCTGCTTCTTGCAACATTTTTCGTATCGGTCTGCATCGCCGAGGTATCCTTCCCGGAATCGTTCCTCACCTTTACCGACTATGAATCGCTCATCGAAAAGTTTCCCAAAATCTGGAAATACAACCTCCATGTCGGCATCGGCGCGCTGCTAGTCGCCATTCTTGCGATTATCCCCGCCTACCGAAAAGACCGGGAATTTACGCTCAAGGGGCTTGAAACACTTTTCCGCATCGGTATCGGCGGGTTCTTCATCTCGGCGAGCCTCTTTAAAATCCAAGACCCGAAAGGCTTTGCCGTTCTCGTCGCCCAATACCAATTTCTGCCCGACTTCATCAACAATCTATTCAGCTTGGTTTATCCGCAATTCGAATTCTGGTTTGGCCTAGCCTTAATCGTCTCGCCTTTCGCGAAAGAATCCGCGCTCGCCATTTTCTGGATGTTCGTCTCGTTTATCATCGCGCTCGCCTGGGCGCTCGCCCTCGACCTAGGCATCACTTGCGGATGCTTCGAACTCGAAGGCGCCCAAAGCAAGTCCGAAGCGTGGACGGCCCTTATCCGCGACCTGATTCTCATCGGTCCGACATTCTGGCTCACGCTCCGCCCGAACCGTAGCCTCATCGGAATCTGGCGTTCGAAGGGCTAAGGGTCAAAACGGCGAAACGCCCAAGTCCCTGTCGCCGGTCCGAATCTTCGCAAGGATTTCAAGACCGGTGATTTTTTGCATCATCAGGATGTTGTCGTCTTCCATTTCCAGGTTTCCGCTATCGCCGTAACGGTTCACGAGAATTCCGCGGATTTTCAGGTTTCGCGCTTTCGCGTATTCGACGGTCAGCACGCACGCATTGATGGATCCCAACGCCGCCGTAGTAACAATCAAAAGAGGAAGCTCCAGCGTCTTCATGATGTCTTCGAGGAAAATTGTCTTCCCGGCAAGCGCGCCGTCCGCATCGAACCGGATCGGGCAGACGATTCCCCCGCTTCCTTCGACAAAGACAAAGCGGTGCCGCTTCAAGGCCGATTCGAAATCACGCTTCACTTTTAAAAGATCTACCGGGTTCCCTTCCTTTCGCGCAGCGAGATGCGGAGAGACCGCTTCCCGATAGACAAAGCTCACGAGCTCTTCCTGCCGGTCCGAAAGTCCCGCCATCCTTTTTACATAATCCGCATCTCCCGCAATCCAGCGGCCATCCCGAAATTCCGCACCGCTGAGCGCCGCCTTGTAATAGCCGGCATCGATTCCCGAATCCCGCCATTTCTTGACCAAAAGTCCCGTGACGAAGGTTTTCCCGACATCGGTGCCGGTAGCCGTTACAAAATAACCGTTTTCCATGCTGAAAAATTAAAAATCCGCACATCGACTTTTTATATGGACTTTACCAATACGCCTCCTGCCGCAGGATGGTCCACGCCCTATAGCGTCTAAAGAATAAAACAGAGAATCCAGAAAACAAATCGCTAATCCGGTTACTCATGGAACTCGTCTTCTCCCGCAACGGCAGGAGCGGGTTCGCATTCCCCTATTAGGCGAATCGCTTCGCAAATCCGGTCAAGTTCCGAATCCGTCGTAATGAACGGCGGCATCGTATAGACATAGTTGCAAAACGGTCGAAGCCAGACTCCCGTTTCCCGAATGATGCGGAGAACGTTCTCCGACGAAGGTTTCGCTTTGAGCTCCAGGACGCCGATCGCTCCGAGTACGCGGACATCCGCCGCGTTTTCCAAAGCTTTTAACGGCAAGAGGTTTTTCCGGAGGCGTTTCTCGATACGGGAGACCGCCGACCGGTAATCCCTCGATTCGAACAAGGAAAGCGAAGCGATTCCCGCCGCACAGGCGAGCGGGTTTGCCATATAGGTCGGACCGTGCATAAACGCCGAAATCCTGCTGTTCGTAATCGTTTCCGCGACATGCCCCGATGCCACGCAAGCAGCCATCGTAATGCATCCGCCGGTAAGCGCCTTCCCGATGCAAAGAATATCCGGCAGGATTCCCGCATGTTCCATCGCAAAACGCGGCCCTGTCCGGTAAAATCCCGAAGCGATTTCATCGAAAACCAGGAGGATTCCCTTTTCATCGCAGAGCTTCCGCAAACGCTTCAAGTAATCCGGATGATACAGCCACATGCCGTTTCCGCCCTGGAAAACCGGTTCGCAAATCACCGCGGCGATTTCCCGTCCATGTTCGGAGACAACCTTTTCCATCGATTCGAAATCGGCATCGTTCCACGCCCCGTCTGCGCGACAGTTCGGACGTTCGGCAAAATAATGCTTCGGCATGATTCCGCGAAAAAGGACATGCATCCCATCGGGATCGCTCAGAGCCATCGCCCCGGCGGTATCCCCATGGTAGCCTCCCTTGAGTGCGACCAGCTTGGAACGCTCCGCATGACCTTGCGCATATTGGTATTGCACAGCCATCTTTGCCGCGCATTCCACGGCGATGGATCCCGAATCCGCAAAAAAGATCCGGTCCAGGCCTTTTGGCAAAAAGTTTACAAGCTTCCGGCCAAGCTCTATCGCTGGTTCATGCGTAAAGCCCCCGAACATCACGTGGCACATCTTTTCGCTCTGCCGACGGATAGCTTCAACGATTTCGGGAGCGTTATGACCGTGCGCAACACACCACCAGCTTGAAACGGCATCGATGAGTTCTAGACCGTCAACGGTCCGAATCTGCGTTCCCTTCGCCGAAGAAGCAATAAAACGGGCCGGAGTGTTCCGCAGGGATGCGTAAGGATGCCATAGATGTTCCGCGTCAAAAGTTAAAAGACAGTCCATTCCATTTACCTTTCGAGAATTGCGTCCAAAAGATCCGCCAGAACCCCATTCGCCTGCGGGATCAAAGATGTTCCGCGTTCCACGATTTCCCGCTCCGTCTGCACGGACGCGCTGCAATGCGCCAAGGCTTCTTCCAGTTCATCCGAACAGTTTTCAAGAATCGCGCACATCGATTCCCTAGTCGTTTCCAAATGGAATTGCAACCCGACGGTTCGCCCGAGACAAAACCCCTGGTTTCTGCAGGCCGCGCTATATGCAAAAGGGGACGCCAGATCAGGGATATCGAAAGTTTCCCCGTGCCAGTGAAAAGCCTCCACCGACAAGCCGTTTTCAAACGTCACCGGAAACCAGCCAATCTCCTTTTCCGGATTTTTCCGAATCGCCGCGCCAAATGCGTTCGCCATTATCTGCGCCCCGAGGCAAATTCCAAGCAGAGGCTTTTTCAAAGCGAACATTTCCCGACAAAACCGTTTTTCCAAAGCGAGATAGGGATATTCGTCTTCATCCAAGGCACTCATCGGACCACCCATCAAAACGGCGAAATCGACACTTGACGGAGAGGGAATGGCATCGCCCGCATATAGTTTTACAAGACGCACTTGAAAATTTCTCGATTCCAGATAGGGAAGGATCGCGCCGGGACCTTCAAATTTTACATGTTGAAAAATATAGGCGTCCATGCCTTCAATATAGCAATCAAGAATTTTCCCAAACACTCGAAACGGCAACAAAAAAAATCCCCGGACAGATAGTCCGGAGATTTCATTTCAATTTTGTAAGGTTCGCTTACTGGACACGCTTCATCATGATGCGGCGGTTCATTTCACGTCCTTCCGCGGTGCTGTTATCCGCAATCGGGTCGGCCTCACCCTTACCGATCGCTTCAAGACGACTAGAATCCACACCGTTCTTCACCAGTTCGGTACGAACCGCTTCGGCACGCTTCTGGGAAAGCTTCAGGTTCGCGCTTTCCTTTCCGCGGTCGTCGGTATAGCCCAGGATCTGGTAGCGCTCGTTCTTGCGTTCCTTCTTGTTCAGGTCCTTCGCCAGTTCGCGGAGCGTCCTCTTCGAGTTCGCGGTGAGCTTCGATTTGCCGCTCGCGAAGAAGACTTCGAGCTTGATTTCCTCGACCGGGCATCCATCGGCAGCGAGATCGCCCGCTTCATACGGACACTTATCGAGACCCGAGCACTTGTCCTTGAACATGTCGAGCATTCCCTTCTGCGTCACCCACGGATCGCAGACGCCGTCGCCGTCCGAGTCCGGATTGTCGAGCGGGCAGCCGTTGTTGGCCACAGAACCCGAGTCAAACGGGCACTTGTCAAGGCCGGTGCAAACATCTGCAAACATTTCGAGCATGCCCTTCTGGGTAACCCAAGCATCGCAAACGCTGTCCTTATCCGAGTCCGGATTGTCAAGCGGGCAACCGTCGCTCTTCACAGAACCAGAGTCATACGGGCACTTGTCGAGACCGGTGCAGACATCCTTGAAGACATCCTGCATACCCTTCTGGGTAACCCAAGCATCGCAAACGCCGTCATGGTCCACGTCCGGATCTTCCGTCGGGCAACCATCCGTTGCAAGCGGACCCTTTTCGTTCGGGCACTTATCCACGCCCGTGCAGACGCTCTTGTAATCATCGAGCATTCCCTTCTCGGAAACCCAGGGATCGCAAACGCTGTCGCCATCGACATCCGGATTTCCAAGCGGGCAGCCATCGTTCTCGATCGGACCGTATTCCGCCGGGCACTTATCGACTCCCTTGCACTGTTTCACGTTCGGGTCGGTCGGATTTTCAAAGAAGTAACCGAGACCCTTTTCCGTTACCCATGCATCGCAGAGACCGTCGCCATCGACGTCCGGATCGGGCCACGGACAACCCTTGTTCGCCACAGGACCCGCTTCGCCCGGGCACATGTCGTAGCCCTTGCAGACATTCGCAAAGTCCGCCAAGCGTCCTTCATCCGTCACCCACGGAGAGCAGATCGAATCGCCATCCGGATCCGGGTCCTTACTCGGGCAGCCGTTGAACGCCGGGAGACCGGCCTGGTTCGGGCATTCATCGATACCGGAGCAGACGCCGACAAACTTGTCGAGCATGTTCTTCTGGGAAACCCACGGATCGCAAACACCGTCGCCGTCCACATCCGGATTGTCAAGCGGACAGCCATCCGCACCGGCGCCCTGTTCGTTCGGGCACTTGTCGATGCCTTCGCAAATTTCGGCAAACTCGGCGCTCAAGCCTTTTTCCGCCACCCACGAATCGCAAATGCCGTCTTCGTCAAGGTCGGGATTCGGCCAGGGGCAACCGTCGTTGCGCTTGTCACCCGGTTCGTCCGGGCACTTGTCCTGGTCATCGGGAACGCCGTCACCGTCACGGTCCGGATCGATAAGGAATCCAGACCACGTAATGCCGCCAAAGCCGTAAGCGGAAGGAGTCGTACGGACCTTGGATGCCCAAGTTTCGTTTCCGTTTTCGCCATCGTTTCCGTTTCCACCCCGAACAGGAAGAGAATAATCCTTCGATATCGCGAAATGACCGCCGACCTGGAGGTCCAGATGGCTTCCGATGTGGAACACCAGACCGACCGAAGCCTCGTTCATCGAGAGGTCCTTGATCGCTTCATAGTCTCCGTCGGCGATATCCATATAATATTCACCGAAGATCGATACGACCGAAAGCGGATAGAGTTCCATGCCGAACGCAACGGAATAGAAACCGGGATAGTCGTCATTGCCGACAGTAAAACGGTAACCGCCGTTTACGTGGAAAAGAAGCGGGGCCGCATCGATTTTGCGAAGATCCATCGTCGCGGCCGCGGTAATGCGGAAAATCGAATTGTTCGATCCGAACGCATAGCTGTTCAACTGGTTCAGGTTGATGTAATCCGGTTCGCGGACCCAGGAACCGCGCTTCGAAGCGTCCGTCGTCGGGAAGTCCGCTCCGAGAACGAGGGCTATGTCAAAGAGCTGGTCCTCGGGAAGCGGAGCGCGGAATTTCAGCGTTGCGCGGAGGTTTCCCAGGTATCCCTGCTTTGCCACATCGGAATTCTTGAATTCCAGTTGGTCATAATAAACCGGGAGCATGATGGCGACATCCATGATTTCGAACATGCCGAACGACATACCGAAATAGCCGCTAAGCCCCACAAACTGGTCCAGTTCGTCTATCAGACGCTGACCATCTTTTGAATATCTGTTAAACATATAGGAGTCGAAGACGCCGCCATCATTCGAGACATCCCCTAAAAGAGTGACGCCAAGCTGACCGTGCTTCATCGACTTCGCCGAGTAGGTTTTGTCGAAACCGAGCTGCCCGTTCTTGTTAAAGGTCTCGTGCGCAAAGGCGAGCGAAACCGATAATCCCAGAAGGGTCAGGCATTTGATGCATTTATTCATTGGTTCTCCTTCTTTAAAACCAATCCTCTTTAGCCCGAAAAAACGGGCCTAATCCGATAGAAAGATAGTTAGAAAAAACTTTTTTGTCTTTACCGATATGTTTCAAAGCAACTTCGTTTCCGCATTTTTACATAATGCACGGATAAAAAGGGGTAAATAGCGGTCAAAACGTTGCAAGAATTCATTTGGCGAGAAATCGGGAGACTGGAGCTGGTTAGCAATGAGCAATTGACAGCCTAGCGAACTGCATCAGGGACGAGGGAGACTGGCGGAACGAGATATCAGAACTTAGAGCTTAGTTAATCGTAGCGAGAGGGATGTTTGAGCGGTCCCTCCCTTCAAGCGGTCTCCTAGGCGCGGAGCGATGCGACCGATAGGATCGACCTTCTCAAGGCTGCGGTTGCGCTAGGACTGGATTTCCGACCAAACCTTGCGGAATAAGGCCTTGGCCATTGCGGAATCTAATACTTCGTTCGACATCGTAACAATCCTTTCCCTACATTCTAGTAAAAGGTTGGCGTTTCGGGTTAGATTGAGACACAGTTTATTTTACAGTCTCGATTTCACCATGTGAAACAGCTCGTTCTACAAGGCCAATCTTCCATTCCTAACCGTCCATTCCCCTAGACGTCCGCAGGACCACTCTTTGTTTCTAAATTCCTAAACCGAAACGTTCGCAATTTCGCCCAACGAAAACAGTTCGGGAAACTCTCTTTTCAGGCTCGCATAGCCCCGAAAAGATACAATCAGATGGTCGAGAACGGGAATTTCGAGAATCCGCCCGGCCTCGCAAAGCGAGCGCGTAACCCTCTTATCTTCCTCGCTCGCTATCAAGGATCCCGACGGGTGATTATGCGCCACGATAATGCAGCAAGCCCGGTCCCGAATCGCCTCGGAAAAAACTTCCCGAGCATGGACCTGCGTACGATCGGCAAGTCCCGAAGTTACCGGATGGATCCCCAGAATTCCGTTGCAGCTGCTGAGCGAAACCGCGACAAAGCATTCCTGGCGACGAAACTTGAGAAAAGCCAAATGCGGCAAAAGCGCCCCCGGAGACGTCACGTTCGTCATCCGCGAGCCTAGGAAGAACCGACTCGAAAGCTCCAGGCACGCCAAGACCTGCGAAGCCTTGGCGCGTCCAAGGCCTCCAATTTGACAAAGTTCCTCCAAGTTTGGACGGCGAGCGGCTTTCGACAGGAATTCGGCAAGTTCTTCCGATAGCGCAAAAACGTTTTTCTCCGCGGTTCCCCGTCCAAGAATCAGGGCGAGCAGATCCGACGTTGAAAGGGACTCCGGACCATCCTTTTCCAGGCGTTCTCTCGGCAGGGTTTCTTTTTCATATACGGGCATTTCGGTTCTCCTAAAAATCCGTTCCCTTTCTATAACGCTCCAAAGCCTTCGTTATCCACTTTTAGGCTAAAAATCGATCATTTCGAAGAATTTTGTTCAATTCTTAAGTTTTTACACAGCAAATAGTTCAAAAAACGCCTTTTCAATCAAAAATCATCCATTTTCAACCAAAGAAATTTTCATCTTCAAGAAGTTTCAGTCAAAACCTAAAATATTCCAGCATCTACACAAAACAAAACTTCATGTTTTCCACAAAAAGTTTAAAAATTTCAACGAAACTTAAAAATTAAAATTCTAAATTTCAAAAATTCAACCAATTTTCAGCAAAACCAATTGACAAGGAAAACACTGCTTGCTACATTTTTAGCATCTAAACAACAAAACTTGACTGAGATCTAAGATGACAAACCATGCATTAAGCGGCGCACAAATGATTCTCGATTGTCTGAAACGCGAAGGCGTTGATACAATCTTCGGATATCCCGGAGGCTCCGCCATTCCACTTTTCGACGCCATTCTCGATTCGGGCATCAAGATGGTCCTTTCGCGCCACGAACAGGGAGCAACGCACATGGCGGACGGCTATGCCCGCGCCACGGGAAAAGTCGGCGTTGTTCTGGTCACAAGCGGTCCCGGGGCGACAAATACCTTTACAGGCATCTATACAGCCTTGATGGATTCCTCTCCGCTCGTCATTCTCGCCGCCCAGACGACCACCCCGAACCTCGGAAAAGACGCTTTCCAGGAATGCGATACGAGCGGCATGACTTTCGCAGCGGTCAAGCATTCTTTCCTGATCAAGAATCCGAACGATCTCCCGCGAGCGGTCAAGGAAGCTTTCCACATAGCAAGTACCGGACGTCCGGGACCTGTACTCATCGATCTGCCAAAAGATGTTCTCGCCAACGACTGCACGGCAAAATATACAGACGAAATCGACTTGCCTGGCTACAGGATTCCGACCTATGCGGATTCCGCGGCGATAGAAAAGGCGGCAAACCTTCTCAAGAAATCGAGAAAGCCGCTTCTCCTCGTCGGCCACGGAGCGATCATCTCGAACGCTTCCCGCCAAGTGAGGGAACTCGCCGAAAAACTGAACGCCCCCGTCGTCGAAACGCTGCTCGGTCTCGGTGCCTTCCCCGAAACGCATCCGCTTTCGCTCGGAATGCTCGGGATGCACGGAACCGCCTACGCGAACAAGGCTCTCCTCGAATGCGACCTGATCATGAGCATCGGTTCCCGCTGGGACGACCGCATCACGGGAAAGCTCGACGAATTCTGCAAGGGAGCGACAATCATCCATGTGGATATCGACCCGGCGGAAGAGGGCAAAATTCTCCAGCCGGACGCATTCCTTTGCGGCGATGCGAGGCTCGTTCTCGAACAGCTGCTTCCGCTCGTTTCCCGGCTCGACACAGAAGACTGGGTAAAAACTATCCAGACTTACAAGAAGCGCTTTCCGCTTAGCTATCCCAAAAAGGGCGGTCTGCGGATGCAACACATCATTTCCACGGTCTATGAGCTGACAAAGGGCAAGGCAATCGTCACGACCGATGTGGGACAGCACCAAATGTGGGTCGCCCAGTTCTACAAGGCAGACTATCCGCGTCAGTTCATCACGAGCGGCGGCGCGGGCACGATGGGATTCGGATTCCCGGCGGCAATCGGTGCGGCAATCGGTCTTGCTTCCGAGCAAAACTGGCCGGTGTGCTGCTTCGCCGGGGACGGCGGTTTCCAGATGACCGAATTCGAACTTGCGACGGCATTCATCCACAAGCTTCCCGTCAAGATTTTCGTGATGGACAACAAGTTCCTAGGAATGGTCCGCCAATGGCAGGACATGTTCTACGACAAGCGCTATTCCTCCGTGAGCATGGTCGGAAATCCGGACTTCGTAAAGCTTGCCGAAGCCTACAAGGTTCCGGGGCTTCGCATCAAGCGGGCGGCCGATGCCGAGCGCATCATCCAGAAAGCTCTTGACTACAAGGATGGCCCCATCCTCATCCACTGCGAGTGTGAAGAAGAAGATAACGTGTTCCCGATGATCCCGGCAGGCGCACCGCTTACCGCAATGATGACGGAACAGCCCAAAGGTCAGCTCGAAAAGCCGACAGGGAGCACCTAACCATGCAAACCGATAAGAAACTTTCCGCTCACAGCCTGAGCCTGCTCGTCGCAAACCGTCCCGGCGTTCTCGTGCGCATTGCGCTCGTGTTCTCCCGCCGAGGCTACAATCTGGATTCCCTCGTCGTCTCGCCGACGCTCAACCCGGACTTCAGCCGGATGAACATCGTCGCCCACGGCAACCCGGAAATTCTCGTACAAATCATCAAGCAACTCGAAAAGCTGGTCGATGTCATCCAGGCAAAGGACCATACCGGTTCGAGCACGGTCGAAAAGGAACTTGCGCTGATCAAGGTCAAGTGCAAACCGGGCGAACGGACCGAAATTCTCCAGCTGTGCGACCATTTCAAGGCGACAACAGTCGATATGACGGACACGTCGATGATCATCCAGATTACCGGCAATACGGACAAAATCGACGCGATGAAGCATTTGCTCGACAAGTTCGAAGTCGTGGAATATATCCGCACGGGCAAGGTCATCATGGTCCGCGGCGAAGAGCTGACCTAAACCTCCGACATTCCCTTTCCCTTCTCCAGAAGGTGGCCCCGCTCCGGCGGGGCTTTTTTTAAATTTAAGGCATGAAGATTTTTGTAACCGGAGTGGCTGGGCAGCTGGGCCACGATGTAATGAACGAGCTCGCCAAAAGAGGACACGAAGGAATCGGAAGCGACCTTGCGCCCGCATACAGCGGAATCCAGGACGGAAGCTCCGTCACCAAGGAGCCCTACCGTTCACTGGACATTACGGACAAGGCGGCGGTCAAGACCCTTCTTGAAGAACTACGCCCGGATGCAGTCATCCACTGCGCAGCGTGGACCGCGGTCGATCTCGCCGAAGATCCCGACAAGCAGGAAAAGGTCCGGGCCATCAACGCCGGCGGCACGCAAAATATCGCCGAAGCCTGCCGGGAAATCGATGCGAAAATGGTCTATATCAGCACGGACTACGTGTTCGACGGGCAAGGAACCACCCCGTGGGATCCGGACTGCAAGGATTACAAGCCCCTCAACGTCTATGGACAGACGAAACTCGAAGGCGAACTTGCCGTCAGCGAAATTCTCCAAAAATATTTCATCGTCCGCATCGCCTGGGTCTTTGGCCTAAACGGCAAGAATTTCATCCGAACGATGCTGAACGTGGCGAAAACACATGACACGGTTCGCGTCGTAAACGACCAGATCGGTACGCCGACATACACGTTCGACCTATCGAGACTTCTCATCGACATGGTGGAAACGGAAAAATACGGTTATTACCATGCGACAAACGAAGGCGGATTCATCAGCTGGTACGACTTCACCCGGGAAATCTACCGCCAGGCAGGACTTTCCACTAAAGTCATCCCCGTATCGACCGCGGAATACGGCATTTCCAAGGCCGCGCGACCGTTCAACAGCCGCCTTTCCAAGGAAAAGCTCCTCCAGGCGGGCTTTAAGCCGCTCCCGACGTGGCAAGACGCCCTGTCGAGATTTTTGAAAGAAATGAAGCGAGTCTAAAGTCACCAATTTATTTCTAATAATTTTAAGTTTTCTCTACTAGACATCTTAATTTTTAGAAAGCAAAATATATCTTTTGGAAAAAGTTTGTGTATTCCCCTTTTACCGTTTCATCAAAAACTTGGCTTTGGGAACCAAGATTCTTTTCTTACTTTCCTGTACCTTGGCAAATTTACCAGAACCGATTCCCTTCATTGAAAGAAGTACAAGCCAAGAATTCAATACTCCCGATGAAGCGGCCCTAAACTGGTCTCTGATTTTTAATAATAGTTCTAAAGCTCCCGTGAAGTATCGACTTATATTGTTGAAACAGAGCGAGGAAAATATCACACTTTAAAAAATCCCACATGGGCAATCCTTGATGAATTTACCATTGACGAATTAAACAAATCCTATCAACAAGAAAACTGTACGGAAAAGATTGTAGAAATTGCACACATGGTGGTCACGATTCGCGATATAATAGCGAATACTTTTAGATGAATATGACGAAGAAACAGATAGACCCAGCGGGGACTTGCCTCTTGCCGATGAGCAAGGAATTTCTATTTATCTAAGCACACCCAATGACACCTTTAGAAAAACTCATCCAGGCTACGGAGAAGATAAATTCTACATGGGAGACATGAAATGAGGAAAAGAGCGATACCGAAAATTACGACAAGAACATTTCGACAAAAGTCATTTCCAAAAATTCCGAAAAAAAAATCAGTCCCATCCACAAACCTTTTCCAAAGCGCCTCCGATTTTCTCGCACTAATCGACTCCTCCGATGAAATCCAGGCACTCCAAAATCCCAGATATAAAAAAGAAAAAGAAGTACAAATCACGCTGGACAAGTCGCAAACGGAAAAACTCTCCGAACGCTTTTCCACAGTCGAAAGAAATGAATATCCAATCAAAACAACTATCAAGGGAAGAGCACCATCCTATATCTGTGAATTTATTTTCAAGAAAGAAGGGCGCATTCTCGCCAAAATGAAATACTATCCTTTCGGACGGTTCGTCCTAGCCGGCGGTTCCCGCTAGCCTTCGAGATACGTGTAGCCGTAAAGCCCCGAGCGATAGATGTTCAGGAATTCCTTGCCTTCCTGGAGCGTGATCTTTCCTTCCTTTACGGAACTCGAAACCCAGTTTTCCATCGTCCGGACAAGGGCCTTGTCGCTAAAGTTCACGTAATCCAGAACGTCTTCCACGGATTCGCCGTCGATCATCTGGTCGATGCGGTAGGAATCCCCGTCGCAGACAACGTGCACGGCATTCGTGTCGCCAAAAAGATTGTGCAGGTCGCCAAGGATTTCCTGGTAGGCGCCCACGAGATAGACCGCGAGATAATACGGTTCGCCCTCTTTTAGCGGATGAACGGGCAGCGTCCGGGAAATACCGTCGCCCGAGACGAACATGTCCATTTTTCCGTCGGAATCGCAGGTGATATCCTGAAGCGTCGCATCAACCGTCGGCGATTCATTTAGGCGCTGGATAGGCATAATGGGAAAGATCTGGTCGATGGCCCAGCTGTCCGGAAGGCTCTGGAAAAGCGAAAAATTGCAGAAGTATTTTTTGGCTAGAAGTCGCGGAAGCTCCGAAAGTTCCATCGGGGCATGCCGAAGCTCGCTCGAAAGTTCGTTCACGCGGCGCGCGATGCTCCAGAAAAGCCGTTCGGCAAGGGCGCGCGTCTGCAAATCGACCGTTCCCATCCGAAACCCGGAAAGGACGTCATCGTTGATCTGCATCGCATCGTGCCAGTTTTCTAGCAAGTTCCGAATGTTCAAGCTCTTGAGAATCGCATAAAGATCCTTGATGGAATCCGCGACCCGCTCCGGGATTTCCTGCTTTTCATCCTCAAAGAATGCGGGTCCCGCCGCTTCGAGAACATTGAACACCAGAATCGAATGGTGAGCGGAAAGGGCGCGCCCCGTCTCGGCAATGACGTTCGGATGCGGCAGAGAGAACTTCTCGCAGGTTTCATAGATCGAATAGACGATATCGTTCGCATACTCCTGGATGGAATAGTTTACGGAACCCGTTCCCGCGCTTCGGCTGCCGTCGTAATCCACGCCAAGACCGCCGCCGACATCGACAAATTCCACATTCATCCCGGCCTGTTTCAACTGGGCGTAAAATTCGGAAATTTCGCGCAACCCGGACTTCACCTTCCGAATGTTCGTTATTTGGCTTCCCAGGTGACAGTGGATAAGCCGGACGCAATCGCACATCTTTTCTTCGCGGATAAGGTCGAGCGCATGGAGCAGATCCGAACTGCTCAGCCCGAACTTGCTGTGATAGCCGCCGGACTCCTCCCACTTGCCCTGCCCGGAAGAGGCGAGCTTTATCCGCAGCCCGATATTCGGCCTCACCCCGATACGTCTCGAGATTTCGATAATCATCGGGAGCTCGTTCATTTTTTCCACGACGACGAAGATATTTTTTCCCATCTTCTGCGCGAGAAGCGCAAGTTCGATAAAATCCTCATCCTTGTAGCCGTTGCAGATGATGAGCGACGCCGGATTATCCATGTTCGCCAACACCGCATGAAGTTCCGGCTTCGAACCCGCTTCAAGACCGATGTTGAACTTTTTTCCGTGGCGCACGACTTCTTCAAGGACCGCACGTTGCTGGTTCACCTTGATGGGAAAGACATCGTAAAAGGAACCCCTGAATCCGTATTCCTTGATGGACTTGTTGAAGCACTCGTTGATCTTTTCAATCCGCGTATCGAGAATGTCGGGAAACCGAAGAAGGAGCGGCGTCGGCATATCCCTCAGATCGAGTTCCTGGACAAGCTTGTAAAGATCGATTTCCGGCCCCTTGTCACGAAGCGGGCAGACGGTCGCATGCCCTTCCTCGTTGATGTCGAAGTAGTTTATTCCCCATCCGCGGACATTGTAAAGATCCCGGGAATCGTCGATACGCCAATTTTTCATTTCGTGCGTGCACCTCTTTTGGTTGTGAAATTCGATGGAAAACAATAGAAAAAAACGGCTCCGATTTTAAGACCTCCGGCGCATTTTCTATTTTCGGACGCAAAGTTTTACATTCAAGAGGTTCTATGTCCCAAATCGCCAATTTTTTCTCGGAATACTGGGTCGTCATTTTAATCCTGGTCATTCTCGTTATCGTTTTCGCTGCGATCCGCGCCGTGCGAAGGGTCATGAAAGAAGGTGGCGGAGCCTTTAACATGGAAACCATCCGCAAGAACTCCGAACCGAATCGCGAAGTTATCCGCTACAAGGGAAAGGCGATGCTAAAGGACGCAGACGTCGTGTGCGAAGTCAAGGGGAATCGCGTTGTCCCGAAGCGCGAAGACCTCTCCCTGTTCCGCGCCGCATTCAAAAGCAAGTTCAAGGCAGCCGTTTTCTTCATCGAAAAGGAAAACAAGGTCGCCTACTTTTTCTGCAAGACGGAAGCGGGTCTCCAACGGCGCATCACGAACCTCATGCTCGACAAGCAGGAAAAAAACAGCCACTGGCCTTACACGGACAAGACGACCGGCGAACATCTTCGCTTTCCGCGCGTCTAGACGCACAAGAAAAGTTCGTTTTACATGAACGCGTCAGCTTTTGAATTTCTCCCGCTGAAGGAATTCGGCGGAACAATTTGCGAGGAGATAGGCCGGCGGAAGAACCTGCTTCTGACCGCTCCGACAGGTTCCGGCAAATCGACTTTTATCCCATGGCTGCTCGCATCGCAAAAGAAAGGCCTCGGAAAAGTCGCCGTTCTCGAACCGCGGAGGCTTGCCGCGACAAGCCTGGCAAACTATCTATCAAAGCTTTCCGAAACTAGGCCCGGTACGGCAATCGGCTACAGGATCCGCTTTGAAAGCGCCGTTTCCGACGACACGAAAATTCTCTTTACCACATACGGCAACTTTCTCCAAACCTTGCTGCACGAAAGCGAATCGTTCGACTGGATAGTTTTCGACGAATTTCATGAACGCCGTACCGAAATGGATTTGCTCCTTGCCTACTTCCTTGCCAGACAAAAGGAACCGAATGCGCCGCGAATCGCGGTTCTCTCGGCGGAACTGAGCCGGGAAAAGCTTGAAAAATATCTGGGAATCAAGTGTCTTCAGGTCGGGCGTCCCGGTTTTCCGGTACAAATCCTGAACCAGGAATCGCTCCCCGGAAGCCAGCTTTCACGAAACGTGGAAAAGGCTCTCCGCACCTTAGAACGGAACGGTGTCTGGAAAACGACCTTGGCGTTTCTCCCGGGAAAGGGCGAAATCGCAAGCGTCCATCGCCATCTCGAAGAAGCATTCGGCTATGGAAAGCTCAGAATCCTCGATCTATACGGCGGACAGGACAAGACTATCGAGCAGGATATATTTTTACATACAAACGAACCTCGCGTCATCCTTTCGACAAACATCGCCGAAACGAGTCTCACCATTCCGGATGTAACAGGCGTCATCGATTCCGGCCTAGAACGCACCTCGGAATTCAACGTTTCGCAAGGGAAAAACATCCTGAAGATCGGACGCATCAGTATGCAGAACGCGGTCCAGCGCACCGGACGCGCAGGCCGCACAAGACAAGGCGTCTGCATCCGGCTGTGGAGCAAAAGAGAAGAGAGCCTTTTTTCGCAAAGCATCGTTCCCGAAATCCAGAAAAGCGACCTGCGTCCGGTTTTATTGAAAAGGGCCGCTCTTGCCAAAAAGCTGGGCATCGCAGCAAACGATCTAAAACTTCCCACCGAACCGGATCCAACCCTTGCCGAAAAAGCCGGCAAAGAACTTTCCCGATACGGATTTCTTTCGACAGACGGAAAAATTTCTCCGAGCGGTCTCCGGGCGTTGGAAATTCCGCTTAACGACCTGCAACTAGCCAAGGCGTATCTCGAAGCGGAATCTCTTTCCCCTTTGACGCTCGCTGTTTTTTCCATCCTCGATTCCGACGAACCGGCACGCGGAAAGGCCCCGCTAAACGCCCTGGAATGCGCCCAGAGTATGCTCCAGGACAAGCGAAGCGCAACTCGCGAAACCCAGCTTTCTTACCGGAGGCTGCAGGAATTTACGCGGGCCAAGAATTCCACAAATTTTCAACCCGACAATCCCCGGGAAACACTCCGCCTTTTCTGGAAGAGCTTTCCCGATTCGCTGGCCATCAAAAGCGGAAACGCTTACAGGACAAAAAACGACACGTTTCCGATAGAGCCGGAAACCGTCGAGGAATCGGACGCCATTCTGGTATTCCATTTGTTGCGTACAAGTTCATCCCAGAAGTCCGAAATGCGCGCCGGATTCTATCTAACGGTCCCTAGCGATTTTCTAAAAAACGAGCGCAAGGAAGTTCGCTACGAACTTTTATGGCGTGCGGGACAGGAGCGTTACATCGGGCTAGAGATTTCTTCGGCAAACGGGGCTGAAATATCCCGCAGGGAAATCCAGCCTCAAGAAGTTCCCGACGAGGTTCAGGACAAACTAAAAGCGCTGACAGGAAAAACGTGGATGGAGCGCCACCGCCGCGAAGACCTTTCGCATCTTTGGATGGACGATGCGAACAAAATTCTCCTTTGCAAGATGAAGCTCGCCGCCGAGAGCTTTCCCGAGTATTCCCTGCCGACGTGGAATGCGGAAGACCTCGAGCTTGTCACCGAGGATTTTCTGGACGGGCATTTTCTACTTCGGGAACTCACACCGGAACTTTTCCGTTCCAAGATGAAGGAATTCTTCGGAGAAAACATGATTCCCTGGCTCGGAAAAATGTTTCCCGATACGCTTGCACTTCCCAACGGGAAAAAGGCGCGCTACCGCTATGCGGAAAATTCTCCCGTGGAACTTTCCGCCCGCATCGAAGACTTGATGACCTTTCGCGGAGAGCATTTTATCGCCGATGGAAAAGTCAAGGTTCGCTACGACATCCTCGCCCCGAATTTCCGAACCGCCCAGAAAACATGGGACCTCACCGAATTCTGGAAAAACACATACCCGCAGATACGAAAAGAGCTCCGGGGGAGATACCCGAAGCATCCTTGGCCGGAATCGGTCGTTTAGTTTATACGTAACTATTCTTCTTCGATCGCAGCCCAGTTTTTCGGTGCGGCATACTCGTCGGACGTTTCGGAATTTTCGAATTCAAACGAAGTCGCTTCGACTTTAGAAAGCGCTCCCCATTCTACCGCCGGGCATTCCACCTTTTTAGAGGCACTGCATTTCTCGACCGAAAGGACCAGATTGTCCCCGAAAACAGCCCAAGCGCCTTCACGCTGGATCTTGGTCGTATTGTCATTCAAACCGGTTTTTCCCCGAACCGTATAGTTTTCTCCCTGGAACGCGAGAGTCCACTTGAGCGTATCGTTGCTTTCGGATCGCCAGTCGGTCTTTGTCAAGAACGATATATCCGGGTATTCCACAGTCATCGAAGAGACGCTGTAATTTCTTTTCGAAATTCCATTGTCAAATTCATACGAGCCGTTTTTTTTCTTGGCGATGTAGGAATTGAGAATCGAAACGTAACCGGCAAAATAGACGGGTAGCGTGAGCAGGTGCTGGCGGTGAACATCGTAAAAGCCCGCTTCGAAAGCAGAAGACTCGCCGGCGACCTCGCGGATATATTCCCCGTTTTTGTAGAATCGATAGGTAGAACTCGTATCGCCATTGCTCCATTCCAGAACCATCCCTACAAGGCTATCGCTTTTCGCAAGATAGTCGGGATCGACTTGGCGCGTCGCCTTTTTTACGGCAAACGGTTTCGCATCGTCGATTTTTACCATCAAAGCCGAATCTTCCATCGAAAATTCCAGACGGATTCCCTTCCGGATCCAGGCGAGGACCGAATCGCCCTTGCTATGGTTCGCAGCAAAGGTATAGCCCGACGTAGAATCAAACGCGAGAACGCCGCTTGAAAGATCCGCATGGGAAACGATCGTCCCATAGGAAAGATCCGCGGAGGCCGTATCGACAAACCAGAGCGAATAAAGCCCGTTCTTCCCGGCGGAAAGCCAGAGGTTCGTGCCGAACTTTAAACCGAGATCCATATTCGGAAAAAGGTTTTCGATGTCAAAAGCGGGCGTCGGATTATCCGATGACGACGAAGACGAGAGGATCTCTCCCGAAGACGAAGAATCCGATTCACGGCTCGCGCCGCTGCTCGAATCGCTACAGGCGGAAAACGCAAGAACGCTTCCGGCAACAGCAGACAAGATTTTATTCCATTTCATAAATTCCTCTTTGTTTTTTATAAATCTACACCTTTCCGTGCAAAATCGCAAAAAATTTTACGCTAAAACGGCGAACCGGGACGGTAACCCAAGTCCTTTTCCGCATCGGAAATTTCCGGGGCGGCATTTTCGCGAAATCCCGCCAACGCCTGCCTAGCCGAAACGCTTCCCGGAATCAGGATCTGTTTCAGCAAAGCCAGAAAATGGCAAATCCAGAGCGGCAAGCCATAGATTTTTTTGTGGATTCCGGCCCTTTCCATCGAAATTTTCGCCATATCGAGAAGGGACATCACCTTTGATCCCGCCAACGCATAGGTTTTCCCGACAGCTGCCGGAGAAGTCGCGGCAAGAGCGATTCCCCGGACCAAATCCTCGGTCCTCACGGGACGCTTTAGACATTTTCCCTTTCCCGGCAAAAAAACAAGAGGCGCCTTTTTTAGATACCTCATCAAAAGCATGTATTCCGCTCCGCCTGTCCTTTCAACAACCAGGGTTGGTCGCACAATCGTAAAAGGGATGCCCATGTCCTGAACCAAGGATTCGGCGCGTAACTTGCTCTTTCCGTAATCGGTCAGGTCCGAATAGGTTACCGAAATGCTCGACACGAAGAGAAAGCGTTTGACCCCGGCAGACTTTGCGGCGAGAAGAACGTTGCGAGTGCCTTCCAGGTTGACTTTTTCAAAGGCTTCCCTTTTCCCGGCGAGAATAACCGCCGCCAGATGGCAAACCGTATCCACATCCTGAAAAGGCGCAAGAAGCGATTCCGGTTTCCGGACATCGCCGTAAAAGATTTCGACATCCTTGGGGAGACGCTTCGATTCACCTTGCCCGGGAAGCGTCAAGACTCGGACGGAATGTCCCATCTCAAGAAAAAGGCTCGACAGCCTCGCGCCGACGACGCCCGCACCACCTGTAATCAAAATGCTAGCCATAAAATCCCAAAAAGCGCAAAAGGGAAATTCGCAAGACGCGAATTCCATAGGGAATTACATACAAATTCGATTTTTCACCGGCATAGCGCGTTTCTATCGGAACTTCGGAAATCTTGTATCCTCTCGCATCAGCAATCGCCAAAATTTCGAGGTCGATATCAAACGATCCGCCAAGCCTTGAAAGGTCCAACGATTCCAGAAAATCCATCCGGTAAGCGATAAGTCCGCTGTGCCTGTCCGTTAATTTGTTTGAAAAAACGGCATTTTCGATTTTCGTGAGAATCTTTCCGCCAAGAAACTTATAAAAGGGCATATTCCCTTCCCGGGCACTTCCCCTTTGGGCAAGTCTCGAACCCTGTACGGCTGCGGCTGGGGAATTTTCCAGAACAGAGAGCATCCGGGAAATTGCGCTTGCCGGATACTGCCCGTCGCCATGCAGACATACCGCAAACCGGACTCCTTCTTTCAAAAGAGCTTTCGCCCGGGAAATTCCGCACTTGACGACCGCGCCATAGCCTTGATTGCAAACAAGCGATTCGATGCGGACACGCGTCCGGATTTCACTTTGGGAAAAATCTTCAGCCAATTTTCGGGTGCCGTCCGAACTGCCGTCATCGACAACCAGTAGTTCCCTGGCGCGGAGCAGGATCTCGCCGGGAATCGAACGGAGCAACTCGGGGAGTTCCCTTTCCACGTTATACGCGGGGACAAAGAGAAGCAGGTCGCGTATCATGCCCGATTCGCCGAATAATGCTTGA
Organism: uncultured Fibrobacter sp.; assembly: GCA_934700345.1. Taxonomy (GTDB): domain Bacteria; phylum Fibrobacterota; class Fibrobacteria; order Fibrobacterales; family Fibrobacteraceae; genus Hallerella. The sequence continues at coordinate 25,491 of CAKUXP010000025.1, read as the reverse complement.
CGAACCAGGACAGAGATTCTTCAAGAGCGGTTTCGACGGGAACCTTCGCTTTGAAATCCAACAGGCGCTTCGCCTTTTCCACCGAGGGAACGCGGCGCAGGGAATCCTCATAGCCTTTGCCATAGTATTCTTCGCCCGACAGAATCTGACATCCGGGGAGTTCGCTTTCCGAAAGGGAAGTTATCCGCACAAAGATTTTCCGCATTTTCTCGGCGAGTTCGAGAATCGAAAGTTCGTTATTCGCGTTTCCCACATTGAATGCCTGCCCCAAGGCTCTCTCCGCATGTTGAAACAAACAGAACATAAACTCGACAGCATCCGCAATCGCGGTAAACGTCCGACGGGCAGCTCCTCCGTTTACAAGGACCATCGGCTTTCCCTGCACGAGCGCGCTCGAAAAACAGGCAAGAACCCGCGGAATTCCTTCCCCATCAAAGCCCGGCATAAAATCCATCCACGATCCGATGAAATTAAACGGGCGCACGATACTGTATCGCAGATTCGGAATCGAAGCGATAAGGCGTTCGGAAAGTTGCTTGGCGACGGCATACGACCAGCGCGATGCCCCGAGCGGACCCTGGACAAAATCCGATGAGTCTTCATCTAGGGCGACAGCGCTTGCGCCTGTTTTCCCATAGACTTCCGAAGTCGAAAAATACACGAGCCAAGAACCGGAAAGTGCGCACTTTTTGGCGAGAGCAGCCGGATGCGTAAAATTGCTCTCGATGACCGCTTCCGCCTCTCCCATGTAACGGCTCGGCGTGCATATCGCGGCAAGATTCACCACGATTTCGCAAGAGGAAACGCGCTCGACGACGCCTTCTGCAGCGATATCGGCCTGTAAAAACTCCAGCCGCGGATTTCCCGCAGCGAGCAGATCCCGCACCCGGTGAAAATCCAGATCGACGACAAGGACTTTCCACCGCGTCCGCGCCACAAGCGCATGCAGGAGATGCGTTCCGACAAATCCCCCGCCGCCGACAAGGGCAATCGTCAGATTAGGATCGTCAGGGCGACAGTCAAGACGGTTCAACTTATTCCTTAACGGTAAACGTTTCTGAATCGCCGCGGATTCTTCCCGAATTGTAGGCTTCCACCCGTACAAAGGCCTTGTCGGAAACCAGGACGCGTTCCGGATCCAGATAGGCGGAAACCGTCGTACAATGCGTTCCGTCAGGCGCTTCATCCCCGACAGAAGTTTCGAACAGGTTCACGCCCTTATCGTTTTCGTCCGCCTTGTAATAGACCTTGAAGCCTCCGGCGTTTTTGTACTTTGCGACAAAAGTTACCTCAACCGAATCGCCAAGCTTGAAAACGTCCCCGCCAGCCGGCGTGAATACCTTGACCCCGTCTTCGGAAAGGTTACAACCGAAACCTTCCCCGTCCGAACTCGAACTAGAACTTCCGCAGCCCATGAGAAAGGCTGCGGCAAGACAAGAAGCGAAAAGCGAAATTTTATTCATCTTTAACTCCTGAAATTAAAGGAAACTGGCCTTGATGCCGATAGCGAGCGTCCATTCTTCAAAAAGCGATCCGAAATCGGGCAAATTCCATTTTTGCATCGGTTTTTCATCATATTCGTCATTCGGGTTCGCCGCATTGGACTTGTCGTGCAGCGGAAGCGAGAACGCGAGAAATATCGGATAGTCCGAGCGCGAGAACTCAAGTCCATAGACAAAGGCCATCGACCACGCCAAGTGATCCGGGTCCGGACGCGGATCGTAAACATCCACCTTTTCCGACGGAATCCAGGCAACGCCAAGCGGCGCGGAGAACGTGACACCAAAAGAATGGACAAAGTTTTCCTGCCCGCGATAAGCGTAGGCGAGGCTTGCCGAAACGCTCGGCGGCGTAAAGCCCCCCAGATCGTTTTCGCCATACCACTTGAAATGGTATTCAAAGCGATCATCCCCTTTTGTATCGTAATCCTTGAAGTAGGAATCATTGAACTCGTTTTCGCCGCCAAAACGAATATTGAACGGATGCGTATAGGCGAGCGAATAAAGCCACATCCCGTTTTCCGTATCACGGGTATAGTTCCATCCGAGAGTCGCCGAATAGACTCCAGAACCTTTCTGGAAACCAACAGGGAGGAATTCCTGCGAAGCGTCCGTTCCCCGCTTGATGTCATACTGGCCGGTCGGAATCGTGAGCGCAAGCGAGAGGTTTGCCGCACCGCCGCTGCCGACGATTTGCGAAACGTCGATCGAAACATCCCCGACGCCACCGGTCGTACGGTCTAGCGGAGCCTGGTTCGTGCGATATTGGACCTCGCCGCGGTGCGTCATGAAAGGAACCGAAACCCCGACCGAAGTAGTCCACAAAGGCTTGAAGGAAAATCGCGGAGTAAACGTGAACGCCGAATAGTTCTCGCCGACATTCATCTTGGTAAAGACTTCCGCTTCGACGAGACCACCGTTCACCCCTTGTCCAATCCACTTGATACCGTCCGAAGTTCCGCCCCCGCCGCCGCCCGCGCCGCAACCGCCGATCGATTGCCACGGTGTCTGGGGAGCGTTCGGGACAAGCAGGGAAAGGGAAAGTCCCAAGGCGGAAACCACAACAAAGGATAAAGTTTTTTTCACCGGTCATCTCCTCAGGGAATATAGAGCAAGTAGCCGTTGTTCGTACCGGTCGAGACAAGATGCCCGCTCGGGGAACGCCCGCCTATCAGCGGAACCGGGGCGATTTCCCGGACATTCCCGATCCATTCGATCGAGATGTCGCCCGGAGCGGAAGCATTTGCGGAAACTTCGCGCATCGCCGTTCTCCCGACCGAAGCGTCCCATGTGGACTCCTTGAGCAGATCGTTTTTGTTCAGGTAGGAATTCCCGGGGGCGAATTCCGCCCAGACAATAAATTGACGACCGTTAAAATTCCACCAGTGCGGAAAGACCGGGAAGGAAAGCATTCCTTCGGTCTTTTCCATTTTGACAGGCTTTGCGGTAGGCGAAAGTTCCTGCACGTAAGAATCCCATTCAAAGGAAGAAACCAGCCGGTGATAGACGACAAAGTTTCCATCGGGCGAAATCAGCGGATTTCCAAGTTCGTTTTCCAAGGCGGATTCGGGCTTCGAAAGTTTGACAGGTTTCGCATCTTTCGCGTAATCCATATACACAAGTCCCGAAGCGTCCGAATAGACCAGCTTGATTTCGTCCGTCCCGAAAAACATCTGCAGGGAATCCGTCGAATCGACCTGCTTCTTGGGTGCGCCAACCCACAGATGCGGATCCGCATACTCCCCGACCGAACGATCGACAAGAAAGAAAGTCGCATTATCCGAAAGCCGCACTGCGAAAATTCCGTATTCGATTTCGTCGCAACCCTTGGAACCCTTGGCGTTAAAGCCTCCCAGGGCGACGACAAAGCGTCCGTCCGCACTCCACTCGGGATCCTGGAATTCGCACTCCACGCCGGGAACGGAATCGATCATCAAAAACCATAGTACCTTGCCCGCGGTATCGGAAATCGTCAGACGGTCATGTTCCCCGACTCCCTTCGTCGAAAATCCTTTCGGAGCTTCGGCCACATTCAGCGTTCCCGAAAAATTCAACCAAAGCATCGAAGCCGGGAAGTTTTCCTCGTCCATCGTTACGGAAGGATTGCAAATCTGGCGCCCGCCGTTCACGTCGAAAAGGGTCCCAAAATCAGAGAGGCTGCTTTCGCCCTTCGATGAGCCATCCGCTTCAAAGCGTTCCGGGCTGTAACAGGCGACAAAAGCTGCCAAGGAAAGCATTAGAAATATCTTTTTCATCGGGAATTTCCTGTTGTATCGGACAAGGATTCGCCTAGCCTTTCAAGCGAACGTTCTTCGCGAACTTCCCTGACCGCCGAATCCTGGCGAGCGATCGCTTCCCGAATGGAAACGAGCTTTTCCGGCCGGACCGTTTCTTTTTTGAGAGGTTCCGAAGAGGAACGCCACGGAAGCGGTTCGCGAAGAGGGCGTTTCGAAATTTCGAGCGTATCGGCGCCCCAGAGTTCCCACTTCGCATTGAACGTCGCCGCCCATTCGCGAAGCCAGTTTTTCCGGGATTCACGTTCAAAAATCCAGCTGCTCGCATTGTAGCGCCAATCATGCATGTCCGCAGTGATAAAGACCGGATGCCCGCCGGCGAGCTTGTTGAAAATGAAAGCGGCCCGACGCGTTGCCGGGGAACCCGTGATGAGCAAGACTGTGTCGCTTGCGGAATTCCGGCGTTTCAGCCAGGGAATGGTCGAAACGGCTTCTTCGAGCGTACTCGGATCGTCATGGCGAAAAACAAAAATGCGCCCGGCATCCACGCCGATATTTTCCAGATCTTCTGCATAGAAATCCGCATTGTTCCTGTCGCGAAAGACCCGTCGTCCAAGCACCAACAGCGAATCCGCCCGACCTTCACGCACCAGATTTGCGGCAAAATCCGAACGTTCCAGGTCACCGCTCTGCCCATCTAGGACAACAGCCCAGGTGACACGCCCAAAAGAATCGTCCCGGACAAGCCAACGCCCACTATAGGAAATCAACAGATAAAAGGCTATAACAAGCAAAACGACCAGGGTTCCGATTTTCGCTTGCGTCAAGAAGCGCTTTCGGCTTTTTTCCTTTCGGACATCTGCGACGGGTTTAAAGATTCGACTCATAGCGTCCAATATACATTATCGTTTTTCCCGTTAGAGGGGACGGGACATCAGAACAGCGTTTTCTCCGTCCGCATAATACGATTCGCGCATTCCGCACTTGTCAAATCCCAACTTTCGATAGAAAGCTATTGCCCGAGCGTTGTCTTCGCGAACTTCGAGATAGAAAGTTCGCGCACCGGCATCCGCAAGAGCCTCTTCGCCTTCGGCAAAAAGTTCCGTAGCGATTCCCTTTCGATAGAACTCCGGAGCGGTAGAAATGGCAAGGAGTTCCGCTTCGTCCGCAGCGAGGGAAAATACGGCGTATCCGGCGACTTTCCAGATTCCCGCATCATCCGGAGCCTCGGCGACATAGGCAAACGTGTATGTTTTCCGCACGAGGTCGCGGAGCGTCTTTTCCTTCCAGCTTTCAAAATGCGTCGTTTCCTGGATTTCCAGAACGCGTTCCATATCATTTTCGTCCATTTCGCGGACAGTCATCGCAAATTCGGACATCAGCGGAGAACTCCCATCGCACCGCGACGCTCATAATAAGACGGTTGGATATAATTCGCCTTTTGCACAAGGCTTGGTTCCAGTTCGTCAAACAGGCGGACAAACGGCGCAATTTCGTTTCCCTCCGAGACAAGGACGGAGAAATTCCCGGAAGCGGAGAAAGCCTTCCATTCGGGATTTTCGGCAACGCGCGCGTCGATGACAAAGGAAACGTTTTTTTCTTCCCTGAATTTTTGGAAAGCCTCTTCCGCCGGGACAAAGGTCTCGCCGGATTTCATTCCCACGTAAAAATAGCCGGTGCGCGCATATAGGACGACCGCACAGTTTTCGTCCGAAGAAAGCGTTCGCAGAGCCCGAAGTGTTGAAACGCCGTACAGGGAACGGTTACCCGAAAAGCACAGTCCTTCACAGAAGGCGATTCCCGAGCGAAGCCCCGTGAAAGAACCTGGTCCGAGCGCAACCAGGACGCGCCGTATATCTCCGAGCGAAACGCCGGCACGCTCTAAGGCCCGGTCCAAAGCCCCGCCGAGATTTTCCCCGCGGGTTTCCGGCTTAAAAAATTCAGCCAGGGAAATCCCCGAACGATAGATGCCGAGGGCGATTCCCTTTCGGGACGTATCTAGGACTAGATCCAGAGATTCTTCCATACTACCGCTTGATTTGAAGGCTCGTTTCAATGATCTTGTCTATCAGGTGAGAATAGTCGATACCGATGGCAAGAGCCTCGGCCGGAAGAATGGACGACGGCGTCATCCCCGGAAGCGTATTCGTTTCGAGCGCCCAGAGGTTTCCGTCCGAATCAATCCGAACGTCCGTACGGCTGTATCCCGCACCGCCTATCGCCAAGTGCGCATTTTTCACCAACACTTGGATGCGGCTAGTGAGTTCATCCGGAAACTCGGCGGGGGTCACTTCCCGGCATTCCCCGTTATACTTTGCGTCATAATCAAAATATTCCCGCGTCGTCATGCGCATCTCTGTCGGCGGGAGAGGCTTTTCGAGGCCTTCCATATAGCCGCAACTCGCTTCTTGCCCCTTGATGAATTTTTCGCAGAGAAGCCGCGGAGAATTCTGGAACAGGTCGTTTACAATCCGACCCGCTTCGTCCAGGTCTTTCGCAATTCCCATGCCGATGCTCGATCCGCCGACCGGATCCTTGATGACCAGAGGAAATCCCAGCGCCTCCGCAGTCTCGACCAGCTTGTCGCCCGAGAAGCCGTTCCGGAAAAGCACCCGATACGGAGGAGTGGAGATTCCCGCAGCCGAATAGGCCGCCTTGCAAAGCACCTTGTCCATCGCAAGTGCGCTCGCGAGAAGTCCGCAGCCGGTATAGGGAATCTTCCAGTTTTCGAGAAGAGCCTGGACATGCCCGTCTTCGCCCCATTTGCCATGCAACGCGAGAAAAGCGATATCGGCACTGGGCAATTCCGCAAGTGACGGATTCTTTTCCTTCCGCGCGCTAGGGCCTTCGAGAGAAAAGAAATAGTTTTCCGAAAAATTGTTCTTCTGGTATGGGGAAAGTTCTCGCGATGACCAGAGCCAAGTGCCGTCCTTTTGAATCAGAACCGGGTGAACATTGTATCTAGATTCGTCCATCGCCCGAATAACGCCCGTTCCGCTCGAAACCGAAACATCGTGTTCCGTAGAATAGCCACCCATGAAAACCAAAACGCGCAAACGCGACATAGCACCTTCTTGTCAAAGATTTCTCGGTAAAGTTAGCAATTCGTTAGGAGTTGGTTGCAGAAAAAATCAGGAAATAGGATTCAGGAATCAGCTCGCTTCACAAGCCTCGTCCTCATCCCTAGAAGCCTAGACGTCCGCAGTTCTGCCCACTGTCCACTGCACTTTAAGCTTAGACGTCCACGGCTCTAAGCCCCCAGCGAATCCGCCGGATTCTCGGGAACGCCGACAGACGAAGAATCGGGAACGCTAACCGGATGCGGCGGCACAACCGATTCCCCGTTCAGGACCCTTTCCAGAATCTCCGCAGCCTGCAAGAACTCGTTCGAATCCGAACAGCTTTTCGTTCCCAGGATTTTTTGCAGATACTGTTTTTGGAGCGGAACATCTCCCTCCGTTGCCGCAAAACCGGAAAGCTTGAAAAGAGAGGCGCATGTCTTTGGCGCATCCGGGAACAACTTGACAATGCGGCCAAACACGACTTTCGCCTTGTCCGCCTGGCCCGCATCCGCAAGGCACACGCCCATCCAGTAGAGAGCATCGCTCGCAACGATCCCAGTTTTTGTCTCTTCATAGATTTGCTTGAATTCCGAATAGGCAAGCTTGATTTCCCCGCGGTGATAGTCCGCACGGGCCGTGTTGAACAGGGAATCTAGCATTTGCAACTTTTCTGCGGAAATTGTCGCGCTATCGGCAGGGGCAGAAATCGCCTGGCCGTTTACAACGACCTTTTTCGAGAGGATCTTGTCGGATTTTCCAAGCAAGAGGTCAAGCCTGTAAAGTAGTTCCTCGTGATGGCTGTCGGCTCGGTCACCCATATCCGCCACCTTGGAAGAGAGCATCGCAAGTTCCACCTTCATCCGCTTCTGGACAAGACCGAGGGAATCGACGATTCGCGTCAAGGAGTCTAGCTTTTTTTGATACGCTTCCGCCGAGGCAACCATTTCCTTCTTGACATCGCCCTTGACATCTTCGCCGACCGCCTTCATTTCCTTGGTGCGAAGGACGGTAATGCTCGAACAGGACGTAAGTGCAAACGCAAAGAAGATCGTTCCAAGAACAAGTCGTTTCATAGAAACCTTTTGATTCGGGCCGAAAGAATTCCGACCCGCAGAGCCTTACTTTTTGATGTTGACCTTGAAATTCGCCCGGCGATTCTGCGCATAGGCTTCTTCCGATTCCCCGGCAACCTTCGGCTTTTCCTTGCCGAAGCTGACCGTTTCCATGCGATCCCCGCCGACACCGTAAGCCGAGAGAAATTCCTTCACCTTCATCGCGCGCTTGCTGCCGAGAGTCATATTATAATCCTCAGTACCGCGGGCATCCGTATGGCCTTCGACAACGATGACGAAACGAGGTTCCTTGAGAAGGATGTCGCCGACCTGCGTAAGGATTTCCTTGGCCTTTTCGGTCAATTCGGAACGGTCGAAATCAAAATACACATCGTCGGACATCAACTGGTTAATCATTTTCTCGACGCGGACGCGTTCCGCTTCCAGGCGTTCGGCTTCAAGACGTTCCGACTCCAGACGGGCGCGTTCTAGCGAATCCGCTTGCGCCTTGGCAAGTTTCGCGGAATCCGGCGCAGGCTGTGCCGCAGTCGGTTCTTCCTCGACGACAGGGTTTACAGGAGGCTTCTTTTTCGAGCAAGCCACCGTCGAAAGGGCGGCGAGAGAAGCCAAGGAAATCAAGAGGAGCTTTTTCATGGTTACCATCCTTGCAGTTGTTGAGAATTTTGCTTTTGCCGTTCCGGCGAATACCAGGACCATGTCGGAGACGTATTGTCTCCGCTGTTCGTTATGCGCGTCACACCGGAACCGTCTTTCCGCATCATGTAAATCTGGTGGGAACCGGAGCGGTCGCTCGAAAACGCGATGAGCATTCCGTCGGGGGACCATGTCGGATGTTCGTTGTTTCCCACATTGCTCGTAAGCTGCACGATGTCCGAGCCGTCTATCGAGCAGGTGTAGATATTCATCTTGCCGTTATCCATCGAAGTATAGACGATACGATCGCCCGTCGGAGACCACGACGCGCGTTCGTTGTAGTTTCCCATAAAGGTGACACGCCGGACATCGCTGGCATCCTTTCCCATCACATAAATCTGCGGTTGACCGCCACGGTCGCTTGTGTAGAGGATTTCCGAACCGAACGGGCTCCATGCAGGACTCACCTGGGAAGTACGCCCAAAAAGGAGCTTTCGGCTTTCGCCGGTTTTCGGATCGCCGAGATAGAGCGTCGTCCGGTTTTCGTGAATCGACGCGAACAGAAGTTCCCCCGTTTTCGGGTTCACCGCCGGGCTAAAAGTCTGGGACTTGTCCGGAAAGAGCCTGCGTTCCCGTCCCGAATACAGCCCGCGTTCAAAAAGCTGAGCCTTGCCGTTTCGGAAGCTCACATAGACAATCGCCTCGTTATCCTTTGTCCACGCAGGCATCGTGTTAATCGTCGTATCGTATGTCAGTTGGCGGCGGTTGTAGCCGTCATAGTCCGCAACGACAATCTGCTTTCTTCCGTCGATTTTAGACACCCAGGCGATTTGCGTCGAAGCGATTCCGTATTCCCCCCAGAGCTGCTTTACGACCTTATCGACAAAATCGTGCAATGCCATCCGAATGTCCTTCTGGAGGACCGTGTACGATTCTCCGAGCAAGAGGTCCTTTGTCTGCGTCGCATAGAGATAGCACGAAAGCTTTACGTTCGGACCGGGAACGTCTTCTAGTTTTCCCGTCACGTAGAACTTCGCCCCCGCGCGCACAAAGGTTACCATTTTGAACGTCGGACTTTCCACCACGGAAAAGCGTCCGGAAAGTTCAAAATCCCGTTTGACGACATCCTCGGGCCTCTCCGAAAGCGCTTCAAATTTTTCGGTTTGCTTGAAAGGGACTAGCCCGATAGGCATCGTGTTTTCGACGGCGATTCCCACATCGACCGAAATCGTATCGATAACGGCAAAGGAGCCGGTAAAAGCGGCAAGAAATAGCAGGACAAAAGATCGGAATCGGAATTTCATCATAACAATAATACAAAGTTTTGATTTCAAGGCAAAACCTAGTTCGGCGTAAAGTTGAAATTGAGCGAAAGAGCGGGCGCCCGGTAATTCGGCGGCAACTCGGGCAGCTTGGATATCCGGATGGCGCGCATCGAAAGATGGTCCCAAGTCTTGTTCCCCGATGAACGCTTGAGCGAAATGTCCGTGATGCTTCCGAACCTATCCACCGTAAACTGTACCGAGGTCTTTGTCGATTTAGCGACGTTCAGCCCCGACGGCGGATTGAAATTCTGCATGATGATCTGTTTGAGACGTTCGAGATAAACCTGCATCAGCGGATCCATATCTACGTAGCCTACGGGATTCAGGCCCGATTCCTCGGCGATGCTTTCCGGGAGATCCATGTCGTCGGGAAGGTCCATGGTCTCTTCGACTGTTTCTTCGGGAACGGCTTCAGGCTCGGGCTCGGGTACGGGCTTTTCCTCCTTCGCCACCTTCGGCTCGGGCGGAATTTCCTTCTTCACCTCGGGCTTCGGTTTAGGTTCCTCCTTTTTCGGAAGTTTCTTTTCCTCGGGAGGCTTCGGCGGGGACGACTTTCGCACCTGCCTCGGAGCGGCTTTTTTCACCTGGGACACCTGCACAAGTTCAAAGACTTTCACCGGCTCGGGTTCCCGCTTGAATCGGATCTTGTTCGCGACGACAAATCCCAAGAAAAGCAACGCATGGAATACGAGCGAAACAACGACTATCTTCACGATGACGCCGTTCCAACCGCTCCGAAAGAACGGGGACAGATTCTGTTTTTCCCGATTCGCCATACCTACTTTTCGTCGTCTCCAGGGAGAGTCAGAAATCCGAGCTTGGTCACGCCCGCATTCTGCACGAGCGAAACAACCTTCATCACGCGTCCATAATCCACCGATTCATCCGCGTTGATAACCACCGCCATGTTTCCGTCCCACAACGACTTGAAAACGCTTCCGAAATCCTTCGGATTCACCTTCATGTCCGCGATATAGACTTCGTTCTGCCTGTTGATGGAGACCTTCAACAGTTTTTCCTGTTCCATCGTTGGCGCTTCGGCCTTCGGAAGCTCCACTTTGATTCCCTGGCTCATCAGGGGTGCAGAAATCATGAACACGATAAGAATCGAGAACACGACGTCGATCATGTTCGTCAGATTCATTTCCTGGTTAATCGTCTTGCTGCGGCTGCGCTTCACGTTTCCTCCTAGCCGGCCACTTCTTCGAGAGCGAGCAGGTCGCCACGCTTGAACAGGCTGAGCATCCGGCTTCCGAAATTGTAATAGGCGATTTCATTTTCACCGGTCCGGGAAACAAAGATATTGTAGGCGGCAGAAGCGGGAATTGCGACGAGAAGTCCGGCGACAGTCGTAATCAGAGCCATCGCAATGCCCGGGGCGACGACGGTGAGGTCCGCGGATCCGTGCTTTCCGATTTCAAAGAAGGCGACCATGATTCCCCAGACCGTTCCAAGAAGCCCGAAAAACGGAGCGAGGTTCGCGCACATGCCCAAAAAGTTCACGTGGCGGTTTTCACCCAGACGGATTCCCTCTATCGAACGTTGGATGGTATCCTCTAGAAGGGAGGCCCGGTGCTGGATGGAATCGTAGCTCACAAAGCTGCTGAACTTGGACGCTTCGATCAGGACTTCCTCGGTAAGGCTCTTGAGCGCGCTGTCCCCGCTCGAATCGCAGAGTTCCTTTAGATCCACAAAGCGTTCCATTTTTTCGAACTTGTGAAAAAACTGGGCGTTTGCCCGCTGGTTCTTGCGGAAGAAAACAAGCTTGACAAGAATGATTCCCCAGCAAAAAAGCGACATAAACGCTAGGATACCGAGGATGATCATCGTCGCGATATCGGAATCGCGAAGCATCTGGACGACTGGCAGATCGAGCATGGAGCCTCCCAAAAAAAAGTCTCTTTCCAATCTAGAAAATTTGTCAAGACAAAAATGTTGCTAAATTTAAAAATATGAGATTAATTCCGAATCGCCTTTGGACAGACGAAGACGAAAAAATGCTTCCCTCCGTCGTCTTCCATCTTCAAAAAGACCATCATTTTTTGCACCTCCGCTTCCAGGTCACGGAACCACGGGAATGCTTCGCGGCAAACATCGGCAAGGACGGGGGAAACGCCTGGGAAGACAGCTGCGTCGAACTTTTCCTCAACGCTCTCGACTCCGAAAACGAATACATCAATTTCGAGTTTACAAGCCAGGGCTTTTGCTATGCGGCACGCGGCAGGGACCGAGTTCACCGGAAAGAATTCCTTCCGACGCAATACGCCAGAATCCTGCGCATGGTAGAAGCGCCTATTTTCGACGGGAAAAAAGTTTCCTGGGAAATCAAGGTTTCCATTCCGGCATTTCTGCTCGGTGCACGAAGCCTTTTCGGGACAGAAATTTTCGGAAACATCTACAAGTGCGGCGACAGGACTAGCCGGCCGCATTACCTGACGCGCTTTCCGATCGCAACCGAAAAGCCCGATTTTCACCAGCCGAGATTTTTCCGCAAGCTGCTCTAGGAATTCCGCGTGAAACCCACCCTTTTCTGGCTCCTCGTTCTCTCGGCAACGCTTCTCGCCGAAGACGCCACTTATATTCCATTCGGAAAACCCGGCTACCTCACTTCTTCTTTCGGGGAGAACCGAGGAACGCGATACCATGCGGGAATCGACTACTCGACCGACATGCAGGAAGGCTTTCCGGTCATCGCTCCCGAAGACGGCAAGGTCTCCCGGATAAGGCTATCCCCCTACGGATATGGCAAGGTCGTCTATTTCAAGGGAAAGAGCGGCAAGACTTGGGTTTTTGCCCACCAGAGCGGATTTTCAAAAAGGCTCGATTCGCTTGTACGCGAAACGCAGGCAAAACTAGAAAGAAACGATATCTCGATCGAAAACCCGAAAATTTCCGAATTTCACCGAGGCGACACGGTCTCGTTTACAGGGAGCTCCGGCATCGGAAATCCCCACCTGCACCTGGAAATCCGCCTGGGCGAGAAAATCGTCAACCCCTGCCGAAACGGAACGCTTTGCAAGGACACGCTCGATCCGCTGATTCTCGGAGCGGCGGTTTTTCAAGGGGAAGCGGTCGCCCTTTCCGGAGAGGAGGACCTCAAGGCGGGATGCATCGAAGTTCCCGACATCGACAACTTCACGGACACGCTCCGGTTCGTTTTTAAAATCGCCGACTATAGCCGGGAACCGCTCGAAAACCCGATGTCCGTCCACCGCGTCACGCTCAGGAAAAACGGCCGTATCATTGACGAAATCGTCAAGGACACTCTTTCGTTTGCGGACATGATCCGGATTCGCGAAGAGCTTCTCTGGGCGGAAGAAGCGGATACAGCCGGAGACTGGCATTACCTTTCCAAAGGATTTTCCCGAACCCCGACCGACACGCTGACGATCGAAACGGAAGACATGGTCGGGAGAATTTCCACGAAAACTTTCACGTTCAAGAAAAACTGCGACGGTCCGAAACCCGCGATGCACGGAAAATTTCAATCGCCCGAACTGTTTTCGTTTTTGAGCCGGACATGGATCGGATTAGACCTTTGCCGTTCCGATTCGCAAGCGACAAAATTTCTAATCCTTGAAAAACGGGAACCCCCCATAAACCTCTGCGAGGAATTTCCGGCAAAACCTCTCACGCTCGGCGAAATTTTTAGGAATCATCCGACAGCGACATCGATTTTCGTCGAAAGGGACGGTCGAAGCGATACGATAGCCATCCAGAAAATTCCCGCAAGGCGCAAGAACTTTTCGTGGAAAATCGACAAACGGATTTTTCCCGTTTCCGAAAAGATTACGGGCCTAGAACCTGTTCCGTGGACAAGGACGCTTGCCGTGCGGCGAATGAAAAACGACAGCGTTCCCGCCTTGGAATTTCATCCAAAGGGTCTTCACTTTCTCGGGACATGGAAAGTCTCATTCAACGAGAATCTCGCCTCAAAGCCTATCTACTATCTAGGCGAAACCAGCCGGCGCTGGTTCCTGTTCAGCAAGCAGTCGGAAAAAAAATCGGAACGTTCCGCAAGCGCAAACGAACTTCGCGACATCGGATTCATCTCCGACACGACCGCACCGGAGTTAGGCGAAATCCGAATGGATAAGGCCTTTATCGCCGGAAAAGAACAGCAGGTCATCCGCATTCCACTCATCGAAAAGGAATCGGGAATCGCAAACGGCAACGCAATCAAGGCGTATTCAAGCGAAAATCCGTTCATCTATGCGGAATACGATTCCGAACCGCGCGAAATCGTCCTTATCCAAAGCGATCTCCCAAAAGCAGGCGAAAACTTTTTTATCTCCATCCGCGACGAAGCGGGAAACCGGAAAACATTTGAAATCTGCGTTCCTTCTCCAGATAGTCCGCAATAAGTTTTTAAATTGAAAACGATGGTCAACGATCCCTACATTCTCGTAGCCGACAAGCAGTCCCTCGAAAGCCTTATCGAGGATCTGTCGCACTATGAAATCGCGGCGGTCGATACGGAAGCCGACTCCATGTACCACTATTCGGTCAGGCTTTGCCTCGTGCAGATCACCATCGGCGAACACCATTACATTGTCGATCCGCTGGCTCCTTTCGACATCCGTCCCATTTTCAAGACCCGCGCGATGAACAACATCATCCTGCACGGAGCCGATTACGATTTGCGGATGCTGTGGCACCGTTTCCGGTTTTCTCCCAAGCATGTTTTCGACACGATGCTCGCGGCAAAATTTCTGGGCGAAAGCGCGCTTGGCTATGCAAGCCTGGTTCAAAAATACTTCAACGTCACGCTCCCCAAGGACAACCAGAAATCCGACTGGACCGTGCGCCCGCTCCCGACGGACATGTGCGAATACGCCATCCACGATACGTTCTACCTGCACGAACTCTGCGCCATCCTAGGCGAGCAGCTTCTGACGCAAAAAAAGTTCGGTTGGCTGATTGAGACCTGCGAAGATCTCATCGAAAAGGCGAAACAGCAAAAGTCCGAAGTCCCCGAACGTTGGCGAATCGCAGGCTCGTCCCGCCTGACCCCGAAATCGTTAAACATTCTAAAGGCCGTGTGGACATGGCGCGAACACGAAGCGGAAAAGCTGGACAGGCCGCCATACAAGGTTTTCGGGAACGAACTGATGCTTGCAATCGTCCGGTCTGCATCGTATTCATTTCCTAACGTCCGCGAAGATTTTCTACCCAAGTTGCCGCGCAATTTCATCGGTGACCGCAAGGTCAACTTTTTTGAAATGCTCAAGAAGGCTATGCAGATTCCCGAAGACGAATGGCCCGAAATGAACCACCGAGGAAATCCTCCCCTCGTGAGTCCGAGCGGCGAGCTCGTCGATTCCCTCAAGGAATGGCGGAATGAACGCGCTGCGGAACTCCGTTTCGACGAAGCGATGCTTGCCAACCGTTCCCAGCTGATTGCGCTCGCTACTCCGATCGGCGAAACCTGGGAAGAACGCTACGACGCTGCCCACCTCTTAAACTGGCAACGCTCCGTATGGAACGACATCCTGAATAAAAAATTAAACCATTGAGGTTCCCATGGGAAACATCGGATTTTCCGAACTGCTCCTCCTGATTTTTCTGGTCCTTCTTCTGTTCGGAGCTCGCCGCATCCCCGACCTGGGAGCTTCTATCGGCAAGGCGCTCCGGGAATTCCGCAAAGCGAACAGCGAAGAAACGCCAAACGAGAAAAAAGACGTCTCCAAAGAAGACGCGGACAAAAAGCAATAGGCTTTGCACTTGGAAATTTCCGAGCATCTCCGCGAACTTCGGGCAAGGCTCCTCGTCTGCCTAGCATTTTTTGTCGTCGCATCGGGAACGGCTTTCTTTTTCGCATCGAACCTATGGCATCTCGCAGCAAAGCCTCTATCGCACACAGTTCCGGTAACCCTCACAAACCTTTCGCCGACCGAAGGAATCTCGGCTAATCTGCTTCTCGCCTGCCTTGCCGGAACACTCGTTTCCGCTCCCGTCATCCTCTATCATGCCTATGCCTTTTGCGCCCCGGCCATTCCGCAAAAAAAACGACAGGCTATCCCGGGATTTGTCGCCATTTCGACCCTCCTGTTTCTTACCGGAGCGGCTTTCGCCTACTTTTTTTCAATTCCATTCCTGTTCCGCTTTCTCGCCGAATATTCGGGCACGGCTCTCCAGCTCTGGTCCCAGGAATCCTATATTGCTTTTCTTTTCCGCTTTGAAATTCTTTTCGCCCTGATTTTCCAGATGCCCGTCCTCGCGGTATTTTTTGCTCGCACCGGGATAGCCGATCAAGACTTTCTCTCCCGGCATTTCCGTCTAGTCATTTTCCTGACCGCGCTTTTTTCTGCCGTCATCACGCCGCCGGATATTTTCTCCCTGCTTTGGATTGCCGTTCCCATTCTCGCCCTCTACGGGATAAGCCTTGTCGCCTACCGCACCTCCTGGAGGGCAAAATGACCGCGGAAATCGGATTTTCAGAACTCTGCCTGCTCGTTTTTCTCGCACTCGTTCTCGTATCCCCGACAGACATCGGCAAAGCGCTAGCCTCGTTCAAGCGGTTCAAGGGAAAACTTTACCGGATGAAATTCGACCTGGAAGAAGAACTCATGAAATCGGTTTCCAAAGCCCCGAAAGCGGACTTTTCGGACGCCGAAAAATCGGAAGAGAACCGCTGGATTGTCCAAGCAATCCGGTCTTTCGATCCGTTCCGGACGGCAAAAAAAGTCGCCGCCTTCTACCCGCTTCCGAGCGAACCGGACATCCGCCCGGTCCTCAAGCAGCTCGCCGAAGAAAAGCGCCTGCTCCTTCCGCTCACCGGTGAAAACGGACAAATGGAATTCGTGGAAATCCAGGATCTGGAAAAGGATTTGCACGAAGGTCGCTTTCACGTCCGGGAACCGGGAAAATCCCAGCCAGTCTATTCCGGAGAGATTCCGCTAGCCCTTGTTCCCGGCAAAAGATTTTCCCGAGACGGAGGTCGCCACGGACACGGCAAAGGCTATTACGACCGCTTTCTCGCACGGCACCCTGAAACGCTCAAATGCGGAATCGCGTTCAGCGCCCAGGTATCCGGAAAAAACTTGGAACGAAAGCCGCACGATATTTTGATGAACTATATTGTAGCCCCCCGAAACGCCCAAAAGGAGATTCCGCATGTGGAAAAAGCAACCGTTTCATCCTAGCCGCGAACGTCGCGACGACTCTTCGTTCGACAGTCCGCGCGACATGTCGTACGGACGTTCTCCGCGATTTGGAAACGAAAACCGCCCCAAGCCTTCCCAGGTAAACCTCGCCCTAGGCGATGCCGAAAGCATGCCGCAAACGGCCGTCGGCGGAATCCGCGAAGTCACGGAACTCCTGAACAATTCCCCGATGCGCCTCCACCGCATTCTCTTCCGGCATAATTCGGGAAACCCAAAGCTCTACTCCCTGCAAAAACTCGCCAAGAAAAACCACATCCACGTGCAGCAGGTAGAAGCCCGCATCCTAGATGCCTACGCGATGCCGAACCAGGGGGTCGTCGCTCTCTGCAACGAAAAGGACTTACTCCAATGGGCCGACGTAAAGGAGGAATTTTTTCAGGCGAAAGAAAAAGGCGAGCGAAAACTGGTCATCGTCGCCACAAATATCGAAGACCCGCGGAATCTCGGTGCGTGCATCCGGTCCGCCCTCGGTCTCGGCGCGGACATTTTCCTCATGCCCGCCAAGGGGATGTGCGGCATCACACCGACCGTCGCCAGGGCTTCGACAGGAGCAATCGACAAGCTGCGCATCTGCCGTCCCGAGAACCTCGAAGCGGCCATCGGCGAACTGAAGCAGGCGGATTACCAAGTTCTCGGTCTCGATGCGGCGACCGACGTTTCCCTCGTCGATTATCCGTTCGGCGACAGAATCGTCCTTGCCGTCGGTGGCGAAGATGTCGGGCTTCCGCCTTTTGTAAGAAAGCAGTGCTCCGACGTTCTCCGCATCCCGATGCAGCCCGATGCGCAGTCCTACAACGCCTCCGTCGCTCTCTCCCTCGGCCTTTACGAAATCGCCCGCAAGCGCATCTAGAGGCTTTTAATGGACATTCCCTGGGACAATCCCGAACTTTTCCGCCTTGTCGCTCTTGCCGTCGAGCGAAACACGGATCATCTCAAGCTTTCGGAGCTTCTCGCGAAAAGCCCTTTCGCAGAAATCCGCGGAAAGGTCCTCGATTACATCGCGCTCGTTCCCAAATACCGGAAAAAATTCCAGACGGAAGCATTTCTCGCCTGCGACAGGCTCGCCCTGGAACAATCCACAGCGAAAGACATCGGAACCTACAAGGCGAAACGATTCCCGAAGACTGGCTCCATCGACGACCTGTGCTGCGGCATGGGAGGAGACAGTTTTTTCCTTTCCACGGAAACGGAGGTCCGCGGCTACGACCTTTCCCCGGAAAGGGTCGCCATGTACCGTTTCAACACACGGGCGATGGGTTTCGAACGAAATGCGGAAATTGCGGATGTCCGAACCATCAAAAACCGGGGCGATTTTTTTTCAATCGATTCCGCGCGCCGCGGAAAACTCGGAGACTGCCAGCGAAACTTTTCGGAACTGACACCGTCTTTTCCGGAAATTTTCGAAATCGCGAGGCATTATCGAGGAGGAATCGCCAAGCTCCCGCCCGGATATCCCACCGAAGAATTTCCGGCTGACGCAGAAACCGCCTATCTGGGTTCCCGAAACGACTGCCGCGAATGCCTTGTCCTTTTCGGTGAAATGGCGCAGAACCCGGGAAAAATCCGGGCCGTAGCGATCGATGCATCCGGCGAAGCGCACGAATGGCTTTCGGATTTTTCCCTTTCGGAAATTCCCGAACTTCCCACCGGGCCTCTCGGGGAATTCATCGCCGAACCGATACCCGTCCTTGTCCGCAGCCATCTATTTTCCGAAATCGCACTCAAAAATTCCCCGACAGCGAGCCTGCTTTCCCCGGGAATCGCCTACGTCACAAGCTCCGAACCCTTAGACAAGTCCGCATTTCACAATTACCGGGTACTCGGATGCGTCCCACTTTCCACGGGGAAAGTCAAGGCGCTTCTCAAGGCGAAAAACATCGGGAAGCTTACGCTCAAAAAACGCGGCGTCGAAATCGTTCCCGAAGCGGAAATCAAGCGGCTCTCCCCCAAAGGTTCGGAGGAAGGCATTCTTTTTTACACCCGGATAAACGGCGAAAAGGCGGCCATTCTCGCCGTTCCCGTCTAAACCTCGTTCCATTTCTTATCTTATCGGATTATGGTAAAACTTGACCCCACATGGCTTGAACTTCTGAGCGACCAGTTTGAAATGCCGTATTTTCAGCATCTCAAGGCAACGCTCGTCGAGGAGAAAAAAAAGTACACGGTCTATCCTCCCGGCTCCAAGATTTTCGCCGCCCTCGACGAATGCCCCGTCGATAAGGTCAAGGCGGTCATCATCGGACAGGACCCTTACCACAACCCGGGACAGGCCAACGGGCTGTGCTTCTCGGTTTCCGACGGCATCGAACCGCCCCCGTCGCTCGTAAACATCTTCCAGGAACTGCACGACGATTTGGGAATTCCCATTCCGCAAAGCGGCAATCTTGAAAACTGGGCGCACCAGGGAATCCTCCTCCTGAATTCGAGCCTCACCGTCCGCGCCCACCAGGCCGCATCCCACTCGGGGATCGGCTGGCAACAGTTTACCGATACCATCATCGAACGAATTTCCGCCATCAAGGAAAACCTCGTATTTCTTCTGTGGGGAAACTACGCCATCCGCAAGAAAGCCCTAATCGCAAAGGACCGCGGGCATCTGATTCTCGAAGCGCCCCATCCCAGTCCGCTGTCCGCCTACCGCGGCTTTTTCGGCTGCAGGCATTTCAGCAAGGCCAACGCATTTCTCAAAAGCAAAGGAATCACGGAAATCAACTGGACACCTTGACAATTTATCCGATATAAAATATATTTGTGTCGCAACCGGGGATATAGCTCAGTTTGGTAGAGCGATAGGTTCGCAATCTATAGGTCAGGGGTTCGATTCCCCTTATCTCCATAAAAGGTCCGCAACAGCGGATCTTTTTTGTTTTAAGATACGTTCAAAAGTTCATCTAAAAACACCCTAGGGAAAACGAACTGTTTTTCGCCCGCGGTAAATTTAACGCGGATGTACTTTTTAGCCTTGTCCATCCAAACAACGGTGCCTTCGCCGAAGGTCTTGTGTTTTACCGC
Organism: uncultured Fibrobacter sp.; assembly: GCA_934700345.1. Lineage (GTDB taxonomy): Bacteria > Fibrobacterota > Fibrobacteria > Fibrobacterales > Fibrobacteraceae > Hallerella. The sequence continues at coordinate 5,487 of CAKUXP010000025.1, read as the reverse complement.
AGTTCCCACGCCTACGGGAGAAAGAATCTTGTCCCAATCTTTTTCGGGAGCGGGCTGCGAGGTGGCAGCAGGCTTGTGGGCTGCGCCTACGCTATGCGCAGTATTGTTTGTTTTGGGTTGAATATTTTCCGCTTTAGTGTCGGCAACGGTAATCGCCTCCGTTAAATCGGCAATGGTTGCCTGCTGCTTTGAATAAAGCGCCTCATATTCTTCACGACGCAGTACAGTGTCCCAACCGCCGACAGCCTCACCTTCGTGTTTGTCAATTCCCGTGTAGGAAAGGCTTGAATTTTCATATTTGCGGAAACCGAAAATTCCCTGATTCATCTTTTCAGGATCGAATAAGCCGATGGAACAAAGAATATCAAAATCCTTAACCGAGAGTCCCGTTACCTTCTTGAAAAGATCCGGTTCAATCTGCGTTATAACATCCTTTATTGTCTGCTCACGGTAGTCTGTCAGATACATAAACGCCGGAATACGGGCGGCAAGCTTTAACAGGTTTTCTTGCACCTGTTTTCGCAGTGATTTTGCTTTCTTTTCATCTTCTGAAAGTTCCTTTTTCTCTTGCTTTGAAAGGTCGTTGCCTTTTTCTTTTTTGAGTTTTTTAACCTTTTCCGAGCGGTTTATAATTGTCTGTATTTCGGAATTAAGCGAACGGAAGCCCTCGATGTTCATAAGCGCATCCAAAGCGTCCTGATTATTCTGCAATTTTTTGAGCGTGTCGTTGTCAACATGCACCAAAAGAGCGGTTTGCCAACGCTTTGCAAGCAAGGTGGCCGACGTTCCTGCATAAGTAATATCCAAAATGTCCTGTGCGTCGATACGATTCATTGACGAGCCGTCAAACGCAAGCACAGGCAAGAAAGAAATGAAATCTTTCACTTTTTGTTCGGGGCTTGTATCATCCACCTTTAAGCGGCAGGAATAGTCCGAAATTTGGTGCAGCGCACGCTCTAAAGCAAAGTCAAATACATAACACTCCTGCTTTACCACCTCACGGTTTCCGTGCTCGTCCTTTACCTCCCAGGGCGACTGCACACGGAATGCCGTTTGGAAATATGTTTCGGGTGATTTTAAGTTCCTAAGCATAAACACGCCTGCCCACGGTCTTACGGTAACGCCCGTGGTGAGTTTTCCGCAAGACAACGTTATAGTTTTTGTTACGAGCGGATCACCCATAGCGTTCAATACCGGCGCAAGCGCGTCCAAGCCGATCCCCGCTTTCGTACCCGCGCAAACGATAATTTTGTAATCGTCGAAAAAGTTATTTTGCTTTTGCCGTAGCAAATTATACATGGCATAACAACTTGCAACATTCGGCAAAAACCATAAAGTGTGCGACAGAACGTTCAAAAGCGTGGTATCCGAAAACGGCATAGGCGGACGTTCCGCACCGAGTTTCAAACCGTCCACGGGCATATAACCACCTTGTATCATTTTAACCCACTTTTGCACGTCTTCTTCATACACAAATCTTGACGTTTCGATTTTTCCTTTTTCAAGCGGTTGCGCCTTAAAAAATTCGTTTATATCGAATTCGTCATACCCTTCGTTTATCGCAACGTTCGCCGTAATGGAATCCGGCACTTTGTACGTCAGCATAACCATTTTAGGTAGTGCCGCATACGGATTTTCACCCAAAGACTTGTCCCAATTTTCTTTTGCCGATTGTTCGTCCGAATATGTCCAGTTGAACACTTGGTCTTCCAAAAATTCGCCCGAATTAAGCGCGCGGAACGGCGTACCCGATAAATACAGATAATGCAAAGAAGTGATAGGCAAAAAGGTTTCGTTTATTGCATTGCCTGCTTCTTCTTTCTGATATTTTTCAAGGTCGAAATCTTCGTCTTCTTCGTCGTATTTTTCAAACAAATTTTTTGCGTTTTCACGCCAAGCGCCGAAATGGTATTCGTCAAAAACGATAATATCCCAGTTGGTTGTATGGATAAATTCGTTTTTCGCCTTTATTCCGCCTGCATCGTTCGTGCCGAGCAAATCTTGAAAAGAGCCGAAAACAACGATAGGTTTTGTCTTGTCGCAAGCATTATACTGTTCGTCAAGTTTTTTTGCGTCGAACTTTGCCTCTTTGTTGCTAACAAATTGCCAACCCTTGAAATCTACGTGGTGGGCAAGGTCTTCTTGCCAAGCGGATTCAACAGCGGGCTTAAACGTAAGCACAAGGATTTTATGGAACCCCATTGCCTTGCACAACTCATACGTTGCAAAAGTCTTGCCAAAACGCATTTTCGCATTCCACAAAAACTTTGGCGGGCGAGTGGGATCGTCTATCTTTGATTGCTCAAAATACGATTTTGTCATATTGACGGCTTGTTGCTGTTCGTCACGCATAGCAAAATCCCACGTGCGATTGCCTTCAAACCGTGTTTCGGTGCGGACTTCTTCGATTGCCGTCAATGCGTCCGAAAGCGTGCATTTGAACCACTCGTTTTTATCCGTGCCCGCGTTAAGTTGCAAAAATCCTTTGTGTTTTAACAAACGGTGAACGTCTTTGTCGGTAAAGCAAGTGCCGTCGGCGCGCATTGCCGATTCTTTGAACAGAATTTTGAAATTTATTGCCGCCGTATGCAATTGTTCGCGGATACGCATTTCGGTGTCTTTTCTGTCGGTGTAGCCGATTTTGATATATCCGTCGTGGTCTTTTACGTCGGGCAGAATATATCCGTAAATTGTCGGCACAACGTCAGGACGTTTATGTAAAATTTCGGAAAGACTAATATTGTTCGCCATAATTCTTTATCCTTATTCTCTTATTTACATAGGGCAATGATAGATACGACTAATGCAGCAATTGATATTATTACCGGAATGGCATAACGAACCCATTGAATAGTTTTTTCACGGTGAAATGCTTTGATATATGCTTGTTTATTTGAAAAATAATACTTGCCTTTTTGTGTTGGTTCTATCAAATATTGCCAACTACTAAAAGTACTAACATCTTTTTTCGTAAAATAACCATTTGTTATCAAACTATCAATTTCACTTTGTTCACAGTCTTCCTCTGAGACACTCTCTGTCTTATTTTCGAGAAGTTTTTTAAGTACAATCTCTAAATTTTTATCTAACAACTCCATAACACTCACTCCATAGGTTTAATCATCGATTCGATAAAATCAATTTCTTCTTGTGTCAAATTGTTTTTCTTATACAATTCTTCGTCCGTCCACGGCTTTGAAAAATCTTGCATAGGGACATAATGGTAAACTTGTTTTGTGGCGTGTTGCGTTTGTTTCCGTATGCCAACTAAACATCTAAAAAACTTTGTTTTTAGATATGACATAGCATTTTCGGCTTCTTCACGTGTATCAAAGTTTCCTATTTCCAAAAAAGTCTCAGTGCATAACTCTCCTGGCGTAGCCAGGACTGGCGTAGCCGGACCTTCTCCAATCTCACCGCAACCATAACTATTTGTAATAAACAATTTATATTTGTTGATGCCGTCTTTTTTAGGCAACGGATAATTTTTGGGAATATACTTTAATACTCTTTTTAGAGAGGAAAGTCCTAGTATGCTATATCCGTCCTTTATAGGAGTATCGCTAATCGGAGGTAAACCGAATTTCGCAGGACTAATAAAAAAGTCGCTTGCTAACCCATAAGGTTTCCTTGATGAAACTATTGTCTCAAAAGATGTTGCCTTGTTCTTCCAGACCTTATGTTTAATTGATACAAGTTGCGGATAACGAATAAAAATATCATCATCTTCTTCAACCAAATAACGTTGCGAAAAAATAGTACCATTATTATCGTGTCTATAAATATCGCACATCTTTTCATTATCTCTTTCCCAAAGGAAATAACATACTCCGCCTTTTATATCTACACCATTAAAACAGTCTTCTGCATTTGCAAAGTCGTGCAATACGGTAAAATGTTTGTCGTGTATTGTTTCTTCACGAAATTCATCAAGCCCTTTTCCACCTGTCATCCATCTTGCAGGTATTATCATACTTAAATAGCGTGGTTTTAATTTTTTTGCCGCTTCAACAAATTTTTGATATATGGGCTTTGCACTTGCTTGTGCGCCGCCGTCGGATAATTGATATGGTGGGTTGGATATAATTACGTCGAATTTCATATTAAAAATTTTCTCCGGATTTTCTGTGTGTATAAATTCGTATGCGTGAGTTTCTTTGCCTTCTTCTCGTTTCCATTGAGTTTCTGACGCACCGCAATATTTGCATTTTCCATTTACCCAAACGTGATTCACTCTGCGAAATCGTATATTGCCTTCGGCTGTGTCAAAATGAGAAATCGAGTATTCGCCGTTTGGATACTTGGAGCAATACAGGCTACGACGGGATAACAGACTTGTGAGTTCCGTGATTGCAATGCCGAAAAGTTGCTTGTGGAAGATATGGTCGATACGTTCTTGCAAATCGGGGATTTTGTCTTGCAACCCTACAAGCAAGCGTTTTGCAATTTCCCTAAGGAAAACTCCCGTTTTGCACGCCGGATCTAAAAACGTGGTGTTTGGATCGGAAAACAATTCCTGCGGCAACAAATCGAGCATTTGATTTACCACGTCGGGCGGGGTAAAAACTTCGTCGTTAGATAAATTTGCAAGGCACGACAAAACGTCGGGTGTGTGCAAAGTCTTGTTTTTGTAGATTTTGTCAAAAAAGGTTTCAGCCATTTTCTTGCACCTTCCTGTAATGCACGGGCGGATATTCGCATATCGGCTCTGCCATATATTCTTTTGTTGTGGGGTTTATAGACAAATATTTCCGTATGTCTTCGGGAACGTCGAGAAGTGATAGTTGCTCGCTTTTTTTTGGCTTGTCGTTGGCTTTGAGCATCACGTCAAGGCGAAAATCACGGCGTTTGAGTTTTGTGCCGAGCATAAGACTCCATTCGGGGAAAATAATCGGCGTATCAAGGTCGTTTTGTTTTTCATCCACGCACATAAGCGTCAAAGCGTTGCCGCATAAAATGTTTTTGGAAAGGATATATTTCACGGCTTCGCGCGTTTCATCACTTACCGCCTTTTTACAAGCAGATTTATATTCTTTATCCCACAACTTGAAAAGCCGTACGCGACATTCTGCAACGTTGTCTTGCATAATATCCACGCCGTAAAGGCTTGTTATTGCAAGCACGGAATATCTTTCAAAGTCATACGGGTTTGATTTGTACAGTTTTTTTACAGTGGTAAGTTTGCGCGTCAATATTTCTGCCAAAAAGTTGCCGTCACCGCATGCTGGCTCTAAAAATCGACTGTCTATTCGGTCGCATTCTTGCGCGACTAAATCACACATAGCCTTAACTTCACGCTCGGCAGTAAACACTTCGCCGTGCTCGGCAACCCGCTTTTTTGATTTTATCTGTTTTGTCACGCAATTTCTCTCAAAAATCAATGGACTCCACCATCGCCATTGAGAATGCGTTATTTAGATGGATGCTTTTTTGATAGAAAAACGGAAAACTTTGATGAGGAATTGCTTAATTCAAAATCGATTTTTC